>JBLMZC010000007.1:0-275365 GCA_050258615.1 Deltaproteobacteria bacterium | reverse complement strand
CACTTTGGTCAGTACAGGCACTTTGGTCAGCATTTAAAATATAATGCCGACTGAAATTGGGGGAATTGGGGTTCTTAAATCGGATTTGTGCTGACTGCAAATGTCAGTACTATTATCAATTTCATGTCGGTATTAAAAGTAAGCCTAACTACTACCCTTTTGAATATTTTGTCGTACAC
Source organism: Deltaproteobacteria bacterium (assembly GCA_050258615.1). GTDB lineage: Bacteria > Bacteroidota > Bacteroidia > Chitinophagales > Saprospiraceae > JADJGA01. Next base: position 275,186 of record JBLMZC010000007.1, on the reverse strand, counting down.
TCAAAAAAAAAAGCCGGGCTTAGTGAATTGTTTTATAGGAAAATTACTAAATTTGACCTCTAAACAGTTGAGTTTGGACAGGAAATAGTTTTGTATATAATTGATTATCAATTAAAATTGTTTTACATTAATCGAAACTTTACTAATACCGCATACAGATAAATTTAAAAATCAAATAAATCATATAAATGACATCTCAACAAAAAATAACACCTTGTCTTTGGGTTGAAAAAGATGCAAAAGAAGTAGCTGACTACTACCTTTCTATTTTTAAAGATGGTAAACTCAAAGACTTTCATAAATTTAAAAACCCTCCTGAATATGGAGGACAAGAATTTGATACGGCAGTGATGGAAATTGCGGGAATAGAATTTTCTATCCTTGCAGCAGGACCTTTGTTTAAATTTAATGAAGCTGTTTCTTTCGTAATCAACACTAAAGACCAGGCTGAAACCGACTACTATTGGGAAGCATTAACAACTAATGGTGGAGAAGAAGGTGTATGTGGCTGGTGTAAAGACAAATATGGCCTATCATGGCAGATAGTACCGGTAGAGTATTTTGAACTTATCCACAACGAAGACCCTGTTGTAAGAGAAAAGGCCCTGTTGAATACATTTAAAATGAAAAAATTAATCTTGTCAGAACTAAAATAACCTATATGAATTAAAGAATAATAGTAGCCACTAAAATTCATAAAAAACCTAAATAAAAATAATAAAAATAATAATGTAAAAATAAATAATATGGCTAGGACTGAACAGATAAAAAACATTGCCATCCAACTCATAAGTGAGGGAAATCTGAACATTGTTGATACTTATTTTTCAGCTGACTATATTGCACATGCCGGTGAAAAGACCTATAATGGTCACAAATTTATTATGAAATTTTCTAAGCAATTGCGAACAGCAATTCCTGATATAAAAATTGTTAATATTGAAATTTTATCACAGACAGAAGAAATGATCACATGGCAGAGAAAATTAAGCGGAACTCATAAATCCGCATTGAAGGGAATTCCTGCATCAAATAAAAAAATCAAATGGCATGAAATGCTTGTTTCCCGTTTTCATGATGACAAAATAATTGAAGAATGGATAATATCGGATCTGGCTTTTCAATTGATGCTCAAATTGAAACACTGAAAAAACTGATCGCAAATTTCATGATGCATTAACAAAATCAAACCCTGATTTTTAGAAATTATACCATAAGTGCTATTGACAGTATAGTTATACCAAATTCATTTATATAATATTCCAATAATTTGGTGCTGACACTTCGGTCAGCATCGTGACACTGACAATCAGGTCAGCATTTAAAATATAATGCCGACTGAAATTGGGGGAATTGGGGTTCTTAAATCGGATTTGTGCTGACTGCAAATGTCAGTACCTGTGCTGACTGTAAGTGTCAGTACTATTTTCAATTTCATGTCGGTATTACAGTAAAACCATCTACTTTTCTAAAAAAAAATCCCGGAATTGATCAACTCTATCCCGGGACATTTAAAAACAATTTACTTCTACTGCAAAATTAGTTCATCATTATTTCATCGAAGGAGCAAGTTCTCCAACCAGCCTGTCAGCTTTATAAATATATTTCAAAGCGGATAAAATACCTGTTGAGTGAACGCTAACTGCCCTGTTTGATTCTTCATCAAAAATAAAATTACCAGGCAGTGATTCAATATTTCCATCAAATATCAAGCCGACAACTTCTTTATTCTTATTGATGATGGCACTTCCGCTGTTGCCACCGATTATATCATTGGTTGAAACAAAGTTCATAGGTTTTGAAAGCAATTCCATAGGAGGGTTTTGCCATGCTTTAGGCAGTCTCCAGGGATATTCACCATTGAAAGAAGCATTTCTGTCATACATGCCGAAAAAAGTTGTCTTGTACGGTGCCTCAGTTCCATTATAATTATATCCTTTTACAAGGCCATCTGAAATCCGCAGCGTAAAGGTTGCATCCGGTGGAAGTATATCTCCGAAATACCTGAAATACTCCTGAGCTATTTTGCCCTCCAGCTGCTCTCTTTTATCTGAGGAATTCTGAAATGCTTCCACTGCTGTCTTATACTGAGGTATCATAGCTCTTGAAAGCAAAATAAACGGATCATCAGCTTTCAGGATTTTCTTTGGATCTTTTTCAAGAATTGATTTCCAGCCTTTCCCATTAAAAAACTTGCTTTCTTTTTTAAGGTATTCCATAAACTGTTCTGGTGTTTTACCGTTAAGAATTGAGCTTAGTGATTTGTTTTCCTTCGGAATATATTTATCAGCAAGTTTCAATAAAAGATTCAGATAGTATAGATCTTCTTCATCAGAAATCGTTTCAGGTTTGTTTTTCAGCTGATCTTTTGCATCATCAACCTCATCGGCCGGGGCACCGGAATTGATCTTTTCTTCGAGATTAGCCCATGCACTCATCAACATAGTAGCCTGTGAGCCCATTGAAAGTTGTCCGAGTATGGTCATTGCCCATGAATGAGGAGCCAGGATTGTATATTCCTTTTCGAGTTCAGCCCAGTAATCCTGTCCTTTGTGATTTTTCCTCACAAGATTCTCTATTTCTACTTTCCTGCTGTACAATTTATCATTCATCAATCCTCCCTGAATCCCTGAATATGCCTTATAAGAATTAGATAATCCGAATATTTCATTCAGTTTAAACTCATTCGGATCTTTATCGTATTCTGCCTGCAATTTTGTCAAAATATTATCAAAAAGGTCGAGCATCGGAGGATATCTGAATTTCCTGTCATAATCCAGCTGTGCTACTGTTCTGTAACGCTCAGTATTTCCTGGATTTCCAACTACAAATACCAGTTCATTTTCAGTGGCTCCCTCTGGATTAAATTTAAAATAGTGAGCTGAACTGTTTACAGGTTGCCCGTTATCGTCATAAGCTCTCCAGAATGTAAAATCCATATCATATCGTGGATAGGTAAAATTGTCAGGATCACCACCATAAAAAGCAGCTTCGGCTTCAGGAATTGCAACAAGTCTGATGTTGTCAAATTTTTTATAGCCATACAGTGAATATTTAACTCCGCTGTAATAAGGAATGATCTGCAATCTCAGGTCTTTCCAGTCAGCCATTTTTCTGAAATAGTTTTTTACACTGTCTATAGCTTCAGTTTTTTTCCTTTCTTCATCACTTGCCTTCGATTTCTTTACATACTTGTCTATCATGGGAGTGACATCGGCAAATTTAATCAGTTGTTCAAAAAACACACTTTTGACAAGACGCTCTTCACTGCTGTTTGCTGCAAAAAAACCATTGCCCATTATATCTTCTCCATCCTGCTGAACCTCCAATACTGCATCCCTGCTGCAGTGGTGATTGGTCATAATCAGACCATCAGGTGAAACAAAAGAAGCAGAGCAACCGGTATTCATTCTAAGTGCTGACAGTCTTACATCTTCAAACCATTTATCACCAGGAGTGAAATTATATGCTTTGGTCAACCACTCTTTTGGTGGGTTTTCAAAAGTCCACATTCTGCCAAAATCATGAGGCCCGGCTTGCTTTTTCTGAGCAAAAATACTTATTGCAAAAAAAGCAAAAATTGTTGTTAAAAATAGTTTTTTCATTTAGTTACGGTTTAAAATTTTACAGTCTGCAAAATTAATGATAATAATAATGATTGCAAATACTTTATATATAATACAGGATTTTTCCCGATGAAACCGCATTTTTCTCATATAAAAAAAATCAGCGGTAATAAAGTTAAAACAGTTTGTATTTACTTAAATGAAAACATAGCAATAAATTCCGTCAATATTTTTTTCCGGGATATAATTTTATTATCCTTAGTTCGATACAAAAAAATTACCTGGTAGGGAATAAAAGATTCATCATATCATTCGAAATGACCAGCTTATTGATGATGATTAAAACATTCGGCTAAGCCCAATATTTCAAGCAATTACATAAAATTAAATGTCATTCCCGCGACTGTTAACGAGAAGACATACTATTATATCATTAATTCTAACTAACCTAAATATAACAATATATACAGCAAATTCCATGGAAAAATAATTGTAATCATTTTTCGAATCATTATTTTCGCAATTGAAATGAAATCACTTTTATGAATTATAAACCTGCTACCATTTTATCGAACTTTGTGAAAGATGAAATTACTGATGATGTATCTTTATTCGGATCTGGCCATATAAATGACACTTACTTGTTAAAATCCTCAAAATCTGAGAACGAAGGTTATATACTGCAAAAAATTAACAATCAGATTTTTAAAGATGTGGATGGCCTGATGAACAATATTGTAATTGTAACAAAACATATTTACAATACCTTTAATAATGAAATGACTTTGGATATAAACCGTAGAGTTCTGCATTTTTATCCTACATCAGGAGGAAAATACTATTACAAGGATGCTGATGGTAATTTCTGGAGATGCTGCAAATATATTCCGGATACTATAAGCTATGACAAAGTGAATGATCCGGGGATTGCCTTTAAAGGTGGTCAGCTGTTTGGAGATTTCCAGTCGCGGCTTTCAACGCTCGACCCTTTATTATTGGTTGAGACAATTCCACGATTTCATGATCTGGAATGGAGAATGGAAAACTTCAATAATGCTGTTTTATATGACCGTGCAGGCAGGCTAAAAATGGTACCAGGAGAAGTTGAAACAGCTAAAACAAGATATCCTGATCTGGTAAAATTGACCACTGACTTTAAAAATGGAAAGATACCCATGAGGATAACTCATAATGACACTAAATTCAACAATATCCTTTTTTCGAATGATGGTGAAGCCTTATGTGTTGTTGATCTTGACACAGTAATGCCTGGAACAATACTGCATGACTTTGGTGATGCAGTAAGAAGCAGCTGCAATACAGCTGATGAGGATGAAAAAGATACTGATTCTGTCACCTTCAATATAAATACTTTCAGAGCTTTTGCAAGTGGTTATTTATCAAAATCAAAGGCATTTCTCATTCAGGAAGAAATTGATTATCTTGTTTTATCATGCAGATTTATGACCTATATCATGGGGCTACGTTTTTTAACGGATTATCTGGCAGGTGACACTTATTATAAAATAAAATATGATGAGCATAATTTGGTAAGGTGCCGGTCGCAGTTCAAGCTTTTGGAATGTATGGAAAAAGCAGAAAATGATATGAACACAATTATCGATTCCGGGTTAATTTCTTTTTTCTGACATAATAATTCTTTTAATGAACCAAGCTTTATTATAGAAAACAAGCATTTAGTGCCACTACTTTGAGTATTTTTTTACTTATCAATAATTTAGCCTTTTTTCCCACCTGAAACTAAGTTTGGTTTTTGTTGTTAAAATCAGTAGGAATTTATTACAAATGATCAAAATACTCTAAATTATGTCTGTAAAACTGGTTGAAAAAATATTTAATGCTCCTGTACCACATTATGTTGGTGATGGTTTCAGGGTTCATAATTTTATTCCTTCATTGAATGGACTTAGCATGCAAAGAATGGATCCGTTTTTAATGCTGGATTACAATTCACAATATATTTTTCCTCCTTCAGAAAAGCAAAAAGGAGTTGGAGTTCATCCTCACAAGGGATTTGAGACAGTGACTATTGCCTATAAGGGTAGTGTTGCTCATCATGACAGTGCCGGCAACAGCGGAGTAATTTATGAAGGTGATGTTCAGTGGATGACTGCAGCTTCAGGTGTACTTCACAAGGAATACCATGAAAAGGAGTTCAGTAAAAAAGGTGGGGTTTTTCAAATGGTGCAGATGTGGGTAAACCTGCCTGCAGAATTTAAATTGACTAGTCCAAAATATCAGGCAATTTCAAACTCATCTTTAGGCAAATATTTCCTTGACAATAATCAGGGCCTTATTGAAGTTATTGCTGGCGAATATAATGGAATAAAGGGTCCGGCATCGACATTCACGGAGATCAATGTTTTAAATTCGATTCTCGAGGATGATGCAGAGGCTGCCTTCAGCTTCCCTGCCGAATTTACAACTTTTCTGCTTTTAATTGAAGGAAGTTTGATCATCAACAATTCTGAAATTGTGCTGACAGATCAGTTAGCCTTGTTTCATTACAAAGGAGAAAACTTCAATCTGAAAGCAAGAGAAAAATCAAAAATACTTATTTTAAGTGGCAAACCAATAAAAGAGCCGATAGCAGCTTATGGCCCATTTGTAATGAATACCAGGGAAGAGATAGTCGGGGCTTATAATGAATTTCATACAGGTAAATTTGGATTCCTTGAAGATTAAGAAGCAAACATCAATATGAAAAGAAAAAGATTTATTCATTCTATGGCTATTTTACCTTTCACAAACATAATTTCAAATCTTGGTAGTTTTAAAATAGATTTGAGTAAAAAAGAAGAATTACATGAAATGCCTGCCCTCTTTTTAGGACACGGCAGTCCAATGAATGCAATTGAAGACAATGAGTTTACAAGGGGTTTCAAAAAAATAGCCGAAGATATTCCCCGTCCTAAAGCTATAATTTGTGTTTCTGCGCACTGGGAGACAAATGGAACTTTCATAACAGGAATGGAAAAACCGCGCACAATCCATGATTTTTCGGGTTTCCCAAAAAGTCTATATGAAATCCAATATCCTGCTCCGGGTTTTCCTGCTTTGGGAGAAAATGTCAGGGAGATACTTACCAGTGTGGATGCGAGGCTGGATTTTAACTGGGGATATGACCATGGTGCCTGGAGCGTGGTTAAACACTTATATCCGGCAGCAGATATTCCAATGATTCAACTGAGTATCGATCAAAATGCCAATCCTGAGAAGCATTATGAAATAGCGGGTCAGCTTTCAGAATTAAGAAAAAAAGGCATTTTAATAATTGGAAGTGGCAATATGGTTCATAATCTGGGCAGAATAGCCTGGGATAAGTTAGGGCAAAGTAATTATGCTTATGACTGGGCGATTGAAGCAAATGAACAGATAAAAAAGGCAATAACTGAAAATGAGCACAGAACACTGACAAATTTCAGATCGCAGGGTAAGGCATGGGATCTTGCAATCCCCACCACTGAACATTTTATTCCTTTGATTTATATTATGGGCATTAAAAACAAAAAAGATCAGATACTCATTTTTAATGACAAGGCAGTCGGTGGCTCTTTGACCATGACTTCAGTTAAAATAGGCTGATATTCAATGGTCTGACATTATTATCGGATTTCATAAAAATCAATACCTTTTTCTTTCCTTACTTAATTTGGAAAAAACTTCCGGAAATTATTATTTCCATGGAAAATTTTACAGATCAAGTTTAATTTGCAGTTTGAAATCAGTTTTCCGGTTATTATTTATTAGTTCATTACCACTTCCAATACTGGATTCGTAAGGATAGAACCACCTGCCCCACCTCATTTCAAGCCTTGCAGAATTATTTAATCTGTATTTGACATTAAAATAAACTCTTTGGCCCTTCTTGTAATACACAGGTATATAACTTTCTCCTATGAGATCATTTTCATAGGCATATATTCCGGAATCATAATCATCGGTATCAAAAATCGCATATCTGATATTGATATCTACAGGAAATTCAACAGGCCGGAATATTATATCCTGATAAATTAAAAAACCTCTTGATTCAGTATTTGATATAGCATAATCAGAAAATTCAATCCTGTTTCTTAACTCCCATGTTTTCGTTAACTTATAATCGAAATGAAATCTGAGTCTCTTTTTTGTTCCATAATGAGATTCTTTAATATATTCAAAATCAGAGGGGATATTGGAGGCCTTATTTTCATTTTTAAATTGAACATAAAAATTAAATTTATGTCGTAATGTGTATTTTAATATGGCAAAAAACTCGTTTCCGGCTGTTGGTGAATTAACATTGAAACGCTGCCATTTAAAATCCCAAATATCGTGATATAAAGAAATACTCCATTTACGGTTGAACCTGTAAGTAGCTCCAAAATAAAAACCTTCTTCATTGTTTGTTCCAACTGTTTCTCCAAATGAATTGGAATTAAGACTATGATAATCCTTAGAGTAATTCCTGTATAAAAAAGCCAGATCAAGCTTAGGAGAAGGTGCCATCTGTATTCCCTGCAAAATAGCATAGCCATTATTCCGGCTCCTGGCTAACTCACCAAAAAACAGGATATTTTTCCATAATTGAGAATAATCCAGACTGGCATTCACGAGTTTATCTCCTGAAAATCTGAATTTATTGTACAGATCACTGCTCCTAATTAGTTGCTCACTTAGAGAGACAAAAAACAGATTTGCCCCGGCATATCCATTTTTCGCTTTGAATACAATCCTGCCACCTGTTGAAATTTCACTAATGCTTTTCTTACCCTCAATTTCACTTTCTGTCCTGTGAAAACCAGATATCTGAAGGCTTGATGCATAGACTTCCTCATCTTCATAATCAATTTCGGAGACCTCAATGTTTGCATCATTTTTCTTTATTGATCCAAAAATACTGAATTCAATATTCTTTAAAGGTATAAAAGTAGCCCCAAAGCCCCGCAAATACATATTTTCATTGACAGAATTATATGGCCTGATCACCCTGGAGGCATTCTTTTTAATGTTTGTTACCAGTGCACTTTTACCTCTGCCAAAATCGTTTTGTAAAATCAGACCCTGTCCCAGACTGGCGGTGAAATCTCCAATATTCATTTCTTTCAACCATGAATATTGTTTATAAAGGAAAATATGAGCCGAATAATAATCAAATCCGTATTTGTTATAGCCTTTGAAAAACAGTTCTCCGGGGTCTTTTTCAGCTATTATGCCAATATCAAGTCGATTTTCATATTTAACTTTAAGCCTGGAATAATATGTCATTTTATCTCCTGCATAATTTGGAACAGAGTCTTGCCCGGGCAAATAACCAGCTTTTTCTTCAATTGTTGTTTTAGTTTTCATTATCAACTCCCTTTTACTCTGCCTGAGCAAATGGCCTAACCCTGTGTGATAATCAGTTTCAAATAAACCCACTGTAACCAATGGACTTAAAATTTCAATAGTGCTCAGATCAAAAAATGGAATTGCCTGTAATTCGTATATCGATATCAATTTGCCGAGGCCTGCCCGGTATGTAAAGAATGATTTTAACTGCTGCTCATTTAAAATATTGAATTCAGCCAATTCGCTCTCATCACATTGATTGAGATCAAGCGGTTCGGAGATCCTGAATTCAAATAATTCTCTGATCTCATTTATATCGATGTCCTCATTTTCCTCGAGAGTTTCAATATACTTTTCTATAAATGTTTCTACATCAATATTAGTCTGGCAAACTACCGGTTGCAGCAAAAAAGGAGAAAGAACTCCAAAAATTGTTACTATTATTGCAAATTTTCTGAACAACGATGCTATTTGTTATTAATCAAAAAAATGTTTGATACGAATATAGACAAAAATAAATTTTTAAAAGAAAAAACTTCAGTTTTTTAAAAAACTTTTGAATAAATTGTTTTAAAACAAACTTAACTACTCAAGTTCAAGAACTTTTGCGTCTTTGCATCTTTGCGTGAAACAAATATAAATGAAACCTATTTTCAAGCTCATTTGAATATTTTACTATTACTTTTAAAATCATTAGTAGTTTCTAATAATTCAAATATTGGATAATATAAACCCTTCGATGTTGATGTGATGGTGCTTGATGATTTATGTAAGAATTTAATCCTTTGGAGTTGAACCTGTGTGGTTACAAATACACAATCAAATGATATTTTTATACAGTAGGATTTATTGGAACTTCCTGGAAAAATTTTGAAGTGTTTATTTACTTTTCATTACTTTTGAGTTTTTATTTTCAATTTCAACTATGCCCTGATATGAACTTAAGGATATATATTTTTTTTTCTTATTTTATTTTACTGCAATCTCTGCCTGCCCAGGTGACCGACCCCAAAACTGGCAACCATGAAGTGTACTATCAGGAAACCTTAGATGATCCATATTTACCAAATCAATATCAAAACAAAAAACTGACTCCACCTTACAATTTCAGGCATTCAGGATTAAGAAATAATGGAGGAACAGTTGTTATAACATCACAGGTGAATGTCAATAAAGATGGAATGAACATACTTGGGGATGCAGCAAATGAACCCTCAATAGCTATTAATACTTTTGACAGAAATCACATTGTGATAGGTTGGAGGCAATTTGATAATGTAAGCAGTAATTTCAGACAGGCTGGGTTGGCTTATAGTTTTGATGCAGGCAAAACATGGACATTTCCCGGTGTGCTTGAACCCCAGGTTTTCCGTTCCGATCCTGTCCTGGATTCAGACTCCGATGGCAGATTTTATTACAACAGTCTTACAAATGAATTCAGATGCAAAGTTTTCAGAAGTGATAATGACGGAATAAACTGGAATCAGGGTGTACATATTGGTGGAGGAGACAAACAGTGGATGACAATTGATAAATTCAGTTCAAGTGGCCGCGGAAACATTTATTCCTCCTGGACACCTTCTTATACTACCTGTGCTCCAGGATTTTTCACCAGATCAAGTACAAATGCTGAAAGTTTTGAAGCTTGTACAACTTTACCTGGCGGACCTATGTTTGGGACGATGGCAGTGGATAAAAATGGAGTTTTGTATGTTAGCGGCAGGTCACAATCAGGTAATTTTGTTGTTGTGGTTAAATCTTTAAATGCAGGGATACCAAGCTCGATAATAGAATGGGAATCACCGGTGCCTGTTGACCTTGATGGGCACATTGCACTTGGATCAAGTGTCAATCCACAGGGATTGCTTGGTCAGGTAAATATAGGAATAGACCGGTCAGGCGGGAAGGAACAGGGAAATGTTTATTTACTGGCTTCTGTGCAAAGAAACGACGATCCTTCAGATGTAATGTTTGTAAAAAGTACTGACAGAGGTAATTCGTGGTCAAATCCACTCAAAATAAATGATGATGATTCAAAGCTTAATCATCAGTGGTTTGGAACAATGTCTGTTGCTCCCAACGGAAGAATTGATGTTGTGTGGCTGGATACAAGGGATGCTCAGTCAGGTAAAGATAATTCAGCTCTGTATTATTCCTGGTCAACAAATGGAGGAGAAACCTGGTCGAAAAATGAAAAACTTTCAGGCACTTTTGATTCTCATGTCGGATATCCGAATCAGATGAAAATGGGTGACTATTTTGATATGAAATCAGACAATACCGGAGCTCATCTTGCATGGGCAGCAACTTTCAATGGAGAACAGGATGTTTATTATAGTTATATAATTCCTGATGTGTCAGTTTCTACAAAAAATGTACTCCAATATATTGATCACTCTATTTTTCCTGTACCCTCCTCAGGCAGGGTTGTTATTGAAACTCAAGGAGAAAAATTATTTGCAGATATTTATTCAATGACAGGTCAAAAGATTAAATCAGTTGTTCTGGACGAAAATATTAATGAAATAGATATCTCTTCCTTCGTGACAGGATTATACTTTATTAAACTTACTGATCATCATGGAAAATCTACAATATCCAAAATCATTAAAGAATAATGGAAATTCATTGTTTTTCATTGTTAAGGTTAATTATTATGGTATAGTTTTATTAATATGAATTAAGGCAAACAGGATATATTAATTTGATAAATTCTAAATATTAAGTGAAATAGCTTATTCTTATCTCAACAAACTCGAATAGAATTACTTTAGCATAACAAATTACTAACTAAAGCAAATTTTAAAAAATCTTATAATTCTTATATTCATAATCTAAATCAATTGTATGAAAGCAATACAGCAAGCTGAAAAAATTTTATTTTCAGTTTTTATTTTGATAAGCATCAATTTAAATGCTCAAAAACAACTCTGGTCGTTAGATGTATCAAAAAACTCATTTTTTAAACAACTGGAAGACGGAAAAATTTTCGTAAAAGAAGAGAATTCAATATCTCTGATAGATAATACTACCGGGAAAAGTGTTTGGAAAAATAATCTTGAAATTGACAGTGAACCTCTTTTTTTAGACAACCTGCCAATAATGTATTTTGATGGCAAATCATTTGCAATTATTGATGCTACAAATGGCGAGATCATTTCCAAAAGCAATATCAGAACCAAGATATTAGATATCAATTATTATTGGGAAAAACATCGGATAATACTCGAAATGAGCAGAGACAATAAACTGGTAATATTTAGTCTTGATCTGAAAAATTTTAAAAACTCATTTACAACTGAGATTGGAGAAGTAGAAAAGGAATTATTCGGACTTTCTGAAAGTAGAACATTGAATAAACCCTCTCTTACCGATAATGGTTCAATAATATTAGTTGACAAAAAGTATGTAACACTTGTTTCTAATGAAGGCAAGATTACAAAAAGGATAGAATTTAAAGATAAAATTAAAAAAGTAGCTTTTAATGAATTTAAGAACATACTGTATATACTGGAGGATGAAAAAAAATTACATTTCGTAAATATCACCAATGGTAATTTGAATGCTCAGATAAAAGTAAGTGAAGATGGGCTTGAACTTAATCTGTTTGATAATGGAAGTATACTTTCTTTAGCGCAGGAAAAATACATATTGTTTTTAGATGCTGAGACCGGAACACAATTGGCAAAAAAAGATTACCCTGATAAAGTCCTTTCCGTTTTTGCTGATAATAACAAACTTTACGTTTCAAGTAAAAAAACGCTGGATCAATTGAATCCGGCAGATGGTTCAGTCATAAATACTAAATCCTTTAATTCATATTTATATAAAATTTATAAGATTAAGGATTTTGTGTTCATACAAGAAAATTATAATTTGAATTTATTGGATTTGAATACATTAAATCCATTTTTTAAATATCCTGTCGCTTGCAGTGAGGTTAATAATTTTCTTTTAACTGACCAGAATTACATATTTCTAGGTTTGAAATATAATGAGTTTTCTCTATGTGTTGTTGATAAAAATGGAAATAAAAAATGGAATATTAAATTTCCGGCTTATGATATGCCATCAGTAGATATAATAAAAAATGGATTGTTCATTATGAATGATGCCAATGTGTTCTATTTCGATATCAACACAGGAAAATCTTTATGGAATACTAGTATTACCAAAGTTCCTTCATTTACCTATTTAGTTGATGAAGATCAAGAAAAGATTTTTATGTATAATGATAATCGGATTTTTATCTTTGATACAAAAAGTGGTCAGCTTAAAGAATCAAAAGACGTAATTAGATTCAAGGACTTCGATTATGAATCACAAAAACCTCAGATAATGTCTTTGACTAATAGTTTATTTATAAAAGGCTCCAATTCTGTTTTTGTAACCGATCTGAATGGAAATATAAAGTATTCAAAAGATTACCCTGCCATTAGCAGCACTTCAGGTTTAGTAAAATTGGCGACTGTGGCTGTTACTGTAGCAGCTATTGGCACTGGACATGCTGATAAGGTTTTAACAGTTTATAGTGGTGATAATATGGTCCATAAAGGTGGCATGGTAGATGGATTGAATAATGCATGGGATATTGCTGAACAAATGAAAGCTGATAGGCAGAACAAACAAAACCAGAGTTCTTACGATTTCCCCTTTGTGCTGACAAAAAACAAACAAAGTAAAAAATGTCTTATGTTTTTAAATCCTGAAAATGGAAATGAAAGATTTGATATCGAACTTGATGAAAGCGATCCAAATTTTATTGTAGATGAGATTGACGGAGTTTTGTTCTATTTGAATAAGACAAGTTTAAGTGCCTATAATTTAAAATAGATTATGTTGCTTCGCGATTTCTCTAAAATTTTTCTGAATATTTTGGATCGGTACAAAAAGCATATATTTTTGTGAAATAAATTATTGTTCTTTTTATTAGTTATTTTAACAATAGATTATAATTCATTGTCCTTGAAATTTATAGGGATTTCCAGGTAAAAAAAAAAATTTTTTGCCTGGTATGATGACTTTTCTAAGTTTGTCTACAATCTTTTATTGCAATCACCTATTATTAAAAAATATGACTTTTGATAAAATGAAAACTGTTATAAAATTAGCTTTTTTGCTTTTCCTATTCTTTATCGTAGCCTGCGATAAATCCGAAGAACCTTCAGTGAATAATAACATTTCAGGTTATACTCAATACGGAACTCCACTCAAAGAAGTGCCTCCGACTGACAGTATCACTATGTATGAGGTCAATCTCCGTGCTTTTAGCCAATCAGGTGATATAAATGGGATCATCAACAGACTTGACGAACTGAAAAGTGTGGGGATTAATACTTTATGGTTGATGCCGGTCTTTACGCAGGGTATTGAAAAATCAGTAAATTCCCCTTACTGCATCAGGAATTTCAAAGCAATAAGTCCTGAATACGGTACATTGGCTGATTTAAGAAAACTCACAACAATGGCTCATGAAAAAAATATGGCTGTTATCCTCGACTGGGTAGCAAATCACACATCGTGGGATAATATATGGATAAAAAATAAAGCATGGTACACTCAGGATGCCAACGGAAATATTATTCAGCCTCCGGGAACAAACTGGGCTGATGTTGCCGATCTCAATTTTGGTAATACAAAAATGAGAGATACAATGATTGATGCAATGAAATACTGGATACTTGAAGCAAATGTTGACGGTTATCGCTGTGATTATGCTGATGGTGTACCTTTTGATTTCTGGAAGCAGGCATTAGACAGTCTTAAAAATATCAGGAACCGGAAATTGATTTTGCTTGCAGAAGGTTCAAGAAAAGATCATTATCAGGCTGGATTTGAACTGACATACGGATGGGATTTTTATGGTAAACTCAAATCTGTTTGGAAAGGAGAAAATGCTCAGAATCTCATTGCAGCTCACAACAGTGAATACTCTGGCATCCCGACCGGAAAGCATAAACTTCGATTTACAACTAATCACGATGAATCAGCATGGGATGCAAGTCCGATGACATTGTTCAACGGTAAAAATGGAGCATTGGCAGCTTCGGCAGCAGCGATTTTCCTGGGTGGTGTGCCTTTGATCTATACCGGACAGGAGGTTGGTAAAACAGGTACTACTCCATTTTTTTCAAAATCTCCAATAGACTGGACTTCCAATCAGGACATGCTTGCAGAATATAAGAGAATGATGGAAATTTACCATCAGCTTAAAATATCATCAAAAAGGTCTTTAAGCAATTATTCAGGACAGGATATTCTGGCATTCAAAAGGTATGATGGAAACAATGAAGTTTTATTTTTGATTAATTCAAGAAATAAAGTCATCAGTTTCACAATGCCAGACCCATTAAAAAATACAAGCTGGAAAAATTTAAAAAATGGACAATCAACAAATTTAGGTAATATGATAAGTCTGAATCCGTATGATTATATGATTTACAGTAAATTCTGATCTACAAATTCAGGAGCTTTCTACGGAAGGATATTTATCTTTAAAAATCCTCTTTTCATCGATTTGATTTGAGAGAAAATGAAAAATACTATACTTTTGCACTTAAAGTAACAATAAACTTTAAATGGAATTCGAAAATCCCCAGATATATTCTCAAGATTTACCTGATTTTACAGAAGCTATTCCCGAAAAACTTGAAAAAAACTATTTTTGGGTTATGTTTATTAACCGGTTATCATTTGTTCTAGTTACAATTCCGGCATTTTTAATTTCTGCTTATTTTATTGATTTTGAAAATAAAAAAATAATATTTTTTTCAGGTTCATTATTGCTTTTACTAATTTGTGCATTTTTCTTAATATCGACTAAAAAAGCTTTCAATAGAAAATCATACAGCATCAGACATAATGACCTGATATTTAGAAGGGGTGTGCTTTTTAACCGCATAACCATAGTTCCTTTCAATAGAATTCAACACATAGAACTAACCAGAGGGCCTGTTGAAAATTTTTTCAATTTATGCTCAATAAAATTTTTTACAGCAGGTGGTTCACAAAGTGACATAATAATTCCAGGTCTGAACACTGAAACAGCAAACAAAATAAAATCCTTCATTATTTCCAAAATATCGGTACATGAAGAATATTGAAGCTGATTTCAGCTCTCCACGACGACAATCACCAGTTGCATTAATTTTTCTGGCATATAAATATTTCAAAATAATAGTCAGGACCATCTGGCCAATAGCTTTGGCACTTCTGGTGGGTAAGGAAGATTACAAACCATTCCTGCTTTATGGATTAATATTGATAAGTATTTTTTTAATAATATTTACAATAATCGATTATTTTCGTTTTCAATTTTTTATAGGCAATAATGAAATTGTAATCGAAAAGGGAGTATTTAAAAGATCAAAAACCAATATTCCTTTTGATCGGATTCAGTCCATCAACCTGGAGCAGGGAGTTTTACACCAGTTACTTAATGTTACCAAACTGGAAATTGACACCGCGGGATCAAAAGAAATTGAGTTTTCATTTTCGGCATTTGAGATCAGTCTGGCTGAAAAACTAAGGGCAACAATACTGGACAAAAAGGTCTCAGCGGGAAATTTAATTGAAAATATAAAGGATGAACGGATAAAAAGTGATACTTTATTTATGAGTTTATCATTTAGTGATCTATTAAAATTGGGCATCCTGCAAAATCATATAAAATCATTTTTTATCATTCTCGCATTTCTTCTATCACTTTATGCATATACTGATGATTTTGGGTTTGATGCATACGAAATATCAAAAGAAATCGGGGTTGAGATGCTGGAAATCTGGAAAATAGCTATATTTACTTTTGCTGTTTTTTCAATAGCCATTTCATTTTTATTTTCATTGATCCGCACAGTAATCATCCACTTCGATTTCAGAATATCCAGGACTTTGGATGGATATAAGATAATATCAGGATTGTTCAACAAAAAACAACTGACCGTAAGAGACAAAAAAATCCAGATCATTGAATGGAAAGATAATCCTCTAAAACGACTTGCAGGGATTTATGATGTGTATTTAAAACAGGCATCGAGCATCACTGTCAGTAATAAAGATGCAGTAATAATACCTGCTTGCAACAAGTCAATGATTGAAAGAATAAAAAGTGATTATTTCAGTGATGAAGAATGGGAGGGATTGATACAGATACCATTCTCTGACAAAATAATTTTTTACACAACATTGTTACAGGGTTTTTTCCCTGCGATGATTTCCTGGGTTATCATACTGATATATGGTACACCATCGTTATTAATATTGCCTTTACTTTGGATAGCTTTAATCTTTTTTTCAGCAAGATTGAGATATTCAAGGTGGAAATGCAGTTGCAACGAACACATTTTATTCCTGCAAAAAGGCATGTTTTCAAATAATTGTGTAGCATTAAAAATTTATAAAATACAAACTATTTCAATGAGACAAAATTGGTATCAAAAGTCAAAAAATCTATCAGATGTGATAATTTATACCGCTGCCGGAAAAATTTTACTTCCTTTCCTTGATAATAATATTTCAGGAAAAATGCTTAATTATTTTTTGCACAAAGTAGAAAATGATCATAGAAAATGGATGTAAAAAAACTTACTATCAAATAACAATATTAATTTAAAGCCGTTTATTATTGATAATCTATATACGATTTAACAATCTTCTGGATGCGAAACCAATTTTTTTATCAAAATATTTTTATATGAAAAAGTATCTAATTCCACTGATGTTACTTTTAACATTTAACATCGGTAACCTAATTTCTCAAAATTCTTTTAATCCGGATGCGAAAATACCATTATCACCACAAGTCAAACTTGGAACTCTACCAAATGGTTTGAAATACTATATCAGGTATAATGCCAAACCGGAAAAGAAAGTTGAACTACGACTGGCAGTTGATGCTGGATCTATCCTTGAAGATGATGATCAGCAGGGACTGGCTCATTTCTTAGAACACATGGGATTCAATGGACTTGAGCATTTTCCAGGCAATGAACTTGTCACCTACCTTCAGAGTATTGGAGTTGCTTTCGGTAACGATCTTAATGCGTTTACCGGTTTTGATCAGACCGTGTATATTTTACCGGTACCTAGTGATGATTCCGTAAAGTTAGAAAAAGCTTTTCAGGTCATAGCAGACTGGAGTGGTGGAATGCTACTGACAAATGAAGAAATCGACAAGGAAAGAGGTGTAATACTTGCTGAAAGCCGTTTAGGAAAGGGAGCTGACGACAGAATGATGAAAAAATGGTTGCCGGCACTTATGAACGGATCAAAATATGGAGAAAGACTTCCGATTGGAAAGGACGAAATAATTGAAAAATTTAATTATGAATCTCTTAAAAGATTTTATAAGGACTGGTATCGTCCTACCCTTCAGGCAGTTGTAGTAGTTGGAGATATGCCGGTAGAAAAAGCTGAGCAGATGATTATTGAAAAATTTAGCAAATTTAAAAACCCGCAAAATCCAAGAACACGACCTGAAACATTTGAAGTAAAACCATTTGCTGAAAGCAGGGCAATGATGATAAGTGATGATGAAGCCAATTTTACACAGATCTCCATTTTAGGAAATGCACATGTAAAAGACCAGATTGTTACTGAAAAAGACTATCTTGATAAACTGGTAAGCAACCTTTGTTTCAGAATGCTCTCTATGAGACTTGATGAAATAAAAAATGGACCAAATCCACCTTTTGTTTATGCATATTCATATCTTGGAGGATGGGCACGAGGATATGAGAATTTCGCTCTTGGCGCAATGAGTGGTAATGAACAATTGAAATCAGCAATTGAAACCCTGGTAAAGGAAGCTATAAAAGTTAAAAAATTTGGATTCAACCAGGCAGAATTGGATAGAGCAAAAGCAATGATGCTTGCAAGTTATGAAAATTTTTATAATGAAAGGGCAAAAACTGAATCAGGAACCCTCGTATGGGAGTATGTCAATCATTTTCTTGATGACGAAGCTTCTCCCGGTATTGAATGGGAATACAATTTTATAAAAAACAATCTGGGCCGGATTGAGCTCAATAGTTTTGATCAGATCAGAAATAAAATAAATATCGATGACAAATATTTTTGTTATGTAACAGCTAAAACACAGGATAACCTGCCTTCAGATCAGACATTGAAAGAATGGATCGACAATGCACTTGCTCAACCTGTTATTCAGTACCAGGAAAAAGCTATCGCAAAATCATTGCTTGCAAAATTACCTAAAGGTGGAAAAACTTTAAGGTCAACTACCAATCCCAGATTAGGCACAACAATTTTGACATTGGAAAATGGTGTGACAGTTTGTCTGAAACCTACAGATTTTAAAAATGATGAAATCATTTTCAAAGGGATAAGGTCAGGGGGATATAGCCTATATGAAGGAAAAGATTATCAGAGTGGACAATTTTCAAATAATGTGGTTGAAGAAATGGGCTATGGAAATTTTACCAACTCCGATCTAGTTAAGTTCCTCGCTGGCAAAGAAGTCAGAGTTGATGCAGTCGTAGAGGATTATAGCGAATACCTGAGAGGAAACAGTACCGTAAAAGATCTGGAAACAATGTTCCAGCTTATTTATCTCAAATCAACTTCACCAAGAAAAGATAAAGAGGCATTTAAATCATATGTCAGCCGCGAAAAACAGCAACTTCAATTTCTGAAACAAAACCCAATGTACCTGTTCATTGATACAACATATAATGTTTTGTATCAGGGTCATTCACGGGCTCACCAGATTGAAAATCCAGAAACATATGACAAAATAAACCTTGATAATGCTGTCAAATTCTATAAAGAAAGAATCGGAAATGCAAATGGCATGTACTATACTTTCGTTGGTAGCTTTAAAGTTGAAGAGATCAAGCCTTTGATAGAAAAATATCTAGGTTCGCTGCCATCAGATAAAATTGAAACAAAAATCAAGGATATAGGATTATTCCCGGTTCAGGGCAAAAAATCATTTGTTTTAAACAAAGGCAAGGAACAACAGGCTATGCTTTTGCATTATATAAACGGCAAATCGGTATTTAATGCTGAAGATAATTTCCATTTAAGCCAGCTTAATGAAGTTATTAACAATTTTATAATTGACACTATCAGAGAAAAGATGAGTGCGATTTATGGAGGTGGAACGGGTGGAAGTATCTCTAAATATCCTCGTCAGGAATACCTTATTCAAACCTACTTCCCATGCAGCCCTGACAATATTGAAAAAGTCAATGAAGCATATCTAAAACTTATTGAATTGGTAAAAACCGATGGAGGCATCACAGATAAAGAATGGGAAAGAGTTCGTGAACCAGCATTGAAACAGTATCAGGTTGATATTAAAACGAATGATTACTGGCTGGGAGCCTTGACAAATGCACATTACAACCAGACTGATCCAAACAGGATATTGTCAGTTGAAAAACGGCTGAATGCAATCACTCCTGCAAAACTAACCCAGATTGCAAGGAAATTCTACAATAGCAAAAATATTATGACTGCTAAATGGTTGCCTGAAATAACAAATTAATCGGTAGAAAAACCGGTGATTGAAGAAAAGCAGCCATGCAAAATGATCATTTTGTTTTTGGCTGCTTTTTTTATTGTCTGCTTAACATTAATAAGTCAGCAAAAAAATATAACCCCTACCCTATAAGGACATTTTTTAAACGATAAACTAAAACTTAGCCATAACATTCTGCTATAAAATCATTGTTAAACCACAAGTCAATATTTATATTTTGCTACCGATCTTATTTTGGAATGTGAGACCGATATTGGGAAAAATTCGATGGTTTTCCAGGCTAAGACTTATAATTATACTTTTATTAAAACGTTATAAGTACATTTAAACCGGATACTTTACTCTATGGACAATTATAAAAACAAAATTAAATCAGTATTTGAACACCTAATATCAATTAAAGATACTCTACTGTCCTATGAAGAGAGGTTATTACCACATATAAGCTACCTGCATCCGTCCAATCAGGTTAATGCAAAAAATCTGATTCATTATCTTACATTAAGAACTATTGACATCAGAAATTTGCAGGATGAATTGCATTCACTTGGTCTGTCATCATTATCCATTTCTGAAAGTCATATTATGGGCCAGATTAATGCAATATTAAGAGTATTGGACAAGAAAATATCAATAAATGATAATCTATGTACCTACGAATATTCCAAAACATCTGTAAATAATAAAATACATGGATTATTTGGCCCAAAAATGTCAGATAGTCAAAGACATATTATGGTTACAATTGACAGTAAATGGATTGACAATATAGAAAAGTTTGAATCTTTGCTCAAAGCAGGCATGAATATTGCAAGGATAAACTGTGCTCATGACGAAAAAAAAGTATGGAAGCGCCTGATCGAAAATATAAAAAAGGCCAGTCATAATACTGGTATTTCCTGCAAAATTCATATGGATCTGGCTGGGCCGAAGCTCAGAACCATTACGATAAATGAAGAAGATCTGCCAATCAGCATTGGAGGCAAAATCATACTTGGCAATCTCCGGGATCTAAAAAAAATGAAAAAGAAAAATGTTGTTGCATGTAACATAGAAAGTCTTGCAAATCAACTAAAGCCGGGTGAGCAGGTATACTTTGACGACGGGATTATTAAAGCCATAGTCAGCGATATAAGAAATAACCTTATTTTTCTCGAGATTAAGTCAATAGCCAGCAAAAAACAAAGGATCAAAAATGAAAAAGGCATCAATTTTCCGGATTCTTATCTAAGTTTCAGTTCACTTACCGAATTTGATGAAGAATGCATTCCTTTTATTTCTCAACATGCAGATTTGATAGGCTATTCATTTGTAAAGGATATTAGTGACATTGCTGAGTTAAGAAAACGATTTTTTGGTAAAAAAATGCCGTCAATAATCCTTAAAATTGAAACTGCCCAGGCAGTTTATAATTTACCTTCTATGCTTATAGAATGTATGAAAGAGGAATTTTTTGGTGTGATGATTGCCCGTGGCGATCTTGCACTTGAGATTGGCTTTGAAAGATTGAGTGAGATTCAGGAAGAAATACTTTGGATATGTGAAGCAGCTCATACTCCTGTAATATGGGCGACACAGGTCCTGGAAAACCTGAATAAAAAAGGCCTGGCTACAAGATCTGAAATAACAGATGCCGCCAGATCTTCCGGAGCTGACTGTGTTATGCTAAATAAAGGTGAACACATCGTAAAAACAGTTAAAACACTTAAAAACATCTTTAACAGAATGGGAAATCACCAGTACAAAAAGCGATTTATCTTTCGTCCTCTTAGTATTGCGCAAAGGTTTCTGGAGGAAGAAATTAATGATTGAATGATTGAGTGATTGAATTAATGAGTTATTGAATGATTCAGTTATTGAATTAATGAGATATTGAGTTATTGAATTATTTAGTTAACTCAGACTGCTGACTGCCGACTGAAGACTGCCGACTGAAGACTGCCAACTGAAGACAGCCAACTGAAGACTGCCGACTGAGTTATTGAATTAATGAGATATAGAATAAATGAATAAGTAACGTTCTACAGTTTGTAGTCGGGTTCAGCGTTTATTATTCACAATTTAAAAACCTTTGAAGGTGCACACTGGAACTAAAATCATAGAATTGTTTCACCCCCCTGCTTGCAAACCAAACTAACAAGTTATTCAACTATAAACTCTTCACTTTTCACTTTTCACTATTCACTCTTCACTCTTCTCAATGCATTGCTGCTCTGAATGGAAGCTTCATCATAATCTGACTTTCATGAAGATTAAAGAATTCAAGTCTCCCAAAAACCTCTTTTTCGGGAAAATAATTAAGCGCAAGTTCAACAAAAAGATCTCCATGTTTAGCTTCGGATATCCACAATTCGCGATAAAAAGCCTTAAGTTCACCTTCCTCAAGGGCTTTCTCCACCATTCTGAATTTTTCTTCCCCCCTTACTTCAATAACTGACCCGATCAGGAGTCTGTCAAGAAATCTGTCATCCCATCCGGACCTTGCCAGTTTTACGAGTTCCTGGGCATATAAATCCTCACCTATTTTTGTAGGGAAATGGATATTTCTTTCATGCATTATTTTGTAAACACCACGAAAATGCTCAAGCTCCTCCAGAGCATGGTCTATTAATCTGGGTATTATTTCAGTTCTGTTGGGGTATTTTGCAATAAAACTCATTCCCATTGCTGAAGCTTTGCGCTCATTGTCAGCATGATCAATAAGAAAATCGTTAAAATTTGCTAATACTTTCTCAAGCCATTCGTAAGGTGTAGGTTCTTTGACATCCATTCTAAGTTTCATAAGTATTAATTTGACTTTTTACTTTTCCTTATTAAATCCAATACAGTTTTTACTACAATCGAAGAATTTAGTCCATATTCCTCATATAGTTTTTTATAAGGAGCAGATGCACCAAATTTATCAATTCCGATAACTACACCCTTAACTCCGGCATATTTTCTATTGACTGCAGTAACTCCGGCTTCAATAAAAACCCTGTTTTCAATAGATTCTGGCATAATCTTTTCTTTATATTGCCTGCTTTGCATTTCAAATATTTCTTTCGAAGGCATTGAAATAAGTCTGACTTTAATACCTTTCTGATTTAATATGGCTTTAGCCTCGACTGCAAGCTCTACCTCTGAACCAGAGGCAATGATGATAGCCTCAAAATTTTCATCGTCCAATATTACATATGCTCCCTTTTCAGCTCCTGACACATTATTCATGCCTCCTTTTCCCCTTTTGTAAACTGTAAGATTTTGTCTTGAAAGAATCAGGTTTGTTGGACCATTCTTCCTTTTTAAAGCTATTTTCCAGCCCACAACAGTTTCATAAGCATCCATAGGTCTGAAATTTACAACATTTGGAATCAAAGAAAGTGAACTGATGTGCTCAACAGGCTGATGCGTTGGGCCATCTTCTCCCAAACCAATTGAATCATGTGTAAAAATAAAAATTGTCTGAATCCCCATCAATGCAGCCATCCTGACTGCCGGTCTCATATAATCCGAAAAAACCAGGAAAGTTCCACCATATGGAATTATTCCGCCATATACTGCAAGGCCATTCATAACAGAAGCCATAGCATGTTCCCTGATACCGTAATGAATATATCTTCCATTCCTTTTATTTGCAGTGAAAGTTTCGCAAATTTTTGGCATGGTATTGTTCGAAGGAGTTAGATCAGCGCTTCCACCAATCAACCCAGGGATTTTTGCAAAAATTGAATTCAGGACTATTTCAGATGCTGCCCTTGTTGCAATAGCAGCAGGAAATTTGTAATTTGTTGGATTAAGATTTGAATGATCTATTTCTTTATTTATCAGCACATTAAGAAATTTATACCTTTCTTTTTCAATTTTTTTGAAAGTATCAAACTTTCTCAACCACCTGTCATATTTGAGCATTTTTGATTCAATATATAAATTGCAAAATTCCCGAACTTCTTCATTAACATAGAAATCTTCAGTAGTGGATCCCAGGTTTTCCTTTGTCAATCTTACTTCTTCCTTTCCAAGAGGAGATCCATGAACATGATTTGTGCCTGCTTTGTTTGGGCTTCCAAAACCGATAGTTGTTTTACAAATTATAAGGCTTGGTCTTTCTTTCTCCTTTTTTGCCTTAACTATTGCTTTTCTTACCTGCTTAAAACAATGACCATCTATTTCCAAAACTCTCCATCCATATGATTTAAATCTCTTCTTAACGTCATCACTGCATGCTAAATCGATATTACCATCAATTGTTATGTTGTTCTGATCGTAGAATACAATAAGCTTGTTTAACTTAAGGTGTCCTGCAAGAGAGCATGCTTCATGCGACAAGCCTTCCATCATATCCCCATCCCCAGCAAAAACATAGGTTCTGTGGTTGATTATATTATGCTTCTTTGTATTGATTGCCGCAGCAATATGAGCCTCCGCAATTGCCATTCCGACACCATTTGCAATACCCTGACCTAATGGTCCTGTAGTAGTTTCTACACCGGGAGTATGCCTGAATTCGGGATGACCGGGAGTTTTACTGCCCCATTGACGAAAAGCTTTTATATCCTCTAATGAAACGTCAAAGCCGAATAGATGCAGAAGACTGTACAACAGCATACTTCCATGCCCTCCGCTTAAAACAAACCTGTCCCTGTTTATCCAGTCGGGATTTTGTGGATTAAAGCGAAGAAATTCGCCAAATAATACCGTTGCAACATCTGCCATTCCAAGTGGAAGCCCTGGATGACCTGAATTTGCTTTCTGGATAGCATCTATTGAAAGAGTCCTGATATTATTGGAGATTGCTTTTAATTTGTCTTTCATCTTACTATTAATTTGAAAAAGTTTACGGATTTTCTAAATAATGCCCAAATATAAAAAAAACATTTCATCAGAATAATTTCAACTCATAAAACATCATTAATTAGAGTAAGGCTAAATATTAATAAAATTGATTCTTTGAACAATGATATCAAAAAAAAAACCTAATTTCACTCAAAATTTTAAAACTATGGAAAATCAGGAAATCATTCTTAAAGCAATGAAAGATGCTAACAAACCGGTAAAAGCCGGAGAAATAGCCGAAGTGACCGGAATTGATGCAAAAATTGTTACCAAAGAACTCGGAAAAATGAAAAAGGAAGGAAAAGTCATTTCTCCAAAAGTTTGTTTTTATTCACCGGCATAAAATATTAATTATTAAAAAAAAGATCGGCAATCACCGGTCTTTAAATTTATTGTCTTTAAACTTTAACTATGGATAAAATTCTAATTACAGGAGCTAATGGACAGATAGGTACCGTTTTGGCTAAAAGACTGGTTGACATTTTTGGAGAAAACAATGTTTTGACCACTGACCTAATCAAACCTCAGAATCCGGAGTGCCAATTCGAACAACTTGACATACTTGATCCCACAAAATTTCAAAGTTTGATTGACAGGTATAAGATTACTCAAATATATCATCTTGCCAGTCTGCTTTCAGCAAAAGGCGAACAAAATCCTGCTTTGACATGGAATGTGAATTTCAACGGGCTTATGAATATACTTGAAATATGTAAGACCAATAAAATAAAAAAACTGTTTTTCCCAAGTTCTATTGCTGTTTTTGGTAATACCACACCAAAATCAAATACAGAACAGGATGTACCATTGCTGCCTGACACAGTCTATGGAATTGGCAAGGTTGCAGGTGAATTGTGGTGCAATTATTATGCTAATAAATTCAAACTCGACGTAAGATCTTTGCGTTACCCGGGAATAATCGGATACGAATCATTGCCAGGTGGAGGCACAACTGATTATGCTGTTGAAATATTTCATGAAGCTTTGAAGCACGGACATTATACCTGTTTCCTGAAAGAAGACACCATGATGCCCATGATGTACATGGCTGATGCTATGAATGCTACTTTAGCAATAATGGAAGCTCCGGAAGAAAATATTAAAATCAAATATTCCTATAACGTAGGTGCATTTTCTTTTACGCCCAAAGAGATTTTTGAAGAAATAAAAATACATATTCCTGATTTTAAAATAGAATATATTCCCGATTTTAGGCAACAGATAGCTGACTCATGGGTAAAAAGTATTGATGATAGTGCAGCAAGAAATGACTGGGGATGGAAGCCTCAGTTTAATTTCAAAAAAATGGTTGAAGATATGATCATTAATCTGAAGAAGATTTATTAATAGATGAAGACTAATTAATTATAGAAATATTTTATTTAAGGATAAAAAAAACGAATTCAACAATGAAAAAACAAGATATTTATATAGAAATCAATAGAGAACTGGAAGAAATTAAGGAATCGGGTCTTTTTAAAACTGAGCGTATAATTGCCGGATCACAAGGGGCAGTCATAAAACTTACCAACGGTAAAGAAGTACTTAATTTCTGTGCAAATAATTATCTGGGCCTGTCATCACATAATATAGTGACTGAAGCTGCAAAAAAAACTTCAGAAACTCATGGATTTGGAATGTCATCAGTGCGTTTTATTTGTGGAACACAAGATATACACAAGAAACTTGAAGCTAAAATAGCTGAATTCCTGGGAAAAGAGGATGCCATTCTTTATTCATCTGCTTTTGATGCAAATGGTGGATTGTTTGAACCTTTACTTGGCGCAGAGGATGCAATAGTTTCCGATAAATTAAATCATGCTTCAATAATTGACGGGGTCAGATTATGCAAAGCGAAAAGGTATCCTTATGAAAACAATGATATGGCAGATCTTGAAGCTAAACTTCAGCTTGCCAGGCAGGAGGGTGCAAGAAGATTACTGATCGCTACAGATGGTGTTTTCTCAATGGATGGCATTATTGCCGATGTTGACAAAATAATCGCATTAGGTGAAAAGTACGATGCCCTGGTTATGGTTGATGACAGCCATGCTTCAGGATTTGTTGGAAAGTCGGGAAGAGGCAGCCATGAGCATTGCGGTGTTTTTGGTAAACCTGATATAATTACAGGCACATTTGGTAAAGCATTGGGAGGAGCATCAGGAGGATTTGTTGCTGCAAACAGAGAAGTAGTGGAACTTCTGAGGCAAAGATCGAGACCATATCTTTTTTCTAATTCCCTTGCACCTTCAATAGTAGGTGCTACAATTAATGTGCTCGATAAACTTACACACACAACTGATCTCAGGGATAAGCTTGAAAAAAATGCGCTTTACTTCAGGGAAAAAATGACTGCTGCCGGATTTGATATTGTCAAAGGAACTCATCCCATAGTACCTGTAATGCTTTACGATGCCAAGTTAGCACAGGAATTTGCAGCTAAATTACTCGACGAAGGCATCTATGTCATAGGTTTCTTCTTTCCAGTAGTGCCTAAAGGCAAAGCAAGGATTAGAGTTCAATTGTCAGCCTCACACAGTACAGAAAATATAGATAAGGCAGTGGCAGCATTTATTAAAATCGGAAAGGAATTAGCTGTCATCTAATTTTTAATTGAATAAAAATGAAAAATCTGGTATATCTCTTTTTCCTATCTTTAATTATTTGGCAGTGCAGTCCAGTAAATAGCAGCAGGCTGAACCTGAGAGAAAACCTTGCCGGTAAGAGTTTATATCAGAGCACTAAAGATTGCATTATCGATTTTGATGATTTTGACAAAATAACAAGAATCAGAATTATAGGGCTAAAAAATGAAAGATTGTTCACTTTCACCCATGAAAAACTTAGTAATGTTTTTGTTGACAGACCATTTATGGAAACTCTTGGGTCTCTCTCAAAGAATAACAAAAACGAGTATTTTGTGCTTCTTACATTTATTATTGATACCAAATATGTAAAGTCAACCTACAATGGTATTTCAACAAGTAATATGTTAAGAATCAGTTTAATAAACGGTGAGCCCATTTTTTTAACCAACATTCTTAATGATCAGGGCAAAATTGACAAAAACACAGGTGCTTTAACATACACAGGAATTTTTCCTGTTTCAAAAAAGAACCTTAAGATGCTCGGTAAATATGAAATGGACAAGATTGGAGTGATGTGGAATGGTGGCTTTGAAGAATACAATGTTTTTAATCTCGATCTGTTCAGAAGGCAATATAAATGTTTGAAGGATTTTAAATTCAAATGATCTTTCTTTTGTCTTATGATAAATATTCTGAGTGTTTTAAAAGAGTTTCGTTTTTTTGTATTTTTTCGATGTTTTCCTACATTTGCTGAAAGTATTTATTATTATTGCAGAAAAAAACATGAAAAAGGTACTTATTGCCAACAGGGGTGAGATAGCCGTCAGAATCATTAAAACCCTAAAAAAACTAAACATACAAAGTGTAGCAGTTTTTTCAGAAATTGACAGAAATTCACTGCATGTTAAAATGGCAGATGAGGCTTTTTTTATTGGAAAATCTCCATCCTCCGAGTCTTATTTAAACATCGATACAATAATTAAAACTGCTTTAGAATGCAAAGCAGATGCTATACATCCCGGATATGGCTTCCTGAGTGAAAATTCAGTATTTGCTGAGAAAGTAACTCAAGCCGGTATTGAATTTATCGGACCTACACCTGCAGCAATGCGAATTATGGGAAGTAAGCTTGAAGCCAAGGCAGCTGTTATAAAATTTGATGTCCCATTAGCACCAGGAACAGACAGCCCTGTTACAAAAGTTGAAAATGCCCTTGAGATAGCTCAACAGATAGGATATCCGGTCCTGGTTAAGGCATCAGCAGGAGGAGGCGGAAAAGGAATGAGGATTGTAAAACAACATGAGGAAATGGAAGAGCAGTTTCATCGCGCTGTAAGCGAAGCAACTTCAGCTTTTGGTGATGGTTCCGTTTTTATTGAAAAGTATATTTCTTCTCCTCGACATATTGAAATGCAGGTACTGGCTGATAAATACGGTAATATAATTCACTTGAATGAAAGGGAATGCAGCATCCAGAGAAGACATCAGAAAGTAATAGAGGAAGCCCCTTCTGTTGTAATAAGCGCAGAAATCAGGGAAAAACTTGGCAAAGCAGCTGTTGATGTTGCAAGATCATGCAATTATGTTGGTGCCGGCACTGTTGAATTTCTTCTGGACAATGAAATGAATTTTTATTTCCTGGAGATGAATACCAGGCTGCAGGTAGAACACCCAGTCACTGAATTTATAACAGGCCTTGATCTTGTTGAGGAACAAATAAGGATTGCATCGGGGGAAAAACTAAGATTCAGGCAAAAAAACATTAAACTAAAAGGACATGCAATAGAACTTAGAGTATATGCTGAGGATCCTGAAAATAATTTCCTGCCAAGTATTGGCAAATTGACTGAATACATTGAACCATCAGGCTCAGATATCAGGGTCGATTCCGGCTTTGAAGAAGGGATGGAAATACCCATATACTATGATCCAATGATCTCAAAACTAATAGTTTATGGCAAGGACAGAACTAATGCAGTTTCCCTTATGAAAAAAGCTATTACTTCCTACAAAATAAAAGGCATAAAAACTACATTACCTTTTGGAGAATTGATAATGAATCATCAAGCCTTTACTTCAGGGAATTTTGATACTCATTTTATAGAAAAATATTTCGATAATGAGGCTATAAACAGATCATTGAGGCCTGAAGCAGAAGTTGCAGCTTTATTTGCTGTTCACAATTATAAAAAGCATACAGGATTTATAAAAGAGCCAACACACGATAAAGGTAAATGGGGATAAATCAGAGTTCAAAAAAGTTATCATACTGGTTTGGCCTGCCCCCACGTTTTTCAGGTTCTGCTCTTGGTGCATCAAGATCAAGAACATCAGCATCATCATTTGCCTGCTGAAGTAAGGCTTTCTTATCTTCGCCCAGAATAAAACTGCTTCCCTCTTTTTCCCACTGTTCCAGCAATTTTAATCCTTCTTCTTCAAAAATCCCATTCTGAAGGTCAATGGATTTCATGAAGTTTTCAGAAATATCCATAAATCTCTCCATTTCTCCCACTTTCTTGCTAACATCATCAGCTACAGCTTCAAGTGCCATATCAAAAACAGCCCTTTTATCTTTGTCACCTTTAATAATGTCCATCGCTGATTTCATAGCAGAATGGCTGGCACGCATTGCTATTCTTTCACGCTCCTTAATGGTTACCTGGTCCTGTATATCTTCAAGCATTATCTTTGAATTCCTCTCCATCTTGTCAAGTACCCTGTACAATATTTCCATTTTTTTATAAAGCTCCTCCAGCTTTATGTTCGATTCCTTCAACCTTCCTGCTTTCCTGCTTTTCAGGATCATTTCGTCAGTTTTATTATCTTCTTTAGCATCAGATGCAAGGGATAAATTCTCTTTTAATTCTTTCTGATTATTGAAAATAACTTCTTTCAACTGATGCATCTGTTTGCGAAGTAATCCTATCTGTCTGCCCATTTTTTCAAGATTTCCTTTCAGATCATCGACATAGGTCTTCAACACAGAAATAGGATCAATCTTAACAAAAAGCGAAGTAACCCATCGCATCACACTTTTATACATAAATGAAACCAGAGCTCTCATTTTAGGATCTAAAGCCATATATAGTACTGCACCGATCACTAAAATTACAACAGCTAATCCAAGGGTACCCTGGGCAAATGCAAGTATCTGCGGCAAAAAATTGTAAAGCAGATAGCCTCCACCAAGTATTAGTCCACCAAGAAAAATTGCACCTGTTTTACCCT
Source organism: Deltaproteobacteria bacterium (assembly GCA_050258615.1). Lineage (GTDB taxonomy): Bacteria > Bacteroidota > Bacteroidia > Chitinophagales > Saprospiraceae > JADJGA01. The sequence continues at coordinate 244,152 of JBLMZC010000007.1, read as the reverse complement.
CAGGTCTTTGCCAGAATGTTTTATTTTGTATGTTTGATTCCATAATTCAGAATAATTGTAATTTATAAATACTTTTCTATTTTATCTAGATCGTTTTTAATTTTATCACTCAGCGAAACATATGCAGTATTAAAAGCTGATTTGACTGAATTGACTTTAATCTCTGCCTGAGTCAGTTCTTCTGTTAATGAGAGTTTCCTTTGTTCATTCTTCATAATTTCATTTCTCAATGATTCAAGCTTAGCTTTATCCTGGGCAAGTGATTTTTCAAGTTCTTGTATTTGGCGGCTTTTTTCGTCCAGTTTAGCTTTTGCATTATTAGTAAGTGATGCATGAAAATTTGATTTTTCCTCTTCCAGCACATTCATGTAATGCTTACCTGAGGCAATCAAGGCATTTTTATCTACATTTAAAGTTTTAGCCAATGCAAATCCTGTCTGAAATAATTTTATTTCATCATCGGTAAGATTTTGCTTTTTCAAATTATTGATGCTTTGCATGAATTCAAGATAATCGAATCCCTCGACATTCTTTGTTTCCAGCGCTTTAAATAAAACATCAACAAATTTCTGTATTTCATCATTGCCGGGAGTGACATCCGAAACCATATCTGTTTTCTTAACATTCTCCGAAGATGCGACCTCAGAAGATGCATTTTCATTTGTCTCATCGACAATAAAAACAGATTTCAATTTATTTATAAAACTCATATTTCTTTCAATTCAAGATGACTTGCAAAAATACTAAAACAATGCAAAAATAATACAAATTACCCAATTAAATATTAAAGTTCAGTCAAGTTCTCTGAAGTATTGCCTGAGATCAGTAGCATCTTTTGGATCCATTTTCCCTCCAAGGACCAATCTTAATTCCCTTCTTCTTGAAGCACCTTCATATCTTTTCACTTCATCCTCAGATACCGGTACGACAGGCTTGATCGGAGTGGGTTTAAAAGTATTTGGATCAATTGCAACAAAAGTAAAATAGGCATTATTGCTTTTGACAGGAATGTCAGATGGAACTGTGGTCGAAAATACCTCGATAAAAACCTCTACTGATGTATTGAATGCCCTTGTGACCTGAGCATTAATTGTGATCACATCACCAACTTTAACAGGTGACTTGAAAGACACATTGTCAACCGAAGCAGTCACAACAAAACTACCTGAATGCTTTGAAGCACAAATTCCACCGGCAATATCCATCCATCTCATGATATTTCCACCCATCAGATTTCCAAGGGGATTGGTGTCATTTGGCATCACTATCTGTGTAAAAGTTGTACGGGATTCATTGACTGTTTTACCTTTAAGAGTATTTTCCATTTAAAAACTTTTATATTTATACTTAAGCATAGATTTAACATAAGTTATTTAAAAAAGGTTTCAGTTTTACAGAATATTAAATTAATCAGGTCTGTTTGATAGAAAAAGATTAGTCACGGGCTAATAGCAAGAAATTGTTTATAAAACAAAATAAAGGACAATGCCATCCCGTAAGTGTTCAAACCTTAAATTACCACTTTAATATTTATAAAAACAAGCATTTTTAAAAATGAATTAAGTTCTTAGTTTAATCATAAATTAATTTTTATTTGTACAGGATTTTAATTATTGAAATATGGTACTGGCCTATATTTTTTTTTAGATTTAAATCAGCATATCATACGAATTTTTAATATTTTCGCGTTTTATTTTATTTCACTTAAAGATAAAATTGTTTGTAAATGGGAAAATTAGCTGTAATAGCATTAGGTGGTAATGCAATATCCAGAAATGACCAGGTCGGAACGATCGAAGAACAGGAAATTAATGTAAGGGAGACTCTGAAAAATATTCTTTTTCTGATTAGATCAGATTATAATATAGTTTTAACTCATGGAAATGGCCCCCAGGTTGGTAATATACTAATGAGAAATGATGCAGGTGAACAAATGTATAATATTGAACCAATGCCTCTGGATATTTGTGTTGCGGATTCACAGGGTGGAATAGGTTATCTGATAGAACGGGTATTGAGGAATTTGCTCAAGGAACAAGGCATTCAGAAAGATATAATTACAGTTGTGACCCAGGTTGTAGTTGATAAGAATGATATTGCATTTAAAAATAGCAGTAAAAGGGTTGGTAAAATATATTCCCAACAGGAAGCTGACAAATTAAGCAGAGAAAAAGGATGGGAATTCAGAGAAACAGGAAAAGAACCAGGAACTTTTAGAAGAGTGGTACCTTCTCCAACACCAATTTCTATTTTCAATATTGATTCTATTTCAACAATGGCCAAAAACGGGACAATAATTATTGCAGTTGGAGGCGGTGGAATTCCTGTATATATTGATGAGAAAGGAATGCTGAGAGGAATCGAGGCAGTGATAGACAAGGATATGGCTTCTGCCCTTCTCGCCAGCACCATTAAAGCGAATGAGTTTTATATACTTACAGATGTACCTTACATCTACCTGAATTATACAAAGCCTGATCAGCAGATTGCCGAATTTCTTAATGTTGAGGATGCAGAAAAGCATCTAAGTTCAGGACAATTTGGCGAAGGCAGTATGGCACCGAAAATCAGGGCTGCGATTGATTTTGTTAAAAAAGGTGGTGAAAAAAGCGTTATAACGGAAGCTACTAAACTCGAAGATAAAAAATACGGTAGTAAAATAACATTGAATTACGATTAATAAATAAAAATATTAAAAATGAAAAGGAAAATTAGAAAAGAAATAGCTAAATCCCTCAAAGGACAAAATTTTCTCAAGTTACTGGATTTCTCTCCTGAACAGATCAAGTATCTATTATGGCTTTCTGCCAGATTAAAAGAACTGAAGTATGCTAACAAAGAAAAAAAATTCCTGAAAGGAAAGAATATTGCACTTATATTTGAAAAAACATCCACAAGAACAAGATGTGCTTTTGAAGTAGCTGCTTTCGACCAGGGTGCACATGTAACATATCTTGGTCCTTCAGGCAGTCAGATAGGTCATAAGGAATCTATGGAAGATACAGCCCGGGTTCTTGGTGGAATGTATGATGGAATTGAATACCGTGGATTCGGACAAAATATAGTTGAGGTTATGGGTGATTATGCAGGTGTACCGGTATGGAACGGCCTAACAGATGAATTTCATCCAACACAGGTACTTGCTGACGCCCTTACAATGAAAGAACATTGCGGAAAAAAATACAAGGACATTAAATTTGCTTACCTTGGTGATGCAAGGAATAATATGGGTAATTCACTTTTGGTATTGGGTGCTAAGCTTGGCATGGACGTTCGGATTGGTGCTCCTTCAAGTCTTTTCCCTAACCAGGAGCTTGTTGACAAGGCAATGGAAATAGCAGAAAATACTAATGCTAAAATAACATTGACAGAAAATGTAGCTAAAGCGGTTCATAAATGCGATTTTGTTATAACTGATGTTTGGGTTTCCATGGGTGAACCTACTGATGTTTGGGATTCAAGAATTGCCTTGCTCAAACCTTATCAGATCAATGCTGAAGTAATGAAAATGACAGCAAACAAAAACGCAAAATTCATGCATTGCCTTCCTGCCTTTCATAATAGAAAAACCAAGGTCGGTGAAGAAATTTTTCAAAAATTCGGTCTTGACGGACTAGAAGTTACAGAAGATGTTTTTGAATCAGAAGCTTCAATAGTATTTGAAGAAGCAGAAAACAGAATGCATACAATAAAAGCTGTGATGGTAGCAACTTTGAGCGGACATCTTGTGATTTAAATTTTGAAAAAAACCCTGATCATTTAACTGATTGGGGTTTCTTTTGTCATTACATACTTATATTTTATTATTTCCCAAAATATTTACCAATACAATTCGTATTACTGTTGATAATTGACTCTCTTGAAGATCTTAGATAAATATATAATTAAAAGCTTTTTTGCTCCGTATATCATTTCCTTCCTGATAGCCGAATTCATACTTATTATGCAATTCATGTGGAAATATATTGATGACTTTGCCGGAAGAGGCCTTAGTATGTTCGATTTCATGAAACTGTTATTATTCTATGGAGCTACAGTTATTCCTATGGCAGTACCCATAACGATACTAATTTCAACTGTAATGGTGTATGGTGATCTTGGAGAAAAATATGAACTGTCAAGTATGAAATCCTCAGGCATTTCATTAATTCGTATTTTTATGCCAGGCCTTGTTGTTGCATTGTTCACTTTTGCATTTTCACTATTTGTTTCCAATTACCTGAAACCTAAATCAGCATATAAATTCCTCGAAACCTTCACCGCTCTTAAAAGAAAGAAACCTACACTCAATATACAGGAAAAAATGTTTACTAAAGATTTTGATGGTTTTACAATCCAGGTCAATAAAAAGCATAAGGATGGGAGGAGAATTGAGGATATAAAAATCTATAATATTACAGACCGTACCAATGAAAATTACAATGTACTGGTTGCAAAAAAGGGTGAGATCTTTACAACTGAAGATGGAAGATACTTTATTATGAGGCTTTATGACGGAATTCAGTATGTAGAAAGGAAAATCTCATCGTTTAAAAAATCATCAGAAAATACTTTTCCTCTATTCCGGTACAGCTTCGATACACTCGAAAAATCTTTTGACCTGTCACAGTTTTATAATGATAATTCAGGAAGTTTTTTTTCTAAGAGAAGGGATGTGATGAATTCAGTTCAGCTAATGGCAGAAATTGATACTTTCAGAAAAAAGATTACTGCAGAACATGAATTTTTGAAACCAGGCTTCATCACTATCCTTGATAAAAACATCAATACAGCATCAGTTGAAAACAAAAAGATGCTCAGACCAAAGGAAATAACTGAATTTCAACGTGCAGAAATGAAGCGCACCTATTCAAATATATATGATCAGTATATTAATAAAGATCTCGATAAATACAAGTGCTTTGCTGAAACAATTGATTCTTCGCGCAGGTACGAATTGCTTGAGGTTAGCTATGAAAATACAAGTTATCAGAAAAATATTATTAACAATACTATATCCAATATTGAAAGATACAAGGAATATAAGGATTATTGGGAACTTGGTCTGCATCAGCAGTATAGCTGGGCATTGATCTGTGTCATTTTTTTATTTATTGGAGCTCCGCTTGGTTCAATTATCAGGAAAGGAGGTTATGGGGTACCTGTTCTGGTTGCCATTATGTTTTTTATGGCATTTATAATGCTTAGTATTATGGGAGATAAATTCAGCAGGGCTAATGTTTTAAATCCAATAATAAATGCATGGCTTCCCGTAATCGTTCTGTTACCGATTAGTATTTATATCACTGTTAATGCTCTTCGTGATTCAAGGATAATATTCCTGAAATCAAAATAAAATTGGATTTTATCTTCATGATTTTCTAAAATCATTACCTCATCAAAATCATCTTCTTTGAATAAACGAAATTACCGGTTTTTAGTTTATAGATACCAATATTAAAATTGCCTGGAAGATCTTCTTTATCAATCCTGACAGAATTATAACCTTTTAAGCCATTCCCATTAATAGTTTTAAAAACTTTACCTGTTATGTCATAAATTGCTAATTCGTATTTACAATCATCCATGAGGTTGAAACCAATGGAGGTATAGGTTGAAAATGGGTTTGGCACATTTTGATATAATTGAGCCTCTGAGGAATTAAATCCTAATTCAAGTTTACTGATTTCCAGGTTACTACCTTTGTATATCTCTGATTTTAGAATAGCATCATTGATCTGCAAAGATTCATTCAAAGTACCATCGGTAACAGCATCAAAAACAAGGAAGAAAAGCACTTTTCCATCCTCAATGCTCAATTCCTGTACCCTGGCAACAGACATAATCAAGTGGCCACCTCTGATACTATACTCGGAATCTTCTATTTGTATCTCTCCATTTATTATCTCTTTGAATTCAATGCCATTCATCGACATTGTAAGTTGAAATCCGTTCACACCAGTAAAATCATTTGCATAAACTGGAACCACTACTCTTCCACTTTGATAATCAGAATTTTCAACCATAAAATACTCCTTTCCTGTACTTCTATCTTCAAACTTGGTACAATCCAAATTTATATCTCCAATCCTGACTGCATTAAAATTAGCTCCGGATACACTCTCATCACTAACATCTATTATTCTCACTTTTGCACCCATGCAATCGATTAGATTTGGGATACTGTCTTTAAATTCATAATCACTATTAACAGCCACATGTGAATGGACAAAAAATTGATTGGGATTCAAGATCATTTTTCTCAATGTCAACAGATCATTTGGCCTTATTTCACAATCACCATCAGCATCTGCAGCAATATATCCGTAATGATCATGTATTTTTTTCAGACCCAACATATATTTTTGTATTATTACAAGATCAAGGGTCGAAATGCCACACATCATATCATCATCACTAAATCCACTGACTGTGTATTTAACATTTGGATAAACATCTATGGTATAATTTCCATTTTCTGATACAGTGGAAAAAAAACCATCTTCAAAATGAGCCTCCATAGTCATTTTTAAATCTACAGGAACATTGCCGTTTATTGCTGGCCCCCACCAGGGCATTTTCAAATTAATAAGTACTTCTGCATAGCTATAATTATTATCATTACGTGATTCATTTATGGCAAATTGATCCCATACATAAACACGGGTTTTTTTACCATTATCGTTATCAATTGAAAATGTTTTAGAAGAACTGTTCGAATTTATCCACCATCTGTGTGCTCTCCCAGCTTTATATAATTCATAACCAAAATCATCAATAATAAAATCACCGGTCTCAGGATCAAAGGAATAAAAGCCATGTTTTTCATAATATGCTTGCCATATTTCGGGATTCTCTGATAGTTTCGGCAATACAGGAGTGAAAGTAAAATAAAGTTCCGATTGCGGAGTACAATTATCAAAAGAAGAAATGCATCCCGCACCACAACCACCTTTGTCGAGGGATTTTGCCTGCATTTCATATATGCCATCATCCGGTTCAATCACAGCAAAATCAACAAGTAAAGGCGTGGGAGCTTTTTTATCTTTGACAGTAATATATTGATCTTTTGAAAATATTAAACCTTTACCGTCCCATGCAGTCCAGGTAACTTTGTAATTATTGATCCACAAAGGAACAACCAGCCTTATTTTTGAAATTTTTACCTGGTCAAGAAGGTCATATGCCTTATCCCCTGATACACCTTGTGTGGGTTTTGGCAAATAATTATATGAGAATTGGATCGTGTCATTGGTAATTAAATCTGTCACAATATATTTCCAGTTATATTTACCCGAACTCCAAAAATCATCTTTAACTCTGGCATACAACACAACATCATAGGCATAACAATCCTGTGTTTTCACTTCTTGATTTTCACAAATGATTTCAGGATAACCTAAAGCATCTTCTGATACACAGGTTATATTTGTGTTTGCAAATGAAAAATAGAAAATGAAGAGATTGATAAGTGGCAAAAAAAAGTTGAATTTCAGCATAATAATGAATTTTGGTATTAATAAATCATTATCTCATGGAGTAATTCAAATACTGAAAAAATAAAATTATGCAATGATAATTCTATGAATTTTCTTCATGGGATTTACTCTTTTTCCCCAAACAATGGGAAAATCTATACAAATATATAATAAAATTTTAATTTTCCAAATATTTCGATGATTTTTTCATATTTTAGAGTTCAATGAATCTTAAGGCTAAATTTTCAGAATTTATTTTCCGTAAATACTTACTATATTCCAAATTAAAATTATTTTTACAATTTATTTTTATAATCTTAATTCAAGAATTTATATGTTGAAGAAAATCAGTTTATTATTAATTCTATTCACGTTAAGTCTAAGTATAAAAGCACAGGATTTATGGTTCGATGCCGGAGTAAAAGGAGTATGGGGGCCGACAATACTTATGAATCAGAACACCATGACCGAAGATCTGCTTAATCAGAAACTTAACACAGGTTTTGGGGTCGGTGGAAAATTTGGGTTCAATTTTGGTTATATTCATGGTATTACTTTTGATCTGATGTATAGCAACGGACACCAGTTTTATGAAAATCTGGAAAATGTAAACAAAAATATTGATGTACGATGGAAGACCTATGATCTTTATGTACTTTACAGAATGTACAGAACGATCAATTATCTTGAACTTGGTCCTAAGTTTTCAAAAGTCCAGAGCTTTACAAACGATGATGTGGATTCTAAGCAATTTTATGTTAAAAACTATCCTTCAGCAGTACTTGGATTTGGTTGGTATGCTTTTGGAAGAAAGACATTCACCGGGACCATCGGATTGAGGTTTGAATATGCTTTCAATGATATAATCAGCAAGGAAGGCAAAGAAAAAGGATATCCTGTCAATCCTTATAAAACTACGGCTTATGAGCCATATAAAACCACAAATCCGCTTATAGCACAATTTGTATTTGAGCTAAACTGGGGTTTGGGCTATTTTGCCAGGACAGCCTGTGGAGGCAGGAGACATTTTTTCAGCTTTGATTAATAATAAATGTTAAAATTGAAAAAATAAGAACTTTTGCAAAATTGATTTTGTTAATGAAATGACATTTTAATTTTCTAAAATATTAAATAATTTTACTATGGGTTTATTTTCTTTCCTGAAAAATGCAGGTGCAAAGCTTTTTGGTAAAAAAGCTGAAAAAAATGACGAGGAATCTAAAATTGACAAGATAATAGCTTTAAAACAAGCCGTTCTTGGATTAGAATTACCTATCACAAACTTTGATGTTGATATCGATGGTGATAATGTAAAGGTTTTTGGCCAGGTTGAATCACAGGAAGTCAGAGAAAAAGTTATTCTTACTCTTGGTAATGTTGAGGGAGTAGCAACTGTTACAGACGAGATTGAAGTGATTGTACCGGAGCCTGAAGCAGTTTTCTATGAAGTAAAAAGCGGTGATTCATTATCTAAGATAGCAAAAGCACATTATGGTGATGCTATGAAGTACCCTCTTATTTTTGAAGCAAACAAACCTATGCTTACAGACCCTAACTTGATCTATCCGGGGCAGGTATTAAGAATACCGGCATTGAAGGATTAAGAAGTTGAGAATAAATAAAAAGAGTTTACGATGAGTAAGCTCTTTTTTTTATTTTAATAAAGTTCAAATAAATATCTTATTGAAAAAACAGATTCAAAAGCAACAGTTTTTATTTAATTTTGTTAATATCTTTAACTATATCTTATAATTAAATGATCAAGAATTTAAACGCGACTACCCTACTCTGCTTTTGTTGTATTTTTTTATTATCATGCAGTTTAACTGATCTGAATTCCGAATTACAGGGCACCTGGCATATAGCACAGGCCAGCAGAAATGGCAGGAACACTTCAACATTTGAAAATGGATATTTCAAATTCTGGAATAATGATTCACTTGAAACCAACATTACAGGTGAAATAATCAAAACGAATTATAATTTACAAAAAAAAATAGTGCTTTCTGATGGCATTTTGCCAGATTTTGACGTTATAAGTAGTGAACTGGACACAATGACTTTCCAGTTTGTAATTAACGAAACTCATTTTCATCTGGTATTGTCAAAAACAGATCATGAAAACAAATAATAAATTTATTTTTCTGATTTCCGGATTTCTGATTTTCTTTTTATCAGATCCCTTATTTGCCCTTGATATAAGCATTAACAAGGCTTCATTTCAATACAAAGGGACCAAATATCTGGAAGTTTATCTTCAGGTTCTTGGCAATACTGTTACATTTAAAGAGACAGATACAGGCCTTAAAACTGCTTCAGTTGAATTGACAATATTAATAAAAAAAGATAGCCAGATCTATAATTTTGAAAAATATGTACTCAACAGTACATTAAAAGAAGGTTCCATGGATTTCATCGATGTGAAGCGGTTTAAAATTGAAAATGGCACTTATGAACTGGTTGTCGAAGCATCAGATCTGAATTTAAAGGAAAACACTTTTTTTACCTCATTTGATTTTGGGGTTAATTTCAACACCGATATTTGTATTTCCGATTTTCAGTTGCTTGCTAAGATTGAAAAAAGGAATGAGTCTTCGAATCCTTTCGTGAAAAATGGATACTATATGGAACCCACACTGTTTAGTTTCCTCCCTCAAAATATAGATACATTAGGAGTTTATTTTGAGATCTATAATGCTCAGGAACTTCCAGAAAGAAGTAAAATAGTATTAAGCATAAATTCAGGTTTCAGAAACACACCAGTTAAAGAGCTAATTGTGAAGGAAATACCTTTAAAACCGGGAGAGCTTATACCTGTATTGACAAAAATGGACATAAAAGGACTTCCGTCTGGAAATTACCATCTGAAAGCAGATATTATCGATAGGTTTGGTATTAAAAAGCTGACTTCATCAGTAAATTTTCAGAGAAGCAATCCGGGGAATACTTCTGAATCAAATACCTTAACGCAGGATTTTGAAAATTCGTTTGTACACAGATTGCCACAAGACAGCCTTTTATACGCACTCAAGGCAATTGTGCCATTGAATGAAGGAGTGAATTTATCAGGGCTGATAGATATTATAAAAGGAAAAAAATATTCAGAAGGGCGATATTTCCTATGGAGATACTATTTTGATAAAAACAAGCTAAATCCAGAACAGGCTTACCTGGATTATATGAAATATGCGGTTGCAGTTGACAAAACATACCGTTCTCAGGTTGGTTACGGATTTGAAACTGACAGGGGTTATATCTACCTTAAATATGGCATGCCAACTGACGTGGTCACAAGGGAAAGTGAGCCTACTGCACCACCTTATGAAATTTGGTTCTACGATCAGATAGAAAGAGGAAAACAGAAAAAAGTTAAGTTTATTTTTTATATACCATCTCTTGCTCATAATGATTTTGAGTTGTTGCATTCTACCTGCATCGGAGAAATCAATAATCCGAACTGGTTCTATGATCTGTACAGTAAACGAAGTGATAGCAATATTACAAATTTACATCCTGAACAGATAAAAGGTTTTTACAATTCACTTAGAAACAGTTTTGACAGCAATGCCGTGAAAATTTGGGAAGAGTTCAGGTAGAATTTGATAATTTTATAATGAATTAGTAATATTATGTATCTGATAAAACGAATTGCATTTACAATCCCTCTGATGTTTTTATCCTTGTCAGTTTTTTCGCAACAAACATCAATCAGGGGTAATGTTTATGATGATGAAACAGGCGAATCGATAATTTATGCAAATGTTTATATTGATGGTGAGACGCAAAGAACCACAACAGATATTGAAGGATTCTTTAATATTTCAAATATAAAGCCGGGAAAGCATGAACTCAGGATCAGCTTCATAGGATATGAAACTTATATTTATACCTTTGAGATCAAATCCGGACAGACTATCTACCAAAAAATACTTCTTAAATCTGAAGGGGTAAAACTTCAGTCAGTTGATATAACAGCCAACAAGCAAAGAAGGAAAACCGAAACGCAGATATCAAGAATCCAGGTTTCACCAAAACAGTTAAAATCTCTACCTTCAGTAGGAGGAGTTTCTGATATTGTCCAGTACCTGCAGGTGATGCCGGGAATAATATCAACCGGTGATCAGGGGGGACAAATTTTTATCAGGGGTGGATCACCTGTTCAGAATAAAGTCACACTAGACGGACTGACAATTATCAACCCTTTTCATTTTATAGGATCCTTTTCTGTTTTCGAGACTGAAGCAATGCAGAATGTTGATATACATACAGGTGGATTTAATGCAGAATACGGAGGCAGGATATCAGCAATTGTAAATATCAAAGCAAAAGATGGAAACAGAAAAAACATAGCAGGTAATTTCTCTGTAAATCCCTTTCTTGTGAAAGCTCTCATTGAAGGTCCCATTATAAAACTGAAAGATGAGACAAGTTCAAGCAGTTCATTCCTTATCACGGCCAAAAAATCCCTTATCGATAAAACTGACAAAATATTTTATCCATATATAAATCAAAAAGATTCAACGGGTTTACCTTTCCGTTTTCAGGATTTATATGGAAAATTAACACTGGACCTCGGAGGAGGAAGTAAAATAAATGCTTTCGGTTTTAATTTCACGGATAATTATTTAAATCCTAAAGTTACCGATCTTTCATGGGATAATTACGGAGGGGGACTTAATTTCAGGATTGTTCCGGGTTCAAGTAATCTTATCATTGATGCTTTATTTGGTTATTCAGCCCATGATACCAGAATAAAAGATCTGAGTACAAGGGAAAGATACAGCAATATTTCTGATTTTACTACCAATTTTAATTTCTCTTATTTTTCCGATACTTATAAATTTGATTATGGATTTGATGTAAATACCATGCATACAGATTTTGTTTTTGATAACTTTTTCAATCAAAGGATTAGGGAATTTCAGAATACTACCAATATGGCTCTGTATCTCAAATTCAGGAAAAATTTTAAGAGATTGCTTGTAGAACCAGGATTCAGGGTCAATTACTATGCTTCTATGGGCAAAATAGTACCAGAACCAAGATTCAGTTTTAAATACAATATCACAAACAAACTAAGGTTTAAGGGAAGCGCAGGAAAATACACTCAAAATATTCTCAGCACTACAAACGATAAGGATGTTGTCAATTATTTCATTGGATTCATTTCCAGTCCTGAAGAGGCTTTATATTCATTCGTTGAAGGTAAAAACATCAATAATAAACTTCAGAAAGCGTCGCATGCTGTAGCTGGGTTTGAATATGATCTGAATGGGAATATTGAATTTAATATTGAGTCATACTTTAAAAACTTTGAACAACTGGCAGTAATAAACAGGAATAAAAGAAAAACTACTGATCCAAACTTTGTAGTAGAGACCGGTAAAGCATATGGCATGGACTTTTCTGCTAAATATGAGTCTCCAGTTTTTTATGTTTGGTTGACTTATTCACTTGGATTTGTTGACAGGAATGATGGCGACCAAACCTACCCTCCTGTTTACGATAGAAGACATAATATCAATTTCATGACGAATTATAATTTTGGAAAAAATAAATCCTGGCAGTTCGGTATCAGATGGAATCTTGGTTCCGGTTTTCCTTTCACTAAAACTCAGGGGTTCTATAATCAGATGTTTTTCGAAAATGGAGTTGATACTGATTATACTACTGTTAATCCGGATGAGGTCGGTATCGTATATTCACCTGAAAGAAACGGTGGCAGACTTCCTTACTATCACAGACTCGACTTGTCAATTCAGAAAACAATAAAACTTTCGAAAACAAGCTCAGCTGAAATTACTGCAAGTATAATAAATGCATATGACAGAGCAAACATTTTTTACCTTGACAGGGTCAATAAACAGCGTGTAGATCAACTGCCGGTGCTGCCCTCATTAGGAATAAAATTCGATTTTTAATCCTCAGCTGTTATTTGCTGAACAGCTCTGATATGACTAAAGAATACTTTAGCTATAGCCCTGATTATAATATAAACAGGAATTGCAAGTACCATTCCAAGCATGCCGTAAACTTTAGCCCCAACCAAAATGATGACAAAAATCTCAAGAGGATGAGCTTTAATCTTATCAGAATATATTAGCGGCTGAATTATATAATTGTCTAAAGTCTGCATTGCCATAAATGTAGCCCCAACGATGATAATTTTATTTAGAATAACTGAATAAAAATCAAATCCTATATTATTGGTAAAAACTATCAGAATACCAAAGGCAGCACCAATCATTGGTCCGATGTAAGGTATCACATTTAAAAAAGCTGCAAAAAATGCAATTATCAGGGCATCTTTGATCCTGAAGATTGACAACACTATATATACAAACAAAAACAATATAAACATTTGCAGGGCAATACCGCTAAAATACCTCCTCAAAGTACTGCTTATCTCATTGATTATCAATGTGATTCTTTCTGTGTATTTTTCAGGTACAAGTGAAATAATAATGTTGGTGAACATTTTATTGTCCTTCAGGAAAAAGAATGTAATAAATATCGTTGATCCGAAAGCAACAAAGAAATTACTGGCCACATTAAGCAGATTTGAAAAAAAATGCGATATCCTGTCAAAATTAAAAGCATTAAAAATGAGTTCCCTGATTTTTGTTGTCCCAACATCTTCTGGTTTTACGATACCATATTCTATCAATACCTTCCTGGCATTATCCAACGGTTTTTGCAGTGGTTCAAATACAAGGTTATAGTCAAGATTTGTCAGAATTTCTATCTGATGGAGCAATGGAGGTAAAATTACCACAAAAAACAAAGAAAACATAAGAATAAAAATCAGGATCACCAATACTGCCGAAAAACTGCTCCCTGCTTTCCATTTTCGAAAGTTTAGCTTGTTCATTATAAAATTCATGACCGGCATCCCCATCATAGAGAATACCCAGGCAAAAATAAAATACAGTATAATATTAAGCATATAAAAATACACAAATAGAAGGATGCCAAGCAATAATATTCCTGCTATGATCTGGTTTGTTGATTTTATTCTCATATTTTCCACAAATTGTACTGCTAAGGTAACAAGCATATTTCATTTATTGAATTTTGAATAGAAAATAATTCATATTACCGTTTTTTTTATCCAATTTTGCATAAAAACAGGATTAAAATACTTTTTCAAACCAATCATCAGAAAATGATATTACTAAATGAAAAAACAAGATCACATCTGACAGAACTGATCGGAGAGTTGAATGAAACTGTTGATTTGCTCAGCTTTAAAAGTGATACTGAATGTCAAACCTGCAATGATACTATCCGGTATCTTGAAGAAATATCTGCTTTAAACAGTAAAATCAGAATGAAAGTCTTCGATAGAGACTCCGATAAACAGCAATTTGAAAAATTTGATATTACCAAAGTTCCGGCCATTGTCATCAAAGGAAAAAGATCATCCTCATCAGGAATAAAATTTTATGGCATACCTTCAGGATATGAAGTCCATTCATTGATTGCAGCTATAAAAAGAGTTTCAAAAGCAACTAAACCCATTGATATAAAATTAAAAGAGAGAATTTTATGTATTAATAAAAAAGTTAATATATTGGTATTTGTTACTCCAACTTGTCCAAACTGCCCTGATGTAGTTATTGCAGCTCATACACTTGCCTTCTACAATACCCTGATTACTTGCACAGTAATAGAATGCGGAACTTTTAGCTCATTAGCATCAGAATATAATGTTAAGAATGTACCTAAAACAATAATTAATGATATTCATTCAATAAACGGTTTGCTAACTTTAAATGATTTAATTTCATTTATTGAAAATTTATAAAGTTGTTAATTTCTAAAATTTTAAGTATATATAAATATGGAAGAACGAGGTTTGCCACTGGAGATCAGAGAATTAATAGGTTCTGAAGAAAGAGAATTTGAAGTCAAAGCAGCTTATTCGCAATCAAGAAAAACTTCATGGACATTTATAATTTTTGGTGCAGTCTGGTCTGCATTTTCGATGATATTTGTAATAGTTTTTCTGGGCCCACTGTTTCTTGGCCAGGAGGTCCATTTTGAAAGCAATGGAGTTCCAACCACTGCCAGTCCGGACAATTTGGGTCCGATCATTATGCCGGCTGTTATAATCGGTATATTTGAGCTTATTGGAATAGTATTGATTGCATGGGGCCTGGCATCTATGTTTGTTAAAGGAGGATATTTCATAGGCACTCCGACAAGGCTAATAATTTTCAGTCAGGGCAAAATGAGATCAATTGACTGGGAACAATTCACCGGAGATATTGAAGTCAGCGGAAATGAGAACAAAGGAACAATTGCCCTAAGATTAAGATCGGGTAAAGTATTTAGCAGGAAAAACGGTCCTGAACAGTTTGTACCTGAAACTATAGTTATGAATGGTATCCCAAATGTTTATCATGTTGAGAAAATATGCAGAGAAAGAATTAAGCAAAATGACCCTACTCCACCAATCATGAATGTTTTAAAATAAAATTTATAGGTTTTTGGTCAGCTTATGGACTCTATAAATCAGTTTTGGATATTTCCGTTATTTTTACTGCCAAATCTTTTATCTCTGTTTGTTAGTAAATGTAATTGACAGACAGGTTTTTGAACAACCACATAAAAAGACCTTTATAATGCCATATCTCCATTTTGGTGAGGTTCCGAATCAATTTACTGTTCAAAACGTTCATTATTTAAATAAGATATTGATTGTCCTGATTTACAGATCAAAGCCACTTTACCTGAGAATACAGGATTAACTTTGTCGTTTTAAAACTCAGGCGTAATGGCATATTATATTGATTTGTTCAAAATCGACCTTAATGATTATCAGAATAGTCTGATCGAAGCTGACCTCTTACCTTCCCGAAGGATATTAAAGGAAAAAATGACAGAGAGATTTGAAGCATTTTCTACTAAAGGGATCAAAAACCTTGGTGAACTACGGTTGCTCCTTACCAGTAAAAAGGGATATTCAGGACTATTATTGAATCCTGTTTTTTCAGAAGAATACCTAAAAATATTATTGAGGGAAATAAATAGCATGATTCCAAAACCAAATAAGCTAAAAGACTTTCGAAGTATCGGGCAGGATACACAAACTAAACTTGAAAATGAAGGAATCAAAGATACTTTAAAACTATATGATCACATTAAAACCAGGGATACCAGGAAAAAACTTGGCAAACGATCTGAATTAACCAGCAATGAACTAACTATAATGGCCAGTCTTACAGATTTGTCCAGAATTAAATGGGTTAGTGCTTTGTTTGCAGAAATACTACTTGAATGTAACATATATTCATCTGAAATTCTGTCAAATACAGATCCTGTTTTTTTGCACCAAAAGATTTCAGAATTAAACAAAGACAAGCAGTATTTCAAAGGCAATATTGGCAAACATGATATTGTGTTAATTGTCGAATCAGCTAAAAATGTCAGTCACGATGTTGAATTTTAAAAAATAAATAATGGAAAGTAATAACATCTTCATAAAAAATGCACATACAAATAACCTGAAAAACATTGATATAGAAATACCTAAGCATAAATTTGTTGTATTTACAGGAATATCAGGCTCAGGAAAATCCTCACTACTTTTTGACACTATCTATACAGAAGCCCAAAGGCAACTTATTGAAACATTCAGCACTTTTGCCCGGACACGAATGCCTAAATTATCACGACCTGATGTGGATGAAATTCTGAATCTTTCGACGTCAATTGTAATTGATCAAAAAAAATTGGGAAATAATTTGCGTAGCACAGTTGGAACGGCCACTGAGATCAATACTTACCTCAGGATACTTTATTCCAGGATTGCTAAACCATTTATCGGACCATCGTTTTATTTTTCATTCAATCATCCTGAGGGAATGTGTCCTGAATGTAATGGACTGGGTAAACAGATAAAAGTAGATTTAAACATTTTTCTAAACAAGGAATTATCAATCAAAGAAGGCGGTATTTCGCATCCGCATTATAAAGTAGGAGGTTTTCTATGGAAAGAGCTGATAACCATGAATTTATTCGACACAGACAAACCATTATGCCAATTTACTCAGGATGAACTTGATTTTCTGTTATATTCAGAACCGGTTGAAATTAAGGATTCGAAGATGAAACTTGCTTATAATCGAAGTTTTGAGGGACTGGCAAGAAAACTCGAAAAAGCAGTTTCAGGAAGGGCTGATGATGAATCATCTGATGAAGTGAAAAATGCCTATTCCAGATACTTCATTTATAACACATGTCAGGAATGTAAAGGAGACAGATTGAACCATAGGGCATTAATTCCAAAGATCAAAGGATTGTCAATAAATGAAATTTGCAGGATGGAGCTTACAGATGCTTTATCCTTTTTAAAAGAAATAGATGACGAAATATCCAGGCCTATACTCAGAAAAGCACTTTTCCTGCTTGAACAACTCACTGAAATTGGTGTAGGTTACCTCTCTCTCGACCGGGCAGTAAGTACACTTTCCGGAGGTGAATCGCAGAGGGTGAAGATGTCGAAACAGCTGGATTGCAATCTTGTCGATATGATCTATGTATTGGATGAACCATCCATCGGCCTTCACCCGCGTGACACTAACAATCTTCTTCTTATACTCAACAGACTTATAGAAAAAGGTAATAGTGTATTTGTTGTAGAACACGATCCTGAAATCATTAGAGCAGCAGAGTGGATTATTGATATCGGCCCCAAAGCAGGACTTGAAGGAGGAAATATTGTTTATAACGGACCTCCCGTGGGATTAGGAAAAACTGAAAGCATAACAGGCAAATTCCTTAATTCAGCGTACAAACAGGGCTATCAAAGGAAGACATCTTCCGAATTCTTTGAAATCACAAATTCAAGTATAAATAACCTCAGGAACATTTCCGTAAAAATACCTAAGGGAGTATTAACCTGTGTCACAGGAGTTGCAGGCAGTGGCAAGAGCAGTCTTATCCATGAAAGCTTTGCAAAACAACATCCGACAGCCATTATAATCGACCAGGCCCCTATTGGCAAAACATCGAGGGGAAATGCAGCAACATTTATCGGAGTATTTGATTTGATAAGAAAAGAATTCGCTAAAACCACTGGAATAGAAGCTTCTTTGTTCAGTTTTAACTCTAAAGGCGCATGTCCTAAATGCAACGGACAAGGTATATTGACATTCGAACTTCATTTTCTTGATTCAGTAAAAACATTATGTGATGAATGTGAAGGAAGAAGATATAGTCAGGATATCCTTGAATACAAATATAATAATTGCAGCATCGTGGATGTCCTTGATATGACAATAGATCAGGCATACAAATTCTTCACAGACCCAAAAATAAAAAAGCATTTATCTGTTTTAAAAGATGTCGGGTTAGATTATCTGAGACTTGGTCAATCGTTGAATACCCTATCTGGTGGCGAAGCTCAGCGTCTTAAAATTGCAAATGAATTGACCAGAGAAAGCAACATTTATATAATGGATGAACCAACTACCGGTTTGCACATGTCAGACATAGAAAATTTCTATAAAATCATTAAAAAATTGAGAGATAATAATAATACTATTGTTATTATTGAACACAATCTGGATATTATTCGATTTGCAGACTGGATAATAGATCTGGGCCCCGAGGGTGGTAAGAACGGAGGTGAATTGATATTTCAGGGTTATCCTGAAGATTTAATAAAGGTGGAACGTTCCTATACTGGAAAGTATCTTAAAAAACTAATTGAGTAATATTTTTACTATTTTTGCAAAAAAAGGAAAATGGCAGAAATCAAAACCAAACAAAACGATGCAGATGTTATAGAGTTTATACAAACATTTGCTGATACTGTTCAAAAACGCAATGATAGTTTTGAATTGTTAAAATTAATGGAAGATTTTACAGGCTTCAAAGCAAAAATGTGGGGACCATCCATAATTGGATTTGGGTGTTATCATTACAAGTCTGAACGCAGCAGTCAGGAAGGAGATTGGCCATTGGTGGGATTTTCTCCAAGAAAATCTGCAATTTCACTTTATGTATATACCGGAAATCCTGAACATGAATATCTGCTAAAAAATCTTGGCAAATTCAAAGTCGGAAAAGCGTGTATCTATATAAAAAAACTTTCAGATATCGATCAGGAAGAATTAAAGAAGATTATGCAGGCTTCAATTGATTTTCTAAAATCAAAATTCCCAATTATAAATCAATAAGAAATTAAATAAATTCGGATGAAAAAACCAGAAAATAACAAAACATTTGAAAAACTCAGCCAACCAAATAATCCTCTGCATGGAGTTAAGCTGGCTGATATTCTTGAATATCTTGTTGAAAATTTTGGATGGGAAAAACTTGCTTCAGAGATCAATATTAATTGCTTTAAAAATGATCCTTCAATCAAATCCAGTCTGAAATTTCTCAGAACAACTCCATGGGCAAGGGAAAAAGTTGAAAAGTTGTATCTGAAAAAGATACTATAGCTTATTACTAATCTTTAATTATAGTTTCTTAAAACGAGGAAAAAAGTTTGCAGCAGATTTAATAATTATTATTTTTTAATTAAAAATTGACAAGTTAGAGAAAGTGAAAATAAACTTCTATAAGATGCATGGCCTTGGAAATGATTTCATTATGCTTGAAAATCCTGTTGTTGCAGAAGAAAGATTATCTGAACTTGCAATAAAACTCTGTAACAGACATGAGGGAATTGGAGCAGATGGTATTATTCTTTTACTTCCTTCCTTAGAATCTGATATACGAATGAGAATAATCAACGCAGACGGGTCAGAAGCCGATATGTGTGGCAATGGTATCCGCTGTTTTGCAAAAATAGCTTATGAAAAAAAATTAGTAAAAAAGAACAAATTCAAAATTGAGACTTATGCAGGTATCATGATACCTGAACTTATCCTGGAAAATGATAAAGTAGTCGCAGTAAAAGTTGATATGGGAAGTCCGGTATTTAACAGAACAGCTATACCAAAGAACGGCAATGAAAAAGATGCTATTAATATGGAAATTCCCTTTAATGATGGGATTATTTCAGTATCAAGTCTGTTGATGGGAGTGCCACACACTATGGTTTTTGTGGAAGATATTGATCTTGCTGATGTGGCAGGACTCGGATCGAAAATAGAAAAACATAATTTATTTCCTAAAGGCACCAACGTTAATTTTGTTGAAGTGATCAACAAAAATGAAATTAAAATTAAAACATGGGAACGTGGCGCTGGACAAACTCTGGCATGTGGTACAGGTAGTTGTGCTGCAGTTGTAGCTTCCGTTCTTAATAAAAAAACCAGTAGCAAAGTAACTGTTCACCTTCCGCTTGGTAAACTTCTGATTGAATGGGCTGGTGAACATGTTTTCATGACCGGACCGGCAAGCTTTGTTTACTCGGGTGAGATCGAAGTAATGTTTTTTTAGAATCAAATGATATAATAACATGAGAAAAAATTGCATAATATTGTCTGCATTTATTGTCTTAATTTCATGCTCATCACCGGTAAACAAACAAAAAATAAAAAATGAGATATTCAATGTAGAGAAGTCATTTGAAAAAATGGCTGCCGACAGCGGAATAGCAAAGGCATTTTATAGCTATGCTGCTGATAGTGCTGTAATAAAAAGAGAAAATGATACATTGATAATAGGCAAAGAAAACATACATGACTATTATAAAAAAACTGATGATAAAAGAACAAGAGTGAATTGGACAGCAGAATTTATAGATGTTTCAGAATGTGGTACGATGGCATTTACTTATGGGAAATATAAATGGCAGGTGAAGGACAAATCCGGAAAAACAACCACATATAAAGGTGTTTTTCATACAATATGGAAAAAACAAAAAGATAACTCTTGGAAATATGTCTGGGATTAAAGACAATAGCAACTTTTTTAATTTCTTTTGCATCAATATAATAAGTAAATAAACAATAAAATCAAAATCAATTACATTTATGCAAATATTATTGACAGGCAGAAATGCTCTTGTAGGAGGCAGTACCAGTGGAATTGGAAAAGCAATTGCATTGAAGTTTGCACAATGTGGCGCAAATGTCACACTGATGTCAAGAGATGAAAGCAAGTTACAAAAAACACTATATGAACTGGATAATTCTAAGGGGCAAAAACACAGTTACATTGTTGCTGATTTTTCAACTTTCGGAATTTTTAAAAGCATTATTTCAGAATATTTTAAAGTAAATACCGTAGATATCCTTGTAAACAATACCCAGGGGCCTGAAGCCGGTGACGTACTGGAAAAAAGTAACTCAGATTACCAGAATGCTTTTGATCTTTTGTTTCAGACCGTTAGTTTCACAACACTGGAAGCTGTCAAAGGAATGAAAAAGAAAAAATATGGAAGGGTGATAAATGTGTCTTCATTGACAGTTAAAGAACCTAAAAGTCACCTTGTGCTTTCAAATACAATCCGTACAGCACTCATAAGCTGGTCAAAATCATTGTCGGTTGAAATCGCTGCAGATAATATTACTGTTAATAGTATTCTCACAGGTTACTTCGATACAGAAAGATTAAATTCCCTTATGAAATCTCAGGCTATTCAGAAAAACGTCAGTTTTGAATCAATGAAAGAAAACTTGATCAGGACTGTGCCAATGAAAAGGTTTGGAAAACCGGAAGAATATGCATACCTGGCTACTTTCCTTGCCTCTGATTATGCCTCCTACATAACAGGAGCAAATATCCCTATAGATGGTGGTTTGTTAAAATCAATTTAATAATTCAATAACAAAAATATGACCAAATCAAGAATTGAGGCATTCAGTGATGGCGTAATTGCGATAATAATCACAATCATGGTTCTTGAACTAAAGATACCTCATGGATCAGAATTATCGGATCTGGCTGAACTATGGCCTGTTTTTATAAGTTATATACTTAGTTTTACATTTGTCGGGATATACTGGGCTAATCATCATCACCTGCTGCATTCTGTGAAACATATCAACAGCAGGTTGATTTATGCAAATCTTACACTTTTATTTTTTTTATCGCTTATTCCATTTACTACAGGATGGATGGGTGAAAATCATTTTGAAAATATCCCCGTAGCAGTTTATGGTCTAAACCTTTTGCTTAGTGCAATATCCTATTTTATACTTCAACAGGTAATTATGGCTGATGCCGGACATAGTAACAGGATGCTTGATGCTTTGTCCAAACAAAAGCAGAAAGGAATAATTTCACTTTTTATTTATATTATTTCCATACCCTTTGCCTTATACTATCCTATCATATCAGCTGTTTTGTTTGCACTTGTTTCCATTCTTTGGATAATACCCGACAAAAATATTGAAAATGCACTGAAAGATTCGTGATTATCAGAATTTTGTAAGCTCTCGATGATCATTATAAATCAAATCAGTCATAAAAATCAATTCTCATATCTATGAGATGTACTTGTAAATGAAAGTTTTGTTAAACGTTATTTTAGGTACCGGTATCCGGAATATTAGTAAAGCTTATGAATTTGACCATTTAGAAAAGAAATTACAGATGCTGAGAGTGTCTGTCTGCAAATGAATTTGCAGAGCCGTCCGACAGTATGATATATGTCTGTAAGAATGTTTACTATCAAAAAAAATAAACAAGATATAAAAAAAGCTGCCTCGATTAAAAGGCAGCCTTTTTTTATAAAAATTCAGTTTTATTCAGATTGAAATAAATCTAATTATTTTACTCTGATAAAGCTCTGATTAATAGGTTCATCAAGATCCAGAGACTGAATATTATATACTCCTGAAGGAAGATCTTCTAAATTCAGTTCGTTGGATTGTGCTGAGTTAAGAACAATTTTCTTAACTTTGACTCCATCCTTATTGATAATAACAGCATTTACATCCCTTTCCTCAAGTCCTGCAATTGTAATATTAACTTTCTCGGAAGCAGGATTAGGATAAATACTCATTCGGGGATTTGAAGTTTTGCAATTAAAATTTACTACAATAACTTTGTGAAAATTGATCGCTCCATCAAAATCTACTTGCCTGATTTTATAAAAATA
Organism: Deltaproteobacteria bacterium; assembly: GCA_050258615.1. Lineage (GTDB taxonomy): Bacteria > Bacteroidota > Bacteroidia > Chitinophagales > Saprospiraceae > JADJGA01. The sequence continues at coordinate 220,686 of JBLMZC010000007.1, read as the reverse complement.
GCGTGTACCGCCGACAAGGTCAGTTTCATCAATCAAAGTATAGGTACTACCACCAAGGTCATTTGTACCTTTAACTTTTCCAATTGATATAAAATCCTTTCCATTGGTACTTCTGAGTATTTCCATATAATCATTATTGATTTCTGAACCTGTTTTCCAGTTCAGTTCAATATTTTTGCAATCCCTTGAAACACCGGCAAACGACAGCAACTCAATCGGAGTTGGTGCTGAAACAATTACACCGGGGTTATCCTGTGCATTATCATCAGGAAAATAAGCATTCACCAGGGTTACTTCAGGATTGCTTCCCTCAATAACACCCTGTACTGTAATAAGATACTCACCTCCTCCCCAGTTTGCTGGCAGAGGGTCAATATTTACGCCCAACCAGGTATCTGAACCACCTCCTGCTGAAGGAACTCTTGTCCAGGAAAAGGCTGCAGATCCAGGAGTTGGTATAGGTCCTGTGACCGGAGTAATATCAATATATGCCCCACCATTAGGAAAATCCACAACTATTTGGACATCTCCCGGAGCTACATCATAATTTCCGGCAACTACAACAATGCTAAGTGTTGAAGTTGACCCTACCGGTAACGGATTTGGATCAAAATTGCCATCCACATATTCTCCATTCATACCAGGCTGTGCCTGTCCGAACAAACCAAAGGTGAAGAATAATGCTATTAATAAATTTAAATATTTCATAATTATAGATTTTAATAAGATGTTGACAAATATTTACTACCACTATTATTCGATGGATTAGTATCACCACCTGTACCAGTTAGAATATTTACTAAAATATTTCCGGTCGAACCAAGTGTTGTAGCTGTATAGTTCATTGCTACTCTGCTTTCTCCACCCGGACCAATTGGAACTGTACTTGTAAACAGCTTTCCAGTAGGCAAATTAGTAACAGTCCAATCACCATTATTCACTGCAGTAGTTCCAACCAATAAATTAGCAATTGTCTGAGCACCATTGAATGTGGCATTATATCCATTGATCTTTGGCACAAAGAATTGAATTGTACCGGTAGTTGCAACTGTTCCGATATTCCTTATCCTGACAACATGATCTCTGGTTTCTCCAATAATATAAGTACCAGAGGTATTCATGAACTGAGGACGCAGATCTATATTAGGCAGACATACTCCATTAATTGTCACTGTAAATGAACAACTGTTGGAATTGCCGGCATTGTCAGTGACTGTATATGTTACTGTTGTCACACTTGGTACAGGGAATGTAGATCCTGATACATGCGTTGAAGTCAATGTATATGAACTTGGACAGAAATCTGATACTGTCGGATCATTCCAGAATGCCTGAGCAAAGCAATTGCCTGTTGGAGCATTGACTACTACATTAGCAGGACATGAAATAATTGGAGCCCAAACATCATTAACATCAACTACGTATGAACATGTGGTATTCTGACCATTCAAATCTGTAGCAGAAACAGTTATCTGATTATTACCTACAGGAAGACCAAATTGTGCAGCTATACTCCACACTCCATTTCCTAGATTTGTTACCGTTAACGGAACATTATCTCCATTTTCAAGCAATGTGCATGTAACAGTTACAGCTATATCTCCAGGAGCTGAACAGTTATCAGTCATCTGAGCAAAAGTCTTGCTATATGGAGTGAAACATGATGTCGGTGACTGATCAAGTGACTCGGCAGCAGGACATGTAAATACAGGTCCCTGATTATCATATACTGTTATTACTGTCTGACATGTTGCTGTTTGTCCGTTGCCGTCATCTACTGTCCAGACCACTGTAGTTACTCCTTTCGGGAATACTGAACCTGCCAGTGATGAGCTGTTGTCATAATCATTGGTAATCGTTCCATTAGGACAATTATCAGTAAATGTAGCATCAAACTCTGTTCCAACTGCTGTGTACTGACATACTCCCAGATCTGTAGGTCTGGTTTGATCAGTTACGCATGTGATCACTGGTGCTTCATTGTCATCAATTGTTATTACTGTCTGACATGTAGCTGTTTGTCCGTTGCCGTCATTTACTGTCCAGACCACTGTAGTTACTCCTTTCGGGAATACTGAACCTGCCAGTGATGAGCTGTTGTCATAATCATTGGTAATCGTTCCATCAGGACAATTATCAGTAAATGTAGCATCAAACTCTGTTCCAACTGCTGTGTACTGACATACTCCAGGATCTGTATTTCTGTTCTGATCAAGTACGCATGTGATCACAGGTGCTTCATTGTCATCAATTGTTATTACTGTCTGACATGTAGCTGTATTTCCGCTGGCATCAGTAACTGTCCAGATCACTGTAGTTATTCCTTTAGGGAATACTGAACCTGCCAGTGATGAGGTGTTGTCATAATTATTGGTAATCGTTCCATTAGGACAATTATCAGTAAATGTAGCATCAAACTCTGTTCCAACTGCTGTGTACTGACATACTCCCGGATCTGTATTTCTGGTCTGATCAGGTACGCATGTGATATCAGGTAATCTGTTGTCTTCAACTGTAATATAAGCAGTACAGTTTGATGTATTTCCACTAGGATCCTGATATGTTACCACAATAGCAACAGGAGATAGTGGTACATCAACACAGCTAAATCCTTCATCACTGAATGTTGAAGTGAATACTCCGCAATTATCTGTAGTTCCTGCAGTAATGGTATTCTTGTCAGCTGCAGTCAGATTATAATTTCCGGTTGCATCAAGTTCGATAGTTATATCATTACATACTGCAACAGGAGGTACTGTTTCAAGTACAGTAACATTGACTGTGCAGGTATTTGAATTCAGACATGGGTCTTTTACTGTAAGTACAACAGGTACAGAAGATCCTGTATTACTGCATGTAAATGAAACAGGAAGTGCACTCCTTGTAAGATTTGCATCTGCAGCACAAACATCTGAAACATTTGCATCAGGTAAAATTGCAAGCAGATCAGCTCCAGTAAGTGTGTGATTTCCACTGCCGTCAAGATATACTGTAATATCGTTGCATGCTGTGATGGTTGGGGCAATGACATCCTGTACAGTAAACAATTGTGTACCGGTCGCTGTATTTCCACAACCGTCGGTTGCTATCCATGTTCTTGTGATTCCATAAGTGTAGAAATTACACAATGCAGGATCAGTTCCTTTAGTGCTTGCATCAATATATGAATAAGTTACAGGAACCGGACAATTATCGGTAGCACCGCTGGCTGTTCCATATATCGGAGGTGTGATATCTGCATCACAGGATACAGTCGCAGGACCCGGTACAATCATTCCAACCGGTGGCTGTGTATCATCGATAACAATACTCTGGCTGCAGGTATTGGTATTTCCTGACAGATCCGCTATTCGATAGACTCTTGTAATTGTCTGAGGACAAACATTTCCATCAGGAGTCTGGCTCAATAAAGTAAATGTGGCTGGTGCTACAGAACAGTTATCATCCAGTATTCCACCTCCAAGCTGGAATGCAAATGCATTGACATAAGGAGGTACTTCCGAAATATTGCACTGACCATACAGAGTCGGAGGACAAATAATGGTCGGTATTATTGGATCTATTATAGTTATAGTAAACTGATGAATTAGTGTATTACCACATCCATCTGTTGCTTTCAATGTAACTGTATTTACTCCTGTCGGGAATGTACCACCATAATTTGCTCCAAGGTCAAATAAAATTACCGGAACGCCCGATGCATTAACTGCAGATGCAGATATAACTGGCACAGAGCAATTATCAGTAGCTGTCGGTTTAGCAAATGGAACAAATAAGTTACAGTCAGATTCAGTAACATTATATGTCTGGTTAGCAGGTAATGAAGATGTCCAAACAGGGATTGTATTATCAATTACCGTGATGGTCTGTGTTTGAGTTGTTATTTTACCACAGGCATCTTCCAGTCTCCATGTCCTGATAATTGTTCCCGTATTATTACATCCTGTTAGTCCGCTTGTATTATCTGTATAGGTAGCTTGTCCTGAACCAAGTAATCCGCAGTTGTCAGCTTCATCCGTTACATCACCTGTTAATGTGAGATTATTTGGGTTATCGCTGCACTGTATAGTTACTGGTCCTGGTACTGTAAATGTAGGTGCTGTATCATCCTTACCGTCTTCATCATATTTCTGACCTGTAAGTTCATTATTACATGCATCTACAACTTTATAGGTATGTTCTACATTCCAGTTGCAATCAGTTCCGGTTACCAATGTTGATACCCAAACTGCTGTCAGACTTGTTCCTGAACAAATATCAGAATAACCCTGCAATGCTTTTGTAGTACTGAACATTGCTTCAGCAGCTGCCTGTGATGGTTTGCAATCATTTATAAATCCGGTCTGAACATATGCAGCTCCAGTCAGAGCAGGTGCTGTATCATCTTTACCATCTTCATCGTACTTCTGACCTGTAAGTTCATTATTACATGCATCTACAACTTTATAGGTATGTTCTACATTCCAGTTGCAATCAGTTCCGGTTACCAAAGTTGATACCCAAACTGCTGTCAGACTTGTTCCTGAACAAATATCAGAATAGCCCTGCAATGCTTTGGTAGTACTGAACATTGCTTCAGCAGCTGCCTGTAATGGTTTGCAACCACTCAACAATCCAACCTGTGCAAAAGGACTTCCTGTCAGTGCAGGTGGTGTATCATCTTTACCATCTTCATCATACTTCTGACCTGTAAGTTCATTATTACATGCATCTACAACTTTATAGGTATGTTCTACATTCCAGTTGCAATTATCACCTGTAACTGCAGTTGATACCCAAACTGCTATCAGACTTGTTCCTGAACAAATATCAGAATATCCCTGTACTGCTTTTGAAGCATTGAACATTGCTTCAGCAGCTGCCTGTGTTGGTTTGCATCCACTTAACAATCCAACCTGTGCATAAGGACTTCCTGTGAGTGCAGGTGGTGTATCATCTTTACCTGTTTCACTGTATGTCTGATTTGTCAACGAATTATTACACTGATCTTTTACTGTATAAGTATGCGTAACAGTCCAGTTGCAATTAGTTCCTGTGACAACAGTATTGGTTCTTGTAACAGTAAGATTGGTACCTGAACAATTATCTGTATAACCCATCAAAGCTTTTGAAGGATCCCACATTGATATACCTCCTGTCGGTTTACACCCACTGATGTATCCTGTCTGTGTAAATGGACTACCAGTCAGGGCTGGTGGAGTATTATCTTTTCCGGACTCAGAATAAGTACGGTTTGTGAGTTCATTATTACACTGATCAACAACTTTGTATGTATGTGTAACTACCCATGAACAATCAGTACCTAATACTGTAGTTAATGTTCTGACAGCAGTCAGATTTGTGCCTGAACAATTATCTGAGTAACCCTGCAAAGCTTTGGTTGCACTGAACATAAGTTCAGCTGTCGCCTGATCAGGTTTACAACCACTGATAAATCCAACTTGAGTATAAGCTGCAGAAGTAAGAGCAGGCTTGGTGCTGTCCTTGCCGTTTTCATTATACTTCTGTCCTGTGAGTTCATTATTACACTGATCAACAACTTTGTATGTATGCTCAACATTCCATAAGCAGTTATCACCAGTTACCACTGTCCCTGTTCTTACGGCAGTCAGTACAAAGCCTGAACAAATATCAGAATATCCCTGTAATGCTTTTGAAGCATTCCACATAGCTTCAGCAGCTGTCTGAGTTGGCTTACAACCACTCAAAAATCCAACCTGTGCATAAGGACTTCCTGTGAGAGCAGGTGGGGTATCATCTTTGCCATTTTCAAGGTAAGAACGTCCTGTCAGGGAATTATTACATTCATCCCGTACAGTATATGTGTGTGTTACTGTCCAGTTGCAATTTGTTCCAGTCACAGTGGTATTCGTCCTTGTTGCAGTAATAGTACCTAAACAATTATCTGAGTAACCCTGTAAAGCTTTGGTTGTGCTGAACATAGCTTCCGCTTCAGTCTGTGTAGGTTTGCAACCACTTAAAAATCCAACCTGTGCATAAGGACTTCCTGTCAATGAAGGAGCAGTTTTGTCGCTGCCGGTAACAGTATAGGTCTGGCCTGTTAATTCATTATTACAAATATCTTTAACAGTGTAGGTGTAAACCAATATCCAGTTACAATCACTGCCATTTAATGAAACACTGGTATTTATGGCTGTAACAGAACCTCCGCAATTATCAGTATATCCCTGGATTGCATTAGCTGCATCAAATGGGAATGCTGCGGCAACATCATTATAGCACATATTGATGCCTGAAGGATTGTTAGGTGGCGTACCTGTTAGTGCAGGTGCTGTATTGTCAGCAATAGTAAATACCTGATTCTGAATAATACTATTAGTATAATCGTCAGTTACTTTCCAGACAAGTGTAATGGTTGAATTACATCTTGCAAGAACCGGAGTTATGCTTTCCAATGTAAGTGTTGGTGTTGCATCACATGCATCTCCATACTCACCCGCAACTGTTGAACCGTATGCTGTAAGTTTTGGAGCATTGAAAGGCAGTCCGGCAACTGTAAATGGCTGCTCACTGGCAACAACTCCAACAACCACTCCACTTACTGCTGCAACAGCAGGACAAGCAGCCCCTCCGTTAGTTGTAAGTGCATGATCAAGAGGATCTGCAAATGAAGGTGCATCATTTTCAGTTACTGTCACTGTAAATGTACAGGTATTTGTATTGTTATTTGCATCTGTTGCAGTATAAGTCACTATTGTCTGTCCAAGATAGAATATTGCTGTGGTGGGCTGGCTGAGAGGCGAAACCAATGATCCGCCAGCAGGCAAGCTTGCTGGAACAGGTGTTCCGGCAGTGTAAGCCACAGTCCAGGTCAGTAATCCACACGCATCCTGTGTAGCAGGGCTATTCCATGAATAGGATTTGCTGCATTGCAATGGATCAGTATCTATTGTGGTACTTGTCGGACAAGCAAAGATAGAAGGAGGTGTATTGTCAATCACAGTGAATGTAAATGTACATTGTGATGTGTTACCTGCTGCATCTGTTGCTGTATAAACTATATTGTAACTACCCGGCACATAAGCTGTCTGTACGTTGTTGGTAAAGCTAACCAGCTTACAGTCATCGCTTGCTGTAGGAGCTGTCCATGTCGGGAATACAAAACAGTTAGATGGCAGAGTATAGGCAACAACCGGGCTAACCGGACATCCTGAAATCACCGGATTTGTAACATCTTCAGTGATGGTGATCAGCATGGATTTTGCTGCTGTACATCCGCTTGGGTCAGTATATGTGTATGTAACGGTTACTGTTTCAGAACCAGGTCCTCCGCCTTCCAATACAAAGGCAAGTGCAGGATCAAATGCTCCGGTATTTGAATTTGTAATACCATTACCTGACCAGCTTCCTCCGGAAGGTGTAGCCTGCAGAGTAACAGGTGCTGCAAATTCGCAGAAAGGTCCGGCAGGTGTAAGCACAATTGAAGCTCCCGGATTTGGGTTGATAGTAAGTACTGCCAGTGACCTTGGTCCAGGGCATCCGTTGCAGATGCATTCTGCATAGAAATTATGCGATCCAACAGCTGTGGGCAATACATCGCCATTTGCAATCGGATCATATACTGCTCCGGTAAATTTCAGATTTCCACCAACCAGGGCATCATACCATTTAATGACACATGTCAAAGATTCGCATTGTGCCTGAATCGGTCCGTTTGGTGAATTGTAACAAACAGTATTTCCAATTGTCTGAGGTGCTTCCGGAGCCGGTGTAACATTGATTGTTACTGAAGCTTCATCGGTACATCCAGCGGCATTGGTCACAACTACAGTATATGTGGTAGTAGCTGTGGGGCTTACATTTATGACAGGAGTTGTGCTGTTCAGAGGATCATCCCACTGATAGGTACCTCCTCCAGTTGCTGTCAACTGTACTGTTTCACCTTCACAAATATCTGAATCACTTGCAGTAGCGCCTGCCACCGGATTATCGAATATCTCGAAGATCTCAGAATCAGTAGCTGCTACACATCCATTGTTAGCATCTGTTACTGTAAGAGTAACAGTAACAAAACCTGCTGACACTCCTTTCAAATCAACCAGTGTTGAATTTGTCGGAGGCAGTAAAGCACCATTACCACTACTTACAGTCCATGCATAATTGTAATCTCCGGCAGGTACAACATTTGAACTCAGTTGTCGTACTTCATCCACACAAAGAGTAAGATCTCCGTTTGGCTGAACATCTGCAGTTATTTCAGGAAGTACATGGATTGTAACTGTAAATGGTGTTCCCGGGCAATGATTCAGTATTGTCCTTGGAGTTACTTCATATACCAGAGTTCGTATCTGGGTTGAATTATTTATCACATCATTTGCAATAATATCAGCTGTGCCAAAAGTTCCTTCTGGAAGACCTCCATCAAGATACTCATTCTCTACAAATATATCTTCTGGATCATATTCAATTTTCCATTCATGCTGCCCAGCTATATAATTAGAAATATATGAGCTTATATCAAAATTCCAGTCGCTTGCATGGCAAACAGTGAATTCCTGGTTAGTTCCAACCGGAGCTTCGACATCAACTGTAATTGTAACATCAAAAGGTGTTCCAAGGCAATCATCAGGCGTACCACTATTGTTATTACCGTTTGGTCCATAGGTATATGGAATTACTGTATAAACAACATCTCTTGGAAGGTTAGTTGGGTTAGAAAGTGCATTAGGTTCTAACAAACCACCATCAGCTCTGGTAACCGGAGCTGTACTTACTCCTGTTATACCATTTGGATTACTAATTGCTGATATGAGATAATTATTTCCGTTAATTGCAGTCACATCAACAGTGACTGTTGGTGTTGCATCATCACATATTATCTGAGCCGTATGGCTTGGAGTAGCTTTAGGTTCAGGTTCAACTGTGATAACAACATTAAAAGGTGTACCGAGACAATCATCATCAATTCCATCATCATCAGCTCCATCAGGTCCATTAGTATAAGGTACTATGGTGTAAGTTATTGTACCGACACCAGGTCCTGCAGTAAGCAATGAATTAGTCTCAATAGCTCCTCCGTCAGCAACTGTATAAGGTATAGTAGTATAATTAGTTACATCTGAAGTTGTAACTGCACTCACCAAATATTTATGACCATTAATAGCAGTGACATCAACAGTTGTGACCGGTGCTGTATTGTAACAAATAGTTTCAACACTTGCACTTGGTGTTGCTTCAGGATCCGGTTCAACATTTACAGTGATAGTAAATGGTGTACCTTTACATCCAGCTGCACTGTAAGGTGTGATAGTATAAACCACAGTTACAGTAGCGTTAGTTTCATTTTGATATACATCGGCTGCAATATAGTTAGTATTGTAAGGAATTCCTGTCTGAGGATATGTATTGCCTCCTGTATAGGTAAAATCAGTCGGGAATGGAACAGGCGCTGTAACAGCTATATCCATTTTATCCACGGCAGGTCCATTTGTATCATCAGGAATCAGGCTGCCAATTGCTGTGTTGTTACAAACAGTCTTTGCAGGCACATCTGAAATAACCGGTTCAGGATTAACTGTAACAGTCACTGTAAATGTAGCTCCTACACATCCTTCAGGATCAGATGTTGGTGTTACAGTATAAATTACTGTTTCAGGATTACTGGTTGTATTAACAAGGGTCTGGGTAATATAGTCACCGGAACCATCAGCTTCGCCGGAAACATTTCCATTAGGTGTTACAACCCATGTAAAATTACTTGAAACACTATTAGATACCTGACCCTGCAGATCAACGTTAAGTGCAACATTGGAGCAATGGTCAAATGGGCCCAGATTATCAGTGAATGGATCTGGTGCTACAGTAATATTATATTGTATAACATCACCTCTGCATTCATTTCCATTAATTACCCCATCATTATTTGTATCATCCCAAATCTGCCAGGTCAATACAATTGTACCCTGTATTGTTGGATTGATCAAAGAAGCGGTAGTTGTAAAGCCCGGGGCAAAAGCTGCCATTGTAGCAGAACAATTATTGCAGTAAGGAAAACTAACATTTGTTAAAGTTCTTGTCTGATATATTTTAACATTTGTTCCGGTGCCTGCACCATAATTGTAAACACCTCCGGGTAGGAAAGTTATATTATTGGGGTCATTACAAACTGTGAAAGATCCCTGATCAGTGGTGCCATCATTATTATCCACAACATTAACACCATTGAGGGTTGCATTGAGGAGAGGCTGATGTTTCACAGTAATTTGTACCTGATCTGTCTGACCGCCGGTACATGGACCAGCTCCGTCAGGATCATTGGCAGTAAACGTAAGAGTAACAGTATTTCCTATTTCTGAAACTGCAGGTGTATAAGTTGTGGAGTTTGCACTTGCGTTTGCAAATGTGCCTGCTCCACCTGTCCATACTCCAGTACCACCGGGTAAATTATCCTCACCATATACAATTGCTGAGATCGGAACTCCTATAGTTGCAGAATAGCAAACTGTCTGATCAGCTCCTGCATCAACTCTGGCAAAGTTATCATCAACAATAAATGAGATACTGCAGTCAGCTGTATTTCCGGATGCATCTGTTACAGTACATGTAACGCCAGTCATTCCTTTGGGGAAAATAGCTCCTGTCAGAGATCCCGGGAATGTTTGCAAACCGTTGTATGTATATGTATATACGATACTTTCACCAGGACAATTATCATCATATGGTATATCATATGAATCATCAGGTACAGTAAACTGACAGGTAGCATCAGATGGCACATTATATTGGAGCACACTGCAATCTACAGTAGGATCCTCATTATCCACAACTACTACTGTAAAATCACAAGGAGTGGCCCAGTTTGTTCCATCAAAAGCTTTAACTGTAACTGTTGTCGAACCTTTTTCAAAATCATAATCCAACAATTCAAAGAGAGGTGTGTCATCTGTATAATCTGTTCCTCCGATTGTGAATGTGACTTCTACATCATCAAGACAGTTGTCAACGATTACAGCTTCGAAATCCAATTCTGCTGTACATAATCCAGGATCTGTATCATATGAAAGAAGTGGAGTTGGACATGTTATCTCAGGAGCATAAGTATCATGAACAATCACGGTTATATCGCAAGTTGCAATATTACCACCTGGACCTGGTGTATCGTCCACTGTCCATGTTATGACATGAGTACCTACGGGCAATTCAGCTCCGGCAAGAGTAGCTGCTCCATTGAAACTATTTGATACAGTATATACAGAACAGTTATCATCAACCAATGTAGGATCGAATTCAGTGCCACTTACAGTATAATAACATTTTGTATTACTGTCATTATCTCTGTTAAATGGACTGCCTGATGGACAGGTAATTTCAGGATCTTCGTCGTCAATAACTGTCACAGTAAAAGAACAGTTATCGGTATTGCCTGCGGCATCAGTAGCCCTGTAATAAACAGTTGTTGTCCCTACAGGAAAGAATGTATTAATAGGATCCGGAACAATAGTTGTATATGTAGCATCTGTTGCATCCACTACGACTCCCGGGCAGTTATCGGAAGCTACAAGTGTAGCCCATGCTGCAGTGGCACCGCAGTCGTCCGGCTGGCTGTCCTGACCTCCTGAACTCGTAACAGTAATTGGAAGTGGACAATTGATAATAGGTGGATCGTCATCAACTACAGTGATTTCTACTGTACATGTAGCTGAATTTGATGCATCATCAGTAAAAGTATAAACAATAGTGTTTAATCCTTTTGGCAATGTAACAAGCGACCCAATAGTCGCTGCTGCCCCATTGACTGTCACTGTCTTGGTCACAGTCAAATCACAATTGTCTGTCACTGCTACATCAGGTATGCTGTAAGGAGCACTGCACTGAGTGGCAGGATTTGTGTTAAGTGTGATTGGTGTTGGAGGACATGTTGGCACAGGGGCCAATACATCATCGGACGCACAATCATACAATGTAATCGAAATCTCACCTGGAACCGAATAAACTACCGGGCCCCAGTATTTTGTCCCTCCGGGAGCCGGTAAAAGGGTAGAATTAAAAGTTCCTGTCCTTGTACCAGTATAAGTTACAACGACATATTTAATTCCACCTGCACCGGGGGCCGCCGCATAATTCAGGTCTAAATCCAGTACACTGGTTACCCCAAAAGCAAGATTTCCATTAACCACCAGTTGTTCATAACCAGTTGGAGAACAATCAGCTGGAGAGTCGGCATTAAGGTCAAGTACCAGGGTTCCGTTCTCAGTATAATCTCCTGCTACAACAGGACATTGAGCTAATGCCTGCTGATTAATCCCAAACAGACTAATCAATACCAACAGAATACTCACCAACACGGCATAAACTTTCTTTTGGTCTTTTCGTAAAGTAAAAAATTTTCTCATCTTCAAGTTGTTTAAATTTTTAAATTTTTAAATCAACGTATCATGGCTGTATAAAAATCAGACCGGCAAGCGGTCCCAGCTAAAATATTCTGCTGATACGGGGCAGAAAGGTCCCGGTCAACTTTTTGAAACCGGGTATATGGTATTTTTGAATTTTCATCTAAAAAAGCCAACATTAGTAAATAATTTGATTGGAAAGCGGCAAATGATCTGAAGGGATAATTCCAACAAGAAACAGATGAAAAACCCGACCAATTGCTTCCGATCCACGGAACCAGATTTTTTGAATATATATATATATAATTGTAGAAAAAAAATAAAAGTTGAACTAATGAAAAACGTGTGTTAATCATGGTTGATCCAATTTTGATCTCTTGATTAAAGAGTATTGATCTACTCATTTTTCAACTGTTTTAGATTCAATTTCTATTCTTCAGGTTTTAAATATTGTCTCTCAAATACTTACATTGCGCACTCACAAACATCTACAGCATCGGTTTATATTATGATACATTATTATATATGTTTAATACATAATAATTAGCAAATATATGCTATTTAAATTAGAAAACAAATATTTAATCATTTTTTTTAAGAAAATTTAACATTTATTCTTATTCAGAGTAAAAAAAATTCAAAGGGAAGTTTCATTAATTCCTTTGTGATCCTTCGGGAGATATTTTGTTTACGCCACAAAGCAAATAATGCCGGGAGAATATCTGTTATAATACCGACATGATATTGATAATAGCACTGACATTTGCAGTCAGCACAGGCACTGACATTTGCAGAGCCGGTTTAGGAGGACAATATAGCTATTCAGCTTTCTTTTTCCTGAAGTCTGGATTTGAGGCGCATGGAAAAAAATATTAGCAATATTGTAATGAAAGTCAAAAGGGCAAAAACAATCTGAAATCCTTTAATACCATTCTGATAACCAGAAGTAAAAGCTCCTATCAGAGCGGAAGCAAAAATCTGACCGAAACTGATCATAATAGCAAGAACAGCCTGGGCTGAAGCTCTTTCTTCCGCTGAAACCTCATTCAGCATGATATAACGTAATGATGAGCCGGCCAGCACTGATAATCCCATTCCTAGCAAAATGCCTGAAAAATAAAATATCATTTTTGTAATCTGAACAGTGAAGAGCAAAGAAAGTCCTGAAGCCATTATAACCAGTGCCACAATTATAACCATCTTTGAGCCATATTTGTCAATAAGTCTGCCGGAAACCGGCGATGAGACAGCCATAGCAAAAACAAGGGGGATAAGCATGAAACTTGCAGTTGATGGTTCAACTCCAAATAACTTAACAGTCATATCAGGCATAAAAACGAAAGCAGCCTGGTACAATCCGGTACCAAACGCGAGGAAACCGACAATTCTGACCTGTTTTGAATAAAAAAGAGTTAAATCAACAACAGGGTGACTGGATTTTTTTTCAAAAAATAGAAAAGCAATAAAAGCAATCAAACCTATCAGCACATAGGGATAAAAGGATACAGACAAGATTGTGGACCAAAAGCCTGAAGTTTTCAGATTATTCAGAGCAATTGTAAATCCGCTGAGAAATAATCCCAGAGTAATAATTCCCGGAAGGTCAATGCTGCCTGATTGAGCAATTCTAACTGAGGGTAAAAGTTTGAGACTGCCTGCAACTATTAATATGACAAATGGAATATTTATTAAAAACAATGAATTCCAGGTAAAAAAACGGAGCATCAGACCGGCAATAACAGGACCGGTCAAAAATGCAAGTCCAAATACCATTCCAATCAGGCCAAGGGCTCTGCCCCGTTTTTCACGGGGAAAAATATCACCTATTGTTGCTGAAGCTACAGGAAAAATTCCACTTGCTCCAAACCCCTGAATTGCCCTCCCTGCCAGCAGCAATTCAACATTATGAGCCAATGCTACCATTAATGATCCCAATCCAAAAATCAATACTGCAAGAATATAGAGTGGGCGCCGGCCGTATTTATCTGACAAACTTGCAAAAAGAGATATACCAATCAGGCTGAACAGAATATAAATTGAAAAAATCCATGAAACCTGCTGCTGATCAATACCCAATGCATCATGAATGGAGGGAATCGCAGGACCTACTATTGAAATATCGAGAGCTCCCATAAGCACTCCGACAAATAGCAAACCAAGAATAAGATTGTTTTTTTTCATTAAATTAATAAATTTTTATTTCGGATTTTATTGTATAACTAACAAAATTCACGGCAGTTAGTTTTTATATAGTTTTTAATGGAACTTCGTGAGTTTCTTTTTGGCAATTGAAGAAGTTATACCGACATGAAATTGAAAATAGTACTGACATTTGCAGTCAGCACAAATCCGATTTAAGAACCCCAATTTCAGTCGGCATTATATTTTAAATGCTGACCAAAGTGCCAGTGCTAAATTATTGGAATATTATATAAATGAATTTGGTATTACCTAAGAAAAATCAAAGACTCAAAGAAACATAAAGAATAAAGTCAGGATCAGATTGAAGTAACAGACATCGACCTTCCTGAAGATTGTAAATTTCAAATTGTTAATTGTAAATTTTAAATTTTTCGCTTTTCGTTGTTTTGTAATGTCTTTAATGATTTTGCCAAAATATCGCAAATTTGCTGACTTTCTTTTAACAACCCAGCTATTTCTGCACTTTTGTCAATTTCAGACTTAATAATAAATTGCAACCAAAAACTGGTTTCTCTGACTTCCTTTAATGACAGCTTCACCTAGTGAGCAAAGCCTGCCCGGCTTTCTGTACCGCGTGCTTCTTCATAATTGGCTCCAATAGCCGTTGATGATCTGAACAACTTCAAAATCACATGCCGGTTGAATTGATTAGTATAATTTTTCTTGGTGTTTTAAATACTGAAGCAGCAAAATTTAAAAACCGTTCTGATAATTCATTTGCTTTAATTTCCATTCATCAAATTTTAAATTTCAAATTATCAATTTCAAATTATCAATTTACAATTTAACTTTCCCAATTCCAATCATTTCCAACCCACATAATCCTTTATACATTCAGAAAGTATTTTCACACCTTCTTCTGTTTTTTCCTTACTAACAAATGAAAAATTGATGCGCATTGTGTTTTTACCTGATCCGTCGCAATGAAAAAGTCCCCCGGCAACAAATGCCACATTCCTTTTTAGAGCTATATCAAATAATTCAGATGCATCGCACCAGTCCGGCAAGGTTACAAAAAGAAAAATACCTCCATCAGGTTTGGTCCAGCTGACATAATTCGGCATATATTTTTGGAAACAGTCGAGTATAAAATCTCTTTTTTCCTTATAGAGACGAGTGGTTTTTCTGAGGTTTTCATCAAAAAGGCCACAAGAGATATATTCAGCCACAACAGCCTGGTCAAAAACAGGTGAACAGAGATCAGATGACTGTTTGGCTACAGCAATTTTCCTGACTACATCCTGAGGTCCGATTACATATCCAATCCTAAATCCAGGAGCAAAGGTTTTTGAGAACGTACCAAAAAGCAGGACATGTTCATTGTCCATTGAGTAAAGCATGGGGATATTCTCACCTTCATAACGAATTTCCCTGTAGGGGCTGTCTTCGATAATAAGCAGATTATATTTACGGGCAATTGAAATCAGGTTTTTCCTTTGAAGCAATGAAAGAGTCTCACCTGAAGGATTTTGAAAATCCGGGACTGTGTATATGAATTTTGGTAATTTACCGGCAGAAAGTACATTTTCAATGCTATGTTGTATTTCCGAGAAATCCCTGACACCAACTATCTCAGCTCGGTAGCCCCAGAATGACTGCAGGGCACCGAGATAGGAAGGTAATCCGCAGAGGACAACATCATCAGGATTTATTAGTATTCTGGTAGTCAGATCAATGGCCTGCTGGCTGGATGTAGTAATTATAATATTTTCATATGTAATGTCAAGGCCCAGTAAGGTATACCTGTCAGCGAGTAATTTCCTTAATTTAATATTGCCTTCAGAAGCAGCATACTGTAAAGCTGAAGTTCCCTCATTTTCCATAACGTTAAGCATTATTTCCTTCAGTTTTTCTATTGGAAATGTAGCAGGGTTGGGATATCCTCCCGCAAAAGAAATCAGCTTGTTGATATCTGCTGTTCTCAACAGTTCCCTTATAGGGGATTTCCGCATATTAAGGGCATTTTCAGAATATAGTTTATCGTAAAACATCTTCAAGTGTTATTGATTTATCGGTTTTATCATCCCTGTATTTGACTATAACGGGAGTATAAATATGAATGCCGTATTTATTGCCATGGCCTCGTGTGACCGGTCGGCTTCCTGCAATTACAACGGCATTATCAGGAACGACTAATGGATATCCTGGCTCTTTTTCGATAAAGTGACCCCTGACATTATCGAACAGTGCTGTGGAGGCATTTAGAATTACACCTGAACCGATTACGGCTCCCTCCCTAATGATGGTACCTTCATAAATACCGCAGTTTCCACCAATAAAAACATTGTCTTCCACAATGACAGGCAGCGCTCCAACAGGTTCAAGGACTCCACCAATCTGTGAAGCTGCAGACAAATGCACTCCTTTTCCGATCTGTGCACATGAACCAACAAGTGCATGTGAATCAATCATAGTTCCGGAATCTACATATGCACCTACATTTATATATGAAGGAGGCATTATAACGGTTCCTTTTGCAACATAAGCCCCTGACCTGACTGATGTACCTCCGGGAACCAATCTGACATTGTTATCAATACCAACATCAAGAACCGGGTAGGTATCTTTATCGTAGAAATTCCATCCCCCACCCTGATATTCTTTCATAATTCCTATTCTGAATCCCCACAATATTGCAGATTTTATCCAGGTATTAACTATCCATTCGCCGTTAACTTTTTCAGCTACCCTGATTTCACCTGATTCAAGGGCAGTTCTGATCTTTATAAAAACAGCAAGTGACAATTCCCTGTCTTCAGATTCGAATGTTTCTAAAAACAGTTTTTGTAAATCATCCATTATAATAGTTTTAATTCCTTCAATGTGTCACTGATCAGTCTGGCAGTATTTTCCTGCGCCATGTAAAGTGGTGGTCTGAGAACATTTTGGATCAATCCGAGCTGACTGAGAGCTTCCTTAACCGGAATAGGATTACTCTCTATGAAACAATTTCTGAATAGTGAGGCCAAACGATGGTGTATGGAAGCCGCATTGGTAATACTTCCTGCCTGGAGATTTTCAACAAGGCTGACCATTTTTTCGGGTGCTATGTTTGATGCGACGCTTATTACCCCATGAGCACCTGTTGACATCAGAGACAAAACTTCATCATCATTACCTGACAAAATCAGAAAATCATCCGGTGCATTTTTTATTATTTCGCTGATCTGAGAATAATTCCCCGATGCTTCTTTAGTACCGATAATATTGCCTATCTCTGCGAGTTTCAGACAAGTCTGCGCTGACATATTAACACCTGTCCTGCCGGGAACATTGTAAAGAATAACCGGTTTGTCCGTAGATTCAGCTATTGCCCTGAAATGATTATACATCCCTTCCTGTGTCGGTTTATTATAATATGGTGTAACTACAAGAAAAGCATCTACTCCGACCTTTTCAAGCATTTCCATGTTTTTCACCGTCATTCCGGTACTGTTGAGGCCTGCACCTGCTACAACAGGAACTTTTCCCCTGGCTTCTTCATTACATATCCTGAGCAATTCAATTTTTTCTTCATCCTCAAGACAGGGAGTCTCTCCGGTAGTGCCAAGGGGAACAAGAAAGTGGATCTCTGCTTTGATTTGTCTCTTCACAAGAGCCCTGAAAGCATCATAGTCAACCTGGAGATCCTTTTTAAATGGAGTTACGAGTGCTGTTCCACACCCTTTAAATCTATTTGTTTTCATAACAATTTATTTGTTGGTTTATTTATTTAGAATAATCTTATTTATTATTTCTTTGAATTTTTCATCCAACAGTGACTTAAATTCAAATACTCCATTCAAATTCTCAGACCAGACCGCAGCTGAAACAGCACCTTCGGCAAAGCCTTTTCTTGAAAAAGCCTCATGCCTGAGAGTTATCCTGTCAATCTCAGATTCAAAGCCAATCTCATGGATTCCGGGTATATTTCCTGCCCTTACGGAGCTAACATCAAATTTTTTGTTTGTATGTTGCCTTATCAGATCAGCTAATGTTTTAGCGGTGCCGGAAGGAGCATCCAGTTTTTGATTATGATGCATTTCAATTAAATATGGTTGGTAATCAGCTAAAAATGAAGTAAATGCAGTCGATATTTCTGCCAGCCTGAAAAAGATATTAACCCCAATTGAAAAATTACTTGCATAAACCAGTGTAGTATTTTTATGCCTGAAATAATTGATAATTTCATTTTTAATGTCTTCCCATCCTGTAGTTCCGATAACAACTGCACTAAAACTATCAGCAAGAAATTTGTAGTTTTCCCTGATTGCCACAGGAGTCGTAAAATCAATACATACTGATTGCTTAGCTGTATTGATATCAATTGATCTGACATCTTCGGAGGTGATATAGTTTATATTCCTGTATTGCAGAATTGTTTCAATAATCCTGCCCATTTTTCCATATCCTGAAATGACAACATTCATCTTAAATATTTAAAAAAGTTCATCATGAAGAATTTGAAGCACTTTATCCAGGTCATCCCTGTTTACCACAAAGCTTATATTTATATCTGAACCTCCTGCTGAGATCATATCAATAGCAAAATTTTCCATGCAGGCAAATATCTTTTTCATTACACCCCTGGTCTCGCGCAGTTCTTCACCCACAATTGAAACCTGTGATTTATCATTTATTAAAGTGATATTAGCAAACTGACCGAGCTCTTCCTTCAGGTTTTCAGGTTCGCTTAAATTATCAATTGCCAATGCCACGCAAGATTCTGATATGCTTATCAGATCGATCAGTGTCCGGTATTTATTAAAAATTCTGAATACACTATTCAGAAAATCATGTGTTGCAAGTGACTTATCGGATACTATATATACCAAAGTTATATTTTCCTTGCAAGTTACTGATTTTATACCCTTCTGAGATACTGCATCAGCATCGAGTATCAGTGTACCCTGTCCGGAGGGATTTTTTGAATTAAGAACTTTCACGGGTATATTCCTGCTTCTTGCAGGTTGGACAGTAAGAGGATGCAGTACCTTGGCACCAAAAAAAGAAAGTTCTTCAGCAACCTCAAATGACATTTGTGTTATGCTTTTAGTATTTTTTACCCTTCTTGGATCGGTAGTATGAATACCATCAACATCTGTCCATATTTCAATCAATTCTGCATCAATGGCCATGCCTATCAAAGTAGCTGTCAGATCGGAACCTTCCCTGCCAAGCAATGATGGAAAACCATCCTTAGCTGTCGAAATAAATCCCTGAGTCAGAACAACCTGATGATCTTTAAATGCTTTTTTAATTAAGGATGGTGCCTTTATTTTGATCTGCTTATGGTCAGCCCTGCCTTTCAGATAATTATTGTCGGTAATTATAAAATCGCGTGCAAGAATTTTATTGCAAATAATTCCTTCATTATTGAGAGCATGATGAACCACAATATTTGATAATAACTCTCCCATCCCTATTATCTCTGCCTGTCGCCTGTCTGAAATTTCCCTTAAAAAACTGACAGCTTTAGTGACATCAAGTAACCCTGAAAGCATTTTGTCTATTTCTGCTGAGGCTTTGGACAATTTGTCTTTATTACTGCCAAATAACTCTTTGCAAAGATTTAAATGCCTGGTTTTAACCATCAATGTCAAGTCAACCACATTATTGTAATCTCCCTCTGCAGCTTTAGAACAAACATCTGTCAGAATATTGGTAACCTGTGAAAGAGCAGAAACAACCACTACAGGTTTTTTGTCTAACCTTGTCCTGACTATTTCAATAAATCTTCTGATAGCAGGTGCATCGGCCACAGATGTACCCCCAAATTTCATTACTATCATTTTAAATCATTTTATGTATCCTGCATTAAGCAAAAATTCAGCATTTAAAATAGCTGCTCCTGCAGCTCCCCGGATTGTATTATGACCCAGAGCACTCATTTTGAAGTTTAAGATATTGCATTTCCTCAGATTTGCCACAGTAACGGTCATTCCCCTGCCGGTATTAACATCGAGCAAGGGTTGTGGACGGAATGGATTATCATAGTAAAGTAGCACGTCTTCCGGAGAAGATGCCAATCCTAACCCTGGGAAATTACTCAATGATTTGATAATATCTTCCTTAGTTGCTTTTGTTTTAGTCGCAAATGAAATTGACATGCTATGTCCATCCCTGACAGGAACACGGTTACAACTGGCAGAGACCATGAAATCAGCAAAATCAACTTTAGCACCATTCAATACACCGAATATTTTCTGAGCTTCGGTCTCGACTTTTTTCTCTTCATCCGCTATATGAGGTATTACATTCCCCAAAATATCCAATGATGGCACTCCCGGATAGCCGGCACCCGAAATAGCCTGCATAGTAGTCACCATCACCTTTGATAAACCGAAATCCCTGTGTATAGGGTATAAAGCTATAGCCATAACAACGATAGCACAGTTTGGATTTGTTACGATGAAACCACCTGATTTACTATAACTTTGCTGAAAGTGTATTAACTTAAAATGAGTATTGTTGACTTCAGGGATTACAAGAGGCACATTGTCGGCCATCCTGTGATTTTTTGAATTGCTTACCAATGCAAATCCTTTTTCAGCATACATGGTCTCAGCTTCGCCTGCAACAGATGAATCGAGACCAGAGAAAAGTATTTTTGCATCAAGAGGATCACCAATCTTTTTAATAGTAATATTTCCGGTTTTTTCTGAATAAGGTGAGGTCTCCTTCCAGTTTACCCTGTCTTTATATAATTTACCAGCCGAACTTTCAGAAGCTACAAGCTCAGAAATTTCAAAAAAAGGATGTCCATTAAGTAACGAAATAAATTTTTGTCCCACAGCTCCGGTGCAACCCAGAATTCCAACTTTAATCTTCATATTAATTAATCTGTTTTTTTATTTTGTAATATATTGATTTATAAACATTAACAGCCTTATAAAGTTCATCGGTACTTACCTGTTCATTTTCAGTATGAGCATAGAATATCGAACCTGGCCCATAAAGCATTCTTTTACCGAGATTAGTCAAAACCGGAGCATCACTTCCGTACGAAACGATGTTATTTCCTTCATACCCGAGGGTCTCAAAATTAATAGGGGCATCACCTCCCAGAAGGGTGACCTTTATCTTTTCATCATTAAAATCCATCAGTTTGTCTGTAACAAACCGGTCTGATTTAAATGTTGTCCTGAAATAAATCCTGAAGAAAACATGTTCCGGGACCACATTGACAGCGTTAGGAGCATTTATACCACTTATATTATATGTAGTTTCTCCCAATATATCATCCTGAGGAAAGTCAATATCTGCAAGTTCATTTAAAAATTTACGGAATCTTTCAATCGCATCATCTCCCAGATGTGGATACCCTGAATGAGCGCTTTTACCCGTAATTACAACTTCAAACTGTTTAGTCCCCTTCCCTGCCCTGATAATTTTATTTTCAGTTGGTTCTCCAACTATAACATATTCACAACCTTCAATGAGCTTATTTGCAATCTTTGCTCCCTTTGAACCGACCTCTTCTCCTGCCAGCAGAAGCAATCCAAAACCCGAATTGCCTTCTTTCTGAAGTTCAAGGCAGGCTTCAAACATTGATGCTATCTGCCCCTTGGCATCGCATGCACCACGACCATAGATTATCTCACCCTCAACTTTTGGAGGAATATAAGGTGGAACTGTATCCAGATGAGTGCAAAATATTACTTTTGGGATTCCCCATTTAATAAAAACATTAAAAGTACCATCACCTACTTCCTGAAGTTCAACAGCATTACTTTCATTTTTAAAATTATCACTGATAAAATATGCCAGTCCTGCTTCATTACCAGAAGTAGAATTTATCTCCATCAGCTTCAATAAATTTTCAACCATATTACTTACCTGATTAATAAATAATTACAATTTATATTTATTTATAATATTGCTACAAAACAGACATTAGATAATTTTGCAAATCTAATAACAATCTTTATAAATCAATCTATTTATAGATATTTATTTATACAGGATATTTAAAACAGGTTATTTAAGGATAATTAAATTCGCAGGTGCAGTAAATTTGAGGGCTTTTAAAGGATTTAAGTATTGGCCAATAGAATTTTCGATATTTGATTAAATTAAACATGGGAGAAACTAAATTATTTTGTTCTTGAGAGATTATTGGGCAAACTGTTTTTGTAAAGTATCAACATTATGTTACTTTTGTAGCTTGATTTTATAGCAGATGCAGTATTTTTATTAGAAAATGAAAAATAATATCAATCCGGTTGCATTTTTTGATTCAGGAATCGGGGGATTATCTGTCCTACGTCAGGCAATCAGTAAATTACCCTATGAAAATTATATTTATTATGCAGACACAAAAAATGTACCTTATGGAACTAAACCAAAGGAAGATATTGTAAAATATATATTCGAAGCGGTAGAATTTTTAGCTGCCAACAATATAAAGATCCTTGTGGTGGCCTGCAATACTGCAACAAGTGCTGCTGTCAATGATCTCAGGGCTAAGTATGATTTTCCTATAATTGGCATGGAACCGGCTGTAAAGCCTGCAATTGAAAAAAACAAAAGTAAAAGAATACTGGTTACTGCTACTTCATTTACGCTAAGAGAGCGAAAACTTGAAAGTCTGATATCAGATCTTGACAAAAACAATATTATTGACAAATTAGCCTTAGACAGTCTTGTAGGCTATGCAGAGAATTTTGATTTTAAATCTGTTGAAGTAAAAGAATATATCAAAGAGCGATTAAGTAGTGTAATTATTGAAGATTATGAGACTATAGTACTAGGTTGCACTCATTTTATATTTTTCAAAAAAATAATGCAGGAAATGCTTCCTCCCCACATTGAAATAATAGATGGCAATGAAGGTACAGTAAACCAGATGCTGAGAGTTATGGAAAACAACAGGCTTTTAAAAACAGATGAATCAAAAAGTTTGAGTTTTTTCAGTTCCGGATTTAAAGACACTCAAGACAGGGTAAAAAAGCTGAAGGAAGTTCTTAAAATGAAAATATAGTATAAAAAAGGCTATCAATTGAACACTGATAGCCTTTTTTTAAGTTGAAAGAATACATTTTTACTTTTTATTCAATATTTTTTCAACCTCATCCATATAATAATTCATTGCAGCCATGGTTTTTTCAAATGGCATAGAAGTAGTCATGTCAACTCCTGTATCTTTTAAAAGATCGATCGGATATTTTGATGAACCTGAAGACAGGAATTTAATATATTTTTCTACAGCTCCAGCCTTAGCATTTATGATATCATGAGATAATGCCATTGATGCTGTAAATGAGGTAGCATACTGGTAGACATAAAAATTATAGTAGAAATGAGGAATATAAGCCCATTCAATTTCGTACAGGTCGTCAATGTGACAAACTCCATTATTATGACCATAGTATCTGTAAAGAATATCTTTGTATAAAGCATTTAAAACATCGGCTGTGAGTGGTTTACCTTTTTCAACTTCTTCGTGTATCTTAAGTTCAAACTCAGCAAACTGGGTCTGTCGGAATAGTGTTGTCCGGAAGCCATCAAGAATATTCATTAACAATGATAATTTCAGATTATCATCCCGGGTTTCATCCAGTACAAGTTTATCAAGAAGCCTTTCGTTCAATGTTGAAGCTACTTCGGCAACAAATATACTGTAATCAGCATTTACAAAATCCTGATTTTTATTTGAAAGATAACTGTGCATAGCATGTCCGAATTCATGTGCAAGGGTTGTTACGTCATCGAATTTTTCATTATAATTCATGAGCACATAGGGATGTACGTCATAAGCTGAACCATTGCTGTATGCTCCGCTTCTCTTACCTTTATTAGGATAAACATCAACCCAGCCTTCATTAAATGCTTTTTCAACAACTGCAGCATAATCCTTTCCCAGCATTGCTGAAGATCTTATAACCAATGACTGTGCATGTCCGTAAGCATAATTCATATCTACTCCCTTAACACCTGACATATAAATGTCACTGTACTTCAAAGTGTCAACCTCCAGTATCCTTTTTTTGATACCAAGATACCTGTGAAAGGTGGGGAGGGATTTATTAATATTGTCAATAAGGCTATAATAAACTTCATCCGGAATATTATTTTTGGAGATTGAAGCTTGTAAAGAGCTTTTATATCCACGAACATTTTTAGAAAAAACATCCGCATTAATCTGGGAATATAATTGAGTTGCAAAAGTGCTCCTGAACTTAACATGAGCATCCCAGAAAGCCTTGAATATCAATTCACGGTCTATTCTATTAGGTGTTGTCCTATATCTTCCATATGCTGCTTTGTCAAGATAAACTTTCTCCCCACTGCTTAATGTCACTGTTGGAAAAGGCATTTCTGCATTTGAAAAAATCCCATATATATCTGATGGTGCCTGGGCAAGTTTTCCTGCTTCTGCTATTATTCTTTCTTCTTTATCGGACAAAATGTATTTTTTTTGCCTCTGAAGGTTATCAAAGAATTGGGAATACTTCTTAAGTTTCTTTTCCGATTTCATGAATTTGTCAATAGTTTCCTTTGGGATCGCTGATAGCTCAGGACTTACAAAACTCAATTTAGCAGCAACAGCAGAAAATTTCTGAGAAATCTCCTGAGTCATTCCCTGATAAAAAGTATTGGCTGTATTCTGATCTGATTTCATTGAGGCATAAGTTGATAGCCTCGTTAATTGCTTATAAAAATTGCTTTGCATCTCAAGAAAGGTGTACAGGGTTTTGGCAGACTCTCCCAATTTTCCTTTAAACTTGAGTAATTCATCAGCAACCGGTAATTGAGCAGAAAGCTCATTTTTCCATGCATCATCTGATTCATAAATGTCCTTTAAATTCCATTTGAATCTATCATCAATTTCATCACGGTTCTTTTGGGAAAAAGCCTCCTGAACCATTAATACGGGACTCATCATCATAAATGTAAATAGTAAAATGTTTAAAAATTGTTTAGTTAAAGTATTCATATTAAAATAATTATAAATTATATAAAATTAAATGTAATAGATTTTTTATTTTATTCAAAAGATTTTCTCTGTTTTATTTATATCGTGATTCAAGGGTTTGACATATTGTTTAGTTTTACCACCAAGGTACTCAAAGTTTGCCACTAAGTAACTCAAAGTCTGATTTTACTATTTATAATATTACTCTTTTTAGTGCTTCTTTTAAATGCTCATCTTTAAAGATTGCCAATAAGGCTAATTTACATTCTGATAATTATTTAAAACATTCTCAATAATCTTTATTCTAAGAATTTGGTTTTGTGATACATTGTGAAAATTTGTGGTTAATTTTTTTCAACTTAAGATTCAGATAAATAATCAAACCTTGCTAAAATCAAATGATAGTTCAGGATATTTACCCTTGGTGTCTTTGTAAAAAGCCTTTAATATTTGCATTTCTTCATCGAAGGTAGGTGCAGGTATGTGTGGGACACCAAAAGTAACAGTTTTCCTGGGGAAATCAAAAGCTACAAGCAATATTTTAATTCCGGTATTTATCGCTATAGTATAAAATCCTGTTTTAAGTTTATCAACTTTCTTCCTAGTTCCTTCAGGGGTGATATTGAAATAGATTTTTTCGTTTTTATTGATTAAATCTTCAATCTGTTTTGTAACACTATATGTTTTCTTTTCCGGATCCCTTTCAACCGGATAACCACCAAGATAACGCATAAGGATACCAAGTGGAAACTTGAAAAGACTTGCTTTGCCAACGAAAGAGATATCGAGTCCCATTTTCCATCTTGTAAAAAGACCCACAGGAAAATCCCATGCCGAAGTATGGTGAAATACAACAATAAGAAGTTTATCTTCAAGAGGTTTCTGTCCGATTACCTTCCAACCCCATAATTTTAAAAACAATGAACCAAAAAATCTTTTCATAATATTAATTATAAACTTTTATTGTTATCTTCTTCTTCCAATTCCCAGTATTCCAAGAAGACCTCTTGATAATTCGCGTGCAACTGTCCTTCCGATCTGTCTGACAGTAGTATTTGAAACAATGGTCTCTATGACACTTTTCTCCCTTCGTGTTGATCTCGGTTGTTCGCGTTCCTTAATTTCCTGCTTCTCTTCTTCCTCTTCAAGCTGCTGTCGGGCAGCACGTTCAAGTTTTTCTGAAAGCATTTCATAAGCACTATCTCGGTCAACTGATCTGTTGTAATGATCTACAATCTCTGAACGGCCAACAATGTTATCTATCTCAGTTTCTGTAAGTATGTCCATCCTTGACTGTGGGGCCCGAAGGTAAGTGTAAGCCAAAGCAGTAGGGATTCCCTTTTCATTCAGAGCTGTCACTATTGCTTCACCGATTCCCAAACCAGTAATAAGTTCATCAACCTTGTAAAATTCAGATATTGGATAGTTCTCTGATGCTTTCTGAATAGCTTTTCTGTCTTTTGCGGTAAATGCCCTGAGTGAGTGCTGAATTTTCATACCTAACTGACTAAGGACATCATCGGGGATATCTGTAGGTACCTGGGTCACAAAGAAAACTCCAACTCCTTTTGATCTTATCAGCTTGACTATCACCTCTATCTGATCAAGCAGAGCTTTACTTGCTTCTTCGAAAACAAGGTGCGCTTCATCGATAAAAATCACAAGTTTTGGCTTTTCAACATCTCCTGCTTCGGGAAAAGTGGCATAAATTTCTGCCAGCAACTGAAGCATAAAAGTTGAAAAAAGTTTTGGTCTATCCTGGAGATCTGTCAATCGAAGTACAGAAACCACACCTTTGCCTTCCCTGTCGATATTAACAAGGTCCTGTACATCAAACGATGGCTCACCAAAGAATATATCTGCGCCCTGTTGTTCCAGTTCTACAATTTTTCTAAGAATTGTACCAAGAGAAGTTGTTGATAATTTGCCATACATCTCCTCAAATTCGGCCTGTCCTTCAGAACTAACGAACTGGAGTACCTTTTTGAAGTCTTTCAGATCGATCAATGGTATCCTTTTATCATCGCAATACTTAAATACTACTGCAACCATACCAGCCTGCACATCATTCAGATTCAATATTTTAGAAAACAATACAGGTCCAAATTCAGTCATTGTGGCACGTAACCTGACACCTTTTTCATTTGAAAGAGAAAGCAATTCAACGGGACTATTTCCAGGTATGAATGGTATACCAATTTTATCGTGCCTTTCGAGTATCTTAGGATTAATTTCTCCTGGTTTTGCGATACCGCTTAAATCTCCTTTGATATCCATTACAAGTGAAGGTACACCGTTAGCTGAAAGTTGTTCGGCAATAATCTGTAGAGTTTTTGTCTTACCGGTACCAGTAGCTCCTGCTATTAAACCGTGTCTGTTGAATGTTTTGAGAGGCAACCTGATAAAGGTTTCTTTAAAAACCTCCTCACCTAGCTTTGCAGCTCCCAGAATAATTGATTCACCCTTAAATGTATAGGCGGAAGTTATATGCTCTGTAAATTTCTTTTTATCCATCAATATTATTTTAATCTGGCAATTTATTAAATATATAAAATTATTTAAAAGTACAAAAATAGATATTTTATTAATACGTTAAAGTAACTTCATAAGCTAAATTTTATTTTATAATGCAAATTAGACGAATTATATTCCTAATTCTGTTGTTTTCATATACTTTATCTGCACAGGACAGCAAGGTTTTCGGAGTGGTGAGGGAATCAATAAGTAAAGATCCTCTTGAGATGGTTACAATTTATATTGAAGGCACTACAAATGCGGTTTATACTGATGCAAATGGATATTATACTATCAATGTGCCCTCAAACAGAAGTTTCAACCTCCTTTATTCAAGGCTGGGGTTTAAAAAAACAACATTTCATTTTGAAGAAATAAAAAAAGGAGAAAATCATCAGATAAACGTATTTATGGCACCTGAGGACAGCAAATATGAAGTGATCATAACTGAAAGCCGTGTTGCTGATATTGGAATGGTAAGAGAAAGTATGGAGGAATTAAAACTTTTACCAATTACATCAGGCAATTTTGAAAGTGTTTTGCCGAGTATTGCTCTGGGAACATCTTCAGGGACAGGTGGAGAATTGTCCTCGCAATATAATGTCAGGGGTGGCAATTATGATGAAAATATGGTTTATGTAAATGATTTTGAGGTTTACAGACCACAGCTGATCCAAAATTCAGAACAGGAGGGACTGAGTTTTCCAAATTCAGATCTTATTAACAACCTTTCATTTTCATCCGGTGGTTTTGAACCTCAATATGGAGATAAAATGTCATCTGTTCTGGATATAAAATATAAAAGACCAACAGTCAGAAATAATTCATTATCAGTAAGTATGCTTGGCATAAGTACACACATGGAGGCATCTCTTAAAGCCGGCAGGAATAAATGGAATAAACTGAATATTTTAGCAGGCCTGAGATACAAAGATAACAGGTATTTGCTGGCAAGCCAAAATAAAAAGGGAGAATATCAACCGAGTTTTACTGATTTGCAGACATATATTACTTACAATATCACAAAAGACCTTCAGATTGCATACCTCGGAAATTACAACAGCAATATTTTCAGACTTATCCCATTAAGCAGTCAGGAGGTTACCGGAACAATAAATACCGCTATCAGATTTACAACTTATTTTGAAGGAAATGAGATAGACAAATTCAATAATGGCATGAATGGGATAGCATTGAATTATGTACCGGACCGCAAAAAAAATCCTCTTTATTTGAAACTATTAGGTTCAGCTTATATTGGCTATGAAAATCAGAATTATGATATCATAGGTCAGTACAGGTTAAGTCAGATTGAAACCGATTTTGGAAAGGACGATACAGGTAAGGAAATTCAGTTGCTGGGTATTGGGACTCAACATAAGTACACCCGGGACCTGCTTTACTCAGAAATTTACAATCTGAAGCATTTAGGCGGGGTAGAATTAGGCAAAACAGAGATTTCAGGAATAGAAAGCTCACATTTCCTTCAGTGGGGATTAGAAATGCAATCAATGAATTTTATTGACAAAATAAATGAATGGGAAAGACTTGATTCTATGGATTATTCTTTACCGTATACTGATTCAGAAATTAGCCTGTACTATGTTCTCAAGAGCAGAAATGAATTATCAAAGGAAAATTACAGTGCATTTTTCTCTGATACATATTACAGGAATTCTTCGCTATTTGAGCTTAAAACTACAGGTGGCTTAAGAATGACTTACTTATCTTACAATGATGAAATGTTGATCAGTCCGCGTCTGCAGGTTTCAGTAAAACCAAACAAGTGGAAAAGGGATTTTGCTTTCAAGCTGGCCGGGGGAATATATTATCAACCACCTTTTTACAAGGAACACAGAAAACCTGATGGTAGTTTAAATCTTGATCTTAAATCGCAAAGATCGTATCAGCTTCTAGGAGGGATGACTTATGATTTTTACTGGAGAAAGATCTCGGACAAGAAAATGAGATTAATAACTGAGGTATATTTCAAAAAACTCGAAAATATGGTTTCTTATGATTATGACAATGTAAGGATCATATATTCTGGCAGGAATAATTCATCAGGTTATATAACTGGAATTGACCTGAGAATAAACGGCGAATTTGTCCCAGATGCGGAATCCTGGATAAACATTTCGTTGATGCAGGCGAGAGAAAAACTCGATGGAGTCCAGCATAAAAAATGGGTTGACACTCTTTTAGTCGATACGAAATTTGTTCCATTACCTACTGACAGATTAGCAAATGTAGCTTTTTTCTTCCAGGATTATTTCAGGAACAACAAAAACTTTAAAGTTCATTTTGCACTTAATGTAGGTACCGGGTTACCCTTTGGTTTTAAAGGTGATAATGTTGAATTGAGAAATAATTTCCGTTTCTCACCTTACAGAAGGGTTGATGTGGGTTTTTCATACCTGATATGGGATAAAACAAGGAAGTCTTCCAGTCCATTACATCCGTTGCGTTTCTGTAAAAATGCCTGGGTTAGCTTCGAGATTTTTAATATACTCGGTATTAACAACCAATCATCGGTCAATTGGGTAAGAACAATAACAGGTGGTCATTATGCAATTAAAAACACACTAACTTCCAGAAGATTAAATCTTCGGTTCAAGATCGAGTTTTAAAGAGGAAAAATTCACCAGGACTTTCTGAATCCTGAGAATTATAGGAATAATAATTGAAATTCAGTTTTTTCAATATTAAAAATCCTTCAGACAAAAGCACCAAGACTATACACAAATTTTGGAAATAAGCGAACAAGCTCCAGTGTTTCTTATTCTATGATTCAGAATGTTTTGCTCAAGATTATCAGCAGGATTGTATGATTGATGACAGAGTAGGCACATTCTGTCACTGCTATGAATTGGCGGATTTTTTGCTTGAAAAAATCTGATGAATCTTTTAGGTTAATTTGAATTAAGATCTTGCTTATAATTAAGGTCAACCTGCTTTGGAACCAGCATTGTGGCATCGCCTTTTACCCGGATTATTTCTCTTACAATCGTTGAACTTATATGACTGTATTTCGGTTTGCTGATCAGCAATACAGTTTCGATTTCCTTATTTAATTCACTATTCAGCTGTGCTATAGTTTTTTCGTAGTCAAAATCTGATGCATTCCTAAGACCCCGGATAATGAATTTGGCTCCAACTTCCCTGCAGAAATCTACAGTCAGACCATTAAATTCCTGAACTTCAATATTTTTATTATTTTTAAAAACCTCATTTATCCATTTTATCCTTATATCAAGAGGAAACAATTTATTCTTACTTGTATTTACCCCTATTGCAATTATTACTTTGTCAAACAACTTTGATGACCTTTTAATGAGGCTGACATGACCTATTGTGATAGGATCGAAGGATCCCGGAAAAACTGCTATTTTCATTTGTGTTAGTTGTTAGTAAAAAGTTGTTTCAGGCAAATAAATTAAAAAAAATCACGAAAAATTAATTTAAAAATGCTTTATTGATAAAACGCCAGATTTTTTCTGACTTAATTTCATTCAAAAACAATAAATTAGTTTTGCCTGTCTGAAGTTTTAGTATTGAACTGAGCTTCAGCAATAAATTTATCAGCTTTAACTATTTTCAACATCTCCTGAGGATCAATTTTTGTTTTATCAAATCTGATCAACCAGGTATCTTCTGTTCCATTGATCTTACTCATAAGTCTGACTCCGTATTCTTTGTATTGTTGTAGCCAGGATGCAAGAATCATCCCCTCGCCAGTCTTAATAATTATTTGATTATCAATGATTTCTTCCGGCTTTACTTCTGCTACAACTTTTTCAATAACATTCCAGCTATCATCTGAGGGTTCAAATTTATCAAGAATGGTCATGAGTTCCTTTAGCTTTTCCGGAAACTTGCTTTTGCCTTTAACAGATTTAGTTTTTCCATTCTCATTGAAGGCAATTGTAATTGTGGGTGCATCAACAAGTTCCATGCCGTAATCATCATTAAATCTCCAGAATCTGCTTTCTTTGAAAGCTTTTATAATCTCATTGTAAGCTTTTGCATCCAGCTGTTTCTCATATTTGCCGGTTTTCTTTGTATACCTTACTGAGTTATATTTAACAAGGCCTGAATTGTATATTGTAAGTGTATAAATAGGGCATTGTCCAAAACAAGGGCCTTTGCTATAAACAATTACAGGAGCAGCTTTGGAAGCATCAGTTTCGAGTTTTGTGGTATTGCACGAAACGAAAAACAAAAAAGGAACTAAAAACAAAAAAAAGATTTTCATTAATGATAATTTTTCTTATTAAAAAATAATATAATATGTATTTATCCTATTTACAATTGTTAATTTCAATAACAAAAGTTTACGGGTCAAAAATAACAAGTTTTCTGATATCATACTCATCTTCAGTTTCAAATATTAATACATAAATCCCGGATGAATAATTTTTCTTATCAATGAAATAACTTGTTTCTCCCTGTTTTATTACTGAACTGAAAGTTTTTTTACCAGAAACATCGTATAATGAAATCCTTATTGACGGGTGTTCTATTTTTTCATAGTATATAGCAATATTATTGTCAAGCTGAAATACAAATATATCTTTCAAAAAATTATTGGAGCTTTTCGATAAATAGCAGTTTTCACTGTGCAATAACCCTGGTCTGAACTGCATAAGGCAGGATTCCATTCTTGCTATCTGATCTTGAGTAAACATAAGACTGCAATTTTCGTCGGTGTAATCCATATAATTCATATACATATCGCTTGACTTGCAAGAAACCTGAACATCCTGCGGACATCCATAATATGGGGAAAACTGCTGGGGAGTATCTCCAACTCCATCATCTTCGAGACACTCATTTTCCTCGTTACCCCAAATATGATAAAGCGAAAAATAATGACCCATTTCATGAATAAGAATTTTTCCCAGTTTACTGAAATTTAATACTATCGGGTCAATGATAATGCCTTCTTCATCTATAAGCTCAGCCGGTAGATCAGGAAATGTCGATGTTCCCAGGCTGGAAATCATGCTGCCCACCCAAATATTTATATAACCATAGCTGTCCCATTGATCTGATCCTCCATATTTGCTATGTTTAATTTTTCTTTTTCTGATATCTGATTCAAATCTCTGGTCAGCAAAATACTTTATATCAGTTGTTTTAAACAAAATGCCTTTTTCAATTATTCCGTTAATTTCTCTTTGTGCTATACAAAATCTTACTTTACTTTTTCCAAGATAAGATCTGAACTCTGTAGGAATTTTGATCTGATCATAATTTTGACCCTGGAAAGCCTGATTGAGTTTGTCGAGTAAGAAATATATTTCAGATTCATCAATTTTTTTATATTCTGCAGGATTATTGAATACATGAAAAACAAGTGGTAATGTTATTTCATCTCTGAAAATCATTTTCGTGTGTGTAATATCACTCAATCTTCGATTTAAGTGATCGAAATCGGTTTGGGAGATTCCCATTTCTTTGCAATCATCATTATAGCTACAAACAATTCTCTGATTGTAAAGATTATTTATAACTCCTAAAATTATTAAAAAGCAAATACTACTTCTCATGAACAGATAACGAATAAAACACTTAAATTATTCCCTATTGCGTGATTATCTCATATACAGGGTCAATTCAGAAACTGAATTATCTCGTTGATATTAGGTTCAAGTATAATTTCAGTCCTTCGGTTTTTGGATTTATTAGCTTCTGAAGTATTTGGCAGCAAAGGCATAAACTGAGATCTTCCTGCAGCTGTGATTTTCTGCGACATGACTCCATTTTCTTCCAGTACCCTGACTACGGCCACTGCTCTCTGTACACTCAAATCCCAATTTCGGGAAGGGCTTCCGTCGGTGTCGGTATGACCTTCAACAAGAATTGAAAATCCTGTTTCCGATTTGATAGCCCCGGCTATCTTTGTTATTATAGTCCTGCCTTTAGTATCCAGCTTATCACTACCTTTCTGAAACAAAAGATCCTGACTCATTGTAATGTACAACTTGCCATCACTTCTTTTCTCTATCAGGATTTCATCATTTGAATATCCGATCAACAGGTCAGAAATCTTTTTCCTAATATCTGCAATTTTTTTATCTTTTAATTCGACAAGTGAACTCAGTGAATCGATTTTCTTTTCCCTCAACTTCAGATCATTTTGCAACAATTCCTGAGCCAGTTTCTTGTTATTTAAATCAGATTCAAGTTTCTTAAGGGTTTTCTCTTTTTCAGCCAAAAGCTTTTCTTTATCTGCCAGTTCAGCATTCAGATTTGATCTGTCACTGAAAGCTTTTTCGAGCATTTTTTTATTCTCTGTCAACATTTTATCATAATCCGACTGGCATTTTGAATATAGATCTTTTGATGCAGAAAGTTTGGTGTTCAATTCAAACAACAATTCCTCCATTGTCTTGATTTTCTGTTTTTGTTCCTCAATATATTTTTTATCCTTCTGACTTTGATCTTTTAGATAAAGCAGAGATTCATTTTCCCTGCCAAGTTTATTCCTCTGATCTACCATATCTTGATACTTGGAAGGCAGGACACATGAAAAACAACTAACTGCTACTAATAATAAACAGAAATATGACTTTAACATAATATTTTTTTTGCAAATATATAAATTATTGCATAAACTATCAATTACACATATTATTTTTGCATATTAATTAATAAAATTATGCATAAATATTTAGCATCCATTATAATTATTTCCTTCTGCTTATTATCATGTGGTGAAGGATCATCAGAATTGAAAAACAGTTCTAAGAAAGGAGACCATACAGCAAAAAAGGAAAGTGTTACTTTAAAAAATTCCAAAAAACCTGATTTAAAAAATAATGAGGATTACAATACTGATGAATGGGATGAATTGACTTATATCGAGGATGGAATTTTAATAGATCTGAGATATGCTCAGACCAATAACTTTGTAAAAAAGAAGATGTATAATTGTGCTAGATGTTTTCTAAGGCCTGAGGTAGCTGAAAAACTATTGGAAGCCAACCGTGAACTGGCAAAACAAGGATATAAAATCAAGGTCTTCGACTGTTACAGACCACGTCCTGTGCAGGAGGAATTATGGAAAATAATGCCTGACGAAGATTATGTTGCAGCACCATGGAAGGGTTCAATGCACAATCGTGGCATTGCCGTTGACCTTACGATTGTTGATAAAAACAATGTAGAGCTAAATATGGGAACTCCATTTGATTTCTTCGGTGAAGAAGCACATTTTACATATCTGAATCTACCTGAACAAGTTCTTGAAAACCGCAGATTATTAAAAAATACTATGGAAAAACATGGATTTCAGTCTATCCGGACTGAGTGGTGGCATTATTCAATGCCATCTTCAATGAATTCAATTAGTGACTGGCAATGGCATTGCAACTAAGCATGCCATCACCAGAATTTTATCAATTTTTAAAAGATATTAATATCAACAGTAATTATTTTGAAACTTTTACAAATTTGCTGGCAAATGTTTCATTTCTGACCTTGACAACCAGTTGATAGACTCCTGGCGGTAGTTTATTAAGATCATCAAATGTTTTCATGAACTTTGTTTCAGCTTTTGTAATCAAATTTTCGCTTTTAAGGTAAACTTTCCCAAAAAGGTCAGAAATAAATATGGAAATAAGTTCATCGGTTTTTCCAAGGTATTCGAATTCAAGTATTGTTGATGCTGGATTAGGAAAAATACTATATCCTAAGTTCATTTTTACATCTATCAAAATCTCTTTGCTATATGTGTTTGAATTATTTTCAATAGCTTTGATTTTATATCTGTATGACCCAATTTTTGTAATATCATAGTCCTCTACCTGATATGTACTTTCCTCCGATTTATTGGAATTTACTATTTCAATCATATTGAAAAAGTCATCATTATTCAGATTTCTCATTACTTCAAAATGAGTGATATTATCGTCATTCCTGGTTGACCAGTTAATCTGGTTATATTCCTTCATATTTACACCATTCAAATCCCTGAATCCGAATGGCAGGCCTGATGTACTGCTTCTGTATCCGGCATCATATAATATCTCAGACTGATTCTGGATTGTGAACCATTGAGTAGTATTGGTGCCATTTTCATGCGTTACATCTGAATCAATATTGTCATTTGTGCCAACTTCAGGAAGGGTGAATATATAATTTGCCGGAAGTGAAAACTTAAGGTAATAATTGCCTTCAGGAACATCGTTGAACAGATAATTGCCATTATTATCTGTTGTTGATGAGGCATATAACCCGTTAGTGTTGAAAAGTTCAACAATGATACCCTGGAATCTGGGTTCATTCGATGTCTGAAGTCCATCACTGTTAAGGTCTTTCCATGTTTTTCCTTTGACCGTATGGTTTTTATAAAATCCTCCATCCAGATTAGTTATGCTACCACCTGACAGCAGGATAAATGAATTAGAAGTATTAAGTCCAAACGCATCTGTCAGATCACTATCTGTCTCTTCATTAGTTCCTGTATTTGGTGTAACATGGACATATCCCCCATTCTGGATACCTACTATTTCAACATAATATTCACCAGGATTTGTGCAGAAGGACCAAAATCCGCTGCCACAGGTTGAATTCGGATTATAAGTGGTAAATGTCTGATCCCAAATCATCCAGTTAGCTCCATTTTTTCTCCACAATCTCACATTTACGCCATCAATCCCTCCTTCAGAAGAATCATAAACATTATTCCTTATGGCATCATTCCAGATAAGATCACCAACTGTTGCACACCTGTACAAACCAAAATCCCAACTCATATCATCTTCTCCAGGACCAAGTTCAATATTTTTTGTGGTATTCAGTCCATTTGAGTTATCACTATCACTGTCGGTCAAATCATTACTTCCTGAGTTAGGGATGGTCATATTAAAGCCGGAAGGAGGTGTTATTTTGACATAATAGTTGCCAGGTGCCAGATTATCAAACAAATAATAACCCTGATAATTTGTAGTTGTTGT
The DNA here is from genome assembly GCA_050258615.1 of Deltaproteobacteria bacterium. Taxonomy (GTDB): domain Bacteria; phylum Bacteroidota; class Bacteroidia; order Chitinophagales; family Saprospiraceae; genus JADJGA01. The sequence continues at coordinate 183,760 of JBLMZC010000007.1, read as the reverse complement.
CTGGTCAAAGACAAATGCACCATTCGACCATCGGTATAATTTTAATTCAACGCCTGAAATTCCAGGCTCCGCTGACTCCTGAATACCATCTCCATCAATATCTTCCCATACATAATTTCCTATACTGCCGAAAAATAATAAGCCGGCATCATAAGTCAGATTTGTTTCGCCACTTTCAAGATCCTCACATACAGTCATTCCGGTTGAACTTAATGGATCACTGTCCTTGTCATCAGCCCCTATGTTTTCATGAGTGAATGAGTAATTGGCCGGAGCAATGAAATGAAGCCTGTATGATCCTGGCTTAATACCTGTAAATAAATAGTTACCCGCAGGATCAGTATATTTTGTATCAATCAGATTGCCAGCACAGGAAAGAAGTCTTACCTGAACATTTTCAAATCCGGGCTCTCCTGTATCCTGTATTCCATTGCCATTTTCATCAAGCCACACTTTATCGCCAATAGCTGCATTAAGATAAATACCCGCATCATATGTAAGATTAACTTCTCCACTCGTCAGAGTTTCACAAAGAGTTATTCCATTCAAAATATCTGCATCGCTGTCCTGGCTGTCAGATCCAAGATCAGGTATTGTAAACTTGTAATCATCCGGTAAATAAAATCTTATCCTGTATGATCCGGGAACTAAATTCTCAAACAGGTAAAAACCTCCAGCATCAGTGTTTTTCGTACCAATTAATGATCCTCCGCATGTCTCAACATCTACTCTCACTCCACTTATTCCATTTTCACCGTTGTCCTGAATCCCATTTGCATTTTTATCTACCCAAACCCTGTCACCTATTGACGCAGATCTGTACATGCCAATATCATAGGTCAGATTTTCTTCTCCACTTTCAAGAAATTCACATACTGTAAATCCATCTACATTAATATCACTGTCTGTATCATCACTTGCAACGTTTGCAGGTGAATAAATATATGAAGCAGGTTTTGCAACTGAGATTTTGTAATTTCCGGGAACAAGATTATCAAATAGGTAATAACCATTGGCATTGGTATTTATCGTACTTATGGGTGTACCACTGCAAGTGCTCAACGTAACAGGTATATTGGCAAGCCCTGGTTCTCCTGCATCCTGAATTCCATTGGCATTCAGGTCTTCCCAAACAAAATTTCCTATTTTAGGGGGAAGGTATACGCCTGCATCATAAGAAGTATTCTTCTCTCCACTTTTAAGGTTCTCACAAACTGTTTTTCCATCCACAATGTTCGCATCACTGTCTTTATAAACATTATTACCTACGTTCATATTTATAAATTTGTAATTACCATTGAGAATGAATCTAATCCTGTAATTTCCGGGATTCAGTCCTGTAAACTCATATTTTCCAAACTGATCAGTTTTTGTTGTTGCAATAAAATTGTCATTGCAATCAAGCAATTCGACATCAAAACCGGGAAGTCCCGATTCACCCGGATTCTGAAGTCCGTCTCCGTCTTTATCGACCCATACCGTATCTCCAATACTTACAAGCCTATAAAAACCAGCATCAATTGTACTATCCTTTTCATATTTTGCCAGTTCGATAAGATGAGAAAATCCTGTAATGAGATCCGCATCACTATCGTATTTATCATTACCAATATTAAGTTTTGTAGATAAAAATCCACCAGGTTTTTTGAATTGAGTGAAGTAGTTTCCTTCTTTTAAGCCATAAAAGTAATACTGACCATTATTATCAGTAAAAGTTGTATCTTTAGGTGCCTGGTTTCCATCAGTCAAAATAACCATAACATCCGCAATACCAGGTTCTCCAATATCCTGTATACCATTATAATCCAAATCTTCCCATACAAAATTTCCAATCAGACCACAATCCTTTTCAGCTACAACAACAGTTTTTGAATCTTTACAACCTTTTGCATCAGTAACTGTCACCTTATAATTTCCAGCCGGGATATTATTGAGAGAAGAGCCTGTAGATCCGTTTTGCCAAATAAAAGAATATGGTGGATTGCCACCTGTAGCTGTAGCTGAAGCTGATCCATTACTTTCTGCGCAATCAGCAAGAGTCGAACTAACAGATAATAACGGCTCTGGTAAAACAATAACTGTTGTTTTTGCAATATCAGCAGAACAGTTATTGGCATCGGAAACAGTGACAGAATATATAGTTGTAATATCGGGGGATACTTTAATAGATGATGTTGAACTTCCATTGCTCCAAATAAAGCTGTATGGTGGTAGCCCTCCTGTTATAAGAGGATTAATAATTAAACTGTCTGATTGACAAATCTCGTAATTTTGTACCATTGAAACCACAGGTATCTGTGAAACATTAACCCTGACTGTATCAATAGAACTACATCCATAAGCATCGGAAGCTACGACAGTGTATGTTGTTGTCACGTTTGGAGATACTTTGAAACTTTTTCCATAACCTAAATTATGATCCCATAAAAAATTAACCATATTCGCACATTCAACATCAGCACCGATAATCACAGAATCTCCTGCACATATTGAAACATTATTTGGGTTACTTTTTACAGGACAATCTGAAAATTCACATATCCAAATATCTCCCAATCTAAAATCTATTGAACTGTTTTCAGATAAAAACTCAAAAGATAATTCTTTGATTTCACTTTTATTAATAGTATTAAATCCCTGGATTGTTTCAAAAAAAACTTCTTTATCATAGAATAATGTTGTACCCAGACCGGGCAGTTTAATAGTTGAAGCTGCAATATTATTATTATTGTCTATTATGGACAGGTTCAAAATAACTTCCCCCTGATCTATACCCAAATCTTTAAATTTGAAATATTGATAATTTGAAATATTAAAGTTTAAACCTTGATTATTACTGTTATAAGTCAATTTTGTTTTACTGCTGGCACCTACATCATTACTGTTTGAAAAAAAAGCGTCACCATAATTGATCTGTAAAGAGGCAGGATTTATACCCGCATAATACTCAAAATCAACTTTTCTGTAATTTCCAATAATACCAGAATTGGAATAATCAATTATACTATTTGGTCCCCTATTGATTGGGTCTACAACCAGTACACTTACAGGTGGAGTAGATCCGGAATTAAAAGCATCAATTTCCACAAAATTTTCCTGACCAACACCATTTTTCACTCTAACAGTAATTTGTCCATTTGCAGTAAAGCCCCAATTATCAGTGATTGTCACATGATATGTTGTTGTAGTCAGAGGTGTAACGGTCTTAACATCTCCATTGCCCAGCCCATTATCCCATTGGTATAAAAACGGGCTTTTACCAAAATATGCAACTGCCTGTAGATCAACACTTTCTCCTTTACAAATAGCAATGTTATTTCCCAAAAAAACCTGCAAATTGCCACGAAAACCACAACTTATATTGTAATTGTCGGATGTTGAATTAATGATGAAAAATTCCGAATATCCGGTTTGATCAACATCAGAATCAAGATTATCATCATTACCCTTATCCTGAAGCGTATATACAAGGCCGGCAAACTTTCCGAACCTCACCCTGTATTTTCCGTTAGGAACCGAACTAAAAATATAACTCCCGTCAGGCCCTGAAATTCCAGAAGATACCAGGTTATTATATTGATTGTATAATTGCAATGTTATATTCTGCAAACCAATTTCTCCAGCCTGCTTGATTCCATCTTCAGAATAATCCACCCACGTTGAAATATTTATGGTGGAAAGTGGAGAAGGAATAAGATTTTCAATTAATTCATTTTTTGTATTATCCGAATGAACAGTATTGTATTCCAAACTTATGGTTGAATAAGCTTTATTATATAGGCAAACTAAAAATATAAAAAAATGGAAAATTGACAATGATCGTATCATTTCTCGGTTTAGTTTAGGGTTAATCTTAAATGATTACAAATTTAGATCATAAATCAATCCAAAATGCAAGAGAGAAATGGTATTTTATAATTAGGATTTTATGCGAATATATAATGGTATAAAAATTTCAATTATATCAATTTTTTAAATACTTTATTTTTTGATTAATATTATAATACAAATTCAAGTTTAAATTAAAAAATATATTTATAATTATTTATACATTGCTATATATTATAATGTGTAAAAATTTTTTTTATTTTTCCCGAAAAATAAGTCAAAATGAAAAAAAAACTGAATTTAGAATAATTCTGTAATTGGTCAATCTCTAAGATTTTTATCTATTTCATTATAAAGTATTTTTTTCAGATCATCGACTGACATCAGCAGTAATTCTTCATTAGTAGGAAATGGATCAATTCTTCCTTTCAGCCTGGAATGACTTTGTTTTGACAAGGCTCTTTTATCACCCCTGTAATAACTTGCAAAAGTTTCAAAAACAGTTTCAACATTAATAGGTGCAGTTTGATAAACCTTATCTTTTTTGTTATCAAATATTTTTACATCTCCTTTTACAAGAGCGCTTTTAAATCTTCCTAATTCAAACACAGTAGCACTGACTGATATTTCCCTTTCTTTTTTCATATCATTTCCGAGGGAATCTTTCTTAACATTTCCTCTTTCATCTTTTATATATTCAAAGCCATCTTTAACTACTGCGGTTTCAACATATTCACGTTCTTTCTCTTTATCAGGGCTTATCATTATCTCCCTGATGTTAATATTTACTACAAAATCATACTTCACATCAGCCTTATCTTCGATAGTATAGAATTTATACCATTTCCTGTTCAGATCATTTGTATTGATGTTTTTGATCTCATAATAGAAATTTTTTGGAAGGATAATATTTGACAGGTTTTTTACATCGATCAATACCCTTTCCTGCCCTAACTCATATACTTCCCTTTTGAGCTGATCTGCATCTTTGTAATTTGCATAAAATGATTTAAGTTCATCCAAATCCCTGTATGCAATTCGTGCTGCATCTTTGTCACCCTTTTCAGCCCTTGCTATACTTTCTTTAACAGACTGATAAATATATTTTGCTGCTTCTTCCCTCGACTCAAGCAGTAATGGATCAACATTTACAAATCTGAATTCGGCTTTATATCCTTCTTCACTGATCAATGGCAAAAGTGGTCTTATCTTTTTTTGTCGGTCGTCCACCCTGTTCAGAATCCTGTATATCTCCATCCAGTAGTTTCCATTTTTTTCAATTTTGAGATAGCTTACCCTGTCCATATCGGATTGAGTGACTTTAGTGAATGCTGTCTCAATACCTTTTACATATTTATCTTTTTTATTCTTTTTTCCTTTGATTTTATTTATTGAATAGTTAATAGCCTGGTCATATTTCCCTTCATCCACCAGTTTCCTGACTGATGTACATGAAAATAAAAATAGAGTTATAAGCAAAAAATACAGATTTTTCATATTGTTGGTTTTTAAGCGTTATAAATAATTTTTTGATTGAAAATTGCAGCCTGTGAGTATATTTTAATATATTCAATTACTGCATCTCTGTTTATCTGACATAACAAAATAAAACAATGTTACAAAAATACATTGATTTAACAAACTATTAAGTTTTTTCAGCAAAAAAAAAGAATTGATTTATTCTTTTACATGCTATGAGAAATTATCAAAAATCTTTTTATCACTGATTTATGAATATATAATTTTTATTTTAAATATTTAAAATGTACCTTTGCACTTTATTTTTTTATTCAATACAAAATGGAAGGAAAAGAAAGGATTATTCCGGTAAAGATCGAAGATCAGATGAAAAGTGCATATATCGATTATTCGATGTCTGTAATTGTTGCCAGGGCATTGCCGGATGTAAGAGATGGATTAAAACCTGTTCACAGGAGGGTTTTATATGGAATGTATGAATTGGGAGTACTTCACAACCGGGCTTATAAAAAATCAGCAAGGATAGTTGGAGAGGTATTGGGTAAATATCATCCTCACGGTGATTCTTCTGTTTATGATGCCATGGTCAGGATGGCGCAACCATGGTCTCTGAGGTATCCGTTGGTCGAAGGGCAAGGCAACTTTGGGTCAATGGACGGGGATAGTCCGGCTGCTATGCGATATACTGAAGCAAGACTAACAGAAATTGCAGAGGATATAATTTCAGATATCAAAAAGGATACAGTCAATTTCCAGTCGAACTTCGATGACAGTCTTACAGAACCAATGGTGATGCCGTCCAGGATTCCGAATCTGATTGTAAACGGAGCTTCTGGCATCGCTGTAGGAATGGCAACCAATATGCTTCCACATAATTTAAATGAAGTTGTTGATGGGATTATTGCAACAATTGATGACCCAGAAATGACACCGGAAGGCATATTCGATTACATAAAAGGGCCTGATTTTCCAACAGGTGGCATCATTTATGGCACTGAAGGAATAAAAGACTATTTGTTGACTGGCAAAGGAAGGATAGTAGTCAGATCCAAAGTGGAAATTGAAGAAAGTGATACAGGCAAAGACAAAATTGTAATCACGGAAATTCCGTACCAGGTCAATAAAGCGTCTCTTGTTGCCAAAATAGCCGAATTAGTGAATTCTGGTATAATCAAAGGTATATCAAATGTAAATGATGAAAGCGACAGAAAAGGCTTGAGGATAGTAGTTGATATAAAGAAAGATGCATTAGCCCAGGTAGTTCTTAGTCAGCTTTTCAGTTATACACTGCTACAGACCTCATTCACCGTAAATAATACGGTTCTGGTAGATGGAAGACCGGACAAACTGAATATGCTTCAACTGATCACTGAGTTTATAAAATTCAGGATCGAAGTAATCATCAGGAGAACAAAATTTGATCTGCAGAAAGCTGAAGAAAGAGCTCATATACTTGAAGGACTTCTTATAGCTCTCAATAACATTGATGAGGTTATTCAGCTTATAAGAAGTTCACAGACGGTACAGGAAGCTAGCACGGGACTTCAGACACGGTTTGAATTAACTGAGATTCAGGCGAAAGCTATTCTTGACATGAGACTTCAGAAACTTGTAAGTCTTGAAATTCATAAAATCCAGGAAGAGTATGATGAATTATTAAAAACCATTGCTTACCTTAAATCAGTACTTGAAAATGAAGACCTGCAAAAGTCAATTGTAAAAGAAGAATTACTTGAGATTAAAGGAAAGTATGGTGATAACAGAAGAACAAATATCGAATTTGCTGAAGGTGAAATAAATATAGAGGATCTTATACCAAACAGCAAAGTTGTTGTTACAATTTCTCATCTGGGTTACATCAAAAGGACGAATGTCGAGGAATACAAATCACAGGGAAGAGGCGGAAAAGGTAGTCTGGGAGCAAAAACACGTGAATCAGATGTTATTGAACATATGTTTGTCGCCAAAAACCATGATTATCTTTTGTTATTTACCCAAAAAGGAATATGTCACTGGCTTCGAGTTTATGAAATACCTGAAGGGTCAAAATCAAGTACCGGAAGAGTGATCAGGAATATGCTCAGCATATCTGAAGATGATAAGATCAAAGCATATATTCCTGTTAAAAATCTGAAAGACAAGAATTTCCTCAACAATCATTATCTTATTTTTGCCACAATGCAGGGAAAAATCAAGAAGACACCTATATCATCATTCAGCAAACCGAGAACCAATGGTATCATTGCTATTTCAATAAATGACGAAGACCAGCTGCTTGAAGTAAAATTAACAGATGGGGACAATGAGATCATTGTAGCAAATGATAAAGGCTATGCAATAAGATTTCATGAATCTTCGGTGAGACCAATGGGAAGAAATGCTGCAGGTGTAAAGGCAATGAACCTGAAGGAAAATACTAATGTTATAGGAATGATAACGATGAAATCTGAAGATAATGAGAGAAATGTTTTTGTGGTTTCAGAAAATGGTATGGGTAAAAGGTCATTACTCGATGATTACAGAATTACCAACAGGGGTGGCAAAGGTGTAAAAACAATGCAGATCACCCAAAAAACAGGAAAGCTTGTAGCCATTAAATCTGTTTCAGAATTTGACAGTCTTATGATAACCACCAAAGCTGGTGTAGTGATCAGGACCCCTATTAATTCTATCAGAGTAATGGGAAGAGCTACTCAGGGTGTAAAAGTAATTAATCTGGATCATGTTGACAGTATAGCTGATATTGCTCTTATTTTTAATGATAATAAAGAAACTAACATTGAAGAAGAATAATTTTCAGTATTAACATTTTATTAAATAACTTTGCAAATTCTAATTCGTCATAAGAAAGAATTAATTAATTTTTAACAACAGAACTAAAATGAAAAGACTATTTTTTATTCTACTTGGAATCATTTTGGCTTTTGGTTCTATTAATGCACAGGATGCAAAATCAATGTACAAAAAAGCCAAAAAACTTCTCAGCAATTATTATTTCAACCCTTCTGAAAATGCTAAGGATCTGGGAGAAGCTACAGCACTTATCAACCAGGTGTTGCTTGATACAGCTAGCCAGTCTGATTGGAAAGTATGGCAAACTAAAGGACAGATCTTTAATGAATTCATAGGAAATGAAGTTAAAATGAAGATACTGAATCCGAATTATGTGTTACAAAATCCAGGTGCAGGATTAGAAGCATTTGATGCGCTGAAAAAAGCAATGATGATAGCAGATAAGCCAAAATTTAAGGAAGAATGCCTTAAAACAATGGTGGAAACTGAAAATCACCTAAACAATGTGGCAGCATACGAATTTCAGGATAAAAAGTATCAGAGCGCTTATGATAATTTCTCCAGAACTTTAGAAGCTTACGACTTATTTAAAGCTAATAACCAGGAAAAAGACAGCCGCCTTGCTGATTCCAAGATCAGAAGCGAACAAAAGCTTTATACAGGATATTCAGCATTTTATGGTGAAAAGAAGGAAAATGCCTTGAAATATTTCAAAGATCTCGCTGATGAGAATACGGATCAGCCATTTGTTTACGAAGCATTATACACAATCAATGCTGAGATGAAAAATCCAACTGACGCTGTTAAGTATCTGACATTGGGCAGAAATAAATTTCCTGAAGATACAGGATTGCTTTATGCTGAGATCAATTATTACATCAAGGAGGGAAAACTGAATGAACTTATTGAAAAGCTTGAAAAAGCAATTGAAATTGATCCTAAGAATGTGTCAGTATATACAACTTTGGGAAGTGTTTACGACCAATTAAATACTAAAGCATTTGAATCCGGTGATACAGTACTTATGAAATCTCACTTTGCCAATGCCCTTAAATATTTTAATAAAGCTCTCGAACTTGAACCTAATAATTTTGATGCAGTTTATTCAATCGGTGCATTGTATTATAACTCAGCAGCCAATTATACTAAGGAGATCAATAAATATGCAAATGATTTTACATCTGCCGGCACTAAAAAATATAATGATTTAAGAGCTAAAATGCTAGATCTTTTCTCGACAGCAAAACCATATTTTGAAAAAGCTTATGGTATTGATGAAAAAGACCTTGGTGTACTTCAGGCACTTAGTGAAATATATGCAAGGCAAGATAAACTTGAAGAAGCTAAGTTTTATAAAACAAAACTGGAAGAGGCGAAAGCACAACAGGGTAAATAATACCGGAAGCATATCTGCAATATACAGTTATGCAATTCGATTAAAGAATAATTGTACATGGTATATTTTGGAATAGTAAAAAAAAGAGCTTTTCTACCGAAAAGCTCTTTTTTTTTACCATCCTCCACCGGCTCCGCCACCGCTGAATCCACCTCCACCAAAGCCGCCGAAACCACCTCCTCCGAATCCACCACTACTTCCTCCACTTCCAAAGCCACCACCACCAATGAACCATCCTCCACCGGAACTGTAAGTTCCTCCACCATAATAACCTCCACCATCATTACAATCTCCACGTTTCTTGCACCGGTAAATGGCTACAGAAATAAAGATCACAAGGAATAAAATGATAAAAAATAAAATAATCACAAATTTCAGCATGCCTTTAGTTTCTACTTGCTCATCGGCAGTATACTCTCCGCTTACCATCTGGATCATTATGTCAGTACCCCTGTCAATTCCCTGATAGTACTGACCATCTCTGAATGAAGGGGTGATCACATTTTCGATTATCCTTTTGAGCATTGCATCAGGAAGCACAGCTTCCAAACCACTTCCTGCCTGAATAAACATTTTCCGGTCATCAAAAGCTATATATAACAATACACCATTATCTTTATTTTTGTCTCCTATGCCCCAGTTTGAGGCTAGCTTGTAGGAGTAATCAAAAATATCTTCGCCTTCAGTTGTACCATCAATAACTACTACAATTGCAGAACTACTGGTGTCATTGAACACCTTAAGTTTTGATTCAAGTGCCTGTTTTTCAGAGTCTGATAATAATCCCTTCAAATCAGCTACTGCTGATAACGGGCGAGGGAGAATATCTTTGGCATGCAAAAAGGAGATACTGAACAGGAAAACTCCTATACACAGTATTTTAAGAAAATGAAATCTCATCTGGAAGCTCATTTATATCATATATTTTTTTATAAGGAAAAAAATGTTTCAATTTTTCACCGGCCATTTTAATTGCCTCACAAATACTTTCAACTTTTTTTCCTGATTTGAAACCCGATTCCAAAATCGATTTGATCTCATCCCAGAAATTCTCAGGCACCATTGAGTTAATTCCTTCATCTCCGATTATTGCAAATTGTCTTTTCGATGGAACGAAGAAAAACAAAACACCATTTTTTTCCTTTGTCTCGTCCATTTTTAGTTTATAAAAAGTATCTACAGCAGCATCAAAAACATTACCTTTCAGTTTTTTCTGAAAATGTACCCGTATTTCACCGGATGTATCCATTTCTGCCTCTTTAATTGCTTCAATAATCTGCTTATCCTGTTTCTGTGTGAAAAACCTGGCCGGATAGAAAATGGATCTTAATGATTTCATAGACTCATTAAATTAAAATTTTACTTCAGGAGCCTTCTCACTGCCAGCAACGGCTTCAAAAAATGGTCTTGATTTGAATCCGAAAATGCCAGCAAAAAGATTGTTTGGGAATTTTTTTACCTTGACATTATATACTTTTACAGCTTCATTAAATTCATCTCGTGCCACTTTAATCCGGTTTTCTGTTCCCTCCAGCTGAGACTGAAGTTCGAGGAAATTCTGATTGGCTTTCAGATCAGGATATTTCTCTACAGTAACCAAAAGTCTGCTAAGAGCTGAAGTCAGGCCTCCCTGAGCATCCTGAAACTGCTTTAATGCATCAGCATTCATATTTGTCGGGTCAATTGTTACGCTTGTAGCTTTTGCCCTGGCATTTACGACCTCAGTAAGAGTTGATTTTTCAAAATCAGCATATCCTTTAACTGTGTTTACAAGATTAGGGATCAGATCAGCTCTCCTCTGATAGGCACTCTGAACCTTGGCCCAGGTGTTTTCGACATTTTGCTCTTTGTCAACCAATCCGTTATAAGCATTACAGCCTCCAAAAAACAAAATAAGTGCAAGCACTATCAATACAATTGCGGTTGAATTCTTCATTTTAATCAGATTTAGTTAATAATAATTTTAATTAATAAACAAATGTATTATAAAAATGTCAATTCATTATTAATTTTTTCGATAAATCAAGACAGATAACCGATTTTTATTTTAAAAATGAGAGAAATGGCTGGCAGAATTAATTTATTCATCATCATTAATATTCCTGATGCCAAAAGTTTCCATTCTATATTTCGCGATTGAATATCAAATATCAAGTTCCGATAATAAAATACTTTTAATAATTGTGTAGAAATGCTTCTGAGCATATATTTTAATTTAAATAGTAACCGATAGCATTGTAAGGCATATGATTATCTGCAATATTTCATAATTCGTTTTTCCCCGGAATCTTTGACATTGCTCTTTCGGTCATTGCGGTTATAGTCAAAGCAGGATTAACACCGGGATTTGCAGATATAGTCGATCCGTCACAAACATAGAAATTTTCATACCCAAAAAGCTTCTGGTCACAATCAATCACACCTGAGCTTTTATCTTTTCCAATCACAGCACCACCTAAAATGTGAGCAGTACTGGGAATTCCTGAAAATGACTCAAGGAAAAAGCTTAAAGGTTTGCCTTTTACTAGCCTGGAATATTCAATGGCTAATGAATGGGCATTCTTAAGAAAGGCATTGGGTGGTTCACCATCTTGTAATCTGGTCGCAGGAAACAATTTTCCCCTTATTATACTGAGTTTTCCTTCAAGATCTTCCATATATAAAAGTACAATGGTCTGTTTAGCAAAGTTCTTTACAAAATATATTCGTGTCCAAAGCGTAAAATTGAGAATGATCTCTTTAAATAATTTTAAAAATCTCATTAAAAATGAAGTTTCAGTTATCATTGGCAGTACTCCTGACCTCCAGAATCCTGATCCACTGCCGTATCGGACAGTCTCCAAATGGCTGTTACTGTCAGTATTCCAGATGGCTCCAATTGCAATTCCTTTGCTCATATCCAGGTTTTTTTCTGGAGAAGTAACAAAAATAAGTGATTCGTTATTGCTTCTTATATCTTTGCCTGCCATATCACTTATCAGCGGCATGGATCCATCTTTCATTTTAAGAAGTAATGGAACTGTACCAAGTACCCCTCCTGATAAAACAACACCTCTGGCTCTCAGTTTTTGCTTTTTGCCAAAATATGCCCCTGTTCTTCTGAATTCTACTTCATAACCTTCCTCCTGTGGTATAATATTTGTAACAAATGTATCAGACATGATCTCTGCCCCTGCTTTCTGTGCAAAGAAAAGATAGTTTTTATCGAGAGTGTTTTTTGCTCCATGATTGCAACCTGTCATGCATTTACCGCAAAAACTACATCCAATCCTGTCAGGTCCGGCTCCTCCATAATAAGGATCTTTTACCGGCTGATCCGGATCACCAAAATAGACAGCAACTTCAGTATTTTCAAAGTTCCCAACACCAGGGTTTTTAATGCACAGTTCTTTGAGGAAATTTTCTCCATCGAAGAACTTAGGGTTTTTAGTAACTCCGAGCATCTGTTTAGCAATACCATAATAGGGAAATAACTCAGTTTTCCAATCCATCAAATCTTTCCATGAACCTGAATTAAAAAATTTGTTCTTAGGAACAGGAAGGGTATTGGCATAAACCAGTGATCCACCTCCTACACCAACTCCTGATACTACAGATAAATGCCTGAAAAAAGTGAGTTTAAAAATGCCTCTGAATCCTGCTATGGGCAACCACAACCAGCGTTTAAGGTTCCAGTTTGTTTCGGGAAAATCTCCGGGTTTTTTCCATCCTCCTTTTTCAATTACTAGTACAGAATATCCCTTTTCAGATAATCTCAACGCCGAGACCGATCCTCCAAAACCTGAGCCCACAATAATATAGTCATAATCCTTTTCCATTTTTAAGATATTATAATCTTGAATTATTAAAGCTTTTTACTAAACGCCTGATATAATCCTGATAGTTGAAGAAATCCTGAATTAAAATTGAAAATAATATCTACCTGAATTCAGCCAAAGTATACATATATTTTACATTGAATGAAATAACAGGAAAATTGTAATCTCCGGGATTATTAAAAAATAGAAACCCATCACGGGAGGTAAAGTCCAATTCACTATTAACATCATTTACATTAATAGCTCCCACTCCGGCTCCAAGCAAATAGCTCATCCTCATTTTTTTATTGAGCTTGATTATTTGTCCGGCTGATACCTGAAAACCCTGCATTCTTTTCATCCGCTGGAAAAAAACTTTTTCACGGTATCTTTCAGGATGGTTGACAGTTTCAAACCGTGTTTCCTCAACCTGCCTGTATATTCCACTAATACCAATTATAAAAGCATCATTATTACGTGCCTTCAATATCCATTCTATGCCGTATTTCAGTCTGTAACCCCACGCTTTTCCTGAATACAGACTGTTAAAAACATATCCTGTTTCTGCTGTTGCCTTCAACTTTTTAGTAAGCCCCAGGTTAAAATTGACCTGAGCTGCATTATAAACATTAAACAATGCAGATGGTGTTATACCAATGGAAAATCTTTCAAAGCACAAGGTATCATTCAAATTCTGTGAATGCAATCCGGTCAAAACAACTACTGATATTATAACAATTGAAACAGTTTTTTTAATCATAACCTGATTATAGATATAAGCTTTATATTATTAACATCAGAATAATCATATTCTCTTATCTGATCAGTCCCAACTACATATAGTATTTTATCCCGCACTATTACATCATAAGTTTTAAACCCCGTTAATGAACTAATCTCTTTTGGCATGAATTTATCTGTCACATCAAGAATTTTAACTCCTTTATCCTGTTCGCAAACAAAAAGTATATTACCATCTATTGCAAGTCCTTTTGGAGAATCCATAGGAAACCGGTTTAATAATAATGGTTTTTCAATTTTCGAAATATCATAAATACGCAATTCGCTTATTGTAAATTCTCTCCAGCAATTACCAACCTGTTCTCCAGTGAATGGACTCAAAGTAACATATGCATAATTGCCACTGACAATAACCGGGTCATATGAACAAATAATACCACTGTCAAAATATGCTACTGATTTTTTTCTTTCTGGTATACCCTTGCTGTTAATATTAAAAATATATAGCTGCTGAGATGAACCAATAAACAAAATTGAATCCTGATAAAAAAGGTTTTCTATCCTGAAACCGACATCCTGTCTATCCATCAACACAGGATTATTTCTATCGGAAATATCAAAAGTAGCCAGGTCTTCATTATTAATTGCATATAAGAAATTCCCGATTGGCATCAGTCGGGAATAGGAGCCTGCAATTGCATCAATGCCAGCATTCTCCCCCTCTTTTACGCATGAAGATGCTAACATTAAAATGATCAAAACATAAAAATTCTTCATAACTCAAGATTTTTAATTTTTTAATAAGCTTCACATAATGGATTAACAATCATCTTCATTTCCCCACCTATATGTATTCCGTTCTTCTTATCAACACAAGTAAACATTCCTTTGTAACCAGGTGGCCTGGGCTCTTTGGGTGGATTTTCAATATACAAGTCTTTGATGTAATTAATGACTTTAATATTTGAAAAATCAGAAATATCAATGACAAGTAAATGTACACTATTATCCGCATATAAAGTTTTTCCAACCAAAGTGAATTCAAGATTGCCGGGTATCTTCCAAAAATGCTTTTTTATTGGTTTTAAAGGATTGGAATTGTCAATCACATGAATACCTTCGTATCTTTCGTTGACAAATATATATTGTCCTGACAGAATAATATTCCCCAGATCTTTGAAATCCACTGTGTCTGTACTGTAAACTTTTGTAAAATCAGTAGAAGAAATATACACAGCTGACATACCTTCCACAACGACATCCTCCTCTCCACAGGATAAAAAAGCATAAGACATCAAAGCAAACAATACAAGTCTCGATTTAAATAAAATCATTATCTTCTTAATTTCTGATTACAAAAATATTAATTTTCCTGAATATAATTAGCAAAAATATACTATTTAGGCATTTTCATACAATGAACTATAATTACTGAAAAAAAATTGATAAAAAAGTGTCGTCCATACTACAATTATTTTCTTTTAGAATTATTCTAAATATTTGTCCGGTCGATAATTTATTTTTATATTAAGTTATATTTTAATATATATATTACTTATTTACAGCATACTATAATAATCAATCAAAATATCTAACAAATTAAAAATTAATGTATAATCCAAATGAAAATTTATGTAAAATAAATTTAAATTAGTGCCTGCCTGCTATATACACAACTATATTACTTTTTACTAAATATCAAAGTTATTTTATTTTGAATATCCATGGATTTTAATTATATTATTATCCTACTAAAATAAATCAATGTACGCTCATTGAGAAATTTAGAATAAATCCAATCAATTTTCATATTATCCAAGCAGCAAATAAATTATTTAATTTTGCCATGTAAAATAAATCAAATCGTAAAAATGGATAATAAGATTAAAACTATTGTTGAAAAATATGAAAGACATTCATACCGGTTGATGGACATATTGCATGATATACAGGATATGAATGGGCACATTACTGAATCAGATATTGAAGACTTATCAAAATTGCTTGGCATAGCGGGCGGAGATGTGAGGATGACAATTTCATTTTACCATTTTTTCAGAGAAAATAAAAGTGCAAAATACAATATCTATCTGAATAACAGTATTGTTTCAAAAATGTATGGCTGCGACAAGATAGCAGCTGCTTTTGAAAAAGCCACAAAGACCAAATTTAATTCTATATCAGAAGATGGAATGTTTGGTTTATATTACACTTCTGATATTGGAATGGGAGACCAGGAGCCGGCAGCTATTATTAATAATGTGATTTTCCCAAAGATTACAACATACAGAGTCAGGGAAATTATCAATGAATTCATGAATGGTAAATCAGCAGCTGATCTTATAAACAGTTTTGGAGAAGGGCACAATCAGGATGATCTCATTCAAAGTATGACAACCAATAATCTCCTGAGAAGGGGAAGGGTAATTTTTTCTCCCTACAAGGAGGGTGCAGCCCTTGAAAAGGCAATGGGAATGGCTCCGGGAGAGATTATCGAAGAAGTTAAAGAATCTAATCTCAGAGGTAGAGGAGGAGCCGGATTTCCTACCGGGTTAAAATGGTTATTTTGCAGCAAAGTAGAATCAGATGAAAAATATGTAATCTGCAATGCTGATGAAGGAGAACCCGGAACTTTTAAGGATAGGGTAATACTCACTGAAGTCCCTCAGCTCCTGTTTGAAGGCATGGCAATTGCAGGATATGCAGTAGGGGCATCACAGGGAATTATATATTTGCGATATGAGTACAAATACCTTGTAAAATATCTTCAGTCTGAACTTGAAAAAGCAAGAAAAAAGGGATTAATTGGTAAAAACATAAAAGGCAAAAAAGATTTCAGTTTCGATATCAGGATTCAACTTGGAGCAGGAGCCTATGTTTGTGGTGAAGAGACAGCCCTGATAGAATCATGTGAAGGAAAAAGAGGAGAGCCACGTAATCGTCCTCCATTTCCAATAGAAAAAGGATTCCTCAACAAACCAACTATTGTAAACAATGTTGAATCCCTTTGCACAATTCCCAAGATAATAGAAAAGGGTTCAAAATGGTATAGTTCAATGGGAACAACCCAATCATCCGGCACAAAAGTCCTTAGTATTTCGGGTGATGTGCTTTATCCAGGGGTGTTTGAAGTAGAATGGGGTATGACTATAAAAGAAATACTTGAAATGTCCGGAGGATATGATGCCAATGCAGTTCTGGTAGGAGGCCCTTCAGGCAAATTAATAGGAAAACATCAGTTCTCATGGAATTTAGGATATGAAAACTTAAGTACAGGTGGGGCTATAATTGTTTTTAACAAGTCAAGAAATATTCTTGATATAGTAGAAAATTTCATGGATTTCTTTATTGAGGAAAGTTGCGGATCTTGTGCTCCCTGCAGATATCTGACAGTAATATTGAGAAATAAACTTAAGAAAATCAGAGATGGATATGGTGTTCCTGCAGATATTGAAGAATTGGAACACTGGGCAAGTCAGATGAGAAAGGCTAACAGATGTGGTCTGGGACAATCAGCAGCCAATCCGATACTTTCGACGCTTGAAAATTTCAGGGATGAATATGAAAAGTTAATAAATAAGGAGAAGAAATTTGCCAGCTCATTTGATCTTGACAAGGCTATTCAGGCAGGAGCCAAAGCTGTTGAGCGATTTCCTGTTGCATAATCAAAAGCACTAGTAAAAAAAATTAAAGAAATATTAAAAATATAAAAATGGAGAATAAAATTTCTTTTACAATAGATGGAGTACAATGTCAGGCAAAAGCCGGGCAAAATATTGTGGAAGCAGCTGAGGAAAACGGAATTTATATTCCGACATTATGTCACCTCAAAGGAGTAGTTCCTTCAGGTTCATGCCGGGTATGCAATGTGAAGATCAACGGCAGATTTATGACTGCCTGCACTACTGCTGTCAATCCTGGCATGAATATAGAAAACAATACAGAAGAAATAGATGAGTTGAGAAAGATCATCATTGAAACTATTTTTGTTTCCGGAAATCATTATTGCCCTGCATGTGAAAAAAGTGGAAATTGCGTTTTACAAGCATTAGGTTACAAATACAGAATTATGATACCCCGGTTTCCGTTTACTTTTGAAGAGAAGGAAATCGATGCAACAAGCCCTAAACTGATTCTGGAAAGAAACAGGTGCGTTCTCTGTAAAAGATGTGTAAGAACAATCACCAATAATGAAGGCAAACACTATTTTGCATTTGAAAACAGAGGTCATCACGGCAGAATTATTATTGACAAGGAACTTGCTCTGAATATGACTGAAGAAGAAGCAAAACAGGCTATGGAGAATTGTCCTGTTGGAAGTATTTTGAAAAAGGAAAAAGGATTTAATGAAGCAATAGGAACGAGAAAATATGACAAAATTCCTATTGACCAGCAAATCTGATGATAGTATATTAATTTTGAAATTTAAATAAAATATATTAATAATGAGTAAACCTAAAATAGCAACAGCTTCCCTGGCAGGGTGTTTTGGTTGTCATATGTCTATACTTGATATTGATGAAAGGATTCTTGATCTGATAGAATTGGTTGAATTTGACAAAAGCCCCGTTGATGATATTAAAAAATTCACAGGTGAAGTTGATATAGGCATAATAGAAGGTGGCTGCTGCAATTCAGAAAATGTGCATGTTCTAAAGGATTTCAGGAAGCATTGCAGGATTCTGGTTTCACTTGGAGAATGTGCAATGATGGGTGGATTACCTGCCATGCGAAATAATATTCCGATAGAAGAATGCATACATGAAGCATACTTGGGAGGTCCATCTACTTACAATCCAGAAGGTATCATTCCAAATGATCCTGAATTGCCGATTATCCTTGATAAAGTTTATCCTTGCCATGAAATAGTAAAAATAGATTATTTCCTTCCGGGATGTCCACCCAGGGCAGATCTGATATGGGATGCACTGCTTACATTGGCAACAGGTAAAGATTTTGAGTTAGCATATGATGCATTTAAATATGATTAATCATTTTTTTAAACTATATTTGTAATAAATTTAAAAGATAATAAAGTTATGAAAGTAACAATAGAACCGGTAACAAGAGTAGAAGGCCATGGCAAAGTAACTATTTACCTTGATGAGAACAATAAAATAAAACAAAGCAGATTGCATATAGTTGAGTTCAGAGGATTTGAGAGATTTGTTCAGGGTAGGCCATACTGGGAAGCTCCTGTACTGGTGCAGCGACTTTGTGGAATCTGTCCTGTCAGTCACCATTTGGCAGCTGCCAAAGCTGTTGACGTAATAGTAGGTGCTGGAACTGGTGACGGACTTAGTCCAACTGGAGATAAAATGAGAAGATTGATGCATTACGGTCAGTTTTTTCAATCACATGTACTTCACTTTTTCCATCTGTGTTCCCCGGATCTGTTATTTGGTATTGACGGAGCTCCTGAAATAAGGAATATCATCGGAGTTGCACTTAAGCATAAAGATCTTGCAGTTATGGGTGTAATGATGAGGAAATTTGGGCAGGAGATAATCAAAGTCACTGCTGGTAAAAAAATTCATGGAACCGGTGCAATACCAGGTGGGATAAACAAACACCTTACTCATGAGGAAAGGGACTTCTTCCTGACTGGAGAGCACATTCAGAATGCAGATCAAATGATACAATGGTCGGTTGATGCACTTGAATTTCTGAAAAACTACCATCGCAACAATAAGGATTTTATAGATGGATTTGCTTCTTTCCCTTCAAATCACTTAAGTCTGGTGAGAAAAGATGGTGCACTTGATCTTTATCATGGAGTGCTGCGTGCCGTCGATACAAATGGCAAGAGGATTTTAGACGATGTTGATTATCAATATTATACAGACTACATTGTAGAGGGAGTAAAAAAATGGAGTTATATGAAATTTCCATTTTTAAAACACCTCGGACCGGAAAACGGATGGTACAGGGTTGGACCTCTTGCACGTTTAAATGTATGTGATTTCATCCCAACCCCATTGGCACAAAAAGAATTTGAAGAATTCAAAGCATATACCAATGGAAAACCAAACAATATGACGATGCATTATCATTGGGCAAGACTTATTGAGGTATTGCACTCAGCTGAGATGATCAAACAACTCCTAATGGATCCCGATCTTTATTCAGGTGATTTGGTAGTAAAAGGTGAAAAACGCAAAGAAGGAGTAGGCCTGATTGAGGCTCCACGTGGCACTTTGTTCCATCACTACAGAATAAATGAACACGACCAGATAGAAATGGCAAATCTGATAGTTTCAACTACTAATAATAATGATCCGATGAATCTGGCCGTAAATGAAGCTGCAAAGTCTTTAATGACTGATCAGCCAGTTATTACGGAAGGCATGATGAATGGAGTTGAGGTTGCTATCAGAGCGTATGATCCTTGTTTGAGTTGTGCTACTCATGCACTGGGACAAATGCCTCTGAAAATAACTTTAAAAAACAGCAACAACGATATAATTGACGTTAAAAGTACTTAAAAGTAAATACTAAAATGCAGAATTTGAAAATTCTGATCTACGGGTACGGCAATCCGGGCAGAAAAGATGATGGTTTAGGTTGCAAATTCGTAGATATATTTTCAAAATGGATTGAGGAAAATGGCATAAGCAATATTGAATTTGATTGCAATTATCAATTGAATATTGAAGATGCCCACACGTTGTCAGAAAAAGATGTAGCTATTTTTGTTGATGCTTCACAGGAAGAAATTGATAGTTTCATTCTTACTGAGGTAGATGAATCCTCGGATATCAGTTTCACTTCGCATGAAGCTTCACCAGGATATATCTTTTTTTTATGCAAGGATCTGTTCGGGAAATCACCCATGACTTTTCTTTTGCATATAAAAGGATATGACTGGAGCTTTATGGAAGGATTAACTCCAAAGGCAGAAGAAAACTTAATGGCAAGTATTGATTTCATGAAAAAAATGTTCACAGGAGTAACAGACATAATTCAAAACTTAATTAACGGAACAAATAAAAAACCTTAATATGGATCTTTCAACAAAATATATGGGAATTCAATTAAAGAACCCATTGATAATCAGCAGCTCTAAGCTAACAAAAGATTTTGACACTATTAAATTCTGTGCTGAAATGGGAGCTGGAGCAATAGTTATGAAGTCAGTTTTTGAAGAACAATTACTGGCTGATGAAGATCTCCTTCATGACCAGGATTCAAAATACTTTTGGTATCCTGAAGCAATTGAACATATTCACCAGCACTCCAAAGAGCATGGAATATCAAAGATGCTTGAATTAATCTCAAATGTTAAGGCCAAATTAGATATTCCTGTAATTGCCAGTATTAACTGTGTATCAGATATGGAGTGGCCAAAGTTTACTTCAAAATTTGAAGAAGCTGGAGCAAATGGCATTGAATTGAATATTGCACTAATACCTTTTGATAAATATACCACATGCGATGAGATAAACAGAAGGTATATTGATATATTAAAAAGTGTAAAGAGCAATACTAAACTTCCTGTAAGTATAAAACTTGGAAGTTATTTTACCAACCTCATCTCAATGGCCAACAAAATGGATGAAGAAGGTGTTGATGGTCTTGTGTTATTCAACCGTTTTTACAGACCAGATATAAATATCGAAACAGAAGAGATCATAAAAACAAACATTCTGAGTGGTCCTTCAGAGGTTACCAAATCATTGCGCTGGGTAGCTTTACTGGCACCAATGTTAAAATGCGATATTGCAGGTGGCACTGGCATTCATGATTATACAGGAGTAGTAAAACAATTGCTGGTTGGTGCTAAAGCAACTCAAATTTGTTCTACGTTGTTTAAAAATGGAATTGCATATATTGAAACCATACTATTCGAACTTGAACAATGGATGGACAGGCATGATTATAAGTCAATTTCAGATTTTCAGGGCAAGATTCAAAGAAAATATGGCAGAGACATTGCCAAATTTGAGAGAATACAGTTTATGAGTAAAGACTCCTGATAATTTATAAAAAAAAAGAGGGCTGTGATGAGCCCTCTTTTTTTTTAGTTTTTGATTAACTTTTTGATAAAGCTTTTTTCATTCGCGGTATACCTGACAACATAAACCCCATTTTGAATGGTACTAATATCCATTAAATGTGAATTTTCTGTCACCTTTTCTGATTTAATTAGCTTTCCTTCAACATTATAAACTTCGCATATTCCATTTCCATCACTATGCAGAATAAAATAATCATCTGCAGGATTTGGATAAATAGATATTTCCTTTCCGGTTACCTCTTCAATTCCAACCAGGCTTGAAATATCAAATTTAACAGTCTGTGTCACTTCTCTTGTAACATCATCCTGCAGGAATGCAATAAACTCACAATTATTTTTGACGTAACCTGCAGTTGAAAAGTCAAACGTATATGTTTTTACAGCCGAAGCGGTAAAATCTATGTCAGTTCCGTTATGATCAGGATACATTGCCCTGCATACAAAATCAAGTTCAGTTTGATTTTTCCATACTTCAGGTATATTAGATTCTGTCAATACTGCATGTAATTTTACCGGGGAAAACGCATTGAAAGTTTCCTCAACTTTTATAGTAGCTTTATAATTGTCGCCTCCCAAATACTTTACTCCCAGATCAATTTTATGAAATCCCGGGCTGGATATCCGCTTCTCATATAAAGGCAGATAAGTTGTATACAGGCTATTAGTTGCATTCCCACCATTAACCCTACGGGAACCATCAGAATTTCCGTCGCAAACCAGAGTTGGAAAAGCATCAACACTATAATAATTCTCACGGCCTGTAGAAACAGCATTGACGTATTTGTCACCATTATGATATGCAATTGCGACTGCTTCTTTTTTATTGACATCGATCAGGTCCCGAAGGCCCATAGCAGCACCGGGACAATAAACACACCATGTGCCCGTAAATTCTTCCATCAACACAAAATCCCTGGCAACCCCACCTGAAATAGTAACTGTGTCGGCATTTGAACTATGAGAAAATCCAAGTCCTTTTTCCTGTGCTCTAACCTGATAAATATAATCACCTGGCCATGGACCAACATCTACATACTCAGTGGTTTTCTGTTTTGAAACGACTTTACCATTTCTCATCAGAGCAAATGAAACAGCTTTACTGTTCAAAGTATCCCAGAATACATATATATTTTTACCATCAAGATTAGCTACAAGATCGACGGGCGACTGTGGAGCTGGAAGTGAATCATATTTAAAATCATCAATAAAATACCCGGAAGAACCTGCACCGTTATCATTCCAACCGAAAAAATTTATAGCATCGAGTTTCCTGGTAGTTCCTGCGCCACTGGTACCAAGACTCCATTTATAACTCACCACTTCAAGTGTATCAAGGTACAATGTGGCAAAATCATCATCAACATCAATGATAATTTTAAACTTATTCCAGGCATTATGAGCAATATCCACAGTAGCTGTTGAGCCACCATCAGCATCCACGATTAGTTTACCAGCCTTTACATAGGCCTGAAAATTCCAAACACTATTATTTCCGTTAAAATCTCCCAACAGATTGAAATAACCAAGTTTGCCGGTTTCAACAAACATCTGCCATTCAACACCATATCTACCTGTTTTCCTGTCTTTAAAATCGAATACAAGATCATTATTATTAATCACATAAAATGATTTTGTTCCGCTCTTGGCTTTAGTGGATGAAACCTTTGGATCTTCTGTCCCTCCTGGGGCATTTGACCATGTTGTCCATGGGGCGCCAGCTTGCTTGGCAACACCTGTGCCGGCATTGTACGCCTCAAAGTCACTGGTATATAAGTTTTTTTGTCCATAAAGTACAGATATACTTACGGTTAAGGAAAAAATAAGTAAAATTCTCTTCATACAATTTAGATTTTGAAGTAATTAATGAAATAAACAAAGCGTAAAAATATAAATAATTAATTTTTAAAAATAAAAATCTTAAAAAAAAATGATAATTGAACTAAATCAGTGTGAAATTTAACTTTTAATAAAATAAGCTTACAATTTTCATAAAAGAATTTCAATACTTATTATATTTGTATCAGGGATTAAAGTTTTTATGAAAAGAGTGTTTTTGAACATTTTTTTATTTTTATGTTCTGGATCATTAGTAGGACAGAATGACGACGGTTTTATAAAAAATGCTGGATTTTATACATCATACCAACTCCCAAAAGGAGAAAAATCCTTAATTATTCCTCAGCTTTGGTTTTATGAAGACAATGTTTACTTTGAAGCCAGGTTCAATTATGAAGAATTTAACGCAATCTCCCTTTATTTCGGAAGGACATATTCCATAAAAAAAATACCAGAATTGCAAATTACACCTGTTACTGGGTTTGTATTCGGCAGCTCGGTTTTTTTATCTCCGGGCATTAACTTTGCTTATAGCACTGATCATTTCTCATTAACATCTGAAAATCAGCTAACAATGGATTTAAATGGTTTGAATGATCATTTTTTATGGGACTGGACAAAGGCCAGTTTTTCAATCACTGATAATGTTGGAATTGGATGCGGGCTTCAGCTACTTTATCCGAAATCAGGTACACCCCTGATTGATTTTGGTCCATTGATCAGCATTAACCTTTTAGAGTTCAATATTGATTTATTTTCGTATAATTTCTGGAATGAGGAGATAATGTGGGTTATAGGGTTGGGATATAATTTTGAAAGGAAGTAATAATAAATTCAAAATTAATTGCAGGTATGGTAAATTATTAGTTCAAGTCTTTGCGAATCTATTTTTCATTCTTAATTTTAAACTTGTTTTTTAACTCAGTCATCAATACACATTAGTCAGCTAAATTTCCCTATTTCTTTAAAAATTCACAGATTTATTAAATCCTGTTTGTTAAGTAAGCAGGCTTGAATAATCATGAATAGTAAATTCAAATTTATCTTCCGATATCAATTCAATACTTGATACATGCAATAATCCCATCCATTGTAGTCATCATGAATTCATTTTCCGAATATGGAAAAACAGTATTTATTATGCAATTACCAAACTTATACTTCCATAACAACTTGCCATTTGACGAATCAATCCCACATAGTAATCCATTTTTAGTGCCAAATATTAATGTCCCGTTATTTTCAACCAACATACCTGGATTGTGGTCATAACCAAATCCTGCATTAATTTTCCATAAAACCTCATGATAATCTTTAATGGCATCTACGGCAATTACATAATCATTCATATATCTGCTGAAGACCCTTTTGGAATCAGCTGAAATACCAATAGTTTCCCTTACCTGATGTTCTTTAGTTCGCCAGATAACATCTCCTTTTTCAATATCGATTGCCGTCATGTATCTGTCCGGAGCCGTTATAAATACTTTATTACCAGATACAACCGGATGAACTGCTGCGGGTGAAAAATGCATCCTTTTTAGTCCATTATTCCATTTCCATGCTAAGGTTCCAGTTTTGAGATTCAAAGCATAAAGATTTGTGTCCCAGGCTCCAAATATTATCTTTCCATTTTTTACCGCAGGTTTGGCTTCAATGTAATCCTGTATTCCGCAAAATTCCCAGAGCAATTTACCTGAAGATAGATCAAAAGCCCTGAAACATCCATCACTGCCTCCTATTAAAACCGTATCGTTTACAATAACGGGACATCCCATGACAGCCGCCCCTGTTTTATATTTCCACACTATTGCCCCGTCTTGAGCCGACAGGCAATAAATATTGTGATCTGTGGATCCAAACACTAACTTATTATTTGAAACTGCAGGATTGGAAAGAATCCTGTTTCCTGTTTTAAACCTCCAGATATTTCTACCATTTTTCTTACTCATACAATTCATAAACCCGGAGTCATCACCAAAATAAACATTTTTTCTATCCGTAGCCGGAGATGTGAAAATAGCACCATCGTTTTGCTTTGACCAAATAATCCTTAAATTTTTGTTGTTTTTGTTTATGCTATAGTCAGGTCTAAGGGATTTATCCGGATCACCAAATTCCATTTTACCTGTAGGTATCGTTTTCCAAAGCAATGGCAGAGTATCTGTCCGATGAGTAAATATTCTTATAGAGTCGGAAACCATAAAAATATTAAAACCGCCAGCATTGTCTTTTGCTTTAAGAGTTGACCTCGAAATGATTCCTGTCAAACCATCATAATCAGAGATTCTATTAGTATGGTAATGCCCACCCAAAACAGCTTGTATGTTATATTTCCTTAAAATATCAGTCATTTCATACCAGTTGTCGACATCCACCGGTAAAAGTGGATAGTGTGTGACAATAAAAATTGGTTTAGATGATGGCAGATTCATTAACTGATCATTTACCCATCTGATATCATGAGGCAAAATATGTCCATCACCCATTTTAATTATGGGGCCGGTACCAAACCCGATAAACTGAAACCCATTATAATCAAAACTAAATTTATCGGCACCAAAAACCTTAAAAAAATCTGTATAACCTGAAGTGCTCCATTTTGTTTCATGATTTCCTGCTAGTATATAATATGGTTTATTCAGTCCGTCCAAAATGGTTTTTGCTTTTTTAAGTGATGTATAATCTCCTGATTCAGTAATATCACCACCAACAATCACAAAACTGATATCTATATTTTTATTCGTTGCCATGACAGCATTTTGAAGATCTTCGGATGCTGCCGGATTATCCTCACTTATATGCAAATCTGTAAAAAAAGCAAAACTAAAATCCTGTGAGACCACTGATTTACAAAATAAACTCAGCAATAAAACCAGTTTAGGTAGAATTGTTTTTGATCTTAATGCTGATTGCACAGGTATTTTTTTAAAGTCCTAAAATATCTATTCCCTGTTCAAAAACTACATCAACAGGAATAGAGCTTTTCTTAAGGAGTTCAAGGTCTTTGGCCAGGGTTTGGTTCATTACACTATACTTATTTATAAAAGCTGCAACTTTGGCATAATCACCATCGCCCTGCAGCATAAGAATCAGGGAAGACAGTTCTTTTATTGCCTGTTCAAATTTATCGATGTTAATATTGTATTTACCTGTAGTGGCCGAACGTTTAAAAGCTCCTTTTTCATTAAAAAAGTTAAAACATACCATATTTGCTTTACCATGGGCTGAAGAAGTACCAAATCTGATACTCCTGAATATACCTGCCATAAATGTGGTATAGTAATCTTTAAGTTCACCAGCAATTTCACCCTTTTTGTGCAGGTTTTTAATCATGTAAAGTCCCAGGATGTCAGCTTTACCCTCTTCTATTGTTGAATAATGTTCCTTTAGTGCTTTCCTTACCGGTTCACCATTTGATATTACATTTTTTATGCCAAGTCCATGAGCAACTTCGTGAAACATAGTATTGGAGAAAAAAGCATCAAAATTAATGCTTTTCTTGTCATCCATCAAAACATCAGCCACAGGCATCAGGATATTATCAAACTTGGCCTTCATTGCGTTTTTTAGCTGAAGTCTTCTTGCTCCTTTCTCAAGCTGAACTTTTTCATCATTTGGCAGATTTATTGCTATGGTTTTGCTTCCTGCATTACAATCTCCGGCATAATACAAAACATCATAAGCATTCAGTTGGGCATCTGCTCCGGGTTTTTCTGATTTATATTTATCTGGAACGGGAAGACCTTGTTGCAATTCAGGAAGATACTTTGCAAATTTTTCCAGCTTTTGGCTCCATTTCGTGTCCTTTAAAAGCACATAAGCTTCGTGTGCAGTTTTGTAACCGTAAATCTGATCTTCATAATTTTCAATAGGTCCTATTACCAGATCCAACTTACTGGCTTTCATATCCATCCAGGCCATATCACTGGCGTAATAATCATCATTTTTCAATGCTTCTGACCTTGCCAAAAGATATTTCTTTAGTCCCTGGTCATTGGCAAGTCCTGCGGCTTTAACCAGAAGGTTGGAGGCTCTGATTACCTGATCCCTGAATTGGACATGATATGGTACAGTGATAAGAGCTCCTGTGTTATCCCTCCTGAGAAAAGTATACAGACTTTCCTTATCAGGCAACTTTGTTTTCTCAAACTCTTCTTTAGTCATGTCCACGGGATAAAAATTAGCCCCCAGAGGTTTTTCTCCTATTCCCTTCACAAACGAAGTATTCCCATTGAGCCTATCCCAGGGTCCATAATTTATTTCAGTAAATTTCCTAAGATCGGAATCTGTTATTTTGCTCAACAGATCTTCTTTATTGCCATATGCTTCATACCAGAAAAGTGAGTCCATTATCTGTGAGGCCTGAATAAATATACGAAGGATTTCTTTCTCATTTTCAGTAAGAGTACCAAGATCTGCAGTCAATTTCACTGTTGTATATTTTTTCAGCTCAGAAGATATATCTATGGAAGATGAAAAAACGGTATCAGGCATATCTGTCATTTTTTTTTCGTTTTTATTCCTGCATGCAACTAACATCATTAAGCTAATGATGAAAATGAACATTGATTTCATAATTATTTATTTAATATTCTGTAGATTAAAGTATTTTGTAAAAAAGTGAAAATGTAAGAAAATAACCAAGTAAACTTTTAGACCCGTCATCAGGATTTTTATACATTTTGAAAATCGACCTGGTATATCTGCCAGTCATACCAAAATGTTTGGTAAACATTAATTTGGCACCCAAAAGATAGCTCAGGTCATTGCTGATAAAATTATCAGAATTGATGTCTTTGGCTCCCAATGCATTTTTCACTGAGAAAAGCCTTCCGGCAGAAAGTCCTGCAAATCCCTGAACTTTGTAGTATTTTCCCTCAATCTTCCAATCCTGATACGAAATATAAACTGGTAACTCGATATAATTTAATGTAATTTTGCGCAATTCAACTCCATCATCCGGAATCAGTTGTGATTGTGAACCTCTTTGACTGAACAGAAAATCTATATTGAGCTGCCAGGGGTCATTAAGATTATAACTAGTGTTTAGTCCCCCATTCCACCCTATTTTATGATATCCTGCCATATCATCACCATCAATCTGAGATGCATTAAAACCGACAGTAAGACCTCCTCCAAATTTTTGTGCATAGATATAATGCGTAGAAATAAGTGAAATCAGGAGAAATAAAAATATTTCCAGCTTATATTTTATTCGCATATTGTTTTAATAAATTCTGAATGTAAAATTAAAAAAATAACCAGTTTAATGAAAAATTATAACACGAATTTTACTAAAAAATTATATTTTTGTCCTATCAAACTACTGATCAATGATCAAATACAATAAAAATAGCCTCGAAAAAATAGTAAATTTGTTTTCTGAATCGGCATATAAAGTAAGATTTGAAAAAGGTAATTTTATTTCAGGTCATGCTGTTGTTCATGATAAAAAGGTCATTGTAGTGAACCGTTTTTTGCAAATTGACATGAAAATTAATTCTTTGCTCGAAATTTTATACCAGATCATTATAGACACGAATATACTTAGTCCTGGGTCTTTAAAGTTTTACAGGGAATTAAAAAAGTCCGGACTGATAAGAAATGGCGCCAATAATAAATCAAAATCTGAAGAAGAGTGAAAGTATTATTCTTAGGAACAGGACCATCTCTTGGAGTTCCGGTGCCTACCTGTACATGCCCCACATGTCAGTCATATGATGAAAGAGATAAAAGATTAAGAAGCTCTGTTTATATTACGCACAAAGAAAAGTCATTTATAATCGACTGTGGACCAGATTTTCGTCAGCAGGCTTTAAAATATAATCTTAATAAAATTGATTTCATTCTGATCACTCACAAACACAATGACCATATCGGGGGCATTGATGATCTGAGGCCATTCAACTATTTTCAGAATAAAAAGATGCCGATTTATGCCAATGAAGATTCAATAACTGATATCAAAAAGAGATTCTATTACTCATTTGATGAGAAACCATATCCCGGAGCTCCAAAATTAGAACTGATCAGCACAAATGGGATAGAATGCCTGGAGATAAGTAATTTAAAAATCACGATTATCGAAGGCCTGCATGGAGAAATGCCGGTTCAGGGCTACAGAATAGGTGATTTTTCATATCTTACCGATTTTAAATATATTTCGGATAAACAAGCTGAAAAGCTTGCAGGCACACGTGTGTTGGTAATAAATGCCTTGCTCCCGATGAGAGAACACAAACTTCATTTCAATATGAATGAAGCATTGGATCTTGCTGACAGGATAAAACCGGAATCTGTATTTCTTACTCACCTAAGTCACCGTTATTTCCCTTATATGCAATCTCAGAAAATGCTACCAGATAATGTTTTTTTAGCTTTTGACGGATTGACTTTGACTATAAATTAATTTTTAAAATCAAATCTATGGAGGAATATAAAGAATATAAAGTTAGTATAGTTATTCCATGTTTCAATGAACAAGGTAATATTTCAATTCTTTATGATAAATTAAACACAATTCTTGAAAATGAGAAAATAGAAATAATTTTTATTGATGATTGCAGCTCAGATAAAACACTTGAAATAATCAATGAAATTGCTATGAAAGACAACAATGTGAAATTTGTTTCATTTTCGAGAAATTTTGGGCATCAGAGTGCTTTACGAGCTGGAATTGAGCATTCAAGCGGAGATTGTATTGTGAGTATGGATGGTGATCTGCAACATCCTCCGGAACTCATTCCTGAAATGATAAGTAAATGGAAAGCAGGATTCAGCATAGTTCTTACCATCAGAAGAGACATTGATAACATTGGATTTTTTAAAAAGTTTACATCATCCCTGTTCTACAAAATCATTAATAGTTTATCTGAAATCAAGATAAGAGAAGGGGCAGCTGATTTCAGGTTAATAGACAGGAAAATAGCAGATATTCTTATCAACGATATAACCGAATATCATCTTTTTTACAGGGGAATCATGAGCTGGATAGGATTCAAACAGACATTTATTGAGTATGTACCCTATAAAAGGTATTCAGGAAAGACGAAATATACATTATCAAAAATGATTAGCTTTGCTATTGATGGGATAACATCATTTTCAATTAAACCACTTAAACTTGCTATATTACTCGGCTTTTTGCTATCTTTCCTTTCAGGTATTTATGGATTTTATGCCCTTTATATGTCAGTTTTCACAAGCAACACTGTCAAGGGATGGACTTCTGTACTTATTTCAATACTTTTTATCGGGGGAGTAAATATGATCTTGCTTGGCATAATAGGAGAATACCTTGGAAAACTCTATATTCAAAGCAAAAAAAGACCTTATTATCTTGTAAAACAAACAAATATCAGGAATAAACTAAAACCTTAATTCAAAACCTGCCATAAGATTTAAGCCATAATCCGGATATTTGTACCATCTGTAGTAGTTTTGAGAAAATATATTATTAAGATTCACGAAGCAAGCACCTTTTTTTGAAATAAAGTACTTAACTGTACCATTTAAATCCAGTAATGGTTTAAGTTTTCTGTTGTTGCCATTCTCATCTTCATACCATGGAGCAGAACCAAAATAAAGTTCACTGCCAATAAAAATCTTATCAGAAAGCATGCTAATATTTGCGAAAATGTTAGCGGTTAGATCGGGTGTATACCATGGTTTGTCAAAATTATTAAGTTGATAAATGTTTTTGACGACTGTGCTGCCAATTTCAAATTTTTTCAATGGCTTATAAGATGCTTTAGCTTCGATTCTGACATTTGTGCCATCATCATATACTGAATTGAATGTGCGTCTATCAATGCTATCAATTTTAAAAAATAAATGATCCTTAAATTTATGATAACCAACTTTGAATTCAATCTTAGCTCCTTCAAGGCTGTTTCTTAAACCTGCTGTTAAAATTACATTCCTGGTGGTTTTGGAATTGATATCATTAAAACTGTAAAATGGATTTAAGATGATTTTTTGAAAATCATTATTAAGATACAACTCAGAACTATATTCTGCAAATAATTCAATAAAATTATGCCACAGATTGGATGATATCTCTGCATAGGGTCCAAGTATTTTTTTATCATCTGCTATCCCCATACTGACACCAACTTTAAGATTCAGTGGTCGCGAACTGTAATTAAAATATGGTTTCAGTTGCATCAGGTAATCTTGCCGTCCTAAAACACTTTGAAAGTTTAATGGAAGCTCGACCCTGCTATTATTCCCAATATTGTAAGTAGCTTTGTTTTTAATGATCAATTCATTTTCACTGAGGTCTTTAGCATTGAACTGAAATGTACGTATTCTTATTTCTGCATCATTTCTAACCCCGGGAAATAATTCCTCCGCTTTGAACTTTGCTGATAAGTCAGCACTCAGATATCTCCTTTTGCTATCAGCAGAATAAATCGAATCTCCCTGATCCAAGGCATAAAGGTAAATATAGGAATTATTAGCTTTTAGATTTATTTCGTAGCTGTGCTTCCTGATTTTATCGACGCTTTCTGCTACAAGAGCTAAACCTGAGACTGAGATTTTCTGGTCTTTAAGAGATTTCTCATTATTAGCTGATATATGATTT
Organism: Deltaproteobacteria bacterium; assembly: GCA_050258615.1. GTDB lineage: Bacteria > Bacteroidota > Bacteroidia > Chitinophagales > Saprospiraceae > JADJGA01. The sequence continues at coordinate 151,283 of JBLMZC010000007.1, read as the reverse complement.
ACTACGACTCCTCCTGACCATGAACCTTTTTGCATAAATGCATCAGCATCAATCCTGAGCAATTGGTGTGATCCGTAAGCTAAAAGAGTATGAAATCTGTTCACATCGCGAGGAAGTTCAGGTTTTAAAGCAAGTGGTCTTATTTTTGGCTTTTCATACTCCAACTTAGCAGGAACAGATCTGATTTTATATTCGTATTTCCTGCTTTTGATGTCGTAAACAGGCAGGACCGGATCAATATTTACTTTATTGAAATTACCTATTCGGGCATTGAATTCCTTGATTACTTCCACATCATCAAGCTTCAGTTCATTTTGCTGGGAATAAATGGATTTGAAAGAGAATAAAACTATAAAAATTAAACCTATATTTTTCATATTTCTTTATTTAAAGTCTGTTAATTCTGATAAATCAATAAAGCTGAGTTATTTAGGAGTTTCCATTTTTATTTGTCCATCCTGATCTTCTGTTTGAATCCTGCTTTTCTTGCTTTCCATTTCTGCTATTATCTTCAGTTTTTCATTCACTTCTTTGAGTATTTCCTTATCTTCCTGAAAGTTTTCCTGAACCGCTTCAAGGGCTGCCTTTGCATTAAACAAATCGCTTTTAAGCATTGAAATGTCTGAAAGCAAGATCAGGCCTTTGGCTACCCAATATGGGTAAGCACTATTTTTTGCACTTGCATCTGAAATCATTTTTTTAGCCAGATCCAATTCTTTCCTGTTAAAATAAATTTTTGAGATAAGGTAACGTGCCTCGGCTGCGTGGTTTGAGTTTGGGTTTTCCTTAATCACTTTGTTTAGATTTTGGAGTGCCACATCATATTTTTTATTAGATTCTGCTACCTTGCCAATAAAATAGTAGGCAGCTGATTTTTCTTTGTCAGTCGTAAGTGGATTGTTTATTATATAATTGCCATAATTATTGACATTATCAAAATCATTAAGCATAAAAGCACTTCTCATTATTCCAAGATGCGCTTCATATTTTTTATTTTCATCCTTCAGAAGACCAGAAAGCTCTTTATAATAATTCATTGCTTTATTATAATTTTTAAAATGATTAAAACTAATTACAGCTGCCTTGTAAAGCGATGTTTCATAAAAATTATTAAACCCCTTTGAAATAATAAATTCAAAATCCTTTAAAGCATTAGCATATTCTTTCTTTCGAAGAAATGATTCTGCCCTGTAATAACGTGCATCCAGCGCATAATAGCCTTTGTCATATTTATCGAGATAAGAATTGAGAGAAGTCAGAGCATCATCCACACTATCATTTTCAAACTGCAGCCTGGCCGTAATAAAATTAAGTGAATCCCTGTATATGCCATCGACCTGGACACCGGGAATAGTCTGCAAAAATGAAAAAAATTCGTCAGGATTTTTTTTATCGTTGACGTAGATCTCCTCAAGAGCCAATAATGCTTCTTTTTTATTTTCCGCATCAGGATTATTGGACAATACAGCTTTATAACTTTTTATTGCACCCTCCAAATCTCCTTTATTATAATTGACCAATCCTATTTTTAGATAAGACTTGTTTGCTATGCTTGTTTCTGTTTTGTATTCCTCAATTACATCATTAAAGTATTGAAAAGCCTTTTCCTGCTGATTCAGATCCATATATGTCATTCCCAGTTCGAAAATAGCAAGAGGACGAATACCCGATTTTTTATAATTTCCAATCAATTCTCCGAGTATCTGAATTTTTTCTGAATCATTTTTATTAAGTCCCATTATCAATGCTTTCTGATACATTGCATAATCAGAATTTTCGGCTTTACGAACTATTGCCGTATTATAACTTGAAAGCGCTTCCTTCAACTGGCGATTGTAGAAATAAGCATCACCAAGCCTGATATAAGCATCATCAGTTATTCTGTTTTTCAATTTAAAATCACCTGATTTATATTCTCTGAACTGTGAAATTACATTTGTAAAGTGCTGTATACTAGCTGCATAATTGTTCAGTTTATAGAAGTTATAGCCCTGAATATAATGTGCAAAAGGTGGCATTGAAAGGTCTTCAAAATCATCAATTCCCTTGACTAGAATGAAGTATTTGTCAAAGTAAATATTGCTTTTGACATATTCCCCCTTTCTGTGCATCAGTTCCCCAAGCCAATATTGGGTCTGTATTGAAGTCTTAATATCCCTGCTTATCTTTTCAGATTTTAAAAGATCTTCTTCTGCTTTATCATACTGACCATCATTGATCTCCTGCAATGCCTTATAATATGAAACGACCTGGTAGGCTTCATAAAGATATGATGAAACATCATTGAGTTCTTCAAGAGTACGCTGAGCAACTGAATAATCTTTTGTGTTTATAAAGATATTCTTCAGGACTTCCTGAGTCTCAATGTAATATGGCGAACTGTCAGTGATCTGCATCAAAGCATTTATAGCCTCTCTGTCATAGCCAGTTTCAGAAGACAATTTTCCATAATTCAGAATGCTTTCTTCTTTTATAAACATATTAAACTCCTGAATTGAAGCATTTTTAAAAGCTGTCCTTGCTGACTCTTTATCACCTGTATTCATGTAACAATCAGCAATGTAATAGTTGGCATTCTGTCCTATTTCTGTTTTTAAACTTGTCAGTTCTGACATACATCGAATCGCATCTTTATATTTGCCGGCCTGATGATAAAGAAATCCTAAATGATAGAAATCAGATTCAGTAAGCTTTTCCGTATTCTTCTCAAAAGTTTCGAGATGAATCAAAGCTTTGTTGTAATCTTTGACCTGAAAATAAGCCTGCCCTATAAGCTGATGTATATTATTTGAATTTTCGACATTCTGTAGTTTAAGTTTTTCCTCACCAAGTTCAATGACCCTATTGTAATCTCCCTGATTGAAATACAATTGAATTAAATAATATGGGATATAATTCCTATATTCTTCGGTATCCTGAATTACAGTGAAGCTGTTTATAGCCCTTTCAAAATCTGAATTCAGAAACATACAAAGCCCGTAATAATAATTGGAAGGATAAAAATATTTTCTGTTTATCAGACTTAAATCTTTAAATAACATAGCTGCTTTATCAAAATTTCGCTTAACAAAATAAGAATATGCTAACTTGAATTTAACCTCATCTTCCTTGTAATATTCAAGTCCACTCAGATCAAGCTTTTCAAAAGTCATGATAGCTGATGAATAATCCTTTTTCCTGAAATAATAATTGCCCTGTGATATATATGCATCATTTAAAAAAATACTTGCTGAATGAGTTTTTTCAAATTCTTCCAGCAGGTTTTCAGCATAAGGCTTGTCATTTTCGAATGCAATAATCACTTCGTATAACCTGGATTCCATTTGAAACAGATCGATATCCGGATTTCCACGAAACATCTCAACATATTCTTTAAATAAGAATACCGCATATTCATCATTACTATTTTTATAATGATTCATGGCTTCCTTGTATTTTCTGTCATTGTCAGAAAATATATGGGTTAACTGCCCGTATGAAGGCAGAAAAATGATTGTTGCAATAAATGAGAGAAATAACTTTATTTTCATTTCAAATTATAATTATTTATATATTAAGCAAAATTATAATATAAATTTGAATTATATAGATTTTTTTAAAATTACTTTGAAAAAAATTATGACTACTGAGGATTAAACATGTAAGATAAATGTCTTTTTGGGATTTTTTTTATTTAAATCCAGGAGAATAAATTGAATTAAAAATTTTTTGGCACTTTAAGAATTATGTTACCCTTAATTTGGATTATAATATAGAACAAAAGAATTGTTTTAAAAAAAATTATTAGCTTTGCATTTAAAACAATTTCTTCAAGTTTATACTGTTTTGTTTTTTAATATAATTTAATCAATAAAAAAAACCTGTGAAACAGGATATAAGTAAGCTCATAATATGCGACGTGAAGTAAAAATAGGTATTCTCACATTGGTTGTTTTCCTTATGTTTTTGTGGGGATATCAATTCCTGAAAGGAAAAAATGTGTTTGAAAAGAACAATACTTTTTATATCCGGTACGAAAATGTTGATCAGCTGGAAGTAGCATCACCTGTACTTGTCAATGGCTTTAAAGTAGGATCCGTTATTAAAATCAAAATAGACCCTGAAGATTATACTAAATTAATTGTCACAATTGATGTCAGTGATAAAATCAAAGTGCCTAAAAATTCCAAAGCGATAATTTCTAGTTCAAGTCTTGTAGGCGGAAAAATTATTATGATTGAAATAAACGGATTTTGCGAAGGAAATGATTGTGCTCAATCAGGTGATTTTCTTCAGGGTGAAATTCGGAGCATTCTTAGCTCAATGCTACCTGACAATGAACTTGATACTTATTTCAAAAAACTTGGCTCTGGCTTGACTGGTGTAGTGGATTCTCTGACAACTGAAGGAGCTAATACAAGATTGGTTCAGGACACTAAAAGTATAATTTCCAATCTTGCCAGCATTACAGCCAATCTCGATGCACTTATTAAAAAAAATGAACAAAACCTGAGTTATTCTTTTGATAATATTCAGGATATTACAAATACACTGAAGTCAAATGAAGCGAAAATTAATTCAATCATAAGTAATATAAACTCTCTGACAGCAGATTTAAAAAACTCAGATGTTGATTCTCTTCTGATAGCAGGTCAAAATACGGTAAAAACCCTGGATCAGAATCTTACAAACCTGAAAACTGTAATGGATAATACCGACAAAGCAGTCATAAAACTGGAAGGATTGCTTAATGGACTGGATAATGGAAATGGCACACTGGGAAAACTGTTGAAAGATGAAAAGCTTTACGATGAACTAAATTTGACAGTAAAACATACCAATCTGCTCCTTCAGGATCTGAGATTATATCCGGGAAGATATTTCAATCTTTCATTATTCAAACTCAAAAAACAACCATATCAGAAAGTCGATAATGATCCTGCTTTCGAACAAAAATAAATATAAAACTGATTAAATAGATTTTAAATGAGATATTTACCATTAACCATTTTATTTATATCACTGACATTTTTCAGTTGTAAAAACTCAAATAAGAACATAACACCGGAAATAAAAAATCTGGAAAAAAATATTCTGGACAAGAAACAAACCGGGCTGATCGATGAATTGAACAACAAATACCTGTCAATACTTCAGGATACCAACGTGTCTGCAAATGACAAAAAAATTGTTACAGAGCATGCTTTGGATTTCTTTACAAAAATCAATAATTCTTCAATTTCTTCATATTATCTTTACGAGCTGATGAAGAAATACGAGCTAAGTGACCATAAGGAAAGGACAAAACAATTTATAAAACTCATTGATGAAAATGGCAACAAGGAATTGAGCAAGACTATGAAAGTCCTTTATGCAAATAAATATCCTGACGATAAAAAATATTTAAACACACTTGGGGATGATTTAAAAACTCAAAAAATCGACTTTGATCTTTATTTGAAATCATTGGCTGAAAAAATGTATATAAATTTAGGAAAAACTGGAGTTTTTGACCCTATGGACGGAAAAAACTATATTAACAGTTGTGAAGTATATGCCTTGATCAACCCTGAAAGCAATTTGACACCTGAATATCTATACCTTGGAGCACAGGTAGCACAAAATATCAAAATGTTTCTAAAAACTATTGAACTTTATGACTGGATATTGGCAAAATATCCGGGTTACGAAAAATATAAAACAGTTTTATTCATGAAAGGCTTTATACAGGATAATGAATTAAAACAATTCGATGAAGCTAAAAAAACATATCAACAGTTTTTACAGAAATTTCCTGATTCTGAACTTGCTGATGATGTAAAATCAGCCCTCGAATTACTTGGAAAATCTGATGCCGAAATCCTGAAAATTCTTGAAAATAAAAACAAAGGTTAAATTCCCACTCCACGTTGACCGGAATTACATCAATTGTACATTCTGACATTTCGATTTAAGGTAATGCTTAAGCAATATTGATATTAATTAATATTTAATTATTCATATTAATATTTTGCAAATATAGCCAATTACAATATTTATCATCATTTGATCATTTTTTTAACAAGAAAACAAAATATAATTTGCTTTCAAAAGAAATCAATAATATTTGATTTCTCTATTCTTACTTAATCTAAATTTATATTACATTAATTTTTTCTTATTAAAATATATTATTCCGATATTGTCCGTATTTTGCACATGAAATTTCACTTTTTTAAATATTTGCAATATGGAAGATATTAGTAAAACTGAAACCTACCTCGATTTTATCCTAAGGAAAGGCTATTCCCGTAAGGATTTTCTAAAATTTGTTACTTATATGACAGCTTTTATGGGACTTGAGTCTTCTATGGTTGGTCAGGTAGCAAAAGCACTTGAAACTAAGAAAAGAATCCCTGTCATCTGGGAGCATTTTCAGGAATGTACCGGCTGTTCTGAATCATTTATCAGAACTGATCATCCGTTGGTCGCTGATATACTGCTTGATAGTATTTCACTTGATTATACCGATACTCTTATGGCTGCTTCTGGTCATAATGCTGAAGAAGCAAAACATAAGTCGATGAAAGACAACTTCGGCAAATACATACTGGTTGTTGAAGGGGCTATACCCACAAAAGATGGAGGGATTTATTGCACCATTGCCGGCAGGACTGCAGTAGATATAATTAAAGAATCGGCAGATGGGGCAGCTGCAGTATTGACATTCGGAAGTTGTTCTTCCTGGGGCGGAATTCAGGCTGCATCACCAAATCCGACAGGATCGGCACCTGTTCACGAAATAGTAAAGAACAGGCCAATTATCAGGGTGCCAGGTTGTCCGCCGATAGGTGAAGTTATGGCAGGAGTTGTGGTTCATTATGCTACATTTGGCTCACTTCCTGAATTGGATGGTATGGGACGTCCTAAACAATTTTATGGTAAGAGAGTTCATGATAGTTGTTACAGAAGACCTTATTTTGATGCCGGATTGTTTGCGGAAACTTATGACAGTGATGAGGCTAAGAAAGGTTACTGTCTTTACAAAGCCGGTTGCAGAGGTCCGGTTTCTTACAATGCATGTGGTTTCATGGAGTGGAACAATGGAGTAAGTTTCCCAATAAAATCCGGGCACCCTTGTATCGGATGCAGTGAAAATGGATTCTGGGATAACGGACCATTTGTTGAAAGGCTCGTGAATGTACCTGGATTTGGAATTGAGAGTACTGCCGATACTATTGGTAAAATTGTGCTTGGTGCAGCTGTCGGAGGAGCCGCCGTACATGCAATTGGCACCAATTTTGCAAAGCGAAAGGAGCTTTCTCAAAATGAAGCTGGGGGCAGAATAGATGAAAAAAATATTATTGAATAATACCTGAAAAAATATAAATTATGGCAAACAGAATAGTCATTGACCCTATAACAAGAATTGAGGGTCACCTAAGAATTGAAGCCGAAATTCAAAACGGGAAAGTTGTTAATGCATACAGTTCCTCTACAATGGTCAGAGGAATAGAAAAAATTGTTGAAGGCAGGGATCCTCGTGATGTGTGGGCTTTTGTCCAGAGAGCCTGCGGAGTATGCACCACAGTACATGCTATTGCATCCATCAGGGCAGTTGAAAATGCTCTAGGAATTACAGTGCCTCAGAATGCTGAACTTGCACGAAATATAATTCTCACATCTCAATACGTACATGACCATGTTGTTCATTTTTACCATCTTCATGCACTTGACTGGGTAGATGTTACAAAAGTACTTGATGCTGATCCTGCTAAAACTTCAGCTTTGGCTCAAAGTATTTCCAGCTGGCCTAAAAGCTCACCAGGATATTTCTCTGATATTAAAAACAGAATCAAAAAATTTGTTGAGAGCGGTCAACTTGGCATCTTCGCAAATGGATACTGGGGACATCCTGCAATGAAACTGCCAGCGGAGGCAAACCTGATGGCAGTCGCACATTACCTTGAGGCACTTGAATGGCAGAAAGAAATAGTTAAAGTTCATACTATTCTTGGTGGAAAAAACCCACATCCGCATTTTGTTGTAGGTGGAATGGGAAGTCCAATCAATACTGAAGATGCCGGAGGGTTGAATACAGACAAACTGGCTTATCTTGGCAAATTGCTGAAAGATGCTGATACATTTGTCAATCAGGTATACATTCCTGACTTGCTGGCAATAGCTTCATTCTATAAAGACTGGGGATCTATTGGTGGAGCAGCATTTAAAAACTTCCTTTCATTTGGGGATCTCCCTGTAAATGGAATGAATAATAAAGATTCATTTAAATTCCCTGCTGGTGCAATACTTAATGGTGATATTTCAAAAATTCATGAAATTGACTTCAGCGATACCAATGGCATTCAGGAATTTGTTAAAAACTCATGGTACAATTATTCAGGAGGAGATGATGCCGGATTGCATCCATGGGCAGGTGAAACAAATATCAATTACACAGGACCAAAACCACCCTACGATCAGCTCGACGTCAACAAGGAATACAGCTTTGTCAAAACCCCCAGATGGAAAGGCAATCCGATGGAAGTCGGTCCTTTGGCAAGGGTACTGATAGGATATGCCAAAGGAGTTTCTGAATATAAAGAGTTGGTAGATGCAACTTTGACTAAACTGAACGTTCCTGTTACTGCTCTGTTTTCAACGCTCGGCAGAACAGCTGCCAGAGGTCTTGAAACGATACTTACCAGCAGATGGGGTCTTGAGTTTTACAATTCCCTGTTGACTAATATCAAAAATGGTGATACAAAAATGGCTAATATGGAAAAATGGGATCCTTCAACCTGGCCAAAAGATGCCAAAGGTGTGGGGATCCAGGAAGCTCCGAGAGGAGGACTGTCACATTGGATAGTGATTAAAGATGGCAAAACAGCCAATTACCAGATGATCGTTCCAACGACTTGGAATGCATCACCGAGAGACCCTAAAGGTCAGATGTCTGCTTATGAAGCTTCACTTATCGGAACTCCAATTGCAGATCCGAAAAATCCTGTGGAGATACTGAGAACAATACATTCATTTGACCCATGTCTGGCATGTGCTGTTCACTTATACGATGAACACGGTAAAAATATTAGCCAGATTCAGGTCGATGGAGTATGCAAAATTTGAAAGGATTGAGGTTATTTTATTAACATTTTAAATTATTATTATGTCAGTTGCCACATACAATTATAAAAGGGCTTACGTATGGGAACTACCCGTAAGATTGTTCCACTGGGTAACAGCGGTTTCCATCCCTGTCCTGGCTGTAACAGGTTTGATCATCGCCAATCCTCCTGCAATCGACAGAAATGTTGAAGCGACGAATACCTATTTATTTGGAATTGTCAGGGCAGTGCATTTTATTACTGCGTACATATTTATCGCTTTTCTTTTCTTCAGATCATACTGGTCCTTTTTTGGTAATAAATTTGCAAGTTGGAGAACATTTTTCCCATATACAAAAAAAGGATTGAAAAACATGATCTATGTTGCAAAAGTTGATGTTCTTTTGCAAAAGGATAAAGAACATAAACTTTCAAATATTAGTATAGGTCATAATTATCTGGCTGCTTTTACTTATTTTATCATGTATAATCTTTTCCTGTTTCAGATTGTAACAGGGTTTGCACTTATGTCAGACACTGCATCATGGTTTTTACCCCAGATGTTTGGATTTTTAAAATCCTGGTTCGGAGGGGATATCGGTTTAAGATACTGGCATCACCTGTTTACATGGATATTTATCGGTTTTGCCATTATACATGTTTATCTTGTTCTATACCATGATTATATTGAAGCCAGAGGTGAAGCTTCTGCTATGATCAGTGGGTATAAGTTTGTCAGATCAGAAAGGATTAAAGAAACTGAAGAAGAGATCATAGAAAAAACTACGGGTCAGATGTGGGATGGTAATGGTGAGGAAAACAACAATTCATAAATTCTTATGGTTGGAGATGATATAAAAGATCTTGAAAGGTTTTTTTACAGGTATATAAATTTTGATGACAGGGACAATACAAACAGGACTTTAATCCTTGGTATAGGTAATTATCTTATGGGTGATGAAGGTATTGGAGTACATGCAATTCACTATTTAGGTAAAAAACAATTGCCTGAAAATGTTGATATTGTTGATGGAGGTACTGGAAGTTTTGATCTGATGCCTTTGATTTCATCTTACAAAAGAGTGATCATGATCGATGCCACAATGGATGAACAACCTGTTGGAACAGTTAAAGTGCTGTATCCCAAATTTGCAAAGGATTTTCCCCGGACGCTAAGCTCGCATGATGTCGGATTGAAAGATATGATCGATGCTCTGGAATTTAATGGAGAGTTGCCGGAAATTTCATTGATAACTGTTACCATAGGTGAAATTGTACCTATGACTACAATATTGAGCGATGAGGTAAGGGCTAGCCTGAAAAATGTTTACATTGCGTTAATTGAACTACTCAAGTGATTGTAAATAAATAAGTTATTATTAAGCCTGCCATTCATTGAGCAGGCTTTTTTATTTAAAATAATTGTATAAATCAAAATTTATACCTTGAATTGCTTATGTTTGCATTTTTATAAAACAAAAAATGTAATGAAATACCTTTCAGAATACAGAGATTCAGATCTTGCTGTAAAGATCATAAATGATATAAAATCCAAAGTCACAAAACCCTGGAAGATAATGGAAGTTTGTGGTGGGCAAACTCACAGTCTTGTTAAAAACGGTATTCTTGAATTATTGCCTGATAAAATTACTATGATACATGGTCCGGGATGCCCGGTTTGTGTGACACCTTTGAATCTTATAGATAAGGCTATCTACCTGGCAGAGAAAAAGAAAGTGATTCTTTGTTCATTCGGTGATATGATCAGAGTACCGGGTTCTGAAAAATCCCTGCTTCAGATCAAAGCGGAAGGTGCTGACGTAAGGATTTTATATTCTCCATCAGATGCAGTAAAAATTGCGAAGGAAAATCCTGATAAGGAAGTTGTTTTTTTTGCTGTTGGATTTGAGACCACCGCTCCTGCAAATGCAATTTCTGTATTGCAGGCAAAACAGTGGGGGCTGAAAAATTATTCAATTCTTGTGTCACACGTGCTTGTACCACCGGCAATAGAAGCTATCATGAATGATGAAGAGACAAGAATAGATGCATTTCTTGGAGCAGGTCATGTACTTGCAATCATGGGTTTGGAAAAGTATTATCCTATTGCTGAAAAATATAAAGTACCTTTGGTTGCCTCAGGGTTTGAACCTGTTGAAATGCTCAATGCTATAAGGACTGCAGTAGAAATGCTAGAAAATAGCAATTACGGAGTAGCTAATGCCTATTCAAGGGTAGTTAAATCAGAAGGTACTCCTTCGGCTCAAAAGATCATTTTTGACGTGTTTATCGAAGCCGACAGGGAATGGAGAGGAATAGGCAATATCCCGCTTTCAGGATATGAATTGAAAGATGAGTTCAGAGATTTTGATGCAAACTTAAAATTCGAAATTGATATTAAAAAAGCAAATGAAAGTGAAATATGTATTGCCGGCAGTGTACTCAAAGGTATAAAAAAGCCAATTGAATGTCCTGCTTTCGGTAAAATCTGCAATCCTGAAAATCCTCTTGGTGCACCTATGGTGTCCTCAGAGGGGGCATGTGCCGCATACTATAATTTTTATAATTGAGAATGGAGAATTGAAAATGGAGAATTGACAATGGAGAATTGACAATGGAGAATTGAAAATTGATAATTGATAATTTAGAATGGATAATGGAGAATGGAGAATTGAGAATTGACAATGGAGAATTTATTTCAGTTGACAGTTGTCTGTTAAACAGTTATAAATCAAATATCATAAATCCTATATCTGTGAAAATCCGTCAGATCAGTGTCATCCGTGTGCTAATAAATTGAGAATGGAGAATTGAGAATGGACAATGGGAAAAGCTAGGTTAATCAGTTGTCAGTTGTCAGTTTGTCTGTTTTGTAGAGTAGTAAATGGGTTAAAAGATATTGATTTTGTAATTTGAGCTTTAATACAATATTTTAAAAATGACAAAGACTTATAAGGAATTAGAAATCTATAAAGAATCTTTTAATCTGTTTTTGAAAACTCACAGATTTACATTAAAACTACCAAAGCATGAATTATATGAATTGGGCAGCCAGCTTAGAAGATCTTCTGATTCAATTAATTCTAATATAGTTGAAGGTTATGGAAGAAATAAGTATTTAAAAGATTTTATCAGATTTCTTACATTTGCATATTCAAGTAATAATGAAACTATTAACCATTTGAAAAAATTAGAAAATTTGTATCCGGAATTTAATATTGAATTAACTGATTTGATTAATGAATACGATAATCTAGGAGGAAAAATATATAAATTTATCGAATATGTCCAATGTAACTGGAAAACATAAATTTCATCTTAAAAACACCAACAATAAAAAACAGACAACAGATAACAGGATACCGAACTAAAGAGAAGAGATAACTGACTACAGAAAACCGAACAAAGAAAAACGGACAACAAATAACCGACAACCGACAACAGTTTAACTGAAAACAGACAACAGAAAAGTATGGATAAACTCAATATGAAACTAAACTGCCCAATGCCTGTCCTTGATTATGATGTAATAACTCTTAGTCATGGCGCGGGGGGATTGCTGACAAACAGGCTACTTGATAAGACAATATTTGATATTCTGAACAATGAAAAGCTTAAGACGAGGCATGATGGAGCGTTGCTTGATTTGAAAGGGGAATATGCTTTCAGTACCGACAGCTTTGTGATATCACCAGTTTTTTTTCCGGGGGGAGATATCGGTGAACTGGCAGTCAACGGCACTATTAACGACCTTGCAATGTGCGGTGCTGAAGCTCAATATATTTCTCTGGCATTTATCATCGAAGAAGGGATGAAAATGGACGAATTCTGGGATGTACTGATCGGGATAAAGTATGCTGCAGAAAAAGCAGGTGTTCAGATTGTCACAGGTGATACCAAGGTAGTGGATAAAGGCAAAGGAGACAAAATATTCGTAAATACAACCGGAATTGGAAGAGTACTACCCGAAGCAGATATCGATATTAAACGGTTAAAAGCTGGAAATAAAATAATAGTCAGCGGAAATATAGCGACTCATGGTATGGCAATTCTTTCCGTGAGAAAAGGCCTGGAATTTGAAACTACCATAGAGAGTGATACCAGAAATCTTAATTTTGCAGTTAGGGATCTGATTGAAAAATATGGTTCAGATATTTTGCTTCTGAGGGATCCAACCCGTGGTGGAGTTGCTGCTACCCTTAATGAGATTGGCAGGGATTCAGGTTTGGGAATAATATTGGATGAGAAATCACTACCTGTTGATAAGCAGGTCAGTGCAGCATGTGAGATTTTGGGTATAGATCCGCTGTTTGTGGCCAATGAAGGCATCTTTCTAGCATTTGTAGAAAGTGAAATTGCTGATGACATCCTTAAAGCTATGAAAAATATTGAATATTGCGAAAATGCAGCAATAATTGGGGAAGTGACTGATTATAATCCCGGCAAAGTGCTGATAAACAGTTTGCTTGGGGGAAAACGGGTTGTAAATATGCCTATCGGGGAACAATTACCAAGAATTTGCTAGTTCAATTGAGAATGGAGAATGGATAATGGAGAATGGAGAATTGATAATTGAGAAACTTGTCCGTATGGATGGAGAATTTATTTCAGTTGTCAGTTGTCTGTTAAACAGTTAAAATCAAATATCATAAATCCTATATCTGTGAAAAACTGTCAGATCAGTGTCATCCGTGTGCTAATAAATTGATAATGGAGAATGAAGAATGGAGAATTGATAATGGAGAATTGAGAATTAAGAATATGTAATTTAATTAGAAATTATGAGTGATAAAAGAGCAAATATTATTGCAATTAAGTCATATGCTTTTGCTCTTAATATTTTAAAGTTATGCAAATCTGTAATAAATTGCAAAAAGGAATTTGTTTTAATGAAACATTATAAAAACAACTAAAATTAATTAAAATTTCTTTATCAACTTTCAATTATCAATTTAGGATATGACTTTTCACATACACATACAGGGAATAGTTCAGGGAGTCGGTTTCAGACCATTCATATACAAGTTGGCTCTGGAAAATGACATAAAAGGTACAGTAAGCAACGGAAATGACGGAGTAAATATTTTTATAAATGCTGATATCGAAAAATGCAATATGTTTGTAAAACTCATCAGAGAAAAGGCTCCTGAAATGTCTCATATCACAGAATTGGAAGTTAGTCAAACAGACGACAGAATTTTTAATTTATTTAAAATAGTTGAAAGTGATAGTAATGCTGAACCAAAACTGCATTTTGCACCTGATTTTTCAATATGTGAGGATTGTCTCAGTGAGCTTCATGCAGAAAAGGACAGGAGGCACAATTATCCTTTCATAACCTGCACAAACTGCGGACCAAGATTCTCAATTATTTCTGCCCTGCCATATGACAGAGAAAATACTACTATGGAAAAATTCAGGATGTGTCCTGAATGTCAGCAGGAATACGATGAAGTACTGGACAGACGATATTATTCTCAGACAAATAGTTGCCCGACATGCGGAATTAAACTTGAGGTTTTTGATAGTGAAACCCTAGAGTTACCGCAGGATAAAATTATTGATTATATTGTAGAGCAATGGAAATCAGGTAAAATAATTTCAATTAAAGGGATTGGTGGATTTCTCACTACCTGCGATGCCAATAATAAAAAATCTATAAATGATCTGAGAATACGAAAAAAGAGACCGGACAAACCTTTTGCTTTGATGTATCCGGATTTGCAAATGATTGAAAGAGACACTTTTCTTTCTGAGACTGAGATCAGAGAATTGAAAAGCAAATGGTCCCCCATAGTGCTGTTAAAATATAAAGACTCAATCAGGCAAAGTATTTATGTCGATGGTATTTGCGAAAACCTGGACAGGGTTGGGATTATGTTGCCCTATGCACCTTTGTTTGATCTCCTTTTAAAGAAATTCAATGCTCCAATCGTGGCTACAAGTGGAAATGTGAGCGGATCGACGATAATTTACGATAATGACAAGGCTAAGGAGGAACTGATGAATATCTCTGATATCCTTATACTCAACAACCGGGAAATAGTAATTCCACAGGATGACAGCGTAATTAAGTTTTCAGGAAAATCAAATCAGAGAATAGTCATCAGAAGGTCTCGTGGATTAGCACCATCATATATCGACACTGAACTTAGTCTTCCTAAAAAAAATATAATAGCAACAGGGGCAATGCTTAAAAGCGTTTTCACTCTTATAAATAATGATCAGATATACATAAGTCAGTTTCTTGGCAATACTGATGTATATGATTCGCAGTTGAATTATATACACACACTTCAACACTTCATCAAATTACTCAGAATCAAACCTGAAATTATATTTATAGATAAACATCCGGCTTATTTTTCTCATATCTATGGCATAGAACTTGCTCAAAAATACAATGCTGAATTAATAGAAGTCCAGCACCATAAAGCCCATTTTGCAGCCGTAATGGGAGAACATAATCTGCATGTTCAAAAAGAGAGAGTGCTTGGGATCATTTTCGATGGCACAGGTTATGGTGATGACGGGCAGATATGGGGAGGAGAATTTTTTATTTTTGAGAACAGAAAAATTTCCAGATACGAACATTTGCCTTATTTTGATTTTATACTTGGAGATAAAATGGTGAGGGAACCAAGAATTTCGGCTTTATCAATTTGTTTTGGTACAGAAGGTGCTGATAGGTATCTGAAAAATAAATTTAACGAAAATGAATGGCAGATATATAATAAGTTGCTTAGCCAGGAGAACAATCTCAGGAGTTCAAGCATTGGCAGATTGTTTGATGCCGTTTCCTCTCTTTTATTTGATTTAGATCTTCAGACATTTGAAGGACATGCAGCAATGATTCTTGAAAGTAAAGCAGAGACTTTTATAACTAAAAACGAAGGATATAAAAAGTCATATTTTTCAATACAAGAAAATCCTGCTGAAATTGTAAGGCTTATCATAAAAGGAATTTTGAATGATCTTGATACTGGAGTGGATAAAACAGAGATAGCTGCTAAATTTCATATTTGCGTTGTTGAATATATCGCAACTGTTGCTCATCTATCAGGCATCAGAAAACTTGCTTTTTCAGGAGGTGTATTCCAGAACGGCTTGATAGTAGAATTGATTATCAAAAAAATGTCATTGACTCATCAATTGTATTTTCATGATCGCTTGTCTCCTAATGATGAGTGTATCAGCTTTGGACAGAGTTTGCAAATTAATGATCAATTTTTGTTTTATTGAATCAGAGTCCTGTTTATTGTCGATTCGTTTTTCATTTTATTTTTCTAATATCTTTTATTCTTCCTGAACATTTTTTTTCGTGGTATAAAGTCTTCAATTGGTTGTTTGTATTTTCTGTAGCCATCTATTAATGCCCATGCACCTCCAAGTATTGCCCCATATGCTAGTATATATTGGCTTTGACCTGACAGTAAGGTATAACCCGTGAGTCCCAAGCCGATGATCAAAAATATTGATCCTATTATTGCATGGTTTAGTACTTTTGCTTTCTCTTGAGACGCAAGTTGATATTCAACAATAAACTGATCCAGGCTACTCAAAATATTATGGATAGCTTTGGAATTCGTAGTAGATTTCTGCACTACTTCCTTTATTTCCTCATAGTTCCTACCCTGGTAGGCCAATTTTCTTGCCTGTTCTAGCAGCTCACTTTCTTCCATCAATTACCTTTTTTAATTCTGACTAAAATTTCAACGTTGTTAATCAATCGGTTACAAAATTAAAATTTTCCTTTTCCAATGCAAATTTAGTGATTTGATTTTGAATACGCTTCACTAAACCCAACTTTCTTTTTTTAAGCAAATTTTCAAAAAAAAGGAAATCCTCACAAGTCGAAAACTCCATAACTCTTAATCACCGGTTACGTTCAACACTTCCGATAGCTATCGGATTCATTGTTTGTCCTACGGACGCAACGAAGCCTTAGATGTTGGCAGCTGGGCGTTTTTCATCGAAATAGTTTAAGATAGTTATCAAAAACATACATACGACCTCTTTGTCCACCAGTTACCTCTTTTAGAATATCCATTTTCTCTAAATCGGAAATCAGCTTGTAAGATGAAGGCATTGAAATATCAGCTATTTCATGTACTTTATCTGCATTTATAACTGGGCGTTTATACAAATAATCAACAATTCTTTTAGCATTTGCAGCTCTGCTACCTAAATTCTGCAAGTTAACTTCTATCTTTTTTTGTAATTGAAGTATATTATCAAAAGTAACAATCCCGTTTTTTGCTGTTTCAATAACACCGACTAAGAAAAACTTATACCATTGATTCAAATCATTTTTATCTCTAACTATTGTGAGATTATCATAGTATAATGCCCTATTTTTTTCGAAAAAATCGGATAAATATAGAATCGGTTTTTGCAGAATTCCTTTGCTTACTAAGTATAATGGGATTAACAATCTTCCAACTCTGCCATTTCCATCAAGAAATGGGTGGATTGTCTCAAATTGATAGTGTACTAATCCTATCTTTAATAACTCGGGCAAAAACAGCTCCTCATTATGTAAGAATTTTTCAATATCACTCATTAACTCAGGAACAGATGTATGTACTGGCGGGATGAAAACTGCGTCATTAATTGTTGCTCCTCCAATCCAGTTTTGACTAATTCTAAATTCTCCTGGTTGTTTTTTCTCTCCTCTGACTCCTTGCAAAAGCACTTTATGAGTCTCCCGAATTAACCGTGAAGAAAAAGGCAATTTTTCTAATTCTGAAATAGCCCATTCCATAGCTTTTATATAGTTTTGAACTTCCTCCCAATCATCTCTTTTGTCCAATGGAATGTCTTCTTTGTCTAATAGTGCTTCATCCATGTTTGTTTGTGTCCCCTCGATTTTACTACTTTGGGTGGCTTCTTTTAAAACATGCATGCTAATAAATAAATCAATGTTGGGAATATATTTAGAATACATATCCAATCGTCCTAATTCCCTATCTGCCTGACTCAACAATTGCATTACCTCCATATTGTCAATATGCAGTTGCCTATTTATAAATTCAGGTTGAAAGCTTTTGTAATACCCCTGACTGAAATATTGTCCAGATGTAAAATTTTTCATTGTCGTAATTTTAAACAAAGATACAGCTTATTTAAGATTTTACCAATATTCTTAAATAAGAATTCGCTTTATTTAAGTTTCTCTAAAAATTTAGGAAGTCTCTATATGTGTTTTTATCGCCTTCTGACTAACGGTAAATTTCAACGTTGTTAATCAATTGGTTACGAAATTGAAATTTTTTTTTCCAATGCAAATTTAGTGATTTGTTTTTGAAAACGTTTAACTAAACCTAATTTTCTTTTCTGATCAAGAAACAGATATTCTACCGGATTGTTATACGGCTTGCATTGAGAATCACTAAAACACGAAATAAGTACTCGCCCGTTAGCTTGGTTTTTTAAAAATTTCTTTATGGAGGATTGGTGATAAGGGTTTTGGTATATGAAAAGTTGGGCAATTCTGAGCATGTCCCTGTCAAAACGACACAAAGTTTGAGCGGGCTACATTGCTTGAATACCCAATGAAGCCCTTATGGCAAATACACTTTTTAAGTGTTTCGTGCTTTTTCAATTCATTACCATTAATCTATATACTTCGCTCCAACTTGGTTCTTTTCCTGTCAGCAAAATTGATACCCTGAAAATCTTTGCAGCCATTTTACGTAGAAGATAAAAAGTTATAACAAGTAGCATAAACGAACCTGTCAATTGCCAAATTCCAACCTCGGTAATTGCCCATCGCATTGGCATTGAGGTCGAAGAAGTCAATGGGAACCAGGAAAGAAATACCGATAAACCACTATCAGGGTCGCGAGTTACCAAAAATGAGGTTATAACAAAAACCACTGGTAACATCATAAGTGAACTTTTGCCTGAATTATTTGGGTCGGTAATTACGGAAGCAATGGTGGCAAGTATCGCATTCCAAATTAATATACCAAGTAATGCAAAGGGCAAATACAAAGCTATTGAAGGCAAATATAAATAGTCGAGTATTGCGGAAATTGGCAAACCTGAGAATTGGAAGAAAATAATTCCTCCGATGATGCTCAAAAGTGAATAAGTAATCATTGAAGATATTCCTGTTAAAGTAATGCCTAATATTTTGCCGTCCATCCAAACTTGTGGGCTTATGGCAGATACTATTTGCTCAGTTATTTTTAATTGTTTCTCACCTGTAATTGCTGTAAATTGATAAGCAAAACTTAGAAAAACTGCTACTATCATCAATCCTGCAAAGAAATAAGCAAGAATAACCCTGTTCCTCGAATTATCCGTATAAATATATGTTTCTTCTATTGGTGCAGAGGATAAGACTAAAGATAACTGCTCGGCACTTAATCCGAGTTGATGCATTTCTTTCTGTTTGTGATAAACATCAATAAGATTTTTAAGTTTCTTAATGTCTCTATTGTTTTTATATGCGTATAAACCAATTGCATTCTCTTTTTTGTCTAATACAACCAAATTTTTATCTACATCTAATTGCCTAATAAAACTATCCTTCTGTTCAGATAGTAGTTGCTTTACATCAAAATCATTCTTTAACACCTCAGTCAAACTGCCATTAGTATCATTATGTACAAAAATTTTAATTTCAGGACTTTTGTCAGAAAAAGCGTACTTACTACCAAAGTAAAATACCACAGATATAATTAACATTATTAAAATACCAATTGCCTCATTCTTGGGCTTAAAAAAGCGACCAAACTCCCAACGAGTGACTGTTATAACTTGCTTTATATAACTCATAATTAATGGCATTTTATAAGGTTAAGAAAAATATCATGTAATGAAAGTTTATGGCTGGTAACATCAAAGTCACCTTCTTGTTTTGATAAAGCAGATAATATGCTTTTCATCTCCTTATTTTGACCAAAAGTAAGCTTTACTATAGCATTATCAACAATTTCAATTTTTTCCACTTCACTTATACTATTTAAAGAATTTTCGTTTAAGCCAGATTTGTAGTGCAATTCAATAACTTTTCGGTTTCCATGTGTTTCATAAATACCTGACAAGCTACCATTGTATAATTCTTCTCCTTTATTTATAAGAAGTAACTTATTGGCAGTCTTTTCAACCAATTGCATTTGATGTGCACTTAGTAAAATTGTAGTTCCTTGCTTATTAATTTCCTTGATAAACTCAATAAATATTTCCTGATTCAACGGGTCTAAGCCAGAGAACGGTTCATCGAGAATGGCGAAAGCAGGCTTGTGAAGAATAGAAGCAATAAACTGAATTTTCTGCTGATTTCCCTTTGAAAGAACTTGAAGTTTTTCTTTTGCTCTATCAGCAAGGCCAAGTCTTTCCAGCCATTCCAAAGCACCTTTTTTCGCTTCTGTCTTATCCATACCTCTGATTGAAGCAAGATAGACCAATGATTTCAAAATTGGAATATCAAGATAAAGTCCTCTTTCTTCAGGAAGATATCCAATCTGACTGGCTTGAGGTAATTGATTGGAATTCCCTTCTAAATTCCACTCTATCTGACCATCATCCGCTTTAATGATGTCAAGCAATATTCTCAATGTTGTTGTTTTCCCTGCTCCATTAGGACCAAGAAAAGCAAAAATATCTCCTTGATTAACCGAAAATGAGATATTGTTGACTGCTTTAACATTTGAGAAACTTTTGCTTAATGATTTTACTCTTAGTACAGTGTTTTGCATAGTAATAATTATGTTTTTGTTTTCTTAGCATGAACGCATAAGGTCACTTCGTCTAAAAACCTGCTTTTTACACCTCAAAAATAGTAGATAAAAAAGAGAATAATAGCTTTTGAAATGCAAATTTTCAAAAAATCTGAAAAATATTGAATTTTTGATATAGAGATGTATTGAGAGCAATATAGCAGAAAAGTAAGATAAAATGACTTTGAAGTACTTTTTGAGTACTTCCTTACCTAAGACTGATCTTCATTTTTCCTGGATATCTGATATTTAGGTAGGAGAAGGTATGCTAAAATATCAACAAAAATCGGTCAAAAACTAAAAGCCATACCAAAAATGGAATCTTTATCAAAATACTATCCAGCCATCCTCCATTAAAAAGTAAATCCTCACAAGTCGAAAAATCTATAACTCTTAATCACCGGTTACGTTCAATCCCGAGTTTTCAGGAGCTTCATTGTTCGTCCTACGGACGCAACGAAGCCTTAGATGTTAGCCACTGTTAATTGTCTTTATAATCATCAAATGAAGCAACGTCAATTATTTCAAGAAAACTATTAGCATTTCTTAATTTCTTTTCGTATTCATTCAATGTCAAAAGTTTGTTATGATATATATGAAACATCTTATTCTTTTTTTTAAGAATTTCATCTTTAAGTTCTTCTAACTGATATACTTTTCCAGTATGAACCAATTGAAGTTCTAATTGATAATTTGGTTGAAAAAGAAATGAAAGAAACGATTCTATTTTCTCTTGTTTTATAATTTTTACTTTTAAAAGTTTTCCTTCTGAGTCAACGTATTTCCAATCAGGTAATTTTTTGACATATTTTTCTTTAAGCGTGTAATTTGTTTCCCATGTAAGAGCAGAAAAAAATACTCTTTCACTTTCAAAGAGAAACTCAGTCAAATCCATAATCGGAAATTTAATTTCTGTGTTCATTTTGTTCCTTATTAAAATGTTCGTTAAAGCAAATTGTCTTAATAGTGCTAACGGTATGCGGCTACCCGAAGGTGGCGATTTCGGAGCACTTCACTGTCAACCAAGCACAAACTTTGATAGAAGCACAAAGCTTGATTTAACCACTGAACCGCCACTTTTGGGTAGGTGCTGTTAGCGGTTCGGCATTTTTTATTCATACTCATTTTTAACAATAATCATCAATCGTGTCACCACCTGTCCATTCAAGTCCCTGTGCAAGGGTAAATTGTTTTTCTGCTCCTTCCTTTTGAAAAAATGTCCCAAGACTATTGTGAACAAAAACGTCATTTTGATAGGTTATTTCTGCCAATGAATAAGGTTTTATAGGATTTTCGTCACCACTTTTGCACATAATCCATAATGTATTTTCGTCTTTGGAAATTGCAAACTGCTCAATTATTGAACTCGTAAATTGGTTTTGAGAAAATATATTCCCTGCTTTTAGGTTTGAAGTATAGTCCGCAATTGGGTTTTGAGTGATTGTCTTTGGACAACAAGGAAATTCGCTTGGAGTTTTCCAATTTCGGGCTATTTGAATAGCGTTTGGAGTTAGTGAATTAATAAATTCTAATTCTTCTACAACATTGGCAGTAAATTGATTTGATAAACTTCTATTGTAAATCCATTCACCTAAAGTGCCACCTTGTAATGATTTATCACTTTTTGCCCAAGCAAATAATCTTTCTTTGCTCGCTTGTGCTTCTTGGATACTAACCGTACACATCCAGTCATAGTTTGGGTCAGAAAATTTGTCACGGAATTTTGAGGGGTCTGCTAGAAATTCTTCTACGCTACCGCAAACAAGTTCGATACGTCTTGCAGTAATTGGGTTAAGTAATATATTTTCTAATCTCGTTACCCATCGTAGATTTTCTGGTCGGTTATTTTGCTTGTTTGTGTCAATGTGGTCAACAACGTGTTCTTTTGTTGGTGCTTCTCCGTGAAATGCAGTCGCAACTATTCTGTGAATACGAACAGAAGCGATTTCTAAATAGCCTGTTTTGTTGTTCAGTTTTCCAAAAGTCCATTTGTTATCTGTTGGTCTTGGTCGGTTTATGTTAAGCGGAAAACGCAATACTGCTCCGTTGTCCCGAACAGAGTAACGCTCATCTTTGTAAAAGCATTCATTTTCTATTTCAAAATCACTGAAAGAAATCATTGTCTACTAATCAATAGGCTTAATAACTGAAACAATACCTCTATTCTTGGCTTCCAAAGACCATTGTACTTGAACTACTGTCCCATCAACTTGGTCAAGCAATAAGAAATTGTACATATTTTCAGTCGGATAGAGAGTAAATCTGCCATTAACTTCATTTTCTTTATTAACAAGTGGAAGTGAATTTAATACTAATTCACCTGTGTTACTGTCGTCTTTAACACTAAAATGGACTTGCCACATTTTACCATTTCGTGTGTCCAGCTTAATAAAAGTCCAATAGTTTTGGGTAGGAAATAGTTGGTAAATGGTGTTTTCAGAAAGAACTTTCTGTTGAACCGTATTGGTCTGTCTTGTTTGAGTTTGAGCAAACGATACAGTTGCAAACAATAAAAAACTAAACGTCAAAATTTTTGTATTCATATTCTTTAATTTTTGTGTCTTTCGTTTTTGAGCGAAGTCGTTCTATGCTGACCGCTAACGAAAAACAACAGCCGCATTGCAAAGATTTACAGCACTTTCGTATCAATAACGTAAAATGTTCTTTAAATGCACCAACGTATCAAGTTTATTACTAATGCTTTGCATTGTCGGCTGTTGTATGTTATCGGTTTTTTTATTTTTTATTTTTTTCATTATCAATTCGTTAATTAAATAATTATTGAATTTTATTGTTATCAAATTTACAAATTGGTTTGTTAAAACCAAAATTATTATTACCCAAATTATTATTAAAAGTAGGTGTGGCGAAGCCACACCCACTTTTTAACTTTTTGTTTTGTTGATGTTTGCACTGATGTTTGTGTTTTAGCACCAAAAAGTTTTGTATTTTTTAAGGGCAAAAAATTATAAAAATCGTTTGCTCTTTTGTTTTTTTATTTTTATCGCAAATGTTAAATATTTAGCACTTTGCAAAAAACAAAAGTGCAAACACAATGCCCTTAAAAATACTAAACTTTGTCAATTATTGCACTTTGTAACTATTTTAATATTGATACATTTCTGCTATAACTTTTTGCAATTCTCTTTCCATATCCAATAAATTACTGTAACTTTCGTAATAAAATGAAAGTTCCAAAATGTAATTTATTAAATCAATTTCACCTTTATCAAGTGCTTTGTAAAGCAATTCAGAATTATTGAAAGTTTGCAAATTTGTTTCGTATTCATTCACACTATTTTGTAATGCTATTGCTTTTGCATGAAGCGATTTTAATGAATTGTAATACTGCAATTTATTTGCACTTTCGTAATTTTGCATTGCTTCTGTTTTCAGTTCGGCGTATTTGATTTTGTTTTTATTTTCCCAAAGTGGAATGGAAATACCAAAACTAATTCCCTGAAAATTTTGTCCTGCGGTAAACTCGCTCATATACCCTGTTTTAAATTTTGGTAAACTCATTGCAGTATTCAAATTTTCTTGTTTTTCAGACAATTCAATTTCTAATTTTAGCCAACTTAACACTGGATTTCGTTTTTCTGCTTCGGCATACCAAAGTTCAAAGTCTAACGGAATTTGATTTTCAAAAAATACGGTATCTGTGAATGTTATCGGAATATTTCCGTTCAATCCGGTTAATTCGTTCAAAAGTGCGTTTTTTTCAATTTCTAACTTTTCTAACTCTTTTGATGTATTTAATTTGTTGAGTTCGGCTTTGTTGTATTCCAAAATATTTGCCTCTCCAATATCAAATTTTGATTTGTAAGACTTTGCAATTTTTTCGGCATTTGCAAAGCGTTTTGTATATTCTTTTATCAGCAAATTATAGTAAATTAAATCAATACAAATTAGTTTTGTTTGCAAAACTATTGTTTTGTATTGTTGTTGATACGAATATTGCAACTGTTCATTTTTTAAGTCCGATATTTGACTTTTGTAAATATAAGCAGTCGGAAAATCAAAAGTTTGCAAAACGTTAAAATCTGTTCTGTTTCCTATACCTGACGGATTTCCGAATAAATAATTAAAACCGATTTCGGGATTTTGTAAATATATATCCGTTCGGTTTCCTAAACTGTCGGCTGTATTACTTTTTGCTAATGCCTTTAAAGTAATATTATTTCTCGTTATTTGAGAAATTATGCTGTCGGTGTTTTGCGAAAAACCACTTAAAACCGAAAGCATTATAATTAAAATTATTATTATCTTTTTCATTGTTTGTTACTTAAAATGAATAAATTTGTAATTCGTAAATTATTGCAGTGTTTATCAAAATCATAAAGATTTTCGTCTTTTAAAATTGAAACATGCAATAAATCAATAAATTTAGTATTAGTTGAAAATGAATTTTCAAGATTTTCAATTGTCAAAGGCA
Source organism: Deltaproteobacteria bacterium (assembly GCA_050258615.1). Taxonomy (GTDB): domain Bacteria; phylum Bacteroidota; class Bacteroidia; order Chitinophagales; family Saprospiraceae; genus JADJGA01. Next base: position 126,054 of record JBLMZC010000007.1, on the reverse strand, counting down.
AAATTTCACTTTCAGGATTTTGACTATAAAAGTATTTAATTCTGTCTGCTTTTATTCTTGCCTGCACAAAGGTTTTGTAAATAAAAATTTCTTCGTTTTCAACTAATTCGTATTTTTTGGAATTGTAAAAACGAAAAATTGAATTTTCATTTTTAACTCCCCAAATGCTGTCTTTATTGAAATAAATAGAATTGTCATTTGTTTTCAATTTGACATAGTTTGGCTTAAAAAATAAATCAACTAAAATTTTACTTCCCTGATTACTAAAATTGCTATTTTTGTAGTCTGTGGCTGAATTATAAATTCCACAGTTTTGCGAATATGTATTGAAAATAATAGCTAAAAACAATACAATTAAAAATATATTTTTCATTTTTAGACTTTTTTAAAATTAAAAAACTATATTAAATCGCTTTAAAATAATAACATATATCCAATATGCAAGTGCTGTGAGTATGCAAGATATTAACATAGAAATCCAAAAATTCAAACCTAACTTTGTAAGTAATGGAAATGCAATCAAAAAAACATGACTTGGAATAACTGCAATTAAAACATTCCATGATAAAGCAGATACTTTTTGCACTTCTTGGCTGTCTATATAAAGCCAAATCATTGCTAAAATGGTTGTTAATGGCAACGATGCGTAAATCGCTGCCATTATTGAATTTCTTTTTCCAACTTCGGATATTGCTACTATTAAAATTGATGTAATAACAACTTTTATTATGAACCTTATCATTTTCAATCTGTTTTTAAAATACCACGATTTTTTAGAACACTAAAAATTAAAGGAACAACATAAATATTTAATAATGTAGATGTTAGCAACCCCCCCAAAATAACTTTTGCCATTGGACTTTGAATTTCGTTTCCGGGTAAATCGCCTTTTAATGCGAGTGGAATTAAAGCCAAAGCCGCTGTTAATGCAGTCATTAAAATAGGAATTAAGCGGTCTTTTGAACCATGAACAATTGTTTCGTATAATGGCTCTCCTCTTTCTTGCAATTGTTGATAGTGTGAAATAAGTAAAATTCCGTTTCGGGTTGCAATTCCAAAAAGTGTTATAAATCCGATAATTGCCGGAATACTTAAAACATTTGAAGTTATGAATATTGCGAAAACTCCACCAATTAAAGCAAGCGGTAAGTTTAGCAAAATTATACCTGCAAGTTTAAAATTTTTAAACTCTTGATACAAAAGTAAAAAAATAATAAAAATTGCGATTATAGAAGTCAGCATCAAAGTTTGTGATGCGTTTGCCTCGCTTTCAAATTGTCCGCCGTATTCAACTCTATAACCTTCGGGAAATGTAATATTTGATTTAATATTTTTCTGAATATCCTCTACCACACTTCGCAAATCTCTACCGGCTACGTTTGCCGAAATAACAATTTTTCGTTGAACATTTTCACGAGTTATTGCACTTGGTCCCGAAACAGAAACAATTTCTGCAACTTGCGACAATGGAATTTTATTTCCGTTTTCGGTATCAATTAAAGCATTTTTAATGCCTTCAATTGATTGTTTATAAGTTGTATCTAATTTTAAAATTAAATCAAAACTTTTTTGTCCTTCGTAAATATCAGACATTTTTTCACCACCAAACGAAATATCAATAAATTCATTAAATTGCGAAAGAGTAATTCCGTAAAAAGCAAGCATTTCACGATTTGCTTTTATTTGAATTTGCGGAATTTCTACTTGTTGGTCAACGTTTACATCAACTAAGCCCTCAATATCAATAATATTTGCTTTAATTTGGTTTCCGATTTCAAACATTTTATTCAGGTCATTACCAAATAATTTTATTGCAATGTTTGCACGAGTTCCAGACAGCATATGGTCTATGCGGTGTCCGAGCGGTTGTCCAACGGTATAAGCAATTCCGGGTATTGCTGAAAGTTTGGTTCTTACATCTTCCAAAAATTCTTCTTGTGAACGTTCTGAAAGTAAAAAATTTACATCTATTTCGGCACTGTTTACAGTTTGCGAATGTTCGTCTAATTCTCCTCTTCCGGTTCGTCTCGCTGTGCTTGTTACTTCGGAAATTGATAATAATTCAGTTTCAACTAAATTTCCTAAATTATTACTTTCTTCTAATGATGTTCCGGGTTTAGTAACAACCGACAATGTCAATGCTCCTTCGTTAAATTCGGGTAAAAAACTTCTTCCGAAAGTTGAAAAAATTATCATTGCAATAATAAACATTCCGAGTGTTGGAAATAAAATTATTTTTTTGTGTTTTAAAGCCCAAATTAGTGATTTTTCGTAAATTGCAGTTAATTTGCGAGAAACCCAACTTTCTTTTTCGTTTTTTGCAAGGTATTTTTCTCCCGAAAGCATCATTTTTGCAAGTAACGGTGTTAAAGTCATTGCTACAATTAAAGATACTCCAAGCGACACAACAAACGAAATACCAAGAGGTTTCAACATTTTACCTTCCATTCCCGAAAGAAAAAATAATGGTAAAAATGCTACAATAATAATTAATGTTGCGTTTAAAATTGATGCTCTGATTTCTTTTGATGCCTCAAATACAACAGTAAAAGAAGTTTGTTGTTGTTCAATAGGCAATAATCTATTTTGTCGCAAACGTTTATAAACATTTTCAACGTCAATAATTGCATCGTCAACCAACGAACCAATAGCAATAGCCATACCTCCCAAACTCATAGTATTTATATTGAAATCCAATAATTTGAGAACTAAAATTGCTCCAAGTAATGACAATGGAATTGCAAGAAGTGAAATAATTGTAGTTCTAAAACTTCCCAAAAAGAAAAATAAAACTATTATTACAAAAATACCTCCTTCGATAAGTGCATTTTGAACATTTTTAACAGAAGTTTCAATAAAATCGGCTTGACGAAAAATCTTTGTATCAATTACAACATCAGCAGGTAATGTTTCTTTTATTGATGCTAAATTTTCTTCAATATTTTCGGTTACTTCCAAAGTGTTTGCATTTGGCTGTTTTGATATTGAAATAATTATCGCAGGTTCGGCATTTTCGGAAGCGTAACCCATTTTAACGGCACTGCCAATTATAACTTCTGCAACATCATTAATTCTAATCGGTTTACTGTTTACAGATTTTACATAAGTATTTGCAAGTTCTTCTAAATCAGATGTTCTTCCTATACCTCTTACAACAAATTCGTTTCCGTATTCACGAATTACTCCACCTGTTGAATTTTGACTAATTCCTTCGCAAACTGTTGCAAGTTCTTCTAATGTAACATTATAAAAACTCATTTTCATCGGGTCTGCCAAAACTTGATATTGTTTGTATTCGCCACCAATAATTGTAACTTGCGAAACTCCACCTGTTGCCAAAATCAAGGGTTTTATGTTCCATTCTGCAATGGTTCGCAAAGTCATTAAATCGGTTGTATCTGCCTGTAAACCAACAAAAAATATTTCACCCATTACACTCGATTGTGGTGCTAATGTTGGTTGTCCAATTCCAATTGGCATTTGCTCGCCAATTGAAATTAGTTTTTCGCTAACTATCTGACGTGCTTTAAAAACATCTGTTCCCCAATCAAACTCAACCCAAACAAACGAGTATCCTTGTGAAGAAGCAGAACGAACTCTGCGAACACCTGTTGCACCGTTTACGGCGGCTTCAATCGGGAAAGTAACTAATCTTTCAACTTCTTCCGAAGCCATTCCATGAGCATCTGTCATAACTACAACCGTTGGGGCTGTAAGGTCTGGAAATACATCAACGTCCATTTCTGTTGCCGTTTTCGTTCCGAAAATCAGCAAAACTACCGAAGCAACAATAATTAAATATTTGTTGTTCAGCGAAAATTTTATTATATTGTTTATCATAATTTTACACTTTTAATGAACATGTCCTGAATGAGCATCTAACGCACCTGATGACTGTGCAAGTTTAACAAGCATAGCACCTTTTGTAATAATCCTTTCGGTTTGTAGTAATCCTGATGTAATTTCGGTTTTTATTCCGTCTGAAACTCCGATTTTTATTTCTCGTTTTTCAAATAATTCGGGTGTGATTTGAACAAAAACGAAATAATTTGCTTGTTCTTCTAAAAGTGCAGTATTTGGAACAGTTACGGCTTGCGAATTTGTGAGTGTTTTTAAATAAATCTCTACAAAACTACCTTGCACAAAACTACCTTTGTTATCTATTTGTAAATTAACAGGAAGTAAATAATTGTCATCGCTTGCCGATTTTCCGTAAGACAAAACTTTTCCGTTTAATTCTTCAAAAGTGTAAGTTGTGTTATCGTAAAGAGTTTTAATATTTGCAGAAAAAATTGAAGATAAAACGCCAATATATTGTTGTTGCACAAAAGCATTTAAAACAAGGGTTTGATTTTGAGAAATTGTAATAAGCGGTTGTCCTGCTTCTACATATTGTCCGTTTGATACAAATATTTGTTTTACAAAACCTGTCATTGAACTTGTAATACTCTGACCTGTTGCACTAAAATTATTGATTAAGTTTTCGTAAACTGCTTTTGTGGTTTCGTATAAATTTTTTGCTGTTTGAACCTCTTTTTCAGAAATTATTTTGTCTTTTGCAAGTTCAATATGTCTGTTATAATCTGCTTCTGCAATTTCGTAATTACTTTTAGCTTCGGCAAGTTTAACCGAAATATTATTTTCAGACATTCCACTTGAAGAAATTGCAAAAAGTTTTTGACCCGATGTAACATTGTTACCTTCAAGAAGATTGAAATTTGAAAAAACAATAATTCCGCTTGTTTTTGCAGAAATTACAGTTTCGTTGCCGGATGAAGGTTCAATTTTTGCAACCGTTTTAATTACTTGTCCAAATGGTTCTTTGTTTGGAAATTCAGTTTTAAAATCAATTTTCCACGATTGCTCTTTTGTAAAAACAACGGTATTAACTTTTGAAACTTCCGCACTTTCTGCTTGTTCGTGTGCCTCACTGTGATTTGCATAAACCGTAACATCAGAAATTGTAATAATTGAAGTATCAATTTTGAAAATTAAAGTTCCTTTACCTGCTGTTTCGGGTGAAATATCAAAACTGTAAATTCCTTTACGTGTCGGTTTTTCAAGCGTTTGTTTTACCTCTTTACCGTTTATTGTAAGAATTATGGAAACTGCACCTGTATCAAGTGCTTTAAAATTAGGTAATTTTGAAAAATGCGACAAAACATTTGCCGTATCACCAACTACAAAAGCGTCTGCCTCAGCAAAAATTTCATAACTAAAATTGTATGCAGTATATTGAACTTTTACTTCTTCGTGTTCGTTCTCGTGGTTATCAGTATCCTGATTTTTATTGCAACTTGCCACTGCAAAAGCAAGAAATGCAAACAGTAATATTCTATAAATCATATTATTATTGTTTAAATTTTTATAAATTAATTAATACAAATCAATGATTTAACCTGCAATCAGGTTAAAATCAAATTGAAAAATAAAAAAATCGGAAAAAATTTAAACAATCGGCGGTGCTCGTAATCCAAAGCATTTTGATACAAATACAGAATAATCTGATTGTATGATAGGAAAGTATGAAAAGTCTGTATTTTTTACGACATAATTATCAAATTCTGAAAATAAAATTGCAAAAAGTAATATTGGTAAATTATTATTGCAATTTACACATTTACAAACCTTTTGAGTAGTATTATTTTGGTTAGGTATAAATTGTTTAAATATACAATTTTGAACATCATTATTACCGTCGTGTTTATGTTCGTTTTGATTAGAATTATGTTCGTGTGGTTTGCTATCATCTGCACAATGAGAAGTTTCAATGCAAACCATTTTATCATGATGATGGTGTGGCAATACATCATGTGTAACAAATAATGTTGCCAATAATAAAAATAATATGTTTGCAATTTTTTTCATCATAATTCTGAACGCAAAATTAATTTTTTTATTTTTATTCTATCATTTTTTAATAATTTTTATGATTTAGTTTTTTTATAACCGATAACGGAAATGTATATGCGTAGTTGCGGGATTTGAAAGTAGAATGTTAAAATTCAGCACAATGTCAATTTTTGCACTTTCGTTTCAAGTTTCGCACAATGCCAGCAATTATCGCATATACAATGTTATCGCTTTTTTTTATTTTTCATCATTTCAGTATTTCAGTCAATATTCTATCAACTTCGTTATCAAGGTTTCCTGTAAAATCATTGTGTGGTATTTTTAAGTTTTCCAATACATTTTTAAATCGTCTGAAACCCGAATGTAATTCAACCCACTCAACCTTTAAACTGTTTAATTGTGATTTGTTTGTATCTGATAATTTGTCTGCGACAAATATTTTGCTATCTCTTGCTATTACTGCGTCTGCACTTTCAGGATTTCCGCGACCCATTAGTTTTACTTCGCATTTGTAAAGATTTTTACCTTCTGTCAAATAAAAGTCAATTTCTCGTTCAAAATCATCATCTGTTGATTTTGTTGCTTTACCTTTCAATTGAACTTTATAATTTTGTTCTGAAACAGAATAAAGTTTACAAAGTGTTTGCATTAAAGGTTTTTCAACTCTTTTTCCTGCTGTTGACCATAATCCGCCACGTAAAGCAGCTCGTTTTACTGCTAATGTGTTGATTACTATTAAACTTTCGTTAATATTTAATTCTACGCTTACGCCACGAAATTTAATTGTCAATGACAAATCTATTTCGTTTTGATTTTCAATTAAACTGCTTATTGATTGATAAAGAATATCATAATGTTCGTTTGAAGCGTCAATTACAATTTCTTTTGTTGCAGAATTATACATATTCATTATGGTCTTTTTATTTAGACCTGAATTAATTGCAATTTCGTCTGCTCCTAATTTTGGATTTAAAAATTCCTTTTTATACCAATCTATTGTAACATTTTCGTTTTTAAGTTTTGCTTCAATTACTTGTTTGAAAAAATCAATCGCAAATTGTAAAAATTCTGCATTAATCAATGCAACTATTTCAATTCTATAATCTTGTCCGTTTAATAAACGTTTGATAATGTTTTTAGTAACTTGTTCCGTTAATGTCATTCGATATTATTTCGTTAAATTGTTCTAATGTTAAAAATCTTGTTGGTAGTTCGTTAAACAGAGCATTATTTTTTGCTTTACTTTGCATATAATCAAAATATGTTTTTTCCTGTTCTGTTAAAAAGAAAAATCTATCTAAACTTTTTGATGTTTTGCCGACTGTTCCGCTACCTGCAAATGGGTCGAACACCAAATCACCTTTATATGAATAATATTGAATTATTCTTTTGCAAAGTTCAACAGGAAAAACTGCCGAATGAATTTTATCAAAACAAGGGTCAATTTTCCATACGTTTGTAGTTTCGTAACCGTCTGCAACTTTACTTTTTTCAACAGTTTCTTGGTCGTAACTGCGTATATTCCAATCCAATAATTTTTCAGTTTGTTTACGATAAACCATTAAATATTCTGTAACTGAATTTGGTTTATATCCCAAAGGTTTACGATGTTGCATAAATCCGCCAATTCTGTTTTTTACACTTGTTTCGGGTTTTAGCCAAACAATATCGTCTATAAATTCCCAACCTTGTTTTACTAAATAAGGGTGTAAATCAAAAGGAATTGGATATCGCTTGCTTGAATGCGAACGACTTACACGAGGAATAATTATCGGCGAAGTATTTACAATCAAAAATCTACCTTCTTTTGTAATTCTGTGAGTTTCTTTAAAAACTTTGTCCAAAAATTCCAAATAATCTTGGTAACTCGGATAAATTGAGTAATCTCTTGCGTTGTAATATGGTGGTGAAGTGAAAGTTAAATGAATACTTTCATCGGGAACATATTTTAAAACTTTTAAAACATCGTCATTTACAACAACATTTTTTAAGAAATTATAACTTTCTGCGTGTGGTAAATCATTTGGTTTGCTTGTATTTACTGCAAAAAATTCTTTATAAATCACTGTTCTAACCATTTCGTTTGGGTGATTTATCAAAGGTTTAAGATTTTCAATTACTTCGGTGTCTTTTTCAAATACCAAAAGTCCACGAATTGCTTGACAAACAATTTTTGGGTCGTTATCTTGTAAAATGTTTAACAGAATTTGTTTGTTTTTAATATTTCTTGTTCTGCCAATTGCCGAAACAATTTCACGTTTTACAGTTGTATCTGTTTCGTTTTGAAATGCTTGATAAAGCAATTCTAAATTTTCAGTATCTGATAATTTTGCAATATTTTTAGCTGCAAGTAAACGAATTTTTCCGAAATCATGTTTAAGTAATGATTTGAAAATCTCACCGTTAAAATTATCAGGTAAGTGTCCCAAATTTTCAAGAATAAAAACGATACTTTTATTATCTTTTTGTTTTTCTAAAAGATAACCTAAATCGCCGTTTCCACGACTTTTTAATTCTATTATATATTCTTTTGTAATCACGTTTTAATATTTTTTGCAAAATTACAAAATAATTCGCTTTTATCTAAATTTATCCTTAATCTGTTTGTCGTGAATTTTTTTATAAGCGATAACATCTGTATATCCACACCTCAAGTGGTGTATATTTCCATTATGTCTGCAAGTTAGATTTATTTATTAAAATATCCAAGGGACTTGTAATTTTTTTACACCATAGGATTAAAAAAAATACGAAGCCTGCTTTTGACATATATTTTTCCTATGCTAGTGGCACTAAACTTTTCTCCATTTTGTCCTTAAACAGCCAATATGCTGGCTTAAGCTCTTTATAATATTCTCTCAAAAGACTTAATAGATGAGTAAGTAGTATCGTATTGCGATCCTTTTTGCCCTTGCTGTCTTTTATAACTGGATTAATAAATGTTTAAGTTTTATTCTATTCTATTGCTATAAAAGTTTTTGTCTTTTCAGTACTAAGTTTCTTTAAAAGTCTAAAATGAGATAAAAATCCTCCAATAATTGAATTATAACGATATCTGAGTCCAAACTCAGCAGCAGTTTTTCTTAAAATTTTTGTAATTGCCGGGCAATGTACATGACTGTAATTTGGAAAAAGATGATGAGCTACATGGTGATTTAATCCACTGAAAAAAAAACTTATTATAGATGAATCAGGACTGTAATCATCGGTGGTACGTAATTGATGTTCTCCCCAACTGCAATCTATTACCCCATTTTCATCAGGCACTAGAAATAGAGAATCTTCGACAACATGATTGGAAAGTAAAGCAAACATTGCTACAATTCCAGAACCTATCTGCATAAGGAAAAAGCCAATAATTATTATCCAAAATGGATGGGGTAATATAATAATTGGAAGTATCAACAAATAAAACAAATAAACCATTTTACTGGTGATTAGAATTATCCAATGTATAATTTTATGTTTAGATTTTATTGGGCCGATGTATTCCATGTTATAATATTGAAAATCACGCATTAACACCCAGAAAAGTATGTAACCAGGGTAAAGGATTTTCATATAAATATGCTGATATTTATGTTTTTTTGTAGTTTTTGTATAAGGCGTTACTTTTACTACTTTGCTTTGTTCCAGATCTATATCATATCCCCTTATATTTGTGTATGGATGGTGAGATACTGTATGCTTGTACTTATACATATAACCATCACCTCCGACAATATTAGCAAATCGTAACAAAATCTGATTTACCCATACATATTTTGAATAAGCATTGTGTGCAGCATCATGTACTACACTCATCGCAGTGAACAGCATTGCAACCCCCATGAAAAACCAACAACAGAAAAATAGCCAGAGTGGTATTTGCGGTAATGCAATTATTACAAAATAAAAGAAAATAAATGTAGAAAAAAACATTAACGATTTAATAACAGCGAAAAAATTACCATACCGTGACACATTGTTATCTTTAAAATACTGTTTTACACGTTGTTTTAAAGTCAGGTAAAATCCATTTTCAGGTTCATCAAGGAATTTTATTTTTTTCATATAGAAGCTTTTAAAATACATTATAAAAAACAATAATATAATTCTAAAAAGCTAGTTATTTTGAAATGACAGAATTAATTCAAAATAACCAAAACTTCTTGCATATACAAAGTTACTAAAAAAAGATTAGTTAAACAATACATTTCTAAATTAAAACAAGGAAGAAAATGAAAAGTAAAACATTGTCGAGTAATGTAAGATATGTAGTAAATATAATAAATAAAAAAAATAGGGGATAAGGCGAAAATTACTAATCAGATAAATGTTTGTATTACACTATATTACTTGCAATAAATATATTATCATATTATCACATAGCATAAAAATGAAGTGTTTAAGCAAATACAATTCAGTAACTTTAACAAATACAGAGAATTAACAGATGTTTCAATTAATAATTTGTAACCATAAAAAAAGCCGCTTTTCAGCGGCTTTTAAGATCATTTTTTAACAAATTTTTTCACAAAACCTGCTATAGTATCTTTCAGATCGGGTTCTCCGATGCACTGCAGGTCATAAAATACCCTTGTAAAAGGTTTATTGATTTTTACTATTCTTGATAAGTCGATTGGTGTTCCTATTATCACCGAATCACAGTCTGTATTGTTGATCGTTGCTTCCAGGTCAGCTAATTGCTGTTCACCATATCCCATAGCCGGTAGCAGAGTACCAATTTCAGGATAGATTTCGAAAGTTTCTTTCAGCTTACCCTTAAGGAAAGGTCTTGGATCCACCATTTCCCTGCAACCGTATTTTTTGGCTGCCACCACACCTGCACCAATTTTCATGCCTCCGTGAGTAAGTGTAGGACCATCTTCTACTACAAGAACTCTTTTGCCACGAATAACATCAGGATTGTCAACCCTGATCGGTGAAGCTGCTTCTATGACTTCAGCATCAGGATTAAGCGCTTCAGCGCTTTCCCTGACTTTTTGTATTCCTTCGGGATATGCACTGTCAATCTTATTTATGATCAAACTGTCAGCAAGTCTTACATTGACTTCTCCAGGATAATAGTTTCTTTCATGACCTGGTCTCAAAGGGTCCAAAAGTGTCAAATACAGATCGGTATGATAAAACGAAAAGTCGTTATTTCCGCCATCCCATACTATCACATCGCATCCGTCAGGATCTTTTTCAGCTTCACGAAGTATTGCTTCATAATCAACACCTGCATAAATCACATTACCACGGACGATATGAGGTTCATATTCTTCCATCTCTTCGATAGTGCATTTGTGTTTTTTAAGGTCATCAAGCTGTGCAAATCTTTGCACTTTCTGAGCTGCCAGATCACCATAAGGCATCGGGTGACGCACCGCAACAACTTTAAGCCCCTGTTCCATGAGCAGTTCTATCACTTTTCTTGTTGTCTGACTTTTTCCAACTCCTGTTCTTACAGCACATACAGCTATAACAGGTTTGGTACTTTTAATCATTGTGTGTTCAGGTCCCAGTAACATAAAGCTTGCTCCTGCAGCATTAACCTGCGCTCCGATCGACATCACTTTATTGTAAGTTACATCGCTGTAGGAGAATACACAAAAATCTGCTTTGTATTTCCTTATCAAATCTTTGAGCTGCTCTTCAGCTAAAATGGGTATTCCATCCGGATACAACTCCCCTGCAAGGCTGGCAGGATAGACTCTGTCATCAATATCCGGGATCTGAGCTGCTGTAAACGCAACTACTTCATATTCTTCTTTTCCTCTGAAAAAAGTATTGAAGTTATGGAAATCTCTACCGGCTGCACCGATAATTATAACTTTCTTCCTTATCATATAAAATTATTTAGTTAATAAAATGGAATTGCTGCCGCAATTCGGTTTAAAACCGTAAAGATATGATAAATGATCCGTATTGGAGAATTTTCACATCAAAAAAACTGCATTATCATATCGATTCTAAATAAAATTGAAAAAAGATTTGGAAATTGGAAAAATTGTCATACTTTTGCAATCCGTTTCATTATTAATATAATTTTTGAAACATTTATATCGCGGGGTGGAGCAGTTGGTAGCTCGCCGGGCTCATAACCCGGAGGTCATTGGTTCAAGTCCTTTCCCCGCTACTAATTTAAAAGCTCAACCATGGTGTTGAGCTTTTTTTTACCTCGAAATATTATTTAGTATCTCTATTGCCTTTAAAAGAGTTTCTTCCTTTTTAGCAAAACAAAATCTCAGTAGATGCTGATTGGTATTGTCATGGTAAAATGCTGAAACCGGAATTGAAGCTATTTTATATTCCTTCACTAAAACTTCTGCGTATTCTTCTTCGCGCAATTCGGAAAGACTTCTGTAATCGAGCAACTGAAAATATGTGCCATAACTCTTTATGATCTTAAATCCCGAATTCTTAATCCCATTAACAAAAATATCCCTTTTTTCCTGATAAAACTTATTCAGAAAGGCATAGTTATCACTATCTGCCAGGAAATCTGCCAGAGCATACTGAATTGGGGTATTGCAGGTAAAAACAACAAATTGATGCAATTTCCTGAACTCTGCCATCAGATTAGCAGGACCAAGAATAAAACCCATTTTCCATCCTGTTGCATGAAAAGTCTTTCCAAATGAACCGACAATAAGGCTTCTTTCAAATAAGCCATCAAAACAACAGGCACTTGAATGGAGTTTACCATCGAATACAAGATGTTCATACACCTCATCACTCAGGACAATAATATCTGTACCACTGGTCAAATCACTTAACTCCACAAGATCATCTGCACTGATTAGTGAGCCTGTAGGATTGTGAGGGGTATTTATAATTATCATTTTCGTTCGCTCATTGATCAAATTCTTTACTTCGGACCAATCAATACTGAAAGCTGGAGAATATAATTTACCTGCCTTACTTTACCATTACACATTTCAACAGATGGAGCATAACTGTCATAAGCCGGTTCAAAAATTATTACTTCATCACCATCCCGTACAAAACATGAAATGGCAGTATTAATGGCCTGAGTAGCACCTGCTGTAATATTAACTTCATCCTGCCAGTCATACTCCCTGCCTGTTGTTATTCTTACTTTTTCTGCAATGGCCTTTCTAAGTTCTGCAACTCCCTGAAAAGGAGCGTACTGATTGTGTCCGGTTTTCATGTAATGTCTAACCCTTTCGATCAGCTTGTCATCTATATCAAAATCAGGAAATCCCTGACTTAAGTTGATAGCTTTATATTGATTGGCAAGTGCAGACATTCTGGCAAAAATGCTCACACCAATAAAAGGGAGTTTTGAATTGATGTTATTCTTGTATTCAGGCATATTCAACAATAGGTCTTGAACAACAAAGATAAGTAAAAACATTAAATAAAATGATTAAAAATGTATCAAAACTAAGATTAAAAAATATTTGAGTATTAATCTGCAAATGAGTTTATATTATGCTGTAACATATAAAAATAAATCATGCATTTAAAGAAGAGGTAACTACTCAGCTTTTAGCTATTAGCCTTTTGCCTTTAGTTTAGTAATTCAAATACCTAACAGCCAAATGCAAATAGCTGAGTAGGTAGTTACCATTTTTTATGAACTTTTTCAGCGAAGGTAATAATTCCCCTGGATGATAAACTTTCATAACGATAGTGATGCTATCCTTCCAAATGTTGAGGTTTCTAAAGTTTCTGCCCCCATCAAATTTTGTTTTAAATTCAAATAGCTATTAGCCAAATGCAAATAGCTGAGTAGTTACAAGAAGAGAAATGCTCTGTATTATTTAAAATCAAATGTAATGAAGTGCAAATGATTAATGAAACCTACTGGCAAACATACATATTTAAAAAAATATTTCAAAATTTTAAAAGATATAGTATCAAATATTAAAAATAGTTGTATCTTTGCACTTCAAAAAATTTTCAGACTGGCTCCGTAGCTTAATTGGATAGAGTCCCTGACTACGGATCAGGAGGTTGAAGGTTCGAATCCTTCCGGAGTCACAAAAAAAAATATTAAAAGAAAGGAAGGATTTAATCATTGATTTTTAAAAGTTTACATTATTAAAACTTAGTAAAAAAAAAAAAAATAAATAAAAAAGTTGAAATGGCAAAAATAGATCAGTTAACAGGCAAGGGCCCTATTTCAGGCAATAACGTTTCTCACTCCAACAGAAAAACGAGGAGAAGATTTCTTCCAAATATAATAACTAAAAGATTTTTCGTTCCTGAGCTTGACAAATGGATTACATTGAAAATAGCTACAAGTACATTGAGAACCATCAATAAAGTTGGTGTTTATGAGTTCCTGAAAAGAATGGAAAAACAAGGAGTTAAAACGGGTATTAAGCTATAATTTATTAAATATTTTTTAAAATGGCAAAAAAGGCAAAAGGCAACAGATTGCAAATTATTTTGGAATGCACAGAGCATAAAGATAGTGGAATGCCTGGTACTTCAAGGTATATCACACAAAAAAACAGGAAAAATACTCCTGACAGACTCGAATTAAAAAAGTATAATCCTATTTTAAGAAAATATACTGTTCACAGGGAAATTAAATAATTATGGGTAAAGTTAGTAAAAACGCAAGAGTTGGTCAAAGATTGGCCAATGCCGGTGGAGGAAAAGATTTTGTGAAAGTTGTTAAAAGTATTAAAGATCCGGTTACCGGCAAATATACTTACAAAGAACTTATGATTCATAAGGATGAAGTGAAGGATTTCTTCGAAAATAAGTAAATCCCCATTTCTAAAAAAAACAAGCAAACTGGCTTTTCTGATTTAGAAAAGCCTTTTGTGTATGTAGCAGTATCTATTTATTATTTATTTATCCGAAATACTCTTATTGAGTAAAAAAAAATAAAAATGAGTTTTTTTTCAAAATACTTTACCAAAAATAAAAAAGAGGATCTGGATCAGGGTCTTGAAAAAACCAAAACCGGTATTTTCACAAAATTGACCAAAGCCATTGCTGGAAAATCCAGGGTTGATGAAGAATTTCTTGATGAGCTTGAACAAATCCTTATAGAGGCTGATATCGGGCTTGAAACCACTGTAAAAATAATTGACAAACTGGAAGAAAAGGTGGCTATTGAGAAATATCTCAACACATCAGAATTGAACCAGATGCTAAAACAGGTCATTATCGATCTGTTGTCTGATAATAGAACTGAGGATCTTGAAGATTTTTCAAGTCCACTTTCACAAAAACCACATATTCTTTTGGTTGTCGGAGTTAACGGAACAGGAAAAACCACTACTATAGGCAAACTGGCAAATCAATACAGATTGCTGGGAAAAAAAGTGCTTCTTGGGGCAGGAGACACTTTCAGGGCAGCAGCACTTGATCAATTGAAGATTTGGTCACAGAGGGCTAATGTAGATATTTATGAGAAAGGAATGAATTCTGATCCTGCTGCGGTTGCCTATGAGACAACACAGCATGCTATCAATGGGGCTTATGATGTAGCAATCATAGATACAGCAGGCAGACTACATACTAAAAAACATCTGATGACTGAACTAACAAAGATCAAGAATTCAATTAGCAAAAAATTACCAGGAGCACCTCATGAAATTCTCCTTGTTCTTGATGCTACTACCGGTCAAAATGCAATTGAACAGGCACGACATTTCACAGAAGCAACAGATGTAACTGCTTTGGCACTGACAAAACTGGATGGAACTGCCAAAGGAGGTGTGGTATTAGGAATTTCAGATATTTTCAAGATCCCTATCAAATATATTGGAGTCGGAGAAGGGATGGACAAACTTCAGGTATTTAACAAGGAAGCCTTTGTTAGTTCGCTTTTTGACTGATTTAAAGTGATTCATCTATATAGTAAAAGTAAGAATTGAAGAAAATAGTTGTAATATCACCAAGATTCCCCTACCCTTTGGAAAAAGGGGATAAATTGCGTCTTTACTACCATTTAAAGCATCTTTCCGAAAAATTTCAAATAATTCTTATAAGCCTGAGTGACAAAAAAATAAAGGGCCAAGACATTGAACATATAGAAAAAATTGTGTCGCAGGTTTATATTTTCAGACTTTCCAAATCAGGGATTGTTTTTAGACTTTTAATGGGTATTTTTTCAAAATTACCTTTCCAGGTGCTTTATTTTTTCAATCCTTCAATAAAATCTGAGATTGAAAAGATCATTTCAGATGCCAAACCTGATTTCATTTATAATCAGCTTATAAGAACTGCTGAGTACACAAAAAACCTCAGATATTTTAAAGTATTGGATTACATGGATTCCTTCTCTCAGGGAATGAAAAAAAGGTATATTACAAGTATTTTCCCTTTCAGTCTGTTATTCAGAGCTGAATATCTGCGAGTAAAGCGATATGAAACCAGTATTTTCGATTTTTTTGACAGGCATATAATAATTTCTGAACAGGATAAGAATTCCTTCAGTACTGAAGTAAAAAAAAATATGACAGTTATCCCAAATG
Source organism: Deltaproteobacteria bacterium (assembly GCA_050258615.1). GTDB lineage: Bacteria > Bacteroidota > Bacteroidia > Chitinophagales > Saprospiraceae > JADJGA01. Next base: position 109,750 of record JBLMZC010000007.1, on the reverse strand, counting down.
GGGTAGATACTATTTTCTTTCAGCCTAAATCAATTCAAAAAGAATTTGATTTGGGATTTGTCGGAAATATGGGTTACAGGCCCAATGTACTTGCTTCTCAATTCATTGCAAAACAACTTTTGCCCTTCCTAAAAAAGGAAAATAAAAAAATCAGGATTCTTTTTGCAGGTGCCAGACCTGATTACAGGGTCAGGATACTCGCTGATAAAAATACTATTGTTAGCGGATGGGTTGAAGATATCAGGGATGCTTATGGCAAGATCAGAATTTTTGTATCCCCTATTTTTACAGGCATTGGCCAACAAAACAAGATACTGGAAGCAATGGCGATGGAAATTCCCGTAATAACAACGTCATCAGTCAATAATGCAATCCAGGCTACTGATGGCAAAGACATCATGATTGCAGATAACAAGGAGGAATTTATTTTCAGTATAACTAAACTCATGAATGACCCTATCCTTGCAAACCAGACAGGTAAAGCAGGCAGAGAGTTTATTCTGGAAAAGTACAACTGGGAAACACAAAAATTGAAGCTTATTGAAATTTTTAAAAATTAATTTATGGATCAACCGGAATTCAAACTGGACAGTATTGAAGATGCCATCAGAGATATAAAAAAAGGCAATGTCGTAATCGTAGTTGATGATGAAGACAGAGAAAACGAGGGTGATTTTATATGTGCTGCTGAAAAAATAACGCCGGCCATAGTTAATTTTATGGCTACTGTAGGCAGAGGTCTCATCTGTGCCCCAATTCTGGAAAACAGGGCAAATGAACTTGGTCTTACACTCATGGTTGATAATAATACAGCTCTTTATGAAACAGCTTTTACTGTATCGGTTGACCTGCTTGGCAGTGGCTGCACTACCGGAATATCAGCATATGACAGAGCAATGACAATAAAAGCCTTGTCGCAGGAAAACTTTAAAGCAAATGATTTCTCAAAACCGGGACATATTTTTCCGCTAATTGCCAAACAGGGTGGAGTTTTAAGAAGAACCGGGCACACGGAAGCAGCTATCGATCTGGCAAGAATAGCAGGATTAAAACCAGTAGGAGCGTTGGTTGAGATCCTGAATGAAGATGGCAGTATGGCCAGACTACCTGAACTCATCAATGTAGCAAAAAAATACGATTTAAAGATAATTTCAATCAAAGATCTGGTAGCATACAGAATGCAAAATGAAAGACTCATTGAGCTGGACAATCAAATTGATGTCAAAACACAATCAGGAAAACTGAAAGTATATGCATTCAGGCAAATCAATACAGGGGACCTTCATTTTGCAATAGTTTTTGGCAATATTTATCCCGAGGAAGATGTATTGGTAAAGGTCTATTCTCACACCATGATAACGGAAGCATTCAGATTTCTTTTTGAAATGAACCCAACGCCTGTTGAAAAAATAGTCAACAGATTCAGGGAAGAAAATGCCGGAATACTTCTCTTTATGCGTCAGAGGGAAAAAGATTCTCTTATCCTTGAAAAAATAAAAAAAATGGAAAGTACTGAACTGTCATCTGAAGACAAAGATATGGAAAACCGTGATTTTGGCATAGGAGCACAGATACTCACTGAATTAGGAGTACGAAGCGTAAAACTCATATCTTCAAATCCTGTGAAAAAAATAGCTCTGAAAGGATATGGACTCGAAATAAAAGAAATTGTGACTGTATAGTCAATTTACAAGCAAAGTTTATCGCAATATCGGTTTTAATCAGAAAAATTTTCATTTTTTTTTAATAAATTATTATTTTTATAAAAATCTATTTACATTAGTATAAATTTTCCAAATCCTAAACTTAATTGGTTATATGAAAGCTAATAAAAAATTGATCAAAGAGAAAAAAGCTAAGGCAAGTGAAAAAAGATTCATAATTATAGCAGTTGTAATCACTGCACTTTTACTTTTGATTATACTCTTTGTTTTGAAATCAATGCTGAGCTGATTAATTGATCACAATTTCAACATCTGATACATTTGAGTGATATTATTTTAAAAGCTGAGAACTTATACAAAAGTTTCGGCAAACTTGAGGTATTAAAAGGAGTTAACCTTATTGTAGAAAAAGGAGAAATACTCACTATTATAGGAAAATCCGGCAGTGGCAAAAGCACTTTGTTACACATATGTGGTACCCTCGACAAACCTGACAAAGGTAATTTATTCATTGATAATACTAATGTTTTTAAAATAAATCATAACAGTATATCCGCATTCAGGAATAAAAAAATAGGTTTTGTTTTTCAATTTCACCATTTATTAAATGAATTTACAGCATTGGAAAATATTTTGATACCGACCATGATTGCCAACAAAAACCATAAAAACTCGATCATACAGGCAATGGATCTTATGCAAACTCTTGAGATAGCAGATAGAAAAGACCATAAACCAAATCAACTTTCCGGCGGAGAGCAGCAGAGAGTGGCAATTGCCAGGGCACTCATAAATAAACCACAGCTCATCCTGGCTGACGAACCTACCGGAAATCTCGATTCACAGACATCAGCCGATCTACATAATCTGATATTCCAACTCAGGGACAAATACAATTTGACATTTATAATAGTTACACATAACACAGAACTATCTCAAATGAGCGACAGGTCCCTGACCATGAAGGACGGAATTTTAAATGGATAATTGTAAATTGAGAAGCGAAAATTTTAACTAAAGCCAGTTGTCAGTTAAACTGTTGTCGGTTATCTGTTGAATTCTTGAGACCTCAGAGTGCCCGCTGAAGACTGCCTACTGAAGACTTTCTTCTTATGCAGTAAAAAATATTTTCCTCATGCGCAGACTTTCCGGGGTCACCTCGAGATATTCATCATCCTTGATGTATTCAAGAGATTCTTCGAGAGAAAACTGGATTTTTGGAGCTATTTTCACATTCTCATCAGAACCTGAAGCTCTCATATTTGTCAGTTTTTTGGCCTTTGTAACATTAACACCAAGATCCTGGTCACGCGTATATTCACCCACAACCTGACCAATATAAACTTTGTCTCCCGGTTCAATAAAAAATCTACCTCTGCCCTGAAGTCTGTCAATAGCAAAAGCCAGAGACTGACCTTCGTTCATTGAAACAAGAGATCCTTTATTCCTGTCAGGTATTCCATCTTTTAAAATGTCGTAACGAAGGAAACTATGATTCATTATTGCTGTACCTGCTGAAGCTGTCAATACCTTATTTCTTAGACCAATAATTCCCCTTGATGGTATTTCAAATTCGAGATGCTGAAAATCTCCCTTTGGTTTGATTACCTTAAGGTCACCTTTCCTTATTGTAACCATCTCTATGACTTTTCCTGAATAGTCTTCGGGCACCTCGAAAGTTAATACCTCATAAGGTTCAAATTTCAAACCTTCTTCTTCCTTTATTAAAACCTGGGGTTTTCCAACCTGGAATTCAAAGCCCTCTCTTCTCATTGTTTCGATCAAAACTGAAAGATGCATTACACCTCTTCCAAAAACCCTGAATGTATCTTCCCTATCCGTTTCCTCAACTTTCAGGGCCAGATTTTTTTTAGTTTCTTTGAAAAGTCTTTCCCTTAGATGCCTTGAAGTAAGATATTTACCTTCCTTTCCGAAAAATGGTGAAGTATTGATAGTGAAGATCATGCTCATAGTAGGTTCATCAACTGCTATTCTTCGGAGTGGAACAGGATTCTCCATTCCGCAAATAGTATCTCCAATTTCAAAATCTTCAAGGCCTACTACTGCACATATGTCACCACTCCTGACACTTGCAGCTTTTTCCCTGCCTAGCCCTTCAAAAGTGTACAATTCCTTGATTCTGACTTTTGTTGTTTTATCACCGGTTTGAAAAAGTAAATAATCTTTGGATTCTTCAATGATACCCCTGAAAACCCTCCCAATAGCTATTCTGCCTACAAAATTTGAATAATCCAAAGAGGTGATTTGCATCTGAAGACTTCCTTCACGAGACGGAGCAGGTGGTATTTCTTCTAAAATAGTGTCAAGAAGAAACCTGACATCTCCTGTTGGTTTATCCCAGTTTTCACCCATCCAGCCCTGCTTGGAGGATCCAAATACCACTTTATAGTCAAGTTGATCTTCTGAAGCTCCGAGATTATACATAAGATCAAAGACTTCTTCATTGACTTCATCGGGTTTACAATTTTCTTTATCCACTTTATTTATCACTACTATCGGCTTCAAACCAAGCTGAAGTGCCTTTCCAAGAACAAATCTGGTCTGAGGCATTGGTCCTTCAAATGCATCGACCAGCAATAAAACCCCATCTGCCATCTTAAGTACTCTTTCTACCTCTCCTCCAAAATCAGCGTGGCCCGGGGTATCAATGATATTGATCTTTACATTTTTATATTTGACAGAAACATTTTTTGATAATATAGTGATACCTCTTTCACGTTCAAGCTCATTATTGTCAAGAATTAATTCCTTTGTTTCTTTTCTCTCATCAATGAGATGACTCTCATGAATAATTTTATCAACCAGCGTTGTCTTACCGTGATCAACATGCGCTATTATTGCTATGTTTCTAATTGCATCCATAAAATAAGTGTGAATCGTTAAAAGTCAGTCGTAAATAAAGGATTTGATCAATCTCATAAAATCATAATTAAACTAATTTTTTATAACGTTAAAAACGCCAGTTACAAAATAAAATCCCCTGATCAAACCTACTATTATAATAATAAAAAATAATATGAAATAAAAAGTGCGCAAAGGTCTGTTTTTTTTTCGATTAATAATAATAAATCCGAAAGATTAAATAAAGAAAATACACAATTGATAGAATGAAAATTAATAAAATAAATTTTATTCCGGAAATGAAATAAAAAAAACAACAAATTACAAAAAAAATTAATATTTATTAAATAATTATGTAATTTTGCAACATTAAATAATTTAGAAAAAAACAAAACGTTTAACTTAGAATCAGAAAAAAAATTATGAATAATTTATTGCTTTTTATTTCCCTGCAGGCTCAAGCCTTGCCAGAACAAACTGAAAAAACCTCAACAAGTATCATTGACATTATTGCTTCCGGAGGACCTATAGGAGTTATTATTGTTGGCATACAGGTTTTATTGTCAATTCTTGCCCTATATATTTTTATAGAAAGGTATTTGACCATTAAAAAAGCAGGAAAAGTTGATCCGGCATTTTTTGCGAATATTAAGGCGTCAGTAGCTTCAGGTAATATTGAAGGAGCTAAAACAATTTGTCAGACAAGTGATAGTCCATCAGCCAGAATGATATATAAAGGACTGATGCGAATAGGAAAACCATTGAGGGATATTGATGCATCAATTGAGAATGTTGGCAACCTCGAGTTGTTCAAGCTGGAAAAAAATCTGTCGACCTTAGCCAGTATTTCCGGAGTTTCTCCTATGTTGGGATTTCTTGGTACTGTTACTGGTATGATCATTGCATTTTATGCAATGGCCACACAGGAGAATGTAACTCCCGATGTACTTGCAGGAGGTATTTACCAGGCATTAATTACAACAGCATTTGGACTTGTTGTAGGAATTTTTGCCTTGATTGGTTATAATTATCTGGTTTCCCTGGTTGACAAAGTTGTTTTTATCATGGAGCAGACAAGTGTTGAATTTATGGACTTGCTGCAGGAACCAACAAAATAAACTATTTATAAAGTGGGATTAAAGAAAAGATCAAAGGTTTCAGCTGAATTCAGCATGTCGTCTCTGACAGACATCATTTTTCTGTTATTGATTTTCTTTATGTTGACTGCTGCCACGGTTCAGATCAATTTTGAAATACCTGAATCTAATTCGAGAACAGTGGCTCCTGCAACAATGTCAGTGACTCTTTTTCTTGATGAAACATATAAGTTCAATGGAAAATATGTCGACAAAAATGAAATTCCTGTTCATGTAAATGATGAATTATCAAAACTGACTGAAGAAGATTTTGAGAATGCCACCCTAACAATAATTGCTGAAAAAGGAGTGGCATGGAAAAAAATCTATGAACAAATGGAAATAGCAAATCAAAATAAAATACGTGCTATAATAGCTACACAACCAAAAAAAGAGTAATGGGACTAAAAAAAGATTCCAAAGTTAGTGCAGAATTTAATATGTCATCTTTGACAGATATTATTTTCTTATTGCTGATTTTTTTCATGCTGACTTCATCGGCAGTTATTCCCAATGCCCTCAACCTCAGATTGCCTGGAAAATCAAATTCAATGGAACTGGAAACCAAACCATATATAGTTTCTATTTCTGGTTCAGGTGATTATTTTGTGAATCAGAGGCGGGTAAGTTTAGAGACTCTTGAATCGGGCCTTATAAAACTGAAAGAAAGGTCAAGGGGTAAAACTGTAAGTATAATAATCAGCCCCGATTCTGATGTTCAAAATGAAAAAGTAGTTGCTGTTATGGATATTGCCTACAGGCTCGAGATAGATGCAATTATGACTAAACCCAAATAAACCGGTTTACCATAGTGGTATGGTGAATTACACAATTAATAATGAAAAGAAGAATAAAAGGATTGGATTGTTGATCAGTCTTCTGGTTCATCTTTTGATTCTGATATTTGTTTTATTTTCACCCCCACTGCAAAGAGAATTACCACCTCCCGGATATGAAGGCATAATGGTAAGATTCGGCGATGTAAATGAATCTTCAGAGCAAAAAGAAGAAAAAGATCCTGCGGAATCATCAGCAGAAAAAAAAACAGAAAACAATAAATCTGCTGAACAACCCACTACCAAAAATAACATTTCAAATCCGAATATTAAAGAAACTGCTCCTTCTGAAAAAGAGAAGATAACGGTGAAAACTCAACCAGCGAAAAAAAACGAACCTGATCTAGCTTCCAATCAAAAAAGTGCAAAGGAAAGCTACAGCAAGTTCTTTAAATCAAAAGGCAATAAATCTTCATCGGGATCACAGGGAGATCCACTGGGGTCAAAAGATTCTGATATACTCGAAGGTATCACAAGAGGCAAAGGCAAGGTTGGTGACGGACTTGATGCCCGTGGTATTATGAATGAACCATCATTTGAGGATTCTTCACAAAAATCAGGTACCGTAGTAGTAAGGTTGTGCATAAATAATGAAGGCAAGGTGATATCTGCCCGATACACTCAGAAAGGAAGTACCACTACTGACAGCGAATTAATAAACATAGCTGTAAGTAATTCGAAAAAATATCGCTTTTCACCATCTGTGCTACCTGAACAATGCGGTACTGTGTCGATAACATTTATTGTCAGATAAATACTATTTGATCATTTGGCAGCCAATACTGTATTGGATATGGATTGACTATTTTATTATCCTGTTATTTTTAAATATAAAACCGGATCTATCAGACCAGATATCAAGGTCAGCTGGACGGATGAGTATATTGTCAACTTCTATTTTCCTTCCTGTTAAAAGGTTATTTGTCATGTATATTCTTAGTTTTTCATCCGGACCTTTCGGTTTATAATCCAATTCTACTAATCCCCAACCTTCCTTATTTACAAATTTTACCAATTTGAAAATATCATTGTTGTAAACTTCTTCAAAATTTCCTTCGCTATTCAAGTTATTTAAAATGACTCGTGTGCGGGGTATGAGATCCTTATCAAGATCACCCATCCAAAATGAAATCTTCAAAATTGTCGTATCTTTTGTTAAAACTGTATCAATTATCACTTCTGCTCTTTTAGGATCTGCACTGATGGTTTTAATTCCCGGTGTTGAAAAATCATCGCCAAAAGTTATCAAAATAAAATCCTTATTTTCATTGCTGACTTTAAAACCCCTTCTTTCAGGTCGATCAACCAATTCATCATTAATTTTTTTTAGATAATCGTTCCTGAGTGTTTTAAAAGCACTGATAGGCAATCTGCAAACTTTAATATTTTCATTTTCAAAAATAATATCTGAATATAAAATCAGTCGTAATTCATTTTCATCAACTACTTCATCTTTTTGTACAAACAGAAGAAAATCTTTCTTCCCTTTAAAATCTTCCAATATTTCAAAGTCTTGTAATGGCTCCCATCTTAATCCAAGATTTCTTACAGTTTGTTTTATTGAAGTACGGGAAAGCATTACATTGCAAACCGGAAGCCCTGTTTTCCAGCTTGCAATAAAAGCATTTTTTGCACTATTTGCAGATCCATCAAGCCAATACGCTTCAGAGCCAATATGATAATAAGGAAGTGAAATAATAGCCTGGAAATCCGATGCTTTTACCTTTTCCATCCATTTCAAATTTGAATTGCCGCCAATCTTTCCTGTCAGTTCAGGGATTTCATTCTTTAGCATATTTTCCCTGCCTCTTACATTAAGAAATGCATCGTAACAACCCCAGCCCAAACCGAATATCAGTATTATCAAATAATGTATTTTCCTTGATTCCTCATACCATTTCCATAAAGAATAAAAAACAGCTATATTTATTGTATAATAAAAAAGCCACGCAAACCGGCCTGATGCCCGAAACTGCTTCAAAGGTCCCATATAATTCCATAGCCATTCGAGTCCCCATGAAAATGGAAAAGTAAAACTAAAAAACAATGCAAGAAGACTTATCCACAATAATGTCGATATGAATGGATCTGAATGAAATTTTGATGGAGTATTTTTAAAGTAATGCCTGAAATAGTTATCTATCCCCACAAAAAAGCCGACAACAGCCACCATTCCAATGAATGCTATTCCCTCCCAGTTTAGATAATGAATATTAATAAAACTAGCATAGGGTTTCCCATTTGGCAAAAATACAGATTCAAAAAAAGCTTTGGAATTAAAGAATCCCCATGGATATGATGTCCGGTCTGAATGATATCCATAATTGAGCAACTCAATAATCAAATAAGGTAACACAATTTGAATTACCAAATGAATAAATATATCAGGAAATATTTTTATTGTCCTCTGTTTGTTAAAAACTAATGACAATAAATATAAAATTATAACTAATCCAAAAAAAGCAAAATAATATGCATGTAAGGCCAAACCTGTAAGTACAATCAAACCTATTAAAACTGAATCTTTCAGGTTAGGTTTTAAAAAGAACCTGTGAAAAAATAATAAAAACAACGGGATCATTAATACATAAGAAAGACTGAAATGTCCCCCCATCCTATCGAGTTGCGGACTTAAAAAAGCTATTATAACTGCAGCAATTAAACTGTAAAAATAGGGTAAGCCCAGCCTCCGCAATAAAAAATACAGAACATAAGCACCGGCTGCAATTGATAAAAGCATTACCAGATTTAAAATAGCAATCAGGTCTTCACTAAAATCAAATCCAAGTTTTTTCAGCAATATAAGAAAATTGCTTATAAGTGGCTGACTGTCACCATAAAATACTGATTCACCATTAGGATAATTTTGACTTGCTGAATGAATTAAATGCTTATCATACTTTAAATGATAATAAGTTCCATAATAACTTTTCAGCCCGTCACCACCACTTGCAAAAAAATAGTTTCCAGGATCACTCAGGATATTACCAAAAAAAAACCAAAGTATAATTAAAGGCAATAAAATGGCAGAAACAGACCTTAGATATCTGAGAAAATCAATTTTTGTCATAAATGGGTTTTATCATTTCAGATTGACATTTGAAACATTACTTTATTTTTTCTATCTTCTTTGTAATCCTCCCATTGTCACCTGTGATTCTGATATAATAAATACCTTCTTTGAAATCAGATATATTAACTGTTAAAATGGTATTATTGCCAGAAAATAATTTTTTAATACGCTTCCCATTCTGATTGAAAATCTCAATTAAACCAATTTCGAAAGCGTTATCAGGGGAGGCAACGGTTAATATGTCCTTTACCGGATTAGGAGAAAATAATATTACAGGTTCAGCTGGTTCGTAAGTATAATCCGGATTCCATTCAACAATAGGAGAAGACCACAGTCCCCTTCCATAAGTGGCAGCATAAATTCTATTTTCCTTGTAATTTATTTCCAGCTCATTGATTATTACATTAGGGAGATTTGATGAATATGGTATCCAGTTATTCATTGTATTATTGATATAAAAAATTCCGTAATTCATTCCCACATATAATCCTTCTACATTATCATCCTGCCAGACTATGGCAAGAGCATTGAAATTTGGTAAGTTTTTTAAAAATATTTTCCATGTTTTACCTCCATCATAAGAAACAAATACCTTATTTACGCTTGATGTTGCCAGCGCAACTTTATCCGGGTCTTTTGGATGAATTGCAATTGAGGTAACTGAACCGGAAAAGCCATATATTCTTTCCCATGTACCACCCCCTGTTTTTGTTTTATATAATTCGCCCTGAGCTGCAGCATACATGATATTGTTATTCGATGGGGCAATTTTTAAATGATTTAATTTGTAGGTGAATTCCTGTGATATCTGAGTCCATGTATTTCCCCTGTTTGTGCTTTTATAAACTGCTTCATAACCTACATATATAGTATTTTGAAGGACAGGATCCTGCTCAAAAGGAGTTACCCAATTACCTTCTCTTTCATCAGGTGCGTCTATTCCATTTGTGCCCCCTGCTTTTTCTTTTCGGTACATTCCTCCATACTGAATAGTGCCATACATTACTTCAGGGTCATTTTTATCTATAAAAGTTTCCATTCCGTCAGCACCCAGCCAATCCTTCCAACCGGTAACAGGAGAGTACCATGATGTCCCATTATCCTGTGAACCTCCAGATACCACGACTGGATCTGATTGGGAAACTCCAATTTTATAGAAATGTCTTATTCCCAAACCTGTAGTCAAATCTTTATAATAATCTTTACTTAAGTTGGATGTATTTTCAGATTTAAAAATTCCTCCATCAGTTCCGGCATACAGTTTATTATTGTAAAACATTAATCTGTTAATATCTGCATGACAATAACCGATATTTGCACCTTTTGCATTATTTGGAACCCAATCTGAAGAGCAGGAAAATGACACTCCACCATCAAATGAATGCCATGTAAGAATACCTCCGATATGCACCTCATCGGCATTGTTTGGGTTAACTGCAATTTCCATATTTCTGGGAGCCTGACCTGCATCATCATTTCCTGAAGTACTATACCCGAGATAGTTTCTTGGATGATCCAATTTGACAAATGATTCTCCCGAGTTAACTGATTTAAAAAGTCCGGAGAATTTTCCTCCCTCAGCTTCGAGTAAATAAATCACTTCTGGATTATCTGGAGAGACTGCAATAGCTTTTGGTGAAATCTTCATAGCATTGAATGCACTTTTATCAATTTGAAATTTTGCAGAGATTTCAATTGTTTTCATTTGTTCAATCAGAAATTCTCCATCTTCATAACTAATCATAATTGCCGGAATTTGAATTTCAGCATTTGACCCTGACATTGCAAATGGACTTTCACCCGGGGTTTTATTTACTATTATTACTGCTTTGGCTCCTGCCTTCTGAGCATTTAATACTTTATCAACAAAATAACAATCACCTCTTCTGATAACTGCTATGTTGCCATATAATTCTGTAGTATTTGCAGCATCACCACATCCAAGTGAACTATTACCTGACTGATCTTTATACAATACAAGTTTCCCTCCGATAGAATCCGGAGAAAATGGAATCTGTACATGACCTTGACCAAATGCATTATCAACAGCATCATAACCCTTTTTTAGGGAACCGGGACTAATTATATTCAGCAAATAGTACTTTGTAGTCCCTGCATTATATTGCTTAAATGTTTTGCCGCCATCCTGGGATTTTTGAAAATAGTATCCTGATGCGTAAACGGTATTCAAATCCCCAGGTTTGAAAACTATATCATAGGCATAATTATCAGTTGATACCTTTGTCCAGGTCTTTCCCTGATTATCAGATCTATAAAATCCGGCATTCTGTGAACATGCAAACATTATATCAGGATTTTGCGGATTTATCAGTAAACGTCTGACCCTTGAACTACCGGCCGTACCAGAAAGAACCCAGGAATTACCTCCGTCTTCAGATTTGTAAATCCTCCCCAATGTTGAACCAAAATACAAAATATTTTGGTTTACCGGACTCATCACAAGACTTTCTACTGCCAGATTGGAAAAGTTATCAGTCAGGGTGACCCAGGATTGGCCACCATTAATACTTTTCCAGATTCCCCCGGATTCAGCTCCAACAATAATAATATTCTCATCATCAGGATGAATAACAAATGTTGTTATTCTACCTACCCCTGGATTCCAGCCAGTAGTTGCTGAATAATAATTTGGACCGTGTTCTGTCCAAAAATCCGAAGTCCTCAGATAAACACCAGAAGAATCATTGATTTCGCTGTTCATTTTTTCCCATTCTCTTGTATATAATTCATCCGGCTTTAAATATCCATTCTCATCCATCATCCTTAAGGCATTATACTCCCAACGCTTGAATTGATTGTATCCTGAACCCCTGCCCTTGTATTTATCAAAAAAATATTTTTCTGCGCTTTCACCGATTTCATAAACAGAATATTTGTCAGACTCCATCATCCGAAGATATTCCTGTGAGAACATGTCATTTGCAAATAATAAAAATGTAAAATATAAAATGGGGTAAATACTAACTTTCTTCATGATGTTCAATTATTTCACAAAAATATAACAGAAAAGATCTAATTCCAAAAATAAAACGAAATAATGAGATAAATTGTGGCTCAAATGATTTATAGTTTTTTTTTTGAGCTATAGGATCAGAAAAAAATAAAGAAAAAATACAAATTTGCCTGTTTATTACAGTTTGGCAAAAGTACAAAAAAAAAGCTACCTGGATAAGGTAGCTTTTTTTCTGGTATTAAAAATCCATTTCTGGATTATTCTCTTCTAACCCAACCGGGACTGCTTCATTATAATCATCACCTTTCGGGACCACAAACAAATCGCTATATTTCCGCAATCCAGTTCCAGCCGGAATTTTCTTTCCTACAATTACATTTTCTTTCAGGCCAATCAGATTGTCCTTTTTGGCTCCAAAAGCAGCCTCACTAAGAACCTTTGTTGTCTCCTGGAATGATGCTGCAGAAATCCAGCTATAAGTATTTAATGAGGATTTGGTGATACCTAGCAATACAGGTCTGCTTGTAGCCGGAATAGCTTCCCTGAATTTCAGCAGTTTTTTGTCATTTCTCTTAAGCAGGGAATTCTCTTCTCTTAATTCTCTGTCAGTTACTATCTGCCCAACTTTGTAAAAATCGCTTCCTCCAACCTCTGTAATAACTTTTTTATCCTGAATCCACTCATTCTTTTCGAAAAATACACCCTTTTCAACTATCTCGTCTTCCAGAAAATTTGTGTCACCGGGATCTATGATCTCAATATACTGCATCATCTGTCTGACAATGACTTCAATATGTTTATCATTTATATCTATACCCTGAGATCGGTAAACTTCCTGAACTCCATTCAGCAAATACTTCTGAACTTCATATTGTCCTTTTATATTCAGAATATCTGTTGGGGTTATTGGACCGTCACAAAGTGGAGTACCAGCTCTGATGAAATCTCCATCCTGAACCAGGATGTGTTTTGACAGTCCGATAAGGTATTTACTTTTCTGACCGGTTTTTTCATCCACAACTTTAATTTCTCTTTTTCCCCTCTTAATCTTTCCAAAAGAAACTATTCCATCAATTTCGCTGATTATCGCAGGGTTAGATGGATTTCTTGCTTCAAAGAGCTCTGTTACCCTTGGCAAACCACCAGTGATATCCTGAATTTGACCTAATTTTCTTGGTATTTTAGCTATTAAAGAACCGGCTTTAATTTCATCTCCATTTTCTACTGAAATATAAGATCTTACTGGCAGGTTATAAGTCTTAAGCTCTTCACCCATCGAATTGATAATTCTTATGGTAGGGATACGTCTTTTATCTTTAGGTTCAATAACTACCTTTTCAAAGTGCCCCGTCTGATCATCTCTTTCCTGTCTGAATGTCACACCTTCAATGATGTCTTCATACTCTATTATACCGTCATATTCACTAATTATGGTAGCATTAAATGGATCCCATTCACACAACATTTCACCTTTTTTGACCAGATCACCCGCATTGACATACATAGTGGAACCGTAAGGAATGTACTTCGTGGTAAATACTTTTTTGGTATCAGGATCAATAATCTCGAGTTCACCTGCTCTTGAAATAACCACATGTGTAATCCTGTCATCTTCTTTCTTTTCAATTATCTTGACATTCTCCAGTTTGATCATGCCATTAAATTTGGAAATTATAGATGATTCTGTTTTAGCAAGATTGGCAACCCCACCAACGTGGAATGTTCTAAGAGTCAGCTGAGTTCCTGGTTCACCAATAGACTGTGCAGCTAAAATGCCAACTACATCACCTACTTCAGAAATCCTTCCAGTTGCGAGATTTTTACCATAACATTTCTTGCAAACTCCATGAGCAGATTCACAGGTAAGTACTGAACGTATCGTTACAGATTCTATACCCTCATCTTCAATATAACTAGCCGTTTTTGAATCAATGAAATCTCCCCCTTCCAAAATTAGTTGTCCCGTCACAGGATGATAAATATCATTTAAACAAAATCTTCCATCAATTCTCTTTGACAAAGGTTCTATCAGGTTGTCATTTTCATACAATGCTTCAACTTTTATACCTCTGAGAGTATTGCAATCGTTTTCTCTGATAATAACATCCTGCGAAACATCAACCAGCCTTCTTGTCAGGTAACCTGCATCCGCTGTTTTTAAAGCAGTATCGGCAAGACCTTTGCGGGCACCGTGTGTAGAAATAAAGTATTCAAGTACTGATAAACCGTCTATAAAGTTAGATAGAATCGGGTTCTCAATAATTGCTCCTTCAGTTTCACCTGATTTACTTGGCTTTGCCATCAAACCTCTCAAGCCTGCAAGCTGCTTTATCTGCTGTTTCGATCCCCTCGCACCTGAGTCAAGCATCATATAAACAGAATTGAATCCTGCTTTATGCTGTGATAATTCTTTCAACAGGTTTTGAGTTATGCTATTATCGGCATATATCCATTTGTCAATGATCTGATTATATCTTTCATTATTCGTGATCAAGCCTTCATTGTAGTTGGCCCAAACTTCGTCCACTTCTTCCTGAGCCTGTAAAAGCATTTGTTCCTTGATAGAAGGAGTAATCAGGTCCCCGATATTAAAAGATAACCCACCTTTATAGGCCCAATAAAAACCAAGATCTTTTATATCATCAAGAAACTGTGCAGCGATAGCCATTCCTTTTATATTAATGATCTCACCTATAACGCCTTTAATGTTTTTCTTGGTAAGCAAAATATTTACGAATGGAACACCTGCAGGTACTTTTTCATTAAAAATGATTCTGCCCATAGTTGTTTCAACTATCTTTTTCTTTTCTGTACCATTCTGGTCAAATTCAGCTACTCTGACTTTCACAACTGCATGAAGATCCACCTGCCCCTCACTGAAAGCAATCAATGCTTCTTCACTGCTATAAAATTGCAAGCCTTCTCCTTTAATAGATTCCTCTGCATCTGATTTCCTTTCTTTGGTAAGATAGTACAAACCAAGAACCATATCCTGTGAAGGCAAAGTTACAGGTGTACCGTTTTGAGGATTCAACATGTTATTTGTTGAAAGCATCAGTAATTGTGCTTCTAGTATTGAGGCCTGACTCAGGGGTACATGAACAGCCATCTGATCGCCATCAAAGTCAGCGTTGAAAGCACCACACACAAGTGGATGAAGCCTGATTGCCTTCCCTTCAACTAAAACAGGCTGAAAGGCCTGAATTGAAAGTCTGTGCAATGTAGGAGCCCTGTTCAGAAGAACAGGATGACCTGTAAGTATATTTTCAAGGATCTCCCAGATCACAGGTTCTCTTCTGTCAACCAGCTTTTTCGCAGATTTTACTGTCTTTACAATACCTCTTTCTATTAATTTCCTGATTATAAAAGGTTTAAATAATTCGGAAGCCATACCTTTTGGTAGCCCACACTGATGAAGTTTCAACTCAGGACCAACCACGATAACCGACCTGCCTGAATAGTCAACCCTTTTTCCAAGCAGATTCTGACGAAATCTTCCCTGCTTACCTTTCAATACTCCACTAAGAGATTTAAGAACCCTTCCTCCCTGTGATTTTACAGCACTTGCTTTTCTCGAATTATCAAATAGTGAATCAACTGCCTCCTGAAGCATCCTTTTTTCATTTCTAAGAATAACTTCAGGTGCTTTGATTTCCAGAAGTCTTTTCAACCTGTTGTTTCTGATTATTACCCTTCTGTAGAGGTCATTAAGGTCAGAAGACGCAAATCTTCCACCGTCAAGTGGAACCAGAGGCCTTAATTCCGGTGGAATTACCGGCAGATATTGAATCACTGTCCACTCAGGTTTGTTTTCTTCATTTACTCTTCCTTCCCTGAAAATCTCAACTATTTTCAATCGTTTAAGAGCTTCTGCTTTTCTTTGTTGAGAAGACTCTGTGGCAGCTCTGTTTCGGAGGTCAAAAGATAATTCGTCAAGATCCAGGTTGACAAGCATCTCATAGATTGCTTCAGCACCCATTTTTGCAATGAATTTCTGTGGATCATCATCTGGAAGTAATTGATTATCTTCAGGTAAACTTTCGATGATGTCATAATACTCCTCCTCTGTAAGAACTGTATGATTTGGAACACTGTTTTCTTTTATACCTGCCTGAAGAACTATATATTTTTCATAGTATATAATAGCTTCAAGGTTCTTAGTTGACATTCCCAGTAAATACCCAATTTTATTTGGCAAGGACCTAAGATACCATATATGAACAACAGGAACAACTAGCTTTATATGCCCCATCCTCTCCCTTCTCACTTTCTTCTCTGTTACTTCAACTCCACATCTGTCACATACAATTCCTTTATATCTTATCCTTTTATATTTACCACAGTAACATTCATAATCCTTTACAGGTCCGAAAATCCTTTCACAGAAAAGACCGTCTCTTTCAGGTTTATACGACCTGTAATTGATGGTTTCAGGTTTTAGAACTTCACCATAAGATCTTTCAAGAATTTCGTCAGGCGAAGCTAATTTTATTGTAATCGAATCAAAATCATTATTTTGTTGTTGATCTAATTTTTTGTTTTTTATCATTTTACAAGATTCAATTTTTAATAAAATCAATTAAATATAAGATCCAGTGCCAATCCTTTCAATTCATGAACCAGAACGTTAAATGACTCGGGTATATTTGGTTTAGGTATTGGGTCTCCTTTCACAATTGCTTCATAAGCTTTGGCTCTTCCTTTAATATCATCGGATTTTATTGTCAGCATTTCTCTGAGTATATTTGAAGCTCCGAATGCTTCCAAAGCCCAAACCTCCATTTCACCAAACCTCTGGCCACCAAACTGGGCTTTACCTCCTAAAGGTTGCTGAGTAATCAGTGAGTAAGGTCCAATAGACCTTGCATGCATTTTATCCTCAACCATATGGTTCAACTTGATCATATAGATCACTCCCACTGTGGCTTTCTGATGAAACCTGTCGCCAGTTTCACCATCATAAAGATAAGTTTGTCCCAGTGAAGGCAATTTTGCTTTGGCAATGTAATCTTCAATCTCATCAAGTTTTGCTCCGTCAAAAATTGGCGTGGCAAATTTTAAACTCAATTCTTTTCCTGCCCAGCCTAAGACAGTTTCAAATATCTGTCCTATGTTCATACGTGAAGGTACACCAAGAGGATTTAAAACAATATCAACAGGAGTTCCATCTTCCAGAAATGGCATGTCTTCCTGCCTTACAATTTTTGCTACTATACCTTTATTTCCATGTCTTCCAGCAAGTTTATCCCCAACCTGCATTTTTCTTTTTTTGACAAGATAAACTTTTGCAAGTTTTAATACCCCTGCAGGCAACTCATCTCCAATATTAATGTTGAAAACTTCTCTTTTGTACTGTCCGATTATTTCACTTGCCCTCAAAGAAAAGTTATGCAATAGCCTGGCAATCAGTTTATTCAAATCTGAATTGTCGGTCCAGTTGTTATATTCAATTACACTAAAATCAACTTCTTTAAAAAGTGCCCTTGTAAATTTTGTACCCTGTGGAAAAACTTCCTGGTTGAAAACATTTTTTATTCCCACTGAAATTTTTCCGTCAAGTAATATCATCAATTTATCAATCAGTAAGGTCCTTAACTCATTGATCTCTACTGAATGTTTTGCTTCAAGTTTATCCAGCTGATTCTTCTCTCTGACTTTCTGGAATTTATCCTTTTTCGCCCTTGCAAATAATTGTTTAGCGATAACTATTCCTTCAGTCGAAGGTGAAGCTTTCAGCGAGGCATCTTTAACATCGCCTGCTTTATCACCAAATATGGCTCTCAGTAGTTTTTCTTCAGGTGTCGGATCAGATTCACCTTTTGGTGTGATCTTACCAATAATGATATCACCTCCTCTGACCCAGGCTCCAATTCTTATAATACCATTTTCATCAAGGTCTTTAGTTGCCTCTTCACCAACATTGGGTATGTCATTAGTTAACTCCTCTTCACCAAGCTTAGTATCCCGAACTTCAAGTTCATAACTTTCAATGTGAATTGATGAAAATATATCTTCACTTACTACCCTTTCAGATAGTACTATTGCATCCTCAAAATTATAACCCTTCCAAGGCATAAAAGCAACCATCAAATTCTGGCCAAGAGCTAGTTCACCTTTATCAGTAGCATAACCATCACAGATTAACTGCCCTTTAATTATTCTTTGATTCTTTTTTACAAGTGGTTTGAGATTTATGCAAGTACCCTGATTAGTACTCAGGAACTTTGTCAGTTCATAAGTCTTTATATTGCTGTCAATCGATACTTTTTCTTCATCATCACTTCTATCGTATTTTATTATTATTTTTTCAGAATCAACATATTCCACTACACCATCATTATCAGCATTTATAAGCAATTTAGAATCCTGAGCTACAATTTGCTCAATTCCTGTGCCTACTATCGGAGAAGAAGGTTTTATAAGTGGTATAGCCTGACGTTGCATGTTAGATCCCATAAGAGCCCTGTTGGCATCATCATTTTCGAGAAATGGAATCAGAGATGCTGAAACACCTGTGATCTGATTTGGAGCCACATCGATGTATTCAATTTCATCTGCAGCTAGAACAGGGAAATCACCATGTAACCTTGATGCAACGCGGTCGCTTTTAATATCCCCGGCATCATCTATTATCGTATTTGCCTGTGCAATTTTTACCAGATCTTCATCTGCAGAAGACAAATAAACTGTTTCTTGATTTAATTGAATCCTGCCATTTTTTACCTGTCGATAAGGTGTTTCGAGAAAGCCAAGCTGATTAACTTTTGCGTGTATGGCCAATGTAGAAATCAAGCCGATATTTGGTCCTTCTGGTGTTTCAATTGTACAAAGCCTTCCATAATGTGAGTGGTGTACGTCCCTGACTTCAAATCCTGCTCGTTCACGTGAAAGTCCTCCAGGTCCTAATGCAGAAATACGTCTTTTGTGAGTTATTTCAGCAAGTGGATTAGTCTGATCCATAAACTGAGACAGCTGGCTGGTCCCAAAGAAAGAACTTATCACAGAAGAAAGTGTCCTGGCATTTATAAGATCGACCGGAGTAAAAACTTCATTGTCCCTCACATTCATCCTTTCTCTGATAGTTCTGGCAAGTCTTGCCAACCCTACACTGAATTGAGCATATAATTGTTCACCTACAGTTCTTATACGTCTGTTACTTAGGTGATCTATATCATCAAGTTCTGCCTGGCTGTTTATAATTCTGATAAGGTAAACAATAATAGCAATAAAATCATCTTTTGTGAGAACCTTAACTTCTTCAGGAATTGAAATGCTAAGTTTTCTGTTTATTTTAAATCTTCCTACATCACCAAGATCATATCTGCTTTCCGAGAAAAACATTTTATCAATAATACCACGTGCAGTTTCTTCATCCGGTGGTTCAGTTCCCCTGAGCTGACGGTAAATATAGGCAACTGCTTCAAGTTCTGAGTTGGTTGGATCCTTCTGCAAAGTATTATAGATTACAGAATAATCAACTTCAAGATCTTCTTTCTGCACAATGATCTTGTCAACATCAGCATCAAGGATAAGCTTTAAATTCTCTTCATCAAGGATTATATTTCTTTCAAGAATTACTTCATTCCTTTCGATTGAAATAAGTTCTCCGGTATCTTCATCTACAAAGTCTTCAATCCATTTTCTGAGTACCCTCGCAGCAAGTTTTTTCCCAATTGCATTATTTAGGTTTTGTTCATTTACAATAATCTCTTCAACCAACTCAAAAATATCAAGTATTTCCTTGTCGGAATCAAAGCCCAAAGCCCTCAGAAGCGTAGTAACCGGCAATTTCTTCTTCCTGTCGATATAGGCATACATTACCATATTAATATCAGTGGCAAACTCCATCCATGCTCCTCTGAAAGGGATGACCCTAGCAGAAAAAATCTTCATCCCGTTTGGATGAAATGTCTGACTAAAAAACACACCCGGAGACCTGTGAAGCTGGGAAACCACTACCCTTTCAGCTCCATTTATGATAAATGAACCCTTTGGGGTCATATATGGTACGTTACCTAAAAATACTTCCTGTTCTATTGTTTCGAAGTCGATATGTTCAACGTCATTGCATGATAGTCGTAATTTAGCTCTGAGTGGAACAGAGTAAGTCAACCCCCGCTGCATACACTCGGTAATACTATACCTGGGAGGGTCGATCTGGTAATCAAGAAATTCGAGCAAAAATATACTTCTTGCATCTGCTATAGGGAAATGTTCCTCAAAGACTTTATATAAGCCCTCTTTGTAGCGGTTTTCAGGGGTAGTATCAATTTGAAAAAAATCCTTGAATGAATCTAACTGAATAGACAACAAATCAGGATATTTAATTGGCATTTTTATCTTGCCAAAATTTACTCTTTCTTTAATGGAAGAAGTCATAGAATTATTTAAATTCATTAATAAAGGATTCTCAAATAATTAAATCACTATCTTATAACAGTGATCAAACATAGAAAAACTTAGTTAGCCATATACATTTATAAGACTAACTAAGTTCAATAAAAATATATTAAAAAAAATAAATTGACATCAGGGATTTCCTAATGAAAACTATTTCAAAACAACAGTTGCACCAGCTTCTTCCAATGCAGCTTTAAGAGATTCTGCTTCTTCTTTATTAGCACCTTCTTTTAAAACTGCCGGAGCACCGTCAACCATATCCTTAGCTTCTTTCAAGCCTGTATTCAATAAGGTTTTAACTTCCTTTACAACTTTAAGTTTGTTTGCACCTGCTGATTCCAAAACAACAGTAAATTCTGTTTTTTCTTCAACCACAGCAGCTCCACCACCATCTCCCGCAGGAGCCGCAGCAACTGCAACTGCAGCAGCAGCAGGTTCGATACCATATTCATTTTTTAATATATCAGCCAATTCTTGAACATCTTTTACTGTCAAGCTTACTAATTTTTCTGCTAAAGCTTTTAAATCCGCCATTTTTTTTGTTTTTTAAGTTTAAATAAAATTATATATGCGTTAAACTTGGAAGCCAAATTTAATTAAGCTCTTTCTTCCAGAGCTTTTAAAAGTCCCATAATAGTATTTCCTCCGGATTGGAGTGATCCAATTACACGTTTTGCAGGACTTTGTAGTAAAGCAATGATATCACCTATCAATTCTTCTTTTGATTTGATATTCTTCAGTGATTCTAATTTATCATCGCCGTAATATACTGCTGTATCAACATATGCAGCTTTCAACACTGGTCTCTCAAATTCTTTTCTGAATTCAAGGATTATTTTTGCCGGCAGATTACCATTTTCTGCAAACATAATTCCTGTTGGTCCTTTAAGTGCATCAAATAATGCATCAAAACCCTTTTCTACAGGACTTGCGCTCATAGCTTTTTTAGCCAGCTTGTTCTTGACTACTTTAAATTCTACACCTTTTTCGAAACAAATTCTTCGAAATTTGTTAATTTGTTCAACGGATAAGGTAGATGAATCAGTAAGATATAAAACTGATGCAGAAGAAAATTTTTCTGTCAGTTCGGATATATTCTGTGTTTTTTCAACTTTGTTCATTTTGCTCTGATTTGATGTAGATTAATTAAAATGATTTTATGTCAATCTTAATACCAGGACCCATTGTTGGAGCGACTGCAACAGATCTCAAATAAGCACCTTTTACAGTACTTGGTTTCATTTTAATGATCGTTTTCAATAGCTCTTCAGCATTTTCACTAAGCTTATCAGCTGCAAATGACAATCTTCCGATTGATGTATGAATTATACCATATTTATCAACCCTGAATGCCACTTTGCCTTTTTTTACTTCCTCCACTGCTTTCCCAACATCTACAGTAACTGTACCGCTTTTAGGATTGGGCATCAAAGATCTTGGGCCAAGAATCCTTCCAAGTTTACCAACTGCAGCCATAGTTTGAGGCATAGCGATTACAACGTCGAATTCAAGCCATCCACCCTGTATTTTATTAACATATTCGTCAAGGCCGGCATAATCTGCACCAGCATCCATTGCTTCCTGTTCTTTGTCAGGAGTACATAAAACCAATACTTTTTTTGATTTTCCGGTACCATTGGGTAAAGTCACAGTTCCCCTGATAGCCTGGTCGGCTTTTCTGGGATCAACACCAAGCTTCACGTGCAAATCGATAGAAGAATCAAAAGAAGCGATACTAACTGTTTTAACTAATGCCATTGCTTCGTTGATGCCATAAAATTTATTTGAATCAACTTTAGCTATGGCAGCCTTCATTTTTTTACTTAGTTTTGCCATATTAAAATATTTTCAGGTTCAGCGCTTTTAAAGCTCCCTGTATTAAAAAAATCAATTCCAAGGTGGTGTACCTTCAACCACAATTCCCATGCTTCGTGCAGTACCTGCCATCATTCGCATAGCAGATTCAACTGTAAATGCGTTAAGATCCTGCATTTTATCTTCAGCAATTTTTTGAATCTGATCCCAGGTAACAGTACCTATTTTTTTTCTATTTGGTTCAGCAGAACCCTTTTGTAATTTGACGGCTTCCATTAGTTGAACAGCAGCCGGTGATGTTTTAACAACAAAATTAAAGGATTTATCTTTGTAAACGGTGATTAAAACAGGAACTACCTGTCCCATTTTATCCTGTGTAGAAGCATTGAACCTTTTGCAAAATTCCATGATGTTAACACCTTTGGAACCCAATGCCGGACCAACTGGTGGTGCTGGGTTAGCCTGACCACCTTTTACCTGTAATTTTATAAATGTTTCGATTTCCTTTGCCATTTCTTAATTTTTAAAAATGATTCAAGATTGTTTTTCAGCCTGGATAAAATTCAATTCCACTTCAGTTCCCCTACCAAATATCTTCACAATAACTTTCAATGTTTTATTGGATTCATTTACTTCGGTAATATCTCCGATAAATCCATTAAAAGGTCCGTCAGTGATCTTGATAGTTTCTCCCTTAAGGAATGGTTCTATCATCTCTTCACCGATCTGATGTGATTCGTCAACTTTACCTAATAATCTGTTTGCCTCAGTTTCAGACATTGGAAGCGGTTTGTCTTTTCCAAGAAAATGCATTACATTAGGTAAGTTTGACAAAGTTCTTATTATTTCACCTAAAAACCGATCTTCATCAGCATTTAATAGTATATATCCAGGTAAAATATTTCTTTCTATAATTACTTTCTTTCCATTTCTGATCTTATAAACTTTCTCTGTAGGAACAATAATTTGTGTTACAATATCATTCCAGCCAGACCTGTTAACTTCAAGTTCCAGTCTTTCTCTAATCTGTTTTTCTTTTCCGCTAATTACCCTTAGGGAATACCATTTGCTGCTCATTTTATCACAGATTGTAGAAGAAATCGGTTATTGTCTTTGAAAATAGATCTATCAAAAAAACTATCAATGTAAAAATTAATGATGCAATAATCACAATTCTGGTTGAAGCCAGCAACTCTTTGAAATTAGGCCAGCTAACCTTATGCATCAATTCATTATAGCTTTCTTTAAGATATAAGACTATGTTATTCATTCAAATCAGTTTATTAAAATTCTAATCACAAATTATATTTGTTTAACTATTTTCTTTTACCAATTGTAAAAAAAAATTTTGCACGGGCAGTAGGATTTGAACCCACAGCCTACGGTTTTGGAGACCGCCACTCTACCAATTGAGCTATGCCCGTAAAATAAAATTATTCCTTCGAATAATTTACTCTGCTCATTAAATTTATAATTGAGTAGCCTTCAAAAAGGCTACTCAATTTTGTATATATAAGAGCTAAATATTTAATTGCAAGATATTAATCAAGGATCTCAGTCACCTGACCAGCACCAACTGTTCTACCTCCTTCCCTGATAGCAAATCTCAATCCTTTTTCCATAGCAATCGGCTGCAACAATTCCACTTCAATAGAAACGTTATCGCCAGGCATTACCATCTCAACATTTGCTGGCAATTTGCAATCACCAGTTACGTCAGTTGTCCTGAAATAAAACTGAGGTCTGTAACCATTGAAAAATGGTGTATGTCTTCCACCTTCTTCCTTGCTAAGTACGTATACTTCAGCTTTAAATTTCTTGTGAGGAGTAACTGAACCTGGAGCAACTATAACCTGACCTCTCCTTATATCAGTTTTCTCTATACCTCTTAATAGCAAACCGGCATTATCTCCTGCTTCTCCCCTATCCAGAAGTTTTCTGAACATTTCAACTCCGGTGCATACAGATTTCAAAGGTTTTTCACCTTCTTTCATCAAACCAACTATTTCAACTGGATCACCTACATTTATAACACCTCTTTCAATTCTACCTGTAGCGACAGTTCCCCTTCCAGTAATTGAAAACACATCTTCAACCGGCATAAGGAATTTCTTGTCAACATCTCTAACTGGCTCAGGAATTTGTGAATCAACAGCATCCATAAGATCTTTAATGGACTGAACATGAACCGGATCCCCTTCGAGAGCTTTCAAGGCTGAACCCTGAATAATTGCGGCATTGTCACCATCAAACTCATACTGATCAAGAAGTTCTCTAACTTCCATTTCTACAAGCTCGAGCATTTCAGGATCATCAACAAGGTCTGTTTTGTTCATATAAACAACAATTTTAGGCACACCAACCTGCCTTGCAAGAAGTATGTGTTCCCTTGTCTGAGGCATTGGTCCATCAGTTGCTGCAACAACTAAAATTGCACCGTCCATCTGAGCAGCACCAGTAACCATGTTCTTAACATAGTCAGCGTGTCCAGGACAGTCAACGTGAGCATAATGCCTTTTTACAGTCTCATACTCCACGTGGGCGGTGTTGATAGTAATACCTCTTTCTTTTTCCTCAGGAGCTGAGTCAATAGAATCATAGTCAGTTTTCTTAGCGAGTCCCTGTTCTGCCAAAACATAAGTAATAGCAGCAGTTAAAGTTGTTTTTCCATGGTCAACGTGACCGATTGTTCCTACGTTGACGTGTGGTTTTGACCTTGCAAAAGTTTCTTTAGCCATTTGATTAATTTTTACTAAAATTTTATAACAATTAAAATAATTACGAGCCAATGAAGGGATTTGAACCCCCGACCCCTTCCTTACCATGGAAGTGCTCTACCTACTGAGCTACATTGGCTTAAGCATCCATGATGAAGTATTTAGAAAAAGAGCGGGCAACGAGACTCGAACTCGCGACCCTCAGCTTGGAAGGCTGATGCTCTACCAACTGAGCTACACCCGCTTGTTTTCCCTTCCATAGATGGGGTTTTCATTTGACATTTCAAAGTGGGGGCGATTGGATTCGAACCAATTCAGACGTAGTCACCAGATTTACAGTCTGGCCCGGCTCTCCCACTCCGGCGCGCCCCCTGAATAAAATGAGCCAATGGAGGGACTCGAACCCCCGGCCGGCTGATTACAAATCAGCTGCTCTACCAGCTGAGCTACATTGGCAAATTAACATTCAAATCAAGCTTTTTAAATCCTTATTTAAAAAGCGGTTGCAAAGATAATACTTAATAAATTATTAAACAAATATTTTTTTAATTTTTTATATAATATTTTTAAAATAAATAATTTTCGTAAATTTATTTCAATTCAAATACCAATTGGATTAAAAATAACACATCAATTTTAATTTTTATATCAGGGTAAGCCGTGAACTTGGAAAATATTAAACCCTAATTTGGATTATATTTTACAGCATCAATTTTTATCATTAATTGATTATCAATATTGTGCTACCAGATATCTTAAATATTGCCGAACTGATGACATAAAATTCACAGTCTGACTTCCGCAAGGATTGCCTCACCTGTTATTTTAAAACTAATAAAATTCTGCTTTTTAACTCCAAAATCAAAATACTAAAAACTTTTTCGGAGTGAATTGTGTATATCACCCAAATACTATCCCAATATATTAACATCCTGAACTGAATTGCCGATACATTCAGATTAAAACTCAGGAAAAATAGTTAATGTATTATGATTTGATTTTTATTTGAAATTTTAAAGTGTTCTATGATTACGTAATTTATCCTTATGTCTTTTTAATTGTCTTTTTAATGAATCGATGCCGCTATCTGCTGCAGCTTCAAATGACTTATCAACTGTACTGACGAATAATTGGTCACCAGGTACATTCAATACATACTCAACGATTTTGTCCTTTACTTGTCCGTTGCTTCCCAATTTCAGTTTTACATTTAAATCTATTGACTTATCATAAAACTTATCCAGTTTTTCAGCCTTCTCAGTAATATAATCCAACAATTTTGAATCTGCTTTAAAATGGATGCTATCAATTTTCAAATTCATAACGGTAATTTTTAAAGATTAAAAAATCAATTTGCTTTCGGATGTGCTTTCACATACGCATTCTTAAGTTTCTCTATACTATTATGTGTGTAAATTTGTGTTGAACTAAGGCTTGCATGTCCAAGCAGGGCTTTTAATGCATTGATTTCAACATTTTCATCGGAAAGATGAGTTGCGATACTGTGCCTCAATATATGTGGACTTCTTTTAACAGAAGAACTTACCATCGAAAGATTTTTAACTACAATATTATAAACAAATTTTGGATAAAGTTTGTTTCCTTTATCGGTTAAAATTAAATATTCAAATGTATTTTTTTCAAAATGCTTATTCCTCATATCTATATATTCCTGTATTTCAGTCAGGATTTCATCTGTAAGAGGAATTAATCTTTGTTTATTTCCTTTACCTGTAACTTTCAGGATCTTGCTGTGATAATTAATATCTTGATCTTTCAGACCTATCAATTCAGACTCTCTCATGCCGGTTGTATATAAAAGGTTGACCAAAAGTTTATTTCTGCACTCTGCATAGCCTTCAACAGTCATAATCTCATCCAACAATGTCCTGATTTCATTTTGTCTGATAATAGAAGGCAATCTTTTGCCAATTTTTGGAGCCACTACCTTTAAGGCCGGATTAGAATCAATAATGTTTTCCCTTTTTAGAAAGAGAAAATATTTTCGGACACTGGAGAGCTTTCTGTTGACTGATTTAGGCTGCATACCATTCCTTATCATACTTACAATCCATGAACGAATCATGAAATGAGTTACATCACTCATTTTTTCAATGCTGTACTGTTCAATTAAATAATTGTGAAATTGAGTTAGATCATTCTGATATGATATTAGGGTATTTTTTGAGAACCTTTTCTCGAATTTTAAATAATTGATGAATGATTTAAGCATGCAGTTCTTATTTCAATTCAAATATAGTTAGTTTTTTTAATACGAAAAAATATTTTTCAATTTTTTTGAATATTTTCTAAAAAAAATATCAATTCCTCAAGTTGAAATGCATTATCAACATTGTGATTTCCAATTTTCTCTCTTCTCAGATCAAATAAGTACGCTCCGCTACCCAATTCTTTTCCAAGGTCACTTGCCAGTGAACGAATATAGGTACCTTTCTGACATTCAACCCTGAATTTAAGTAATGGCAGTTTAAAATCATCAACCGTAAACTGATATATATTTACTTTTCTCTCTCTCAATGTAAATTCCTCACCTTTTCTGGCCTTTTTGTATGCTCTTTCTCCATTTATACTAACTGCTGAATAAGCCGGTGGAATCTGAATTATTTCCCCTGTTAGTTTTTTGCAGGCTTCCCTGATAGATCTTATATCAATATGAGAAACAGGATATGTCTGGTCTGGTTCAAATTCACGGTCAAAGCTTGGGGTTGTAGCACCTAAATAAATTGTACCTGAATATACTTTATTTAATTCCTGAAAATTATCGATTTGTTTGGTATCTTTACCAGCAGCAACAATTAGCAATCCGGTAGCAAGAGGATCAAGTGTGCCAGCATGACCAACTTTGATTTTTTTTATTCCGGTAAGTTTTTTAAGGGAAAATCTTATTTTGTTAACGACATCAAAAGATGTCCAATTCTCAGGTTTATCAACCAGCATTGTAACCCCTCCGGAAAAATCTGCGTTCCCAAGTTCGTCAAAGTTACTAATAACCATTGGCAATTACAAAAATTAGTGTTCCTGCTCCCAGAATAAAACAATAATATGCAAAATACTTTAATCTACTGTTCCTTACAATAGAAATCATCCATTTACATGCTATGACCCCGGTAATAAAAGCAGCTGTAAACCCAAAAATAAGAGACCAATGTGAAACGGTAGTTTCATTGTAAGTGTTCTCTATAAGGTCTTTTGCAAGTTTGCCAAAAATAAGAGGTAGTACCATTATAAAGGAAAAAAAAGCTGCCTTGTCTTTTTTTATACCCAATAGTAATGATGTTGATATTGTGGCACCTGAACGAGAGATACCCGGCAGGATAGCTATGGCTTGTGCTATTCCGATTAAGAATGCATTTAATCTGCTAATTTCTTTTTCTTTTTTTTCTGCCATATCAGAAAAAATCAATAACGTCCCTGTGATGAGAAGCATTACACTTACAAAAATTACTTTTCCTGAAAACAGTTCTTCAAGTTGTTTTTCAAAAAAATATCCAATGAATGCTGCAGGAATCATTGAAATTATGATTTTTATAATAAATGATTTGTCTTCGTTCCATTCCCTTCTCAAAGCCCCTTTAATGAGATTAATTATTTCCCTGCGGAAAACATAAACTGTACTTAAAGCAGTGGCAATATGCAGCACAACCGTCATAGTAAGGCTCTCACTTCCTGAAAATTGCGTGCCCAGGAAAAACTTGGCTAATTCAAGGTGCCCACTGCTGCTAACAGGTAAAAACTCTGTCAGTCCCTGGATAATTCCAAGAACAATTGATTTTACAACTTCAGACATTTTTACTTTTTAAATATACTGTAAGCAATAACACCTAATCCTGAAAGGATAAATATCGGGGATAGAACAACTATTCTTTTACTGTAGATCAATGAATTATCCCAAACATCAGGAGAAGGCATTTTCCCTCCGGACATAAGAATAAAACCTATAACCATCAGAAGAATTCCAATTCCCAGAAAAATGAAATTCTTCCTTGAAAATACAAATTGAATCGGTTCAGAAACCTGAGTATTTCCTTTGTAAACCGGTTTAGCACCTGGTCTGCTCTTAGAGGAGGTGGAAGCAGTTATAATTTTTTTTGTTTTCTTTTCACTCATTATATTATATTTTGATCAAAAGTATAAATTAAAACAGAAATTAATTTTATTTATTATTTGTTCACATCAAAAACATTACCAGGTTTAATGAAGATAAGCGATTATTTCAAATAAAAGAAGCATATTATCTTATTTATAAATCAATAAACTACTGGTTTAAAAACCTTTTTTTTCTGTATGAATTAAATATAAGTCCAAAAAATATCAGGAGTACAAGAGGCAAGCCTATATTCAAACCCTGCAGCATTATTTTGTTATTGAAAAGTTTGGCATTATCAAGTAATCTTAGTTTTACTCTCTTTGATCTGGCAGAAAGAATTCCTGCATCGTCAAGCATATACTCGACTGAATTCAAAATAAAATCTTCATTACCACTGAATCTGTAATCTTCCCACCTGTTATAACCCATTGGAGTGAACTGTCCAGTTTTTGAATTATATTCATTTCTTACAAAATCACCATCTCCGACAAAAATCATTTTTCCTTCTTTCCTGCTTTCCGGAATGAATTTTTCATTAATTTTTTCAAGCATTTCTTCTGTCTCGGAAGTTAACCTGTTTTTGAAGAAAGAGCTGAACTTACCTTCTACCAGGACAGAAACCGGAAGATACTGTTTGTTGAACAAATCAACCTGGGGGTTATATTGAAGAATCTGATATGTCAATCTCATTGGAAACATCTGAAATTTGCTTCTTCGGGAAGAAGTAAGCAGAACAGTTTTTTTTATGCCGGATTCAGTTCGCAAGGTATCAATTGTACTTACGAAAGACATGGAAATATCACTGATTCCTTTAGAAACAGGGTGATCAGAAACTGAGTTAACCAAAAGATCATAATACCAAGGAAATTTTTCAATTTGAGGCATATCGCCTTTAAAACCTACAACCTGAGGAATCCTGGTGCATTGAAGATCCTGTATCAGGTCAGAATTTATTCGGATTCCCCACTTGAAAAACAAATCATCGAGTCCAAGATCAAACACCCTGGGAGTGAACATCTTATATTTGTTTATGCTGTCAAGATTTACGTCAAGTTTATCTATAAGCCATATAATTTTGCCTCCCTTTAAGAGATATTGATCCAATACAAACTGATTTTTCTTTGAAAAGGGTTTTTGTGGTTTGACAACTATAACCAGATCGATCTCAGGCACTATTCGGAAGGTGCTATCAATATTTGTTTTTGCAACATAATAAAACTGGTTCAGTTGTTTGTACAAGGATGCAAGATGATAATCGTCGATTCCACCTTTATCTGAAATAAAAACGATATTACCTTTTCTTTCGGCATTCAACTTTTGTATTGCATTAGCAAATTTATATTCGAGTAAGGCAATTGAATTATTCAGAGCCTCTTCTTCAGATATTCCCTGTGCATTTGGCTCGAGTAAATTTACCACATATACCCTTTTACCATAATTCAGAATTGCGTATGGATATATCCTTTTGGTTGATTTTGAATTACCTTCACCAATAAACAGGTTTACGGGTGCTATTCCTTCTTCTCTAAGCTTTTCAATATTTGCATTTATATTTTCAGGAGAGCCTTCCATAGGATTTTCAATAATATAATCTATCTTTGAATTAAGTGATTGAAACTGATCCAGTGTATTGATGACTGCCTGTTGCAATCTTTTGAATCCAGCAGGAAAATCACCTGCCAAAAGAACTTTCACAAAAATTATATCTTTTTGATTTTTAACAAGATCTTTTGTAGGTTCCGACAATGTAAAGCGATTATCGTCGGTAAAATCAAAGTAGGTATATACAAACTGACCTATGACATTGATCAACAGTATTATTGCTAATATTGTCAACAAACTAAAAAGGTCTGATCTATTATTATTTTCAGTATTTTTTCTTCTTAATAACATATTGAGTAAGGAGTAAGAAAATTATAATTACGGATACAAAATAGAGCAAGTCCCTGGTATCGATCAGGCCTTTACTGATAGCAGAATAGTGATAATCTATGCCAAATTTCTGGATAAAATCATCCCATACTCCCCAGAAAACCGGCAATTTTCCTATGACAAAAAAACCCCACTGCAGTATTACACTGATAACGATAGCTAAAACAAAAGATACTACCTGATTTCCTGAAATTGCAGAACTGAACATCCCAACAGAAACGAAAACTCCTCCAAGAAATATCAGGCCAATGTAGGATCCAAAAACAGCTCCAGAATCTATATTTCCTGACGGTGACCCAAGCAAGAATATTGAAATGAAATAAATCAGGGTTGGAAGTACCGAAATTACAACCAGGGTAAGATTTGCAAAAAATTTCCCCAGGATAATCTGTTTATCAGTTACCGGTTTTGTAAACAATAATTCGAGGGTTCTTTGCTGACTTTCTTCAGCGAAGGAACGCATGGTTATAGCAGGAATCAGGAAAATAAACAGGACCGGAGCAAGATAGAAAAAAGAGTCCATATTGGCATAACTGAATTCGAATACGGATGTTGAGCTTATGACCCACATTACAAGACCGGAGAAAATAAGAAACACTCCAATCACAATATAGCCGATCAGAGTACCAAAAAAACTGTTGATTTCTTTAAAATAAATTGCCCGCATAATATTTAATGTGTGAGATTTTCAAAAACTGTATCTACATCAATAATTTCATTATGCATTGAAACTATCATATAATCATTCTTTTTCGCAAAATCAAAGAGATCTCTTCTCATAATCTTATCATCCGTTCCCTTAATCCTGAAAACATTATTTGATAAATTCTCTATTTCTTTAATACTGTTTACTTTTTTTAGCAATGCCACACTTATCTTTGTTTCAAATTCCACCAATACTGATTTATATGCATTAAGATTAATTGCATCAAGCTTATCGATTGCCTGATCTGCCACTATGCTGCCATTATTTAGTATTATAACGCGATCGCAAAGTGCCTGAACTTCCTGCATGATATGAGTAGACAAAATTACTGTCTTATTCTTTCCGGTTTCCCTGATTACAGATCTTATCTCTCTAAGTTGATTAGGATCGAGGCCTGAAGTTGGTTCATCAAGGATCAGGACTTCGGGATCATGGATCAATACCTGGGCTAAGCCCACTCTCTGCCTGTATCCCTTTGAAAGTTGCCTAATTTTTTTATTTTGTTCTTTACCCAGTCCTGTGATTTCAATAAGTTCATTTATCCTTTTATTCTTATTCCCGATCTGATAAACTGAAGCAATAAAATCAAGAAACTCCCTAATGTACATATCTGTGTACAATGGGTTATGTTCAGCCAGGTAACCAACTCTTCGTTTTGCTTCAATTTCGTTTTCAAAAATATTAAATCCGGATACATAAACACTTCCATTGTCCGGGATCAGGCTTCCGGTAATTATACGCATAGTAGTAGTTTTTCCGGCACCATTAGGGCCAAGAAACCCCAATATCTGAGATTTCTGTACTTCAAAAGAAATACCGTTCAGAACTTTCTGACTTCCGTAGGATTTCTCAAGATTAACTACTTTGACTGACATTTAGCATACGGTTTTAATTAAACAAAAAAACAAACCATTAAAGGTATTTTTTTAAAACTCCTTCAATATCCGGTGGTGAGTAGTTGACAGATTTCAGGACTTTTCCGTCACCTTTTCTGTAAACCAAATACTCATTTTCACTGGATTCAATATATGACTCTATTCCCCTGTTTTCAAGATAATAATCCCCTGTTTTTATAGCCTCATTCATTGTTTTACATGTTTTACTCATATTTGAACGCTGGACCTCATCAAATATTTCCCTGAAACATTCACCTAAACCGAATTCAAGGATAGCACCTGAAAGCACATATTGCAAATCTGCAAAAGCATCGGCTACTTCCACCATGTTATTATCTTCTATTGCAGATTTCAATTCATTAAGCTCTTCCTCGAGCAATGAAATCCTTAGATTAATTCTTTCTTGTGAGGGTATCAATGGCTTGTTCAGCACAGGTAATTTAAAAAGCCGGTGAAATTGTGCTACTCCGTTTATATCATCAGGTTCTTCAAATCTCATTTTTTTTCAATTAAAATTAGTTTTTATTATTTATGCCGGGTTTAATTCTTCAAAAAAACCGGTCTTGCGGTTTTTTACGACATTATCCCATGTGAAAACTTTCCCATTCATACTTATGTAAACCCCGGGAGGCAATGACTGTGCAAAGGCTATAGAAGCTCCAAGATTGAAAAAACCATCAGATGAATTCCCGAATGCAATGGGAATCATAGCGCCTGTCAAAATAATGGTTTTATCTTCGATATTTGAGTTTGCAAGGATTTTTGCAGTGTCAACCATTGTATCAGTACCATGAGTAATTATAATTTTATTAAACTCTGCTTTTCTACAACTATACTCTATAATTGCCCTGTCATCGTCACCCATTTGAGTACTGTCAATCATCATCAGAGTTTTTATATCAACTTCCACATTGCTTCTGCCCTGTTCCAATAATCGTGGAATATGGGTATCCCTAAAAAACAACTGGCCATTTAAATAATTATATTCTTTATCAAAAGTACCTCCTGTAACAAAAATCTGGATCATTTCCAATTACTATTTTCTCATTTTTATTAAATAAAGGCACAAAAATATATCTTTTTATTTAATATATATGAAAAAAGATATAAATTGCATCGTTTTTTACTTATAAAGCATCTTAATTAATATTAATAATAAAATAGCCGGATTTATACAAAGTTTATTCATTTTTATAAATGGCAAATAATAATAACCGAATAATTACTAAACATGAAAAATTGGTATAAAACAATAGTTACATCATTGATATTTGTATTTTCATTGAATTTAAATTTGAAGGCAGAATGTGGACTTAATGATCCGATAATATCAAACATCCAGTGCATTGAGAATGCAGTATATGAATTTGATGTAAATTTCTCAATATCTGACCCTACTCTCGACTCATTCGATATTTTTATTAATGAAAATTTTTATGGAAGGTTCAGCATATTTCAGTTACCGGTCAAGGTCATCCAAAATCAATTTTCAAATAAAAAATTTGACAAAATGAAAATATCAGATCCGGACAGAGAAAATTGTTATGTCATAAAAGAAATAGAAAATCCATGTTCCTGTGCAATATTTAATCCTAAATATGCTATAAGAAAATGTAATGATACTACCTTCTATATTTCTCTGTTTTTTAACAATTTTGAAACTTCTGACAGTTTTGATGTAGGCATGATTGGCAAATTCTTTGGAACATATGCGTACAAAAACTTACCGGTTACAATTGGGCCATTTAAGAAAAAGGACACGATTTATACACTTAACATTGTTGACAAGAAAGATATTTTCTGTTTTTCAGAATTAAAAGTAAAGTCAGGAAAATGTGAAAATTGTGCCATCAAAGAAATACAGCTTACCGGGCATGAATGCACTTCGAACGGTCAGGTATATCTCAAACTTGCCTTTAATCATACAAGTGTAAAGTCAAATAAATATGGTGTTGTAACAAATTTTTCCGACAATAAGTTTTTTGAATATAAATTTAAGAAAATTGTGGATTCAGTAACATTCAGGGAAGAGTTTGTTCTTGGGCCAATAAGCATAAACTGCGAAAAACCACTAAGTGTTTCTATCTGGGATTTTGAAAATCAGTTATGCGGCAGTTCTGCTGTTTTTGATACAATCTGCTGTGATGAAAAATGCGAAATTGGAGATATTTATGTAAAAGAGCTGGAATGCACAAGTGATTCTACATATAGCTTTTATCTCAAATTTACATATCAGAACAATAGTTCAAAAGTTTTTTCAGTAAATATTGATAATCAGTACAATGGAATTTTTAATGTTGATCAGTTACCTTTAAAAATATCGGGAATAAAACTCGATGGAAGTAAAAAAGATTTTATAAAAGTATGTATGGATGAGGGAGAATGTTGTAAAGCTATTGAGTATACGGTACCTGAATGTGAAAAGGAGAATTGCGTAATTGAAAATGTAACCTGGCAACCTATTTTTGACACTACAGCAGGAAAATTCTGGATCAAGCTCGATTTCAAATATTCCAATTCTTCAGAGAGTTTTTACGTAAAAGGTAATGGAAAAAACTATGGAACCTTCAGCTATTCAAGTCTTCCTATAATACTTGGATCTTACAATTGCAAAGATCAGATGCCTCTTGAATATATAATACAAGATAGTAAATACATATATTGTAAGAAAGTAATTGAACCAGGTGTAATCAAATGCCCAACAAGCAGTCTGAATGTTGAAACTGGCGATGAAAATTGGAACATTTACCATCCAATAAATACTGATCATCTGGTATTATACTCTGCAAGCTCAGTATCAAGGGCTGCAACAATAGAATTATTCAATTTAGTAGGCAAAAAAATCCTGAGCAGTAAAATCGAGAACGGACATCATGAAATAACTATAAAACTTCCAGAAAACTCCGAAGGAATATTATTTGTAAGATTTAAAAATTCAGATGATATTTATACAAGTAAGATATTTGTCCAAAGAGGATAAAAAAAGATCGACTTGAGGTTCTATATCAAGCCGATCAGGTTGGTTTGACTGAGAACAGTCTTAGGTCTATTATCAATCCATCCTCAGGTCATCGACAGTAACACCACGGTGTTCTGCCTTGTTAAATATAAAAACGTTATTATTGAACTTTTGGTTCAATTTAACAGAACTTATTTTAAAGAATGTTTTATATCCATCTTTCATAAACATTTTTATCTCTTCGGGCAATCCTGATCTCGTGTTAATTATAAATTCAATTTTTAAATATTCGGATCTTTTCGCAGCTGGCTTCAATACTATTTGTTGTAAAGATTTTTTATTAATTATAGTTTTTTCCCCTATTGCAAAAATATAGTTTTTTTCATCGTAAGAATTTAAAATACTATAAGGTGTAAGGGCACCTGATTTTTCATCCAAATCATTGATCTGGGCTGTATTCTGAGTTCTGTTAAAGACAATCAGGCTTTTGCTGTCACAATAAATTTTTTTATCCCCTAATTCAACAAAATACATATTGCCCTGCTGTTTTAATATACCATCTATCCCTAAAGGTTTGGATTCAGGAAAATAAGATGTCATTTTATAAAGTATTTCCAGGCTGGTTGCATTTTTTAAAACGGATTTAGATCTGTTAAATAGTTTAATTGCCTCAGAATCACTATCTTTGATGGAGAGGTATTGTTTTTGAGCACTTAATACCTGTAAACTTAAGGTAAACAATAAAAGTAATGATATTTTTTTCATTTTCATTTTACATTAAATTTAATAATATCCGTAAGTACTTTGTATCCTGTAAATTCCTGATTGGTTTTTACAATTTATATACCTTCGTGCCTGCAGCAAGGATTTAGCCCGGAAATCACTATAATCCTTATCTGATGGTAAAAGGCTTTCAATTTTTACGATACCTGAGGAATGGATAAATCTACCCTCTCCAAGATAAATTCCCACATGAGTTATACTGTCCGAATTATCCGGTCTTTTATTTCCAAAGAATAGCAGATCACCAGATAACAATTGCGAAAAAGCTTCGTCCAATTTAACAGGATCACCAACTTTTACCTGCTGCGATGCATCACGCGGGATGATAAAACCATTTATAAAGAATACTGTTTTGGTGAAACCACTACAATCCATACCCTTTGAAGAAGTACCTCCCCAAAGGTATGGTGAGCCAAGAAACTGATAACTATCATTTATCAGGTCGTCTGATGATATTTCGTTATTGGCAGTATAAAAATCTTCTATTTTTTGAAAATCTTTCTTATCAGCATAAGCTATACGGTTATCAGGAAGTGTAACAATCCAGAATTTCTTGTCTATAGATTCGCCTTTCAATCCTACAATGCTTCCTATCACAAAATCAGAGACCGGATTAGAGTGAATTTCTTCAGATTCAGTTATTAGCCCATTTTGAACATTTGCAATTAATTTCGGTATTTTAAGCCATTTTTTTCTTTCACCTTCATTCATCAATTCGATACCTGAATTGTCGACCCATGCAATATATTGATCAGGGGTTTGTACCAAACTCCAATTATTGTCATTTCTCAGTACCTTAAGCGGGGTGCCCATTATTGCCTGAGTGGCCAATTCGGCAGAATGCTGTGGTTTTGTTCTCAAATTGGAAACTGAAACCCGTACAATTGCAAAATTTTCCTTCAGACCAGCCTCAGGTAGCATTTTGATACTATCGGTGACATTCATTTTACTGTCCATAAAAATTTTAATCAGGAATTCCTTAGCTTCCTTATTTGTAGTTTCACCCTTAAGAACAATATTTTTACCCTTTTTTATACCGCTAATATCAAACACCGCAACTCTGGAATCCGGAGCAAATTTTTCTTTTGCCTCAGCAAACAATTTATTATTGTTTTGGTCGACTACTTTGGTCACAGAACAGTTATAAAATAAGATAGGTATTAATATATATAATGATAATAAAACTGACAGCTTCATCATATTATTCATTTTTATCTGATTTTAGGAAATTGTCCATTATTTCTCCAAGTTTTTCACCAGGTATCTGTTTTATCAGTATTTTTTTATTTTTATCAAGGACAAAAATAGCCGGAGTGGTCTGGATATTATATTCTGAGTGGAAATTAGAAGAATTGTTTTCATCCCCAAGGTTAAGGAATAAGTTTTCCATCTTTAATTCTTTTGCCATACTCCAGCATTCACTGATCTTATTTCCCATTTTTGTACATACAGAAACTACCTTGATGCCTTTATCACGATATTTATCCTGAAACTCCACTATTGAATGCATAGTGGTTTTGCAATGTCCGCAATCAGGTTTCCAGAAAACCAATACAGTAAAATCTGCAATTATTTCACTGATTTTCACAGGTGTTTTATCTTCTCTATAAAGCTTAAGATCTGGAGCGGTCTTGCCTATAAGTACATTTTCCATTCTAACTGCATTATCGATAATTTTTATTAGTTTATCCTGTTCTACCCAAGGAGTAAGTCCTTTTGCATAATAATTCTTAACAATATGGACATAAACCCCATCCATACCTACATACTGCGATTTAGCATATTTATTTAAAAAATGAGCTACATAATACTTCCAAATTTCTGAATTGACTGGCATTTTTCGTAAAATGTAATCTATAGTTAAATTAATGCTGTCCGGAATAGGAGCAGTGAGGTTTTCCATGAAGGATTCTATTTTGTTGTGAATAAATGGAGAAAAAAGTGTTGCCGGATTTTGAAAATCAATATTATCGAAGTAATGAGTTTTATAGAAATTAAATTTCTTTAAATTCACTTCTTCAGATGTCCCTGCAAACTCGGGTAGCTGAACATCACGATTTGCCTTGATGAGCATTGCTGTCAGAGTTTTTGGATTCTCATTTATCAGTTTCATCTGAAAGGCATTTACTTCTTTGTCAAGATCATCCAACTTTTTATCAACTTCTCCTGTATCGCCCTTTTGGTCTGTTATTTTGCTTTTCTCTTCATTCAAGGCTTTTGCCAATTTGTTTTTTTCACTTATATACCCCAGGTATTCAAAAAATAGCTTATTATCTTTTGATGCTTTAGAGGAAATATTCTGCAAATCTTTATAATCTACATTTATAGTAAACTTAAACTCCGAATCATCGATTAAAAACTGAAAATACTCTTTACTGGGATAAAGCAGACCAATATAAACTCCAGGATCAAGAATCGAATCAGATTTATATTCAAAAATCCCCTTTTTCAAGGCAAAAATTGTATCCTTAACCAATTGCTTTTCTCCATAAAAATATGCCAATAATAAAGTGTCATTTTCGTAATTCGAAATGTTGAATTTCAATTCATGATGTTTTTGGGCATTAAGATGAATTAAATTAATAAATGCAAAAAGTAATACTGTCAACAGGTTTTTCATTTATGAAATTATTTAACTATTTAATAAGACTTTTTTAAACTGAATTATGAAATATAAATTGTAAAAATTATATTAATTAATAAGTTTTTAACAAAAAAATAGAGCCGGTGAAAATCATCGGCTCTTTGATCATTATGTTATTTGCATATTATTTAGCAGGCACAAGATTAAACTCAACTCTTCTGTTCAAAGCTCTACCCTGAGGGGTATCGTTTGTAGAAATAGGACGTGACTCTCCATAACCCACGTAACTCATTCTCAAAGCGGAGACACCTTGTCCCATCATGTAGTCATAACATGATTTTGCTCTTTGCTCGGAAAGTGATTGATTAATAGTTGATGATCCTGTATTGTCAGTATGTCCACTTATAACGACATTATAATCAGGATATTTTTTCATAATTTCACTGACCTGATTTAGAATCTGATAAGAGATAGTTTTCAATGTAGCTTTACCAAGATCAAATTCTACTGACCTCATTGCTATATCCAATGTTTCCTTGTCCTGAGCTGAGATTTTTGGACAACCTTTATTTTCAACTGTTCCTGGCATAGTAGGACATTTGTCATTATAGTCATCAAGTCCGTCACCATCTGTATCCGGGCATCCATCATAAACTTTAGGTCCAAAAGCCTTAGGACATTTATCTTTATTATCAGGAGTTCCGTCAGCGTCTGAATCCGGGCATCCCTTAGCATTGACTGGTCCGGCAATAACAGGGCATTCATCCTCATGATCTGCCACTCCGTCATTGTCAGAGTCAGGGCAACCTTTAGTAGCTGCTGTCCCAACCTGATCAGGGCATTTATCATCTTTATCTTCTACTCCATCCTTAT
Organism: Deltaproteobacteria bacterium; assembly: GCA_050258615.1. GTDB lineage: Bacteria > Bacteroidota > Bacteroidia > Chitinophagales > Saprospiraceae > JADJGA01. Next base: position 69,432 of record JBLMZC010000007.1, on the reverse strand, counting down.
CTTTGTCGCTGAATTTTTTCTCTTCCGGGCATCCCTTATTAAATTTGCTTCCTGCAAGATTTGGACACTCATCGTCAAGATCTGCAACCCCGTCTCCATCAGAGTCAGGACATCCTTTCAGGTCTTTCAATCCTTTAGTATCCGGACATGCATCCCTGTAGTCAGGAACTTCATCTCCATCAGTGTCAGGGCATCCATTCAACTCAGCAGGGCCTCTTACCTGCGGGCACAGATCAATATCGTCCCTTACGCCATCTCCATCCCCATCTTTGATCTGAACGACAATTCCACCCTCAACTTTTTTTCCGCCGAATGAATAGACAATCCCTACGCCATGATGGAGGACGTTTTTCTCAAGATTTAATGAAATACGGTATTCTGACTGGATGTTGATAAATATCCTCTCTGCAGCTCTGAAATTGATTCCAATCCCAAGAGGTATATTCACATCGTAATCACCTTTATAAACCTGTGTAATACCCCCACCAGCAAGAATATATGGAGTGATATTGCCGGCCTTATTAAAGAAATGGTATTGCAAAACTGCATCTGCACCAAGGAGAGTTTTAAACGTTTTATCAATTGAATCCTGAACCACCCCAAATTTACCAGGAATATAAAGACTGAGGTTTTTAGTAATATTATGTGATAAACCAATTTCAAATCCATGTCTGTAATCTTTGAATGCTGTAAGCGTACCTCCGTTTTGTGATTTATAATCAATAAACAACTTTTTGAAAGTAAGGCTTCTTACGAAATCAGGACTTTGACTGTATGTGAAATCAAAAATCAAAACCATCAAAGCCAGTACAAAAATTTTTTTCATAAAATCAAATATTTTATTTATTTTAAAGATGCAAAAGTAAAACTAAAATTTTAATTAACAATAAATATTAATAAATAAGTTACGAATTTTAAATGAGTTAACAAAAAAAATTAAAAAATTGAAGTGAATCTTTATAAAATAGCTATTATTTATTGAGATGCATGTTTATCAAATAATGCTGTTAAAAATTAATTAATTAATCAAATTTTATTAAATATTATCAATAATCATTTTATTTGTATTAAAATAAAGCTCATTGCACACCAACTTTTAAACAGTGAATTAAAATTAATATTTTGAATTATGAAAAAACATTTAATCATAGTTTTATTCTTTTTAATATTATGTCCGGATACCAAAGGACAATTCAATAATATTGAATCATTTGGAGCCAAAGCAGTTGGAAACGGAAGTTGTATAACCCTTTTCAGAGACATAAGCTCTATATATGGAAATGTAGCAGGTATTTCAAATATAAATAATTTAGCAGCAGACATTTCCTATGAGAACAGATTCCAGGCATTCAATCTTAGCAACCTTGGATTTGGTTTGGTGAAGAATTTTTCCAAAGCCGGTTCTTTCGGAGTTACTATAAAGAAATTTGGCATTGAAGAGTATAGTGAATTTCAGGCTGGCATCAATTATGCAAGGAAATTGACTGATGCTTTTTCGATTGGAATAAGGTTTAACATGTATAATCTGGTAATAGAAGAATATGGCAACCGGACAGGTTATAATGCTGACTTTGGCTTACAATATGAGCTTAATGAACAGTTTAGTCTCGCATTCTATCTGGTTAATCCATTTCCCGTAAAATTTATTGATGATGTAAGATTGCCGGTGCTTGCCTTTATGGGTTTGAAATACAATGTGTCTGAATCATTGGGACTGTATGCAGAAATAGAGAAGCATTTTGACCGGAATTTTTTTATTAAAGCAGGTTTACAATTTGATTTGATGAAAAAACTATCACTTTATGGTGGTTTTCGAAATGATCTTGACAGGTTTTCTGACTTTTCTGTCGGCATACAGTATAGCATAGCTCCAATGATACAACTAAACATCTGTTCACAATACAATACTTCTTTCGGCCTTAGTCCTGCTTTAGGTATTAGTTATGTAAATTCTAATAAATAATATAAATACATTCTAAGATTGTCAGGTACCGATCCCGACTAGGATCACAGGATACGATATCTTTTAAAGAAAGTGATCAGAATTTCGAATTCAGGATCAGTTTTCCGCTGATAGCAGCACGTGACTTCATCACTTCAGCCCAATCGTCAGTTCCGCTCCAAAGTAGTCTTTTATTTTCAGCAATAGCCTCTGTGCTAAACGAAGATAAAGATTCGATATAGTTGATAATAAAATCATCCATTTCGACAGTGTCATTGAATACTTTTGAAAATAATCCATGTGCCTGTGCCCATTCTGGTCCTTTCCATTCGGCAGGATTCAGAGAAAGGTCAGAAAAAGCTGCTATCCCGGTTTTCCTGATCACAGCCGGTGCTATAACAAAGGGGCCAATACCTATTGCGAGTTCACTAAGCCTTATTGATGATCTGATTGTACCGAAAGCAATATCACAGGCAGATATCAATCCTACTCCACCACCTACTGACTTACCGTGAATCCTTCCAATCACAAGTTTACTGCATTGTCTCATTGAATTAATTACATTACCGAAACCGGAAAAAAACTCAAGCCCTTCCTTTTCATCTCTGATATTCTTAAGTTCCTCAAAATTCGCACCTGCACAAAAACTTCCCTGTCCGGCACTCGTAAGAATAATACACTTTATGTCATCAACATTGTTAAGCTCCACAAACAATTCAGATAAAGCTGCCAGCAATGCCATACTCATGGAATTATGAGAAGGATGGAAGAATTCTATTTTGGCATAATGATCCCTGATTTCATTTTTAATATATTCATTCATAAATTTTTTTTTCAAAAATAATCAATTTTATAGAAGCTCAATAAAAAAAATTTTCAAATTAATAATATTTGAATCAAATTATCTTTAAGTCATTATTCGCGTATTAATACTAAGATGGTAAATTATAGTTATGGCCTTTAAATATGATATTCATTTTTTTATTACCAAGTCAGACAGAAATTAATAAATTTTTATTAGCCTTTTGGATTAAATGTGGAACTATTATTTCCAAACTTTGATAGATCTTTTACAATAATAGCAACAATAACTTGACTAATTATCAGTGACTAAGCATTTATTTTAACACCGGGAACTTTTTTAATATATATTTTGTTTCTTACTTACTATTATAAAGATAATGGGGCTGACTGGAATCGACAGGAAAGTAAGTTTATAGGTAAGCATGTCGGAGCATGATAGTTTATCTCCGTTAAAAAATAACTGTCAACCGAAATTTGAATGGCGACTATCGCTATGCTATGGCAGCTTAATCCAAGGGATTAAAATGCCTTTGTGCTATGTTCTTGATGCCTGATAAACAGAGCAAAGCGCATCATCAAACCTCAGGCTGGATTCAGAATAATTCCCGGTTCTGTTTCAAGATTTAAGGGAATAAGGTTTGAATCGGTTTGTGTCATAACCAATCTCAGATCTGACACATCAATATGGCAATAAACATGTAGAAAGTCTATGGACGCTTTGTCTGGACCCGGGTTCGAATCCCGGCAGCTCCACAATTCTATTCTTTTTCAAAAAATTTCTGTATCTGATTTATTACTTAATTCTGTGATTTCAATTTTATTTAAATTGGTTAATAGACTTGATTCTGATTATTTTAACAAAGTTGTACCCTGCAATTAATTAAATATTTTCATATGGCTGATAAAAAACTGACAATGGAGGACATCAATCAACTACTGAACATTCTTCAAACTAGATTTGAAAAAAATAAGCACCGGCATGATAATATCGAATGGAACGATGTAATGCAGAAACTCCAATCAAAAACAGAAAAACTAACATCACTATATAAAATGGAGATGAGTGGAGGGGAACCCGATGTCATTGCATTTGATCTTAAAACAGGTGAATTTCTTTTTTTCGATTGTTGTGAGGAAAGTCCAAAAGGAAGAAGGAGCCTTTGTTATGACAGAGCAGCTTTAGATTCGAGAAAGGAAAATAAACCTGCGAATAATGCAGCTGATATGGCATCTGAAATGGGAATTGAACTTGTTACTGCAAGTCAATATTCAGAATTTCAGCTATTAACTAAATTTGATATGAAAACCTCCAGTTGGGTGAAAACCCCGGAAAGCATCAGAAAACTTGGTGGAGCTTTATTTTGTGACAGAAGATACGACACTGTTTTCACTTATCACAACGGAGCAGAATCGTATTATGCCGCTCGTGGATTCAGGGGAATCCTCAGGGTCTGAAAAATGTTTTTTTTCAAATGGTAGACAATACTCTAATTTTTTGTATTTTCAATTATACCAACTCTATTCTTGTTTATTGGTTTTTATTTTTCCATTGACAATAATTTGAGGACTTTAAAATCAAATACTTTTTCCTATTTGTCCGTTCAATCATAAATGCATACTCCATAATCCTGTTTTTATTAACTTTGCTGAAAAAACAATTTGTGGCTATTCAGAATCTATAATTCAAAAGTAATGTTTGTCTTATTTTTTGTAAAATGAGTAAAAAAAATAAGCTACTTCTTTTGGCTTATTTTTTTTATCAGCCCATGTTCAAATAAGATAATATTATTGTTGAGATTTTCTGAGGTTCTAATACCGAAAATATATCTGTAATAGTCCAACAAAGTTGGCCTTAACAGCTATTGTATCGGAATTATACCAAAATGCAATTGGACTAAAGAATAAATATAAATGGTATAACTTGTAATTGCAAAAACTAAAAATAAATTTTTCAGGTATGAAAAAAATATTGATTATTTATTTAATGCTTATCCTGTCAGGGGATGTAATATTAAGTCAGGTCATCCTGACCTCTGAAGATCAGATAATTAACGGATATAACAGGAAAATAAGCGGAACAGATTTCGAATATCATAGTTTCATACCAGACCTGCATGAAAGCTTACTTATACGTGCTTCTACCGGAAATGATTTCATGGAATGGGAAACCGAACCAGTCAATACAGCTCAGGAAAATAAATATTATACTTTTATATGGGTAGCTGCATTAGGATCGAGTCCTGGAATAGCTCATTTTGAATTAAGCAATGAATTTACCTCACCATTTACATTTTTTACAGATGGAAAACCAAATTGGGATATAAACAATAATGATGGCAGTCGTCTTTCTTTTTACAAAGAATGGACCGATCAGCATGGTGACCATCATGGTTATATGATATTAAGGATACCTATTGAAAAAATAAACATTGGACAAAAAATAAGAATAAAAGTTACAGGTGGCAAATCAGGATTGACATCATGGTATATGACATATCAGAAAAAAATAGAGACTGATATAAGGATAAAGCCTATCCATGCTACTATAAAAGAAAACTCCAAAATCAGACAACTGGCATATGCCGGAATTTTCTTTTTTGGAGAAAAAACAGAAATAAAATTTTTATCCAGAGGAAGACTGATCCTGAAAGACAGTTTACATTTAGGCTATAACTATCTGAAGCTTAAATTCGATCCTGTAGAAAAGAAAAAAGATATCACTATTGAAATTGTGATTAACAATAAAAAAATTTTTAAAAACATTAGCCTTGAACCGGTAAAAAAATGGGAAATTAATTTCATCCAGCATAGCCATACAGATATTGGATATACACGATCGCAAACAGAAATACTTGCAGAACACCTCAGATATATCGATTATGCCCTTGATTATTGTGATGCAACAGATCATCTGCCTGATCAAGCAAAATTCAGGTGGACGTGCGAGGCATCATGGGCTGTTGATGAATATTTTAAAACCCGTCCTGCTAGTCAGTTAGAGAGGCTTATAAAACGTATCAGGGAAGGCAGGATAGAAGTTACTGCTATGTACTACAATTTTTCTGAATTGCCTGATGAACCAACAATTGCTGCCTCACTTGAGCCACTTAAAAGATTGAAAGATATTGGAATTCCTGCCAGTCTTGCAATGCAAAATGATGTAAATGGAATAGCCATGTGTTTAATTGACTACTTTTCTGATGCAGGAGTCAGGTATTTAAATATGGGAACACATGGTCACAGGGCATTGATTTGTTTTGACAAACCAGGTTTTTTCTGGTGGGAATCCCCTGCAGGAAATAAATTGCTAGCTTTCAGAGCCGAGCATTATATGAAGGGTAATACATTGATGGACCTTGTTTCAGGAGATATAAACAAATCTGCAGACAAGATCTTTTATTACCTCGATGATCTTATGAAAAAAGATTATAAATACAATGAAGTGGCTTTGCAGTTTTCAGGATATACCACTGACAATTCTCCACCATCAACAATTATGTGCAAGCTCATAAATGAATGGAATCAGATATACGAAACACCAAAATTGCAGACTTCAACCGCTACAGCATTCTTTGAAAAGATGGAAAAAAATCACTCTTCAGAGTTTGAAGTGATTAAGGGTGCCTGGCCGGACTGGTGGGCTGATGGACTGGGAGCTTCAGCCAGGGAAGTGGCAACAGCCCGTACAGCTGCAAATTCATTAAGTTCTTTTGCAACGGGTCTTTCATTTGCAATGCTAAAAAATATGGCTTTAAGCCCTGGCTCAGTGCAGAAAATACCGCTTATACAAAATGCACTTTTGTTTTATGGAGAACACACCACCGGATATTCCGAGAGTGTCAGAGAACCACTTCATGCTAATACTATGGAGCAAAGAGCACTGAAAGATTCTTATGCCTGGGAAGCCCACCGAAGGGTCTCCATGCTTGGTGAAGAAGTGATGGGACTTCTGCAAAACGATTTTAAAAATGAAAAAAAACCTTCACTCCTGGTGTATAATTCCCTTAACTGGAAAAGAAATGGAATCGCAATAGTCTATATAGATCATCAGCTGATACCAAGGGGACAAACCGCCTTGATCAAGGATAGCCAAGGAAATATATTAAAGGCACAGCCTGTTTCGTACAGATCAGACGGGACTTACTGGGCTATTTGGACCGAAGATATCCCTGCTCTCGGATTTAAAAGATTTACGATCGAAACTAAAGATATTGGCAGTACAATTATTTATAATGAAGTACCTTCTGATTATGAAAACAAATGGTATAAAGCAACTTTAGATAAAAAAAATGCAGTCATTATATCAATTTTTGATAAACAAGCTGGTATAGAATTACTTGACCCTAGTGCGAAATACAGGTTTGGAGAATTTATACTCGAAAAATTAGGTAACCGGAGCCAATTGGAGATGTTCAAGTTAAATGATCATATCAGAAAAGGGCTGGACGAAGCACAATTCGAAAGCTTTATACCGGGCCAAATCTGGGATACATACAAATTTACTGGCAAATCTGAGACTTTTGAAGAACCAAGGGGCTATACCATAGAATTTAGATTTTTTAATACGAAAAAAAGAATTGAAGTACATTTAAGTGTTGTCAAGAAGAATATAACCGACCCTGAAAGTTTTTATATTTCATTTCCGTTTTATTTGGAAAATGGAAAAATATTCACTGAAACTGCGGGAGGAATTATTGAAAATGGAGAAGACCAGATACCCGGATCATCGTCTGACTGGGCACTGATGCAGAGTTTTACATCGGTAAAAAACGACAAGTTTCAAATAGTTTTGAGTTCTAATGAAATGCCATTGTTCCATCCCGGAAATATTAATACAGGCAGATTCAAAAGCGGTGCTTTACCAGAGAAAAATCATATATATTCATGGCCCATGAATAATTACTGGACGACGAATTTCAATGCTGACCAGAGAGGAGGTCACAACTGGACTTATAGCCTGACATCAGGAAATGAAATATCGAATACATATGCAACCAGATTTGGTTGGGAAAACAAAACTCCATTCCTTACGAGAGTGTTACCTGGGGGTGGAAATATTGAAAACCTGTCAGAAGGAAAGATCATTGATGGTATACCTGAAAATGTCCTCTTACTTGGAATGATCCCATTAGATGAATATCGAATCAAACTCCATATTAGAGAATTAGAAGGTAAAAAAACCATGGTTGAATTAAAAAACCCTGATACTGGCAAAGTTATTTCAATACAAGAATCAGATGTGAACGGAGATATTTTACAAAATGGTTCAGTGATTTTAAACGGATTTGAGACAAAATTTTTTATAATAGATTTAAAAAAGCAAAAAACAGAATGAAAAGGCAAGATTATATAACCTGGGATGAATATTTCATGGGCCTGGCAGTTTTGTCGGCCAAACGCAGTAAGGATCCGGGCACACAGGTTGGTGCCTGTATTGTCAATACAAGAAATAAAGTTGTTGGAATGGGATATAACGGATTGCCGATTGGATGCAGTGATGATCAATTTCCGTGGGTAAAGGAAGGTGATTTTTTGGAAACAAAGTATCCATATGTATGCCATGCCGAATTGAATGCGATTCTGAACAACGTGGGTATTGATCTGAATGGTTGCAAAATATATTCTACACTTTTCCCTTGTAATGAATGCGCTAAGGCAATAATTCAAAGTGGTATAAAGGAAGTAGTATATCTTTCAGATAAATATGCAGGGAACGCAGATGTGAAGGTCTCAAAAAAACTTTTTGAAACAGCAGGTATCAGGTACAGGTTAGTGGAAGTAAGCCGAAAAAGTATTTGTCTTGACTTAAAAGAGGAAAATGAATAATAATATGAGTGATCACAAATTCAAACCGGAATTTCTAAATAAACTTAATAATCCCAACAGATTAAAAGACCTTCCACCAGATGTAATATTTTCAAAATTCAAAGTTGAAAAACCAGAGCTGATTCTTGACATTGGAGCGGGAACGGGTTTTTTTTCTATCCAACTTGCTCAGTATTATCCTTCCGCAAAGATATTGGCATGCGATATTTCAAACGAAATGCTACACTGGATAAATGAAAATGTGCTAAAAGATCACAATAGCATAAGTACGCATCTGATGGAAGAAAACCAAATTCCTTTTCAAGAAAATTTTGCAGACATTCTGATCATGGTTAACCTGCATCATGAACTGGATGATCCTATTCTCATGCTAAAGGAATGTTATAGGGTCTTGAAACCTGGTGGTCAAATCATGATTGTGGACTGGAAAAAGGAAGAAATGCCTATGGGCCCACCATTAGAAATTCGCTGTGATCCTCAAGAAATATCAAGGCAGTTGACAATCACAGAATTTACAAATGTTTTAGTTAGCATGGAACTCCAATATCATTTCCTGATATTGGGCCAAAAGTTATAAGCAATGAAATCAAATAAAATTTTCTATTTATCAAGCTGATAAATATGAGGAAGGTTTCTTGCCTGCTCATTGAGGTCAAGTCCATAACCTATTACAAACTTGTTTTCAATTTGAAAAGCACTGAATTTAACAGGATAATTGTGGGAATACGCTTCAGTTTTGAAAAGAAGTGCTGCAATATCAATGCTAAGCGGTGCATCTGAACCTAGTTTTTGAATGAAATAATTTAAAGTATTGCCAGTATCAACAATATCTTCAATAATCAGTATTTTTTTATTCTTTACATCAAGGTCAAGAGGAAATTTTTCAGTTATTAAGCCGCTTGAAACCGTACCCTGATAGGATGAAAACTGAATAAAATGAATCCTGTGATCAAAATTAAAGTGACGAACCAGATCAGCAGCAAAAATAAATGCACCTTTAAGTACGATAATTACCTCAATTTTCTGACCAAAATATTCCCTGTTTATATCTGAAGCAAGTACGGCTATTTTAGACTCTATTTCTTCAGAATCTATCATTTTTGCAAAAGTCATATTTTCATAAACCACTCTGGAATCCATACTTGAGGTATTAAATTATTCAAACTGCAAAGCTACCTAATTTTTTTTATTTTTTGAAAATTTGAAAAAACTAGTTGCAAAAAAAAAGGAGCCATCGGCTCCTTCTTTTTATATCAGAATTTGAAAATTGAATCATCAAATGGTCTGTTTATAAGTATTTCATTTGCATTCATTTCAAGTGGAAAAGGCATTGCACCTTTAAGTATTATTTTTGCAGGGAATAAAACTCCATTATAATTTTTAAAATCCTTGAATTCCCTGGTAATGGTCTGTGATTCTTCACCCTGTTTCATATTTACTTCTTCCATTTCCAAAAGAAAGGTCTTTGTGTTAAAATAATATATAGTTGTTTTATCTTCACTCTTTGAGACTACAGTGAAATACTCCGTTCCTTCGACTTTTTCATTATTTCCCATGGAATACTTACCGTTATTCATCGATAAAACAGGAAATATTCCTGCTTCATATTTTGCCTCCTGCATTTCCTTTTCATCCATATCCTTCTTTTGACCCTGCGCTGACTGGTATCCTTTCTCGCCATTAAAAACCTGTTCCTGAACTACTTGACCCATCATTTTCAATTTCATGGCAGTTTTATTGCCATTTGCTTTTAATTCCCAAATATCAAGTTTCATACCCTGAATTTCAGCAGTATAGATCGCTTCCATTGATTTTATGGCATCCACATTATTCTGTCCACCTAAAGCTTCAATATTCTTTTTAATAAGTTCATTGAGGTTCATTACCGGACTTGTTGTTTTATCCTCCATTACAGGTTTACCAAAGATGTCATACTGTTTTACAACACCATATTTTTTTAATTTTTCACTTAGAATGGTTTTATCACCGACTACCAGTATATTACATTTATCAGGGCTGAGGTATTTCTGGGCCATTTTTTGTACATCATCTGATGAAACTGCTTCCAGTTTTTTAAGATAATTGGGATAAAAGTCCTTGGCAAGATTATATCTTTCAGTTTTCAGGGCAAATTCTGCAATAGTATTGGGGTCTTCCATTGCCATTCCAAAATTTCCAGTCATTACGCTTTTTACAACTTTAAGCTCTTCCGGTGAAACTTTTTCATTTCTAAGTTTCTTAAGTTCAATTAAAATCTGATCAATTGCGGTATCGGTTACTTCATTTCTGACTGATGCACTTGTATAGAATTGTCCTATTTCCATATCATCGGTAAGGCTTGACCTGATACCATAAGTATAGCCTCTGTCTTCCCTGAGATTTTGGTTGAGTCTGCTCCTGAAATATCCTCCCAGAATAGTGTTCATAACTCTGACCTTAATAAGATCTTCACTATTTGGTTTAAGATCAACAGGATATGTTACTCCTATAACTGACTGGACTGCACCTCTTTTAGCTACAAAATTGGAAGTAGTTTTTTCAGGGTATGTTATCGAAGGTGGTTTATTTGGTAAAAACTTTTTATTGCCCCATTTTCCAAAGTATTTTTCTGCCAGCAATTTCGCATCATTTGGTTTGATGTCTCCAACAAAAACCAGATAAGAGTCAAATGAGCTAAAATAGTCATTATACAGATTCTGTATATCTTTAACTGAAATGTTATTGATAGTTTCTTCATTTGAAACTTCTCCATATGGATGTGCGTTTCCATAGTTTATTACTGAAGAGACTATACCTGAAATAGCATTTGGCTCATCCTTAAGTGAAGCAAGTTCAGACATCTTTTGGGTTTTGATCTTATCAAATTCAGATTGAGGAAAAGCCGGGTTTAATACTGCATCAGAAGCAATACCAAGCATATTATCAGCATACTTTGAAAGTCCGGACAAATTAAATCCATTGGCTGAAGTCGAGAATTGGGCACCCAGGAAATCAATCGCCTCATCTATCTGTTGTTTGCTTTTACTGACTGAGCCTCTTGACAGGAGTGAACCCATGAATTCAGCAACACCAGCTTTATTTCCCTCATTGAAGGGTTTTCTGTCCAAAAAAAGCCTTATCCCAATTTTAGGCACCTTGTTATTCTCAACAACAATAACCTTCATGCCATTTTCAAGTGCGAAAGTCTGATAATCACCAAATGCTATTGCAGGTGCAGGTTTGGGAGCAGGGGCAACAGATCTGAAATCTGCAGGTTCAACAGTTTTCTCTGTAACTAGTTTTGGAGTACAATACATAAACAATACTCCGGATAAAATTATTAATATTGATCTTCTCATAATATATCTTTTTATATAAGTTATTTAATTTCAATTAGCTTTTGGCAGATAATATAATACAACCCTGTTCTTTTCATCGAAATAGCTCCTGGCTACTTTTGAGATATCCTCCTTGGTAACTGACATATATTTTTCCAGTTCCGTATTTATCAGGTTGGCATCTCCATGAAACATCCTGTAATTTGCCAGATTCTCAGCAATATCCACCATACTTGTATTATTGCTTACGAACTGGGATTCTATCATATTTCGGAGTTTTTGGAATTCGAGGTCAGAAATTGTGTTTTCTTTTATCTTATTTATCTCTTCGTGAATTGAATTCTCGATTTTCTTTAGATCAACTCCCATGTTTGCAACAGCGAATACCAGATGAATTCCCGGATCTTCCAGAGGAAATGGAAAGCTTCCAACGAAAACTGCTGACTGATCTTCATCAACAAGTTTTTTGTTCAATCTTGAACTGTTTCCTCCTGAAATCAACTGGGCAAGCATATAAGCTGCATAGAAGTCCCTTGTACCGATTTTTGGTATCCTGTATGCTTCAACATAAGCAGGTAGCTGGATGTTATCATAAACGGTATCACGCACCTCTCCGTTAAGATATGGTTCTGGTGAATAATCAGGTGTCAGATCCATTGTTCCCTTTGGAATGGTACCGAAGTATTTTTCTATCAGAGACTTGGTCTCATCAATATTCAGGTCACCTGCAATTGATAAAATAGCATTATCCGGAACATAGAATTTTTTATAGAAATTTTTAAAATCATCAAAAGAAGCAGCATCAAGATGCTCCATGGATCCTATAACAGGCCAACGGTAGGGATGAACCTTAAATGCTCTTTTAAAGGTTTCTTCCATTAAACTTCCGTATGGCTGGTTATCTACTCTTTGTCTTTTTTCTTCTTTGACAACCTGTCTCTGAGTTTCAATTCCTACTGAATCCACCCTGGCATGCAGCATCCTTTCTGATTCGAGCCAGAGAGCGAGCTCAAGGTTATTAGATGGAAGTATTTCATAATAAAATGTCCGGTCCTGACTCGTATTTGCATTGTTGGTTCCCCCTACATTTTGAAGGTATTTGTCGAATTCACCCCTTTTGATATATTTACTTCCTTCAAACATCAGGTGTTCAAAAAAATGTGCAAAACCGGTTCTGTCAGGTCTTTCATTTTTTGAACCTACATGATACATTACTGACACAGCTACAATTGGTATGGAATGATCCTGATGAAGGATTACTTTTAATCCGTTATTTAGTTCATATTCTGTGAATTGTATTCTGCCTGACTGAGAAAAGGCAGGTAAACACAATATCATCATTAAAAAATAAAATACAATTTTTTTCATATTCAATGTTTTAAATTTAATAAATGGCAAAAGTAGTTTTTAAGGTTAAGTAACTTGATTTTAATCGATGAAAAGGTTTATTATATGTACATAATCAGGAATATTTACAACCGGTGGGATAGAAATCACCTTCTGATTGCTTCCACCGGATCAAGTTTAGATGCTTTAAATGCCGGCCAAAACCCTGCAATTATCCCTACTCCAATACTCCAAAGAACTCCATAAATGATATTACCGATTGACAGAAACATCGTAAAGTCGACGAAATTATTGATTATCTTTGTAGATCCCCATACCATAATAATACCCACAATTCCTCCCGTAAGGCTAAGTATTATTGCCTCAATAAGAAATTCTGAAAGGATAACTATTCTTCTCGCTCCAATAGCTTTTTTTATTCCTATTATATTGGTTCTTTCTTTAACTGATACAAACATTATATTTGCTATACTCACCATTCCGACTATAAGTGCAAAAATTCCAATAAAAAAGCCCGCAATATTTATGGAAGCGAAAACTGAATCAAGAATTCTCATAAATAGAGATGATTCGTTCACTGCAAAATTATTTTCTTCCAGTGGTTTCAGTGATCTTACTTTCCTCATAGCAACTACTATTTCATCTGTCATTTTACTTATTTCTTTGTCATCATAAGCCTGGACACTAAGCATTCGTCCTGTCCTGAATGGATCCTTTACATCAATAAATTTTCTTGCTGTATTGTAATTGAGCATGATCGCATCATCAAAAGGCATCACATTCACAATATTATCTCCTTCTTTATTTATAACTCCTATCACATTGAATTTTTGTCCATAAAAGCTAATAACTTTATTAACAGGGTTGGTTCCCTTGAAAAGTTCGTTTGCAATATTATATCCCAGTATTACTTTATTTAGTCCCTGATTATATTCAAGCCTGGTAAAATATCTTCCTTCAGCAAAATCAATTTTCATCATTTCACCAAACTCCCAGGTTGGGGCAAGTATATAAGCCCCTTCTACACTGGAAGATTTGTATTTTATTGTCTTGCCTGCAACAAAAAGAGTAAAAGTTGAAAGCTTTGCATGTTTTACATTTTTTTTAATTGCCTTGTAATCTTTGAAGTCTATATCTGGTCTACGCCTGTATTTCCAGTAATTATCCCTTGGATTTTCATTCCATGGCATTTTATCAATATAAACGATGTCGGTACCAAGTTTCGCAAAACTGGTTTTGATATTAGATTCCAGTGAATCAACTGCAGTTTTGACTATTACAATACTGAAAATTCCAATGGTTATGCCTAATAATGAAAGAATCGTTCTTAATTTATTATTTACCAACTGACTTTTAGCCTGTAAAATACTCTCATAAAAAATCTTAAAGTATAATTTCATCCGTTCAATTTTTTTGTTTTTTATTTGTCGAACATTTCATGATTAAAGCGATAAATATTGCATGTGTTTAAATGTTTTTTAATCATGTCTGTTTCTTTACAAATAATGTGCAGCATAAATACATTAAAAAAAATGAAAATAATCTTAACTCAGGAATAAAACTATTTTTCGGGAACTAAATTAGGGATAATAAAGTTAATGCAAAATAAGTTTAGATTAACATATTGAAAAACTCTGCAAATTGTATTTAATTTTCAATTTAATTATGATTTGAATTTATAAATACTATTTTTGCAAAAAATTTTAAATCCGTATATGAAATCAAAGCTTTCCAAGTATAATTTTGTATTGCCACCCGAATTGATAGCCCAATATCCGGCTGAGGAAAGAGATGAATCGAGACTCATGGTTGTTCACAAGGACAGTGGGAAAATTGAACACAAATTATTTAAAGACATCATTGATTATACAAATGACGGAGATGTTTTTGTGATAAACAACACCAAGGTTTTTCCGGCCCGACTATATGGTAACAAAGAAAAGACAGGTGCCAGAATTGAAGTTTTCCTACTGAGGGAATTAAATGCCAAACTCAGATTATGGGATGTATTGGTAGATCCTGCCAGAAAGATCCGTGTAGGGAATAAACTTTACTTCGAAAAAGATGGTGAATCAGAAGAAATGGTAGCTGAAGTTTTGGACAACACAACATCCAGAGGGAGAACGATAAGATTTATGTATGATGGAACCGATGAGGAATTCAATGCTGCACTGAGAAGAATGGGGCATACTCCATTGCCAAAATACATCGGAAGAACCGAAGAGAATTTTGATAAAGAAAGATACCAGACTATTTTTGCAAAAAATGATGGAGCTGTAGCAGCTCCAACTGCAGGTCTGCATTTCACAAAAAATCTGATGAAAAAACTTGAACTTCAGGGTGCTGATTTTGCAGAACTAACACTTCACATAGGTATTGGAACTTTCAGGACGATTGATGTAGAAGATCTTTCAAAACATAAAATGGATGCGGAGTATTATGAAATTCCTGACAGATCAGTCAACTTGATAAATAATGCAAAAGAAAACAGTAACAGGGTCTTTGCTGTCGGAACTACATGTACAAGGGCTCTTGAGTCGTCAGTAACTGCAACCGGAAAATTAAGAGCAACTGAAGGGTGGACAAATTTGTTCATATATCCTCCCTATGATTTTCAGATTACGGATGCTATGATAACAAATTTTCATTTGCCAAAATCTAGCCTTCTGATAATGATCAGCGCATTTGCGGATACAGATCTTATCATGGATGCTTATAATATTGCCATTCAGGAAAAGTACAAATTCTTCTCTTATGGTGATGCGATGTTATTAATTTAACTTTTTTTGAAAAATAAATACTTTTTTGAAAAATATAACATTAATCAATTATATATTTAGTTAACTACATTTATTATTAATTTTAAAAATCAGTACTATGTATTGGACGTTAGAAATGGCTCACCACCTTGAAGATGCTCCCTGGCCTGCCACAAGGGACGAATTACTAGATTATGCTATTCGTTCAGGATTGCCTATTGAGGTTATAGAAAACCTACAGGAAATGGAAGATGAAGAGGAAATATATGAAACCATCGAAGATATCTGGCCAGATTACCCCAGAAAAGATGATTTCCTTTTCAATGAAGATGAATATTAATATTACTGAATTGTTAATAACACAAAAAAAAATAAAGTCTTGTATTGAAGCAATACAGGACTTTTTTATAATAAGATGGAAAATCCAGGCAGAAAATACAGGATAGCTATTGATGGTCATTCATCATCCGGCAAATCAACCATTGCAAAGAGCCTTGCTGCCTTACTCGGTTATAAGTATATTGATACAGGCGCCATGTACAGGGCAATCACATACAAGCTGCTGTGCAATAACATTAATATTACTGACATAAAAACAGTAAAATCAACCCTCAAAAAAACAACGATTGACTTTAGTGGAAATGAAAACCACGTGATACTTGACGGTATTAATTTAGGAGAAGACATAAGAAGCCTTAGAGTTTCTGAAATGGTTAGTGAGGTGGCAGCCATACCTGAAGTTCGTGAATTTCTCTTTGACAAACAAAAAGAACTTGCTGCAAATGAAGGTGTTGTCATGGATGGCAGGGATATTGGAACTGTGATAATGCCTGATGCAGATTTCAAATTTTTTATAACTGCATCATTAAAAGTTAGGGCAGAGCGGAGGCAAAAAGAACTTGCAATAAAATCTGATAATAATATCGAATTTGACCAGGTTATAAAAAATCTTGAAAAACGCGATGAAATAGATTCATCAAGACTTCACAGCCCTCTGAAACTTGCTGAAAATGCAGTAATAATTGACACAAGTGATCTGACAATGGAGGAGCAATTGAAACAAATCAAAGAAATAATTGACAATACAAAAGTTGAGTAAACTAAAAACTGTTTACGTTAAATATTTTGAATGAAAAAAACAGTGAGTTAATAAAATAGCTCTACCAGACCATATCTTCCTCTGTATGAGATTTTTCTGCTGGCTTATCTTCACTTTCTGTCAAACCTGATTCAGCCTGTTGTCTTTCCCATTCTTCCTGACGTCTTTCATACTCATCAAAATCAAAATTAGGCATCAGATTAGTTTTCACATGAGTCACAGTTTCTTCAAGTGAACGCAAGAATCTGTTAAAATCTTCTTTGTAAATGAAAATCTTATGTCTTTCGTATCCATCGGCACCGAATTTTTTCGTACTTTCGGTAAGAGTTATGAAATAATCACCCCCTTTGGTTTCTCTGACATCAAAAAAATATGTTCTCCTTTTGCCGGCTTTGATCTTCAAAGAATAAACAGTTTCAACCTTCTTTTTGTCTCCGTTTTCCACTTTACAGTTTTTAATTGTTAAATATCAAATACAAAAATACTATTAATATTTATAAATCAAAATAAAATGCACTAAATTAGGGATTTAGTGATTTGATTTCAGCGCTTTTTGAATCATATTTGGTAGAAAACAAGGTTAAAAGATCATTCATTGTTTCTTTGAGATCTTTTCTGTGGCAGATAAAATCAAGAAACCCGTGTTCAAGCAGAAATTCTGAAGTCTGAAATCCTTCAGGCAAATCGCTCTTTATGGTTTCTTTTATTACTCTTGGTCCTGCAAAGCCAATGAGTGCTTCAGGTTCTGCAAAATTGACATCTCCAAGCATGGCATATGAGGCAGTTACTCCACCTGTGGTAGGATTTGTAAGCATGGAAAAATATGGCAAGCCTGCATTGGCAAGTTGAGCCAGTTGTACTGATGTTTTAGCCATTTGCATAAGAGAAAATGAAGATTCCATCATGCGTGCACCTCCCGATTTTGAAATTATCAATAATGGGAATTTGTACTCAATGCAATAATCTACAGCCCTGCTGATTTTTTCACCCACTACAGAACCCATTGAGCCTCCTATATAATCAAAATCCATAGCAGCAATTACCAATGACCTTCCTTTTATCTTTCCAACTGCAACTTCGATAGCCTCACGGCCAGGTTTTATCTTTTCAATCTGCTCCAGCCTCTCTGAATAAGTTTTGAGGTCAGTGAAATTCAAAAAATCGACTGATTTGACATTTGAAAACAAACGAGTAAACTTACCATCAAAAATAATACTGAAATATTCGTCCGGTCCAACCCTCATATGATGATTGCATTGAGGGCAGACATAAAAGTTTTCAGCCATACCCTTATTTGTTGTGGTATGCCCACAATTTTTACATTTTATCCAAAGGCCGCTTGGAGTATCTTTTTTGCTCTTGGTATTGGTATCAACACCTTTTTTTAATCTTTTAAACCAACCCATATATAAATAGTTGAAACTTGTTATCAATTCAAATTTCATGGGATCAGGGTGCAAATATATAAAAAATGTTGTTTGTTCCTAACTTTATAATACAATAAAAAAATAACAATTTAGTTTAGAAAACTTTATAGGAGAATATCAATATGAGAATCAATAGTATTATTCTGTCTTTTTTTATTTTAAGCTCTTTCACAGGAAAACCATCAGTTAAGCTGGGGCTTTTAAAATACAGCGGTGGTGGTGACTGGTATGCAAATCCTACATCCTTAAGGAATCTTGCAAGGTTTTGCAATACCAATCTGGGAACTGACATAGATGAAAACTACGAAACGGTTGAAGTTGGGTCACCGGATATTTTTAACTACCCGTTTATTCATCTTACCGGCCATGGCAATGTTATTTTTTCAGATTCAGAAGCAGAAAACTTGCGCAAATATCTTGAATCAGGTGGTTTTTTGCATATATCTGATAATTATGGGTTAGATCCCTATATCAGGCTTGCTATGAAAAAAGTATTTCCAGAAAAGGAATTTGTGGAGCTGCCATGGAACCATCCTGTTTATAACCAAAAATTCAAATTTGCAAATGGTCTTCCAAAAATTCACGAACACAATAAAAAAGCACCCAGGGGTTATGGATTAATTCATGAAGGCAGGTTAGTATGTTTTTACGACTACGAATGTGATCTCAGTGATGGGTGGGAAGATCAGGATGTCCATAAAGACCCTGAATCAACCCGTTTAAATGCCCTCAGAATGGGAGCAAATCTGGTTCAATTTGCTTTTACACAATAAATACAAGAAGGTTTTGTGACTGAGGCCATAGCTATTAACAGCTTAAACAATTATAATATGGGGGTCAAATTAAACTTATGCAAATTGCTTTGAACTACCCACTTAAAATAATGAATTATATCTTCAATTACCTTACAATATAACCCGAATAATTCGCAAGAATTTTAAAATTCTTTTGAATTATGACAATAAAAAATTGAAATTCAATTTTTTAATAAAGGGTGAATAATGATTTTTCGAATTCATCTTACTCTATTGTTGCATTTACTATTAATTTGAAAATATTTATCCTTTTATATTTGGAAGCATTTTTCTTGGTATTAATTTTATCGATAAATTACTTTTTGACAACTTGATAAAAAAAATCCAAAAAAAAACTGTTTATTTTTATAAAATAGAAATATTACATATATTTGTATATTATTTATTTAGTAACCAAAAAAATATTAATTATGAAAAAGATTACATTTTCACTTTTACTGGCATTTGCCTTTTTATTTACTAATAATTTATTTGCACAGGAAAATTTATTTTCAAAAGGAGACAAAGTTCTTAATCTTGGTATTGGGCTTGGCAGTACACTTTACACCGGGTCATATTATTCAAGTACAATTCCTCCTATTTCAGCTTCATTTGAATTAGGATTTATGGATGATGTTTTAGAAAAAGGATCAATAGGACTCGGAGGATATGCTGGTTTCTCAGCTCACAAATGGAAAAACACCTGGGCTGGTGCTGATTGGGGATATAAATACACCAATATCATTGTTGGTGCCAGAGGTACATTTCATTATCCATTTATAGACAAACTAGATACATACACAGGTTTAATGATTGGTTTCAATATCTCTTCATCAAAAGAATTTGGGAATATTGATCCGAATTATAACTATAGTGCTGCAAGTGGTGGATTAGTTTGGTCATGGTATGCTGGAGGTCGTTATTACTTTACAGACAAATTGGCTGCAATGGCAGAAATTGGTTATGGTATTGCATGGCTAAATATAGGTGTAGCCTTAAAGATGTAATTACATTAAGAAAAAAAAATAGCTGCAGATTGCAGCTATTTTTTTTGTATTTCATTGAGAGCAAAATCCCTTCCAAAATTGAAAGCATCCATGTTTACACTTATAACCCTTTCCCCTTTTGGTGAAAAAAATGCCATCATCCCTTCAAGTATTGCTTCTTCTCCAAGATTAAGATAGGGTGATGCTGCTCCCAGAACAACCATATTTGCAGATTTTTTGTTACCTGCTTTCAAAGCCAGTTTTGAGGCATCGAGTAATATCCGGTTAGGTAACTTGTTTAATTCAATCATTATTGACTCTAAATCAGGATAATTATCGCTTTCGTAAGGATCAGTATTGCTTATCATAATTCCATCGGGGCTCAGGTAATTATAGTAACGAAGAGTTTCCATTGGTTCAACCGAGATCAGTGCATTAGCTTTGCCATTGGGGATAAGAACTGACTGTATTTCCAGGTCAGATATCCTTATGTGCGATAGCACTGCCCCACCCCTCTGGCTCATTCCATGAACCTCAGATTGTTTGACAAAAAGACCTTTACTTAAAGCACCCAAAGCCAGAACTGCTGAAATTGATAGAATCCCCTGACCACCGACACCTGCTAAAATAATATTGTCATGCATAATGATTACATTTTTTTATAAAATTTGACACACTCTCTCTGAGCTATGATCACAGAAACACCGTGATAATTAATTTCATTTTTAATGATTTCAATGTTTTGCTGAAGATTTTTCTTCAATGGAATGATAAGTTTAAGATGTTCTTCCTCTACCCCAACCCCGCGGCAAATATCAGCTATTCGTCCTGTTGCTGCCGTATCCTGCCCTCCTGTCATTGCTGTAGTATAATTGTCTGAAATCAGTACAGTTATATTTGCCTTATCATTTACAGCATCAAGTAATCCTGTTATCCCGGAATGAGTGAATGTGCTGTCACCAATTACAGCAATTGCCGGATGAATACCTGCTTCCGCTGCTCCCTTAGCCATTGTGATGGAAGCTCCCATATCAATACATGTATCGATAGCTTCATATGGTGGTAAAGCTCCAAGAGTATAACAACCTATATCTGAAAAAATCCTGCGACTGCCAATTTGCTTTGAAATTTCATTAAGCTCATCATACAGATCCCTGTGCCCGCATCCAACACACATTGCCGGAGGACGGGGTAATGCAATACTAGAAAGAAATTCACTTTTTTCTACCGGCAACCCAAGAGCTAAAGCTACATGATCTGTGTTTAATTCTCCGGTTCGTGGCAGATGACCTGTCAATTTCCCTATAACTTTATTTTCTTCAGAAAATATATTATTCCTTAAAAATTCCTCCACCACCGGATAACCTTCTTCAAGAATCAAAATCTGATCATGCGAATTAAACATTTCCCTTATTTTGTTCATTGGCAAAGGGTATTGATTTATCTTTAGAGTAGAATAAGGATTAGAGTCATCCAGATAATTATCCATCAGATAGGTAAATGCTATTCCACAAGCTATTATTCCAAGTGATCTGTCACTGCCCTCAATATAATTATTAAATCTTGATTGCTCTGAAATTTTCTCAAGTTGTTCCTGCATTTTTATAAGACTCACATAATTACCTTTTGCATTCGAAGGCAGCAGAATAAATCTGGTAGTATCCTGAGGAGGATCTAATCGATTCTGATCTATCTTTTCACCGGTTTTAATACCGGTCCTTGAATGTGCCAGCCTGGTAGTAAGTCGGAATAATACAGGGAGCTTTACTTTTTCAGACAGTTCAAAAGCATAGCGCATCATATTGTATGTTTCCTGTCCGGTAGTAGGTTCCAATACGGGAACCATAGCAAACTTACCATAAACTCTAGAATCCTGTTCATTTTGAGATGAATGCATTGAAGGATCGTCAGCAACCACAACCACCAGGCCACCGTTCACTCCGCTTATTGCTG
Source organism: Deltaproteobacteria bacterium (assembly GCA_050258615.1). Classification (GTDB taxonomy): domain Bacteria; phylum Bacteroidota; class Bacteroidia; order Chitinophagales; family Saprospiraceae; genus JADJGA01. The sequence continues at coordinate 47,178 of JBLMZC010000007.1, read as the reverse complement.
AATTGATGAAAGCATCGGCAGCAACATTGAGTCCTACATGCTTCATTGTAACTACACTTCGCTTTCCTGCATATGACATACCCAGAGCTGCTTCCATAGCAGTTTTTTCATTTACAGCCCAGGTAGCTATTACATTTTTATCTTTTACTTCCTGTGTTCGCTTCGCATATGTAATGATCTCTGTAGATGGTGTACCGGGATAACCGTAAAAGCCTGAAACACCGGCATCGATTGCTCCCTGAGCAACTGCTTCATCACCAAGTAATAATTTGATCTGTGGATTTATCATATTTTTTTTGGTAAAAATAATACAAAATTGAAAATCACCTTATCCTTTTTATATTTTTTGATTTTTTCAGAATTGTTCCAAACTAACTTAGCATTGAAATATGGTCTATTCTCATAACAAAATTTAGTAAACGATACTGTTTGAATATAATGAGCTAAAAAGAAAAAAAAATACTCTGCTATAAGGATCTAAGCAGGTAATAAATAAAAAAAACTCTGTTTAAGCTCTTTTTCAATTGCAAATTTTATCTTATTATCAAATAAAGAAGTGCTGTCACAAATGGTAGAGTAAATATTATGGAATCGAACCTGTCAAGAAACCCACCATGACCGGGAAGTGCATTGCCCGAGTCCTTTAATCCATAAGTTCGCTTAAGTTTTGATTCTACAAGGTCACCGGCTGTACCAACTATAAATACGATAATTGCAGCTGTGAAATAAAATAAATATTCAAAATATCCATAAATTTGATAAAGTAAAAATGAAGCAATAATTGCAAACACACCACCTCCGGCAAAGCCTTCAATTGTTTTCTTCGGCGATACTTCCGGCAATAACTTATTTTTACCAAACCTTGATCCCACGAAATATGCAAAGGAATCATTTATCCAGATCAAAATTACAACTATAAACAAAGTCCTGAAAAAATCAGAAAGAAATTCATTACTTATATATACAAATAACATCGAAGGTATTCCAATATATAATAACACTTCAGCAATCACAACAATTATTTTATCATAAACTCGCTTTTTCTTATTAAACAGATCTATAATTAAATATACATCATAAATAATAATAATATATAACAACATCTCAAAAATAGATTCAGTTAAAACCGGAATTAATTGCTCAGTTATGGCAGGCCCTGCTCCAAAAATTATTGCCAAAGAAAAAATAGTAAATTTATTATACTTATTACCAAGTTTGATTTTGAAGAATTCATAAGAAGCCAAAAACGCAACCAAAAAGAGAAAAAAATGGACTGAATAAATATTAAAATTCAGCAAAAGTATGACTACAGCTCCATAAAAAAAAGCTGTTATAGTCCTTGTTTTCAATGTGTTAAAATTTGACATAGTCAATATTTGAAATTCTATAATATAGTTTCAGATTTTAGGTTTATTAATTTTATCCTAACAATAAACACTGCAATTGCAGAAATCAGCAAAACAAAAATTGGTATCTCAGGAATTTGTTGCATATCATTTTGTTTTAGAACATCCTGTGTAAGATAGGCGGACACAATCAGCATAAGGTTATTCGCAAAATGAACGAGCATTGGAACATAAATACTTGAAGACCAATAATATAAATACCCCATTATCAGACCAAGAAAAAACCTTGGCAGGAAACCGTCAAATTGCAAATGGAAAGCGCTGAAAATCAATGATGCTGTAATAATTGCAAGATCACGATTTCGAAATCCTTTTATAAGCTCATTTTGAAGTCCCGCCCTGAAAAACAATTCTTCACCAACTGCTGGCAACAGAGCCACCAGCAATATTCGGATAATCAGATCGTAAGGAGATTGAAAATCAAGGATCATTTTGGTTATTTCTGCAGCCATTTGGTTCTCTTCATTTAACCACTGAGCTAATGGAAGTTTCTGGTTTATAACTGCTGAAAACTGGATTAACGGATATGAAAAAAACAAAAGCATTATTCCATAAACAAAAAATGCTGAATTTCCAGGCAAATAAAGTTTAATCCAAGACCTGAAACTCTTAATGTGAAAAATTACTAAAAATATCAGAGAAGGTATAAATATGCTCATTAACTGGCTTATCAAAACATACAGATCAACTCCAATTTTTTTTACTATTTCAAGTGAAAGTTTTTCAGAATAATTATTAATATCCAGTGACAAATCATTGAAAATAAAAAGAAACAAAAAGCTCATCAACTGAGCAATAAGAATAAGGCCTAATATTCTGAATGTTGTTCTCAAAAAAATGTATTTTTGCGTAAAAATAATTAAATTGTTTGTAAACGAAAGGCTAAAGTCACGAAATGACCTTTTATGATTAAAAATTATAATTGGAATTTTAAGATGATGTCAAAGAAAAGTTCAAAAAAATGACCAAATTAAGCGTAAATATAAACAAAATAGCATTGATTAGAAATGCCCGGGAAGGAAATTTACCCGATATTTACAAGATTGCAGCTGATATAGAACATTATGGTGCTGAAGGAATTACTGTTCATCCCCGACCAGACGAAAGACATATCCGCTTTAATGATTTGCCCGTTTTAAAAGAACTGGTAACAACAGAATTTAACATTGAAGGTTATCCTGGTGAAAAATACATGGATGCAGTGCTGAAAATTAAGCCACATCAGTGCACACTAGTACCTGATCCACCTGAGGCATTGACGTCTGATAATGGATGGAATACAATAAAAAACAAAAATTTTCTGTCTGAAATTATAAAAAAACTTCACGGGGAAGGAATCCGTGTTTCTATATTTCTAAATCCCGAAATCGAAATGGTGGAATCAGCTTTGGAAACCGGAACTGACAGAATTGAATTATATACTGGTCCATATGCGTGGAATTACCACATAGATCCTGAAAAAGCTGTCCTCAATTATTGCCTTGCAGCAAAAAGGGCGCATGAAATAGGATTGGGCATTAATGCAGGACACGATCTGAACCTTGAGAATTTAAAATTTTTCATCCGAAATATTCCATTTACTGCCGAAGTTTCAATTGGTCATGCTCTTGTAAGTGATGCTTTATACTATGGCTTACATAACACCATTCAGATGTATAAGGAACAATTGATTGTTGATCCTACATGAAATCAGGACCAATAATCGCCCAATAAGCTGTTATAAGGCAGAATATTATTCTTAATTTCCAATTGCCCTTATTTTTAATGATTTCAAATTATTAGAACAGGGAAATTAATACCTTAAAATCAAGGGTTAATAATCATTTTATTGTCTAATTTTAATGTTGGTTGTAATTTGATTTTAGAAAAGTGGTATATTGATTGCTTATTTTTTCTGGTAAATCCATAATCAAGTTTACAAAATACCATTTAAATTCCAATTACTAACCTGAAAATTGATAATAAAACTATTCAGATATGAAAGCCATTTCATTACCCGGGTTTGGTTTAAGTAAATCACTTCCGAAATCATTTAAAAATTTTTTCCTGTTTAATTTAATCACTTTACTGAGTTTAATCCATGGCTACAGTCAGGAACCGGGGTTGACCTTTGTAAAACAATTAGGCGGAACCGGATTAAATATCGGACGCTCTGTGACTATTGATACCTGGGGCAACATTTATTCTGCAGGATATTTTGACGGTATTATGGACATGAACCCCGGTCCCCAATGCTATTTTCTCACTTCAAACGGAGGAAAAGACATTTATATATCCAAGCTTGATGCTTCGGGCAATTTTTGTTGGGCAGTCAGCATCGGAGGATGCGGAGATGACCTTGGCCTTGCAATTGATTGGAATCAAAATGGTAGTTTGTCTCTTACCGGATCATTTCAGGGTACAGTTGACTTTAATCCTGGAAATGGGTGCAATTTTCTTACATCAAATGGATGCAATGATGTTTTTATATTAAATCTCAGTACATCAGGTATTTTTTGCTGGGCAAAAAATATTGGAGGTTGCAGCAATGATATTGGCAAAACAATTAAATCAGATCCATGGGGGAATATTTATGTGGGCGGAGGTTTTTGTGCATCTACAGATTTCAACCCTGGTCCAGGATGTTTCACAATGAGTTCAGATGGATTTCAGGACGGATTTATCCTAAAACTTGACCCTACCGGAAATTTCTGCTGGGCAAATAAAATAGGATCCTACTGGGATGACTGTGCCAACGGAATAACTGTGGATAATTCAGGTTTTATTTCAATAACAGGAAACTATGCAGGAAGCATATGTATACCAAGCATTTATGGCAATATTTACCTTCCTGAATTTGGTTCATATGAAATATTTGTAGCCAAATTAAATTCCTCCGGAAATTTTATTTGGGCTAAAGGAGCAGGAGGCTGTTCTGAAGATATTGCTCAATCCATACATGCTGACAACATGGGCAATTTGCTCATCACAGGTTCATTCTCAGGGTCTTCTGATTTCGATCCTGGTTCAGCTATCTACAATTTAACTTCCTCCGGATTGACTGATATTTTCATCATGAAACTTAATGCAAATGGGCAGTTCTGCTGGGCGAAAAAATTTGGAGGAGCTGGAAATGATGTAGGAATGAGCGTGGTGACAGATATTTCCGGCAATGTCTATTCAACAGGTTATTTTGAAAATTACTGTGTTTTCAATCCTGGTTCCGCCTGTTTCAACTCATGTGGTTCCCAGGATATTTTCATTTTAAAACTTGATTGCAACGGGTTATTCAACTGGGCTAAACAATTTGGTGGTATAAGTCAGGATGTTGGATATTCAATAGATCTGGATAATAATAACAATATAATTTCAACAGGCTTTTTTAAAAATACGGTCGATTTTGATCCCGGGCCAGGTTCATTCCAACTTACTTCAGCAGGCAACACAGATGCTTATGTGATGAAACTTGGGTTTTGCAATCCATGCACTCCTGTATCAATAACCTGTCATCCTCAAAGTCAGGTTGCTTCTGCAGGCAGTCAGGCAGTTTTTAGCGTGACAGTTTCAGGGACACCTCCCTTTAATTACCAATGGAAAAAGAATGGATGTAATATTCCCGGTGCAAACAACAGCATTTATATAACCCCTGTTTTGGATTTTTCAGATAATGGCAGTACTTATAGCTGTGTAATTTCAAATTGCAATGGTTCTTATTATGCTTGCAGTAATATTGCACTACTTACCATTATCAATACTTGTTTTACACCTACCGTTCAGGCAAGTTGCATAACTTTTACAAATGTAATGCCAACTCAGATGACATTGAACTGGATCAACGGGAATGGAACCGGAAGGATAGTTGTAGCAAAAGCTGCATGTAATATTTTTGGTTCACCTTGTGATAATATAAACTACAATGCAAATTCAGCTTTTGGCTGTGGCAGCACCATTGCCCCCGGTGAATTTGTAGTTTATAATGGTTCAGGGTCATCAGTAACAGTGACTAATCTTGCTCCAAATACAACATATTATTTCAGAGTGTTTGAATTTAGCTGCAATATTCCAAGATATCTGTTATGTCCTGGATATGGAAATCCATCATGCAAGAAGACCGGTGGCTCTTGTCCTCCTCCCGGCATTCAGGCATATTACATACATTTTTCATCTATTTCCGTACAGGAAATGACAGTTCACTGGAATAATGGAAGTGGGACTGGCAGGATCGTTGTTGCCAAAGCCTGGAGCGACATTTCAGGTGCTCCTGTAAACGGGGTAAATTATACAGGCAACAATAAATTTGGCTATGGTAGTATGTTAGGTCCGGGAGAATATGTTGTTTACAATGGAACCGGAGATTTTGTCTGTGTTAAGAATCTGGCTTCCAGTACTAAATATTACTTTAAAGTTTTTGAATATTGTTGTGATCCTCCACAATATATATGTTCAGGAGCTTTTGGAAATTCGAACTGGGAGGAAACAGGTACTTACTGTTTCGGACCGACAGTTCAGGCAAGTGAATTGACATTTACGGATATTTGGCCCAATCAGATGAAATTGAACTGGATAAATGGAAACGGAGAAAAAAGACTGGTCGTTGCTAAATGCGGAAGCGAAGTCAAAGGCACTCCGCAGAATGGATTGACATATCTGCCAAATTCCTGTTTTGGGCTTGGATCAACAATCGCAGATGGAGAGTTTATAATTTATAATGGTACAGGAAATTCAGCAACTGTAACTGGATTGATACCGGGAAGTATATATCATTTCAAGGTACTTGAATATAATTGTTACAAGGAACAATACCTCAATAGTAATACAAGCGGTAATCCGGCATATCAGATCACTCCAAGTTCCTGCAGCCCACCCAATATTCAGGCTTCAGATATCAGTTTTTCAGATCAAACGGACAGTAAGGTTACGGTTAAATGGAAAAATGGCAATGGCACCAGGAGAATCGTAGTTTGCAAAATGTATGAACCTGTCACAAAAACACCTGTTAATGGAAAGGAATATCAGGGAAATTCTATTTTCAAATGTGGCGATTATATTGGACCAGGAGAATATGTTGTTTATAATGGAAATGGGAATAGTGTCACTGTAACAAACCTTATCAAAGGCAAAACTTATTTTTTCAGGATTTTTGAATATACCTGTTATCCTCCAAGCTATTTGACAAGTTCAGCATCAGGCAATCCAAACGGATTAACTCTTGGAATCACATTCCCGACTATAAATTCGGTTATAGCAAATAATGTGATAAAAAATCAGGTTTCATTGCCAGAGACTTTCAAATTCTATGATAATCAGACACCTTACATTTCTAATAATCCTGTAAAAGTATGTGCAGACGGTTCAAGTTCAACATTCTTCAGGCTGAATATTTCAGACAGCGAAGGAATCGGAATGGAGATCACTGACAATAATGGCATTAAAGTAGCTGATGATAAATCCTCACTTGATTTTTCAAAATATGGATCAATAGGAAAACCTGTAAAAATCGAGAATAAAATTATTGAGATTCCTTATACTCACCCCCAATTCATGGATTTACCTGATAAACTATACAGAGAGTTAATTTTAAAAATTACTTTCAATGGTATTCCGGTTTATGGAATAAATATTCCTTTGCATATATACAGAGCACCAACCCTGATTGTACAAGGACTTTGGAGTGACGGAACGGAAAATTTCCATAGTGAGATCATAAAATCTAAAACTCAGACTTCAGACCTGATTTATCAAGCAGATTATTCTGAAAACTCACCTGAAAGTTTCAGTGAAAACAGCTTAGTTGTTCCTGAAGGAATAATGGGACTTCTGATCAAAGCAAGGAATAAAAAATTCTCGGCAGGAAAAGTTGATGTTATCGGGACCGGCACAGGTGGTACACTGTCACGGTATTATTTACAGGATCTTGGAGATATAAAATACAGAAATGATATCAATAAGCTTATCACCATCAACAGTCCTCACAATGGAACACAGGCTGCCAATCTCCTGCTCAATTCCAATGCAGCAGCCACTCAAAATCTTCTGAATATTCTTGGTTATAATACAGGCGGAGGTGCAATAGCAGATCTGAGAGCAGGAAGTATTGCCAATTCATCACTAAACTCTACAATATTAAAACACCACAGCGTTCCACTATATACAATGAACAGCTCGAAAGATTATTCTATACTGAATTCTCAGAGTTCTGAATGGGACAGACTTATTTTTTACTATACTTACTGGAACAATCCGTCATTTTATAACAATTTTGGGATAAATGATCCCGAAAGCCTGGCAAATTATGTTTTTTTCAACGAGAAGGGAGATCTGTTTATACCTGCTTCATCGCAAAAAGGCGGAATACCTCTAACAAATGAAATTCCATTCAACTCTGCACATACAGAATTTGAGAGTAACAATAGTATTATTTCATTCGTAAATTCAAAACTTTCAGAAAATCCTAATGATCCTGCTAAATTCTGGAAAAATGGTTTTGGAAGCCTGGTTCCTTTGCCTGTAAGAACTTTTGTCATAGAGCCTGACGATAATAGTTTACCGGCTTCAATTACTGACTCAGTACGTATACTAGCTCCGGTAAATAATGCTAACTATTATTCTGGTGACAGTATTTTGGTAAAATGCAAGGCGACGACAGGAATTAGCAGTATATTTATGGTGGCAGGAGCAAATCAGAAAATTCTGAAATTCATTCAAACAAATAATGATTCCATAAGTACTTACATTCATATTCCTCCTGATTTTACCGGAAAAACAGTAATTTACTGTGCAGGCAGGAATAATAATTCATTTCTTGATGATGAGACCATTTATATAAATATCATTCCCAAAGCTGTTCTTGACAGCATTGAAATCAGACCTGAAAATCTGATAGTAGGAACAGGCAGCCTGAAAGCATTTAACTTATATGGATACTATAACGACGGGATCAAACGCAAAATCTCAGGGCTCACCGGAATCAACAATGACATTACTGATAAAAATATAGCTGAGATCAGTGAAAATTTCAGGGTGTTTGGTAAAAAATCCGGTCAGACTCTGTTAAAATCAGAATATCTGGGCAAAAAAGACAGTATTGATATTTTTGTTTACTTTTCTGAGATACAGGGCAAATCTGATTTTGAAGTCAACTCAAATTCAGTTTGTGAAAAAGGCGTTTTAAGGTTCAATAGTACTTCGACCGGTAAACCTGATTCAATTAAATGGATTTTTGAGGGTGGTATTCCTTCTGAATCAGTATTGTCAGAACAATATGTAGTATATGAAAACCCTGGGGTTTACAATGTTGCCCTGATTGCATTTTATAAAAACAAAAAAGATACCCTGCTGATCAATGATTATATCAATGTTAATCCATCACCTGCAGCTTTTATTACTGCAGAAGGAACAAATAGCTTTTGTGAAGGAGAAACTCTGACTCTTAGCTCAAGTGAGGCAGCTGTTTATCTCTGGAACAATGGTGCAAAAACCAGAAGTATTGATGTAATGTCATCTGGAGCCTATTTTGTCAATATTACTAACGAAAATGGATGTTCCGGTATTTCTGATACAATGACAGTTGTGTTCAGTCCACATGTTACACCAGAAGTAAGCATCACTTCTTCTGCCGAAAATATCTGTTCAGGAGATGAAGTTATTTTCACAGCAGTTCCAATTCATGGGGGCAATAACCCACATTACCAATGGTTTATAAATGGAATAGAACAGCCAATAGATTCGTCTGTTCTTTCGAGCAGCGAAATTTCTAAAAACTCAGTAATAAACTGCATTCTTACATCAGATGCTGCCTGCACAAAACAAACAACAGCTATCTCCAATTATTTATCAGTAAATGTAAATCCAAAAATTTTACCTGCTGTACTAATTAATGCCAATAAAATATCGGCATGCGAAGGGGAAACAATTAATCTGGAAGCAATACTGCAAAATGGAGGAGACAATCCACAGTTCAAATGGTTTATAGATGGTCAGTTACAGACTGAAACAACCGGAAAGTTCTCAAGCTCACAAATTAAGGATGGGGCAAAGGTTTATTGTGAAATAACTTCAGATGCATTTTGTCTTATTGACACAACGGCAGTTTCAGATACTCTGAGTTTCACAATAGATACCCTTAAAACTCCTGATATTTCAATTATTTCATCAGAAACATTGATCTGTTCAGGAGACTCAGTGATATTTACTGCATTGCCAGTCAATCAGGGCAATAATCCGGTCTACCAATGGTTTGTGAACGGTATTCAGCAAGGTTCAAATTCATCAACTTTTGTAGCTTCAAACATCAAGGATGGTGAACAAGTATTCTGTATGCTTATATCAAATGCATCTTGTTTGACAAAGCCAACGGCAATTTCCAATTTTATAAAAATTTCAGTAAATACTAAATTGACACCATCAGTTTCAATTTCAGCTTCAGCAACAACTGTTTATTCATGTGATCTCGTTACTTTTACTGCAACCCCTGTTAATGGCGGTGATTTGCCGGAGATCCGTTGGTATGTAAACGGAAATTTTGCCGCGTATGGTCCAAAATTTAGCAATGCAGCACTTCAGAATGGCTCAAATATCTATTGCACACTGAGTACTGATCTGCCATGTGCCACATCCGATACAGCTACATCTGAAATCGTAACGATTACTGTAATACCTTTACCGCAGCCAATCATCAAGCTAATTCATGACACAATTTATTCAACAAATTATCGCGACACAAAATACTCATATACATGGTATTTTAAAGGCAGCAGGATCGCTTCAACTCCTTATTTGCTTTGCAGTGAGTATGGAAATGGCACATACTATCTTGTTGTAGAATATGGTAACTGTTCGGTGACATCCAATACTGTGGATATAAACTGCACGGTCGGGACAGGAGATACAGAGATGAATTACAATATAATCGCATATCCAAATCCTGTTAAAAAAATACTGACTTTGGAAGGTGAAACAGAAAATGAAAAGGCTCTCGCATTAAAGTTCTATAATTTATTAGGAATTGAAGTAATGCATTACAAGCTAAATGTTATAAATAATAAGTTTAAAGCACAATTTGATTTGCAGAATTTACCTCAGGGTATTTATTTCATTTCAATAAAAAGTGAAAATTACAACAAAATCATTCAGTTTGAAAAAATTGAATGATCATATTAATGATACAACCTGGAATAGTATTAACCTCCGATTTTTTAGTTTTTATCTTTTCAGGTATTTTAAAAAATATGGAGTTCATTTGTATAAGTAAGGAAATTATGCTTTACCTTTGAACCATATTATATGAAAAATATCTGGTTGGCTTATAATTTACAACCCTAAACTATTGATTATCAAAAATTGTTAATAAATAAAAATATTATGAAAACTGTTTCAATACTTGTAATTATGTTATTTGGTTTATTCACAAGTGCACAAAGTCCCGAGGCTTATAGATTGTATAACAACAGGGGCAAAGAAATTAAGTTCTCGAAAATGATTGAAGAATTTACTGAAGCTGATGTGGTTTTATTTGGAGAACTTCATAACAACAGCATAAATCACTGGCTTGAACTTCAGGTCGCAAAAATGTTGTTTGAAAAGAAGAAAGAAATTCAACTTGGAGCTGAAATGTTTGAATCTGACGATCAATTAGTGATTGATGAATATTTTAAAGGACTTTATAAGGAAAGTAATTTTGAGAAAGAAGTGAAACTCTGGAATAACTATAAAACCGATTACAAACCCCTTCTTGATTTTGCTAAAACTAATAAACTGGACTTCATAGCTACAAATATTCCTCGCAGATATGCAAGTATGGTTCCTAAAGATGGTTTTGAAGCCCTCGACAAACTAAGTGATGAAGCCAAAAGATTTATCGCTCCGTCGCCTGTGCAATTCGATACTTTAGTGCCCAATTATAAAGAAATGCTCGAAATGGATATGGGTCATGCTATGGGGAACAAAGTAAATTTTGCCAAAGCCCAGGCCATTAAAGATGCAACTATGGCTTATTTCATCGCAAAATATCTTAAGCCTGGATTTACTTTTATTCATTACAATGGTGAATTTCATTCCAAATTGTATGGAGCTATCAGCTGGTATCTTAAATTATATAAACCTGGTGTAAAAATTATGACCATTTCCACTCAGGAATCTGATGATATGGAATTTAAGGATGAATATAAGGCTCAGGGCGATTTTATCTTTGTAATTCCTTCTGATATGACTAAGACCTATTGATCGTGGGGAGAAAATCTCTGAAGGAATTCTTTTGATACCCTGATAAAAAATTATCAAATAGTCAAAAATTTAACTATCAGTAAACAACAAAATTTTTCAATTAATTTATTTGTCAGCTTAAAAAAAACTTATTCATAATATGAAGAGAAATAATTTCATTCTGTTGCTATTTTTTTTTAGCATTACACATTTAGCTTACAATCAGGAGAGTATAATTCATCACAACATCTATGTAACTTTAGATCCATCCAAGTCACTCATCGATGTAAATGATAATATCAGCTCAAAATCCAATAAGGAGGCCAGCATTGTATTTGAGCTAAATTCATCATTGAAAATATATTACACTTCTAAAAATATTACTTTAAAACAAATTAATAAGAATGTTAATTCGCAGGATATTGGAATGGACCGGGATTCAGAAAAAAGCAATTCAAAAATATTTCTCAACAAATATCTTGTAAAATTCAGGAATTCAGACAGGGAATTTACAATAAAATATCGGGGAAAAATTGAGTCACCAATCAAGCAAAGCCTTGAAAACTACCAGCGTGGTTTTAGCGAATCTCCAGGAATTATAAGCGAACAAGGTGTATTTCTTGCAGGAAGTACTTTCTGGATTCCAACAATTGAAAATTCTTACATTTCTTTTGATTTGAAAGCAGATTTACCCTCCGGCTGGAGTTCTGTTTCTCAGGGCAAAAGAACAAAGAAAGAAAGCTTGCCTGCTAAAAATATCGATACCTGGGTTGAAACCGAGCCTCAGGAAGAGGTTTTTCTTATCGCGTCAAAATTTCATGAGTATTCATCAGTTATGAACAATGGTGTATCATCCATGGCCTTTCTTCGCACAAAAGATGATCCACTTGCGGCAAAATACTTAGAAGTTACTGAGCAGTACATGGCAATGTATGAAGAGATGATTGGTAAATTTCCATATTTAAAATTTGCCCTTGTTGAGAATTTTTGGGAGACAGGTTATGGAATGCCATCTTTTACATTGCTTGGTGAGAAGATTATCAGGTTTCCATTTATCCTCCATTCTTCTTACCCGCATGAATTGCTTCACAACTGGTGGGGCAACAGCGTTTATATCGATTTCGAATCAGGAAACTGGTGCGAAGGATTAACAGCATATCTTGCAGACCATCTTATAAAGGAACAAAGGGATCAGGCCGTAGAATACAGAAGAACAACACTCCAGAAATATTCAGATTTCGTTTCCGATCACAATGATTTCCCGCTGTCTTCCTTTGCTTCCAGGCATGACGCAAGCAGTGAAGCGATAGGTTACGGCAAATCACTTATGTTTTTTCATATGCTTAGAAATAAGCTTGGAGATGAAAATTTCCTTTCAGGAATTAAAGATTTTTACAAAAATCACATATATAGAAAAGCTAGTTTTTCAGATCTGAAAAATTCATTTCAGAAATTTAGCAATTCTGAACTCAATCAGTTTTTTAAACAATGGACCGAAAAAACAGGAGCTCCTAAGTTAACCTTGTCTGAAGCAGAGTTAATTGGTGATGATAAGTTGAAATTTGAAATTAATCAGGTTCAAAGTGGTGACTTGTTTGAATTAGATATCCCGGTTTATATTTACACAGAGAATGGTGTGCAGAAAGAGGTTCTACAGAGTAAAAACAGACTTGAAAAATTCGAGATCAGCATTAAAGGTAAAGTTGTAAAAATTGAAATTGACCCTTACTATGATATATTTCGTACTGTTGATCCTGATGAAGTGCCCCCTGCCCTTTCCAAGATATTAGCAGGAAAGGAAAACCTGTTAATTCTTCCTTCAGATGTCTCTCAGGAACAAAATGAATTAAATAAAGAATTTGTTGATAAATGGATCAAAAGTGGCAATAACAAGTACAGAATCGTTTCAGACAATGAAATTACCAAAATATCCGGCACCGAAACTAACTGGATTATAGGAAAAACCAATAAATTTTATAATCTAATTGAAAATCAATTGAATTCTAATAACAATATTTTACCTACTGAATTAAAAACATTAATTTTCAATCAAAATCAAAAAAATAATAAAGAACTGATAGTTACAGTTTTTGAACCTGAAAACCATAACAAACAATTGATTTTTGTTGATTTATTCAGTAAAGCTGCAATTGACGGACTGGTCAGAAAATTACCTCATTATGGTAAATACAGTTATTTAGGATTTGAAGGAGATGAGCCTGTAAATATTCTAAAAGGACAGTGGGAAGTTATTAATTCTCCTCTTACAAAAATAATTGATTTTTCTAATACAAAACAATTTTCACCTGAAAAGAGAAAAGCACTTGGTGAATTAAAACCGGTCTTTTCTATACCAAGGATGAAAGAACATATAGAATATCTTGCTTCTGCCGATCTAAAAGGCAGGGGACTTGGTACACCTGAAATAGAAAAAGCTGCTGAATATATAGCCGGACTTTTCAAACAATATGGTTTAAAACCAGTAAATGGATCATATTTCCAGGAATTCACCCATGTTTTTCCTGAAAAAGGAAATGTCAAATTGAGAAATGTTGTAGGTATCATCGAAGGAAGCGACCCCAAACTTTCAGATCAACCGGTAGTTTTATCAGCTCATTTCGATCATCTCGGAACTGGTTGGCCAGATGTCAGACCTGGAAATGAGGGTAAAATCCATTATGGTGCAGATGATAATGCAAGCGGAGTCTCTATTATGCTTGAACTGGCAAAAATATCTGCTGCCACTCTAAAACCAGCAAGGACTATTATTTTTGTCGCATTCACAGCTGAAGAAGCCGGTCTCATAGGGTCAAGATATTTTGTAAGTAATTTCAGGTCATTATTTAATAATCTGCCGTTGGCTAATGTTAATCTTGATACTGATGGGAGGTTAAATGATAAAAAAATACTTGTTTTGAATGCAAATTCTGCAAGAGAATGGAAATTTATTTTTATGGGTACTGATTACACAACAGGTGTAGGCTCTGAGCTTGTCAGCAAAGATATTGATGCCAGCGATCAGGTGGCATTTATTGAAAAGGGAATTCCTGCAGTTCAGTTATTTGCAGGACCACATGAGGACTACCACCGCCCATCTGATTCTCCTGATAAAATAGACTACCATGGCATGGTAAAGATAGCATCAGTTGCAAAAGAAGTAATAGAATACCTTGGAAAAAGAAAAGAACCAATGAATTTTGAGGGAAACAGCACAGTACAAACTAATGCAAATTCAGGTAAAAGAAGTGCATCCACCGGGGCAATGCCTGACTTCGCCTATAATGGGAAAGGAATGAAGATTGCATCTGTCAGTCAGGGTAGTGCCGGAGATAAAGCCGGACTTTTAAAAGATGATATTATACTTAAAATAAATGATACTGAAATTGAAGATTTAAAACATTATTCTTCAGAATTGAAAAAGTTTTCACCTGGTAATGAAGTCATGCTTACAATAAAAAGGAATGAAGAATTAAAAAAAATAAGTTTGATATTGGGCTCCAGATAAAATAATGAAGCATTTTTATAATTTTTAGCATCTTTATAATTGAAAAATAAAAAAATGGAATGATTTTGGATGCTCTTTTAATTAAATAAGTGTTTATGCAGAATAATGCTTTTACATTATTGATATGGGAATTATTAGCACCAGAATTGGATGAAAATTCTATTTTTTTGAATTAATTAACCTGAATAGAATTATTGACTTAAATTTATTTTATTAACAACTATCATGGAAAGCGCAACATCAAAAAGAAATCATACTATTTATTTAATATTAGCATTTATAGTGCTATTTGTATCTTGCAAGGATAAAAACAAAGTAGAAAGTCCTGCTTCTGCCAGTTCAGCAGTGATCAGGATCAATATTGATCATAAAGTTAATGACCAGGAGTTTAAGATGAATGAGATGATCTATAGATCAAAGGCCGGATACCCATATGATATTAAAACTCTGCGCTACTTTTTATCTGAATTTGCATTTTATATTGACACTTCCGAAGCTTTGAAAATCGACACCTTTCATTACGTTGAAGCTACAGACAATTATAAAGCTACCCGAACCTTGCTTCTTGGAAATATACCTGCAGGAAAATATAATGGTTTATCTTTTATTTTTGGGCTTGATGACACATACAACCGGCCTATAGGAGGCATGGACCCACATAGCCTGCCAAATAAAAATGAATATCTCGATATGTATTGGCCATGGCAGGAAGACGGCCAGTATCATTTCATGAAATACGAAGGATTCTATGTTGCGGGAAAAGATACATTGTCATTCAAACTGCATAGTGGCCCGACGAATGGAAATTCTAATTACTTCAAGACAGATAAATTAGATTTCGGTCCAGTTGATTTAAAATCCGGAGATACTCTGAATATTAATCTTATGGTGGATATGGCAAAATGGATAGACGGAGAAATCACCTACGATTTTGACAAATTTGGAAAAGGAATTATGAAAAATCAGGAAGCACAAACAATTTTAAAAACCAATGGTAAATATGTTTTTTCGATCAATAAGGCCAATTTGGTTAAGAATAAATAAAGTTTTATAGTGTTATCTGAAAAAAACTTGTTTTATATTAAAAAGTATCGTAATTTTGAAATGATTTTGACAGAAAAACGTATATATCTTAATAAAAATTAATTCATATGAAGAATCTGCTGATTTTTGGTTTTTTAATGTTCTTTTTTGCTTCATGCACAGGAGATCTTAATACTTCGAAAAAATTCAATCCTACTCCTTACAAATATTCAGTTCAGATACCTGAAAGAGATTTTGCTTTGAATATACCTGAGGACAATAATATGACTGTAGAGGGCGTAGAACTTGGCAAACTTTTGTTTAATGAAAAACTTTTATCATCCGACGGTCAGTTATCGTGTACTTCTTGTCACGATCCGGGAAAAGCATTTGCAAGCAACAACAGGTTTGACAAAGGTTTCAAAGGAATTGAAATGAAATCCAACACAATGTCACTTGAAAATATGGTATTCAACACTCATGTAGGATGGAAAGGAAAATTCACCTCCTTAGAAGAAGCCATTTTCCACACTATTCAAGACCCTAATGAATTCAATGAGAAATGGGATAATGTAATATTAAAGCTAAAAGATGCGGGTTACAGCAATAAATTTTTTGATGCATTCGGAAAAACAGATTTCACTTCAGAACATGTTACAAAAGCTATTGCCCAATATCTAAGAAGCAATGTTTCTGTCAATTCAAAATTCGACAGAGCATATTATTACAATGATCCTGAAGCCCGTTTTACTCCCCTTGAATCTCAGGGTTTTGAGCTTTTCATGAGTGAAGTAGGTGATTGTTTCCATTGCCATAGGGTCGGTCCCTTCACTGATAACAGGATGCACAACAATGGCCTTGATGCAAAACCTGAACCAGGGTATGCTGAAGTTACAAAAGATGAAAATGACAGAGGAAAATTCAAAACTGTGAGCCTGAGAAACATTGCTTTGACTGCTCCATACATGCACGATGGTAGGTACAAAACACTTGAAGAAGTTCTGGATTTCTACGATGGACATGTACAATTCTCACCTACTCTTGATCCAAACATGCTTCATCTCGGACCAATAGAACTGACTGCACAGGAGAAAAAGGCCCTTATAGCTTTTCTCCATACTCTGACTGATGAGAAATATAAAGATTGAATCTACTTGAAAAACAAAAGCTACTCACAATCCTCCTAAAGGAGATTTTTATAACGTGTTGTTTTTCAATTAGCATTAAAATTACATGAAAATCCTTCTGATCATGCAGTTTGCTTGATAGGCTCTTTGTTAAAGGTGTTCTATATGAAGTGGGTAATTGAAATTTGATAATCTTGTCCTGCTTTTGGCAAATCTTAATTCGTAAACTGTTTCGGTTGTCAGTTTATCAGAGCCGGTAAGTCAGTTATAAATCAAAAATCTTAAATCAGCGAAGTAGGTATATCTTCTAATTTTTCATTTAAAAGAGATTAACAATTAATGCGAATCAAGGGTTAAGAATTATAACTAGTTCATATATGGCTACTAAGACTTAAAGGCGCGAAGTTTCACAAAAAAACCTATTTTTTAGTAAAATAACTTTGTGTTTCTTGGTGTCTTAATGCCTTTGTGGCAAAAACATTATTAACCCTTGATTCTCGTAATTAATAATGTCTTAAGATTAAAAGTTGTTTCTTTTTTGGGCATTCGCAACAGAATGAATAGGTATATAAAATAAAGGTGGTGTAAAAAAGCTTGTGATGCCCTATTTATAACTACTAATATTTGTCCTTTATTAACCCCCAAAAAAAAAGCTCCGACTTTTTATCAGAGCTTTAATTTTTAAATATTTGCCTTATTCATTACTTGGTGGAAAAATCATTTTTTCTACATCCCTGCCGTATGATGAACTCGGAAATTCTTCTTTAAGTCTTTTGAAATACTTTGCAGCTTCGTCATTTTTTGATTCAGAACGATACAAAATTGCCAATTTATGCAGGTAATAAGGAGTGAGCAAATCATTCGCTTTCTTTTCTACAGCTATCTTGTAATATTTTTTTGCATTTTCAAAATCTTTTAATTCTGAATAAGCATCACCGAGAGCTCCATACTTAGGAATTGAAGTCAACAATTCATCTTCGTCAAAATCATTCAGAAGATCAATAGCTTCCTGAAATTTCCCTGTATTCAGATAACACAAGCCAGCATAATATTTAGCCAGATTACCTGCTTTAGTGCCACTATATTCATCAATTATTTCATTAAATCCCATAAAACCTTCTCCCGGCTTGTCCAGGGCAAGTGCAAATGAATCCCTCTCAAACTGCAATTCTGCCTGACGCATTTCCGTAATTGCCTCCTTTTCTTTAGGTGCAAGATATAAATACTTATAAGCGAAGAAAGCTGCTACTACCAACAATATTCCACCTGCTGCATAAATGAGATAATTCTGATATTTTTCAATGAAACTTTGTTTATAATCTGTCGATTCTATTACATCAACAATTACTTCATCTTCTGCTACTTCCTGGATATTATTTTTGTCTTTTTTTGCCATTTTTATTGATTTTTTAAAACAGAGCGCAAAATTAAGTAAAGTTTATAAATATTTACAAAATAATTGACTAAAGTTATGAATCAGGTAGCAATATTTATAAAAAACATATATATTTACATTTAAAAGTTAATAAAAATCATGAACAGCTTGAAAAAAATAAGTATTATCTATGCAAATTGAAACTTGAGACAATTATTTCATTTAAGATTTTTTATTAATATTACACAATATTGAAAGGCAACAATTAATTCATAATAAAAATTACCTCAACAGAAAATCAGATATTGATCTTAAAACAAATAAATATTATCCAATACAAAAACCTTCGTGAAGTGGAGATATTTCCCCACCCCGAAATAAATGCGTTTGTTGGTCTGAACGGAATGGGCAAAACAAATATCCTTGATGCAATACATTACCTATGTCTCTCAAAAAGCAATTTCTCAAATATAGAAAAAAACAATATACTTTTTGGTACTGATTTTTTCAGATTGAAAGCTTACTTTGACATCAACAACGAAACAAATGAATTTGTAATCAAATATAACATCAATAAAAATAAAATAATTGAGCACAATAAAAAACAAACTGACAAAATATCAGATCATGTGGGAAAATTGCCGGTCGTAATAATAACTCCCAATGACAAAAACAATCTTCTGGAGAGCAGCAGTGAAAGAAGAAATTTCATGAACAAAGCACTTTCGCAGACAGATCATGAATATCTGAGAACATTACTTGAATATAATAAACTTCTTAACCATAGAAATGCTTATTTAAAAAATACCGATCCATCCAGAACCGATATCTTCTTACTCCAGACTTATGACCGTAAAATGGAGCCACTTGCTAATTTTATTTTTAGAAAAAGAGAAGAATTTATTTCAAAACTTGAAGTGCAATTTCTGAAATCATACACTGAAATATCTGAAGGAAGGGAAAAGCCTAAAATTCTTTATTCCAGTCAAATGTATGAAAATGATTTTTTGAAATTGTGTGAAGTGAATTTAAGGAAAGACATTCTTCTTAAACGCAGCAACACCGGAATTCATAAAGATGATCTTGTCTTTCAATTAGACGAATCCAATCTAAAGCATTTTGGTTCACAAGGCCAGATAAAATCATTTCTTCTTGCTGTCAAACTTGCTGAGTTTTCGTATCTTGCAGATGAAAAAAAACTTAAACCAATATTGATACTGGATGACATTTTTGATAAACTGGATAGATTCAGACTAAAAAAACTCATTTCGTTGTTATTTGAAAAACAATTCGGTCAGGTTTTTATCTCAGACACCGACCTTACAAGAATGTTGTCGGTTTTTGCTGAAACAAAAGTTGAACATAAAATTTTTGAAGTAAATGAAGGAAAAATAGTCAATATATATGATCAATAAAAGAGGAAAAAATGAAGAAAAAATTTCTGATACTCTTGGCAACTTTGTCAAACAGGACAAGATAAAATCGAGATATCATGAAACTGGCATCAATAAGATCTGGAAAGATCTTATGGGTGAAATGGTAAACAATTATACAAGATCAATTAAAATAAGCGGAACAAAAATGATTGTGATGATAACATCCGCTCCTTTAAAACACGAACTATCATACAACAAAGAAAAATTGATAGAATTGATAAATGAAAAAATAGGTTATAAATATGTAGATGAAATAATTATCAGATAGTATCATTTTAATCAAATTTTTTTATTGAAAATATTTTTAATTTACACATTGCTTATTTAGTTTAATTTCCGGCTTATTATTTTTTAAAGTAAATCTATATTATTTTTTAAACAATTATCAGTTGTCAATTGTCAAAAGTTAATGATCAATAAAGTTAACAATATAGTAATCATAGGAGCAGGACCTGCAGGACTAAGTTTATCTGCGTCCCTTAAAATTGCAGGTATTGATCATATCATTCTCGAAGCGAATGACTACCCCGGTGGACAATCTGGCATAATCAACAACAGGCTTGACGATTTTATTATCGGTAATATTACTGACGGTAATATGCTTGTATCAAAATTTCAGGAATTTATACATCATCACAATCTCCCGGTATTATACAAATGTGTAGTACAAAGTCTTGATCCAATCGGGAAAAGCATTTTAATAAAACAAAAAAATAGCGAAAAAGAATTATCATATAATACTTTAGTTGTTGCCACAGGGTGCAGGATGAAACTTGATACCACTTTTTCAGGCATTGGTTTTGATGATCATATTTTCTACAGAATCAGCAAGTATATAAATGATTTTTCCAATAAAACTGTTTCAGTGGTTGGCAGTGGTGATAATGCTTTAATGGCGGCAATTAAGCTTAGTGAGATAGCCGGAAAGGTATATTTAATTAACAGGTCCTCAAAATGGAAAGCACGAAAAGACCTGGTAGATACTATAAAAGCTACAAGGAAAATAGAATTTTTTACCAATTACAGATTAAAAACTCTAATTGGCACAAGTAAACTTGATGAAATTATTATTGAAGATGGTTTTAATGAAAAAACCATAAAAACAGAGAAAATAGTTTATAAAATAGGTTATACTCCAAATACTGAATTCCTGAAGGGAGTGGTCAAAACAAATGATTTAGGTTATATTAACGCTAATGAGCATTTTGAAACATCGGAAAAGGACATTTATGCTATAGGAGATGTCATATCATCCTCTCTGAAAAGGATAAGTATAGCACTGTCACATGGCACTTTACTTGGAAATAACCTGATAAATAATTGATATAACTTTTTCTCAGAAAGCTTTCAATTTGCTGCTTATCACGTAATGATTCCCTTCAAACTGTGGGTCAAAAAGAATAATCCCCAACTGGAAGAGATCGACAGAACAAGTTACACCCTCGTCCATCTTAATAGACTTCCAGGCTTTTTTCATTCCTTCTGACCAATAAATATCATCAATTATCACTACCGATTTTATATGACATTTTGCTTTTATATTTTTGAAATATCTTAAAACAGCATTATAATTATGATTACCATCAATATAAGCCAGGTCAATTTTTAACACTTTTGTTAAAAAAACCTCAAGGACCAAATCAAAATTTCCAATATGGCTGACAATATTATTAAAGCCAATATGCGAAAAACATTTTTGTGCAAGTTCTGCGACAGACCGGTTTCCTTCGATGGTATGAATTATATTATTAATGTTGCCTGAAGCAAGATATGCAGTTGAAATTCCAAGCGAAGTGCCAAGCTCCAGAATACTTCCATTATTGAACTCTTTAGCCAGGTTATATAATATTTTACATTTCCATTCAGGAGATAAAGAATAATTGGCTATTTCTTTTACTTTCCTACGGCTTGTTATATGCTTCCCGGCTCCAATTTCCTCAAAGGGAATTTCTTCATTAGTTTTTAAAAAATCAGTTCTTATTTTTTCGATTTTTGCAAACTGATCAGTACCGAGGGGTTTATTTTCCAATATTCTGAAAATAAAAGAAGAAAGATTCTTATGCGATATTTGCTTATAATTCTTCGATTTCCAATAAAATACTATCAGGTCAATAAAACGTTTAAAAAACCTGTTCATTAATAAGTAATTACAATTTTTTTAAAATCAGTACTATTCTCTGTTTCAATCCTGAGTATGTATAATCCGGAAGGAGGTAGATTAAATACAATAATTCCTGATTCCCCGAAAAGCTCAGTTTTTATGTTGTCCACATTTTTTCCCTGAATTGTAAATAGCTGTGCAGCTTTGACCTGTGATGAAAGTGCTTCAATTACAAAATGATCTGAAGCAGGATTTGGATAGATATTGGCATCTATTTCTGCTAATTCCCTGGTCGAAACAGTGTTTTCATTTATGTAGACCTGCAATTTCTTTTCACATTCATTATAATCAGTAATAGTTGCTGAGTACCAACCTTTTGCTAAATTGAAAGCGTGAGGTCCGGTCTGGTTCTTTGCATTTGAATCCCAAACAACTTCATATGGAGAAACTCCTCCTTCAATCAGTAAAAACACCTCACCATTTGACTGGTTTTTCCCGGCATCTTTAGTCACTATTTTGACGGTTAATTCATTGGGTTGACCTATGTTGACAGAGTCACCAAGCAATATACAACCATTAGCATCTTTAATTGAAGGCAAATAAGTGCCAGCAAATAGCTTTGAAATTTTATCACCACTGTATGCTCCATTATTCCAGCTTATGGAATATGGCTTGATTCCCCCCGAAATTTCAAGTTTAATTGAACCAGAATTATTTCCATAGCAGAGTATCTCATCAACCTCAATACTTGAAATTTCAATTTCAGGTGGTTCATCCAAAACAAAATTTTCACTTATCCCAACACATCCGGCATTGTCTGTGACTGTAACATTATAAATACCGGAATTGAGATTAATGATACTATCCTTCTTTTGAGGGGTAAAATTCCTGATTCCTGCACTCCAGTTAAAGTCAAATGGCGGAAAATCAGAGCCGGCATATGCCCTGATAGCCCCATCTCCTTTTCCATTACATCTGATCCCATTAAGCAACTGGAGTTCAATATCAAAAGGCATATCAAGACTTTTTACTTCAATATTGTTAATCACAAATTTACATCCCAGGTCATCAGTTACTGTAACGCTGTATGAACCTGCAGCAAGGCTGTCAATTGAACTTTCATTCCCGCCATTATTCCAATAATAATAGTAATTCTGATAGCCTTTAGTAACTTTAACCGCAATTAATCCTTCATTTGATCTAGCACAGGATGCATCAGTTATATTATCTATAAAAGCTTCAATACTATCAATTGTTTTAATCTCAATATTATCCAGATTAACAGAGCAACCATTTAAATCACTGGCAAACAACTCATAAAGCCCCGCTCTTAAATTATAGATATCGTCACTGAAACTCACAAAATCATTATAATCGTGACTTATCCACTGGAAACTATACGGTATTTTTCCTCCACTTGCAGATATTTCAATGCTGCCATTCTCTTCTCCTATGCAACTAACATTATCTATTGATGTGATTTTAATTTTAAATTCATCTGGTTGGTTCAATTTTATCGGGCCTTCTATCTGTGAACAATTATCAGCATCTGTAATTGTACAATAGTAAATTCCAGCTTTAATACCTGTTATCTTAGAATCATTTGCACCATTATTCCAAAAGAATTTGTATGGTGCTTTTCCTCCCGAAACTTTCAGTTCGAGTGTGCCGTTGCCATATCCATAGCATGAAGGCTCAATCATCTGATTTATACCTACTGTAAATGATGCGAGAGCCTTGATCTCTATCAGATCAGAAACCACTTTACAACCATCCGCACCAGTTACAGTGACAGAGTAAAATCCAGGACTTAATCCTGATATTTTTTTTGTATTCATCAGATTGCTCCATTGATATAAATATGGTCCTGTTCCATTGTTAACCTCAACTTCTATTTCACCACTGCTAATACCTTTGCATTGAGTATGCTTTAAAGTTGTCACATTCAACTGCATATTTACTTCTTCACCAATAAAATACGGTCCTGTAATCATTCCGCATCCTGTTTTATCAATGATCCTGCATGTATAATTACCTGAACTGGCATTCATCAGTAAACTATCTGTGCTTCCATTTGACCATAAAAAATTGTATGGTGGCAAACCATCTTCGACTGAAAGTATTATTTTTCCATCAGTCTTTCCTTTACAACTAACATTTAAAATTTCTAATAAATTTATTTTCAATGGTTTATCTTGCCCTGAATCATCAGACATTCCATTACAGTTTTCATCTATGAAATTGCATTTTATCTCTGTCGCTTCCGGATTGATATTTTTATTCTGATCGTTGCAATCCTTATTATTTTTTACATAATTCTGTACCTGTGGCATACATATGAACAAACCGGTTGTATCTTTCCCGTATCCATCATTATCGTGATCGGGATAAAAAGTATAATCGGAAGAAACCAGCTTTGAACAGCTGAAAAATGTAATATCATCAAGGGCTAAATCACCAAAACTCCTGTCATTTTTTACTTTTCCGGTAAACCTGAAAATACATACTTTGGATTTGTAAGTCTGCAGATCTATTTCTTTCCGGTGCCAATGATTTCCCTGATTTCCATGAATCTGGAATAAAGTGCTCCAACTGATTCCTGCATTTTCAGATATCTCAAGAGATAAGGACCCAATATCTATACCATACATATGATAAAAGAATGACATATCGCATCCATCAGCAGATTCATTGACCTTCAGACAAACAGATTGAAGTGTGGCAATAGTATCAAGTTCACATTCGCCTCTTGAACTTTCAAGATAAATATATTTTCCCCCACCAAACACATCTTGATCAGGGCCGGTATTCTCAGTTTTTGTAGGCCCTGCATTGACAAGCCACTTCTTATCAAACCTATAGTCATTAAACCAAAATTCAGATCTAAGGCAGTCAGTCAGGCATGGATCTTCACACATTTCATTTTCGTTGAACGCTTCTCTGATAATTGGACTTTTGCAAAAAGTTCTGATAGTTTTCGGACAGGAATAAGCTGAAATGTAATTATAGCATTTTGATTGAAGCGAAATCTGGTACTCAGTATCAGACATGAGGTCATTGATTAAGATAACACCACTATTGAATGATTTAAAAAACCTAGTTTCATTATCTTTTGTTAGCTTTAAAATCAAAGTATCGACCAAAACATGTTGATCCCATACAATTTCAATACTTTGATCATCCACCGGGGCAATTTCTATATCAGATGGAATGGGACAGATAACCGGAGCAAAACTGATATCAAAATACTCTAATGAACCTGCATTGATTTTTACTTTATCTGTTATTTCAATTACCCATATACCCTCAGGTGAATTTCCGTCATAAAATCCCGAGATCTGTTCTTTCGGCAGAAAATCACCTACAAAGCGATCATTGACCTCAGATTGAGATTTACAGGCGTCATCTGAAAAAGACATCACTTCAAGGCATTCATCGTCTTTTGGATTGCCAAACCCTTTCAGATTGTTAACATTTAAAGATTTAACAAGGAAAACTGATCTGCCTGCCGGACTTGTTAATTTAATTTCAATGTCTGAAGTCCAGTCATGGTCAAGAATAAGGTTTATTTTTTGAATAAATACATCTTCTCCTAAAGATCTGCCTGAGAATTCTGAGTTATAAATGTAAAAATACGTTTTTTCTGTTTGATTGTTACCACCGGGATCCTTAACCGGCAGATTCATACTGCATGAAGAAGGATTTGTAAGATTTGTCACAAAAGTATATTCATTTGACCATGTGCTTTCTCCTGAGCTGCAAACGGATTTTATCCTGAAAAAATATTTACTATTGGGATAAATATTTGTCAGTTCATAAAAATTAGTATCAATAAGTCCTGAATTATTACTATCTGTGTACTGCCCGTTTTGCAAACGCCATTTAATTATCCAACCTTGCACATTCTCATTGTTTTTCCAGCTAATCTTTGCAGAATTTAATGTTATAGTCTTTATGTTCAAATTGGAAGGTAAATCACAGGGCAATATTTCATCCTGGCCATGACTTACCGATAACCCTGCAAAAACAATTATATAAAAAAAATGAATCAATTTTAGCAAGTTATACATATATAGATTTTTTTCTAATACGAAAATACAAAAAAAGTAATATATATATATAATGATGCAGGATTTTTAAAAAAGTTAATATTTTTTGAAAAAAACTTTATAAATACAATAATTTAAATCAAAACATGTTTATGCCTCGATTATTAACTTAAATTATTTAAAAATGAAACAATTATTTTTTTTATTTTTATTGGCAGGTTTTCTTGCCTGCAACAATGCTCCAAAAGGAGAACAAGCTGAAATAACAACAGCTGACACTACTGCAATAGCTGATCAGGCACAAGTAACAAATGGCAATCAGTACGCTCTGGATGTTCAATCCAGTTTACTCAATTATGAAGGTTCTAAACCTACCGGCAAACATAATGGTGTGGTAAGCTTTAAATCAGGAACAATTGCCTTCGAAAACGGGTTAATCACTTCTGGAACAGTGGTTTTCGATATGAACACTATTGATGATAAATCAACTGACGGAGAGATGAAAGGAAAACTTGAAAGTCACCTTAAAAGTCCGGATTTTTTTGATGTTGCTAAATTCCCTGAAGCAAAATTTGAACTCACAGGTATGAAAGCTCTTGAAAAACCCGAAACTGGCTTAACTCATGAACTAACAGGCAACCTGACAATTAAAGGCATTACCAAACAAATTGCTTTTAAGGCTAATGTAACAGAGTCAGGTAATCAGGTAACTATAGATGCACCACAGTTTGTTTTTGACAGAACTATATTTGACATTAAATACAACAGCAAGAAATTTTTCCCTTCATTGAAAGATAAAATGATAAATGATGAAATTGGAGTTTCTTTTAAGCTCGTAGCAAAAAAATAAAATAAAAAAACTCCGGTGACCCCGGAGTTTTTTTTATCATGAAATTTTTGATTGGCATTAAAATTATGATCTGATTTTCAGATCGAATAAAAAAATCTTAAACATAGAAATGGTAGATTTGAGTTAAATATTTCCTATAAAAAATGAAAAAAAAAATTATACTAATACTGAACAAATCGGGCATTTTTCATTGATATGACCACGTGCCGGGCAATAATACCTGCCAAAATATATTATCTGAAGATGCAGCTTATTCCATAATATTTCAGGAAATACAGATTTTAAATCCTTTTCAGTTTGTTTCACATTCTTGCCTGAACTCAAACCCCATCTTGCTGCAAGCCGGTGGATATGCGTATCAACAGGAAAAGCAGGAACATTAAAAGCCTGTGACATAATAACTGAAGCTGTTTTGTGACCTACACCAGGCAGTGACTCAAGATCTTTAAAATTATCCGGTACTCTTCCTTCAAATTTTTTAATAAGAATTTCTGATAACTTATAAATAGCCTTTGACTTATTTTCAGACAATCCTATTGGTTTTATTATATCCCTGATCTGTTCTACAGATAGTTTAATCATTTTATATGGATTATCGGCCAATGAAAACAATTGTGGCGTGATAGAATTCACCTTTTTATCTGTCGCCTGCGCTGACAGAAGCACAGCAATCAACAAAGTGTATGGATCATGATGCTTTAGAGGAATATCTGTTTGCGGATATAATGAATCAAGAATTTCTATTATCTTTTTAGCTTTTTCTGTAATTTCCATACTTTGACAGTTAGTTGCAATGATTCTGGCATTTTTCATCAGGCACTTCAAATTCAATCGTGGAATGATGAATCTGATTTTCTTCCAAAACAGATCTTATTTGTGATTTTATCAATACCAGATTCACACTATCAATTTTCTCCGAAAGTTCAATATGGGCTGTAAAAGCACTTTCATTGCTTCCAAGGGACCAGATATGTATATGATGAATGCCTTTTATACCTTCTATATGTGCTATTCTTTCTGATATTTTTTCACTATCAATACCCTGGGGAACACCATCTAATGCCATTTTTATACTGTTTTTCAGTATGCTTATTGTCATAAAAAAAATGACCAGAGCTATAATAATGCTGAATAAGGGGTCTATAATTGTCCATCCTGTATTAAGAACAATAAAACCCGCAATTACTACTCCAAGTGAAACCAATGCATCAGCAATAAGGTGCATAAAAGCAGCTTTAACATTTATATCCCTATGATGGTCTTTATAAAACAATAAACCTGTCAAACCATTGATCAAAATGCCTATGCCTGCAATGATAATCATTGATGTTCCATTTAATTCAACTGGATCAAAAATCCGGTAAATGCTCTCTTTTAAGATCAAAATAACTGCAATTACTAAAATAATTGAATTAATTACAGCAGCTAAAATTGTAGATTTTTTATATCCAAAAGTAAATTTCTTGTTAGGCTTTATACCTGAAATAAATAGTCCGGCTAATGCAAGTGTCAGGCTAAAAACATCTACAAAATTATGACCTGCATCTGAAATCAACGACATTGACCCATAAAAAAACCCGGAGATCAATTCAAGCAAAGCATATATTATATTCATGCTTATTGCAAGGATGAAGTATTTTTTTAGTCGCATTGAAATATTATGGTGAATATGTGGTTGTTCGTGAGCCATTTATTCTATTTCAAAAAATTTAACAAGATATTACTTAAAATGTTTGAAAGCCTGCATTACTATCAAAAAAACACTCAAAAAAAATTTAAATTTTCTTTACCAGTTGCTTATTAATTACTCTCAAAAATATGTTAATTCTGAATAAAAAAAAACTAACTTTGCAGTTTTAGATACTTTTTAAAAATGGCAAAAATAGTTGTACTTGGAGCAGGTATTGCCGGACATACTGCAAGTTCATACCTCCAGCACTACCTTGGAAAAAAACATGAAATTATTGTTATTTCACCAAATTCAAACTTCCAGTGGATTCCTTCAAATATTTGGGTAGGAGTCGGCATGATGAAGCGTAAAGATGTTATTTTCCCATTAGGACCACTTTATAAAAAATGGCATATTGATTTCAGACAGGCTAAAGCTATATCGATAAATCCTGAAGGTTCTGATGAAAATCCTGCCCCATTCGTTACTTTCGAATATGTTGATGAAATAAATAAGGGAAAGGTTGAAAGCATTAATTATGATTTTCTCATTAATGCAACAGGACCTGCACTCAGATTCGATTTAACAGAAGGGTTAGGCCCTGAAAAAAACAATACGGTTTCTGTTTGCACTTATAATCATGCAGAAGCAGCATGGCAAAAACTTCAGGAATCAATGGACAAAATGTCCAAAGGAATTAATCAGAATATAGTAATCGGAGTAGGTCATCCGGGTGCAACATGCCAGGGAGCAGCATTCGAATATATTCTAAATGTATATTTTGAAATCAAAAGAAGAGGTCTCGAAAAATTTGCTGACTTTACATGGTTGACAAATGAATATCAACTTGGAGATTTTGGCATGGGTGGAGCATATATAAAATTTGGTGGCTATATTACCCCAACTAAAGTCTTCACCGAATCCTTTCTGGCAGAACGAGAAATACATTGGATTAAACAAGCCGGTGTTTATAAAGTTGATTCCTCAAATATTTATTATGAAACTTTAGATGGTGTTCAACATGAACTGCCATATGACTTTGCAATGTTAATACCAGCTTTCTCAGGTCAATTAATCAAAGCATTTGATAAATCAGGTAATGATATTACTCCAAAGTTATTCAGGCCCAATGGGTTCATGATAGTTGATGCAGATTATTCAGTGAAAGAATTTGAACATTGGAGTGCTTCAGACTGGCCATCAAAATACCAGCATCCATTTTATCAAAATATTTTTGCGCCGGGGATTGCGTTTGCTCCTCCTCATCCTATATCAAAACCTCAGGTAAGCCCTAATGGAACAATAATAACACCAGCACCTCCCAGGACTGGCATGCCATCAGGTGTTACCGGAAAAATAGTGGCTCAAAATATCAGTAACTGGATTAAAACCGGGAATTCTCAAATAACTCATACAGCATCAATGGCAAAAATGGGAGCTGCATGTATAGTGTCTGCAGGATATGGACTTACAAATGGTATAGCTGCAACAATGACAGTCTATCCTATAGTCCCTGATTGGGAAAAATACCCAGAATATGGAAGATCTCTCAAATATACCATGGGCGAACCAGGATTAGCAGGTCATTGGTTAAAATGGTTAATGCATTATATGTTTTTACACAAAGCGAAAGGGTATCCTTTTTGGTATTTATTGCCTGAATAAATTTTCTCATTTAAAAACAATTATTTCCATGCATTCAAAAATAATAAATAGAAATCTGGCAAGGGGTTATAGCGAGTTTTCTCAAGCCCCGGTCCCAACAAAATTCACAAAAACATTAAGAAAAAACTGGATATACCAGGCTTACAGATGGCTTGTTTTAAACATTAAAATCCTGAGGATAGTTGCTTTTGGGCATTCCTGAATAGAAAATATTTTTATCTAAGACAAGGTTTTTATTAGCACGATAAGACCAATAACGAAAAAAATAATTCCCCAATATTGTATTTTTATCCAGAACAGGGTATGATTACTTTTTAGTTCTACTTCTTTTCCTGTTTCTTTATCAATTAATATCCTGCCGTGCCCGTGATTCCATTTTTTTCCAAAATACCAACTGAATAAACCGGCAGCAAGAAACCCAAAAACAAAAGCAAAATCTTCGAAATCAACAGGTAAAATAGCTGAAAAAATTGCAATAACAGCAATCAAAACCAAAATTGATAATATTCCTCTGCCTGACCAAAAAATCATTTTATTTTTTTTTGTCTCCCCGGCAGGATTCGAACCTGCGACCCATTGATTAAGAGTCAATTGCTCTACCAGCTGAGCTACGGAGAGTGTTATAGGTTTAAAAATAAATTACATAATTATTTAATAACAACCAATTTTTTGAATTGTTGCCTTTTGTCGTAAAAATATTGACAAAATATACACCATTGCCAATACCTTCAGGAACTTCAAGTTTCACATTAAATTGATTTTCAATTTTATAATTTAAATACTTTTTACCATTTAAATCGGAAATAATTATCCTTTCTATCTGGCTATCTGATTTTATATTGAAATCACCAGAAGTTGGATTTGGATAAATTAGGTCTTTCTCACTAATTAATTCTGAAGTTTCACTTATGACATCAACTTTTGCACAAAGCCATTTTGCAGGATCAAATACAAGTGAATTGGCTTTAAACCCTATGTTTAAATTAAACTCCTGACCATTATAAGTATTATTCAGCACAACAATTGTATCTTTGGAAGAACCAATCACTTTTACAGGAACAGGCATTTCAAAATATGGAACAGAGGGATCAGATTGTTTCTGATTTATTACAATTTTAATTGAACCATCAGATTTGGAATCAAAATTAATCGAATATACAGGATATCCCCTGCCATAAATCCAGTCCTTAAAAAATTCACCCATATTTTTACCTGTCACATCTTCAACATGTTTTTGAAAATCCTCTGTCAGTGCATATCCATAAATAAGTTCATGATCGTGAATGTAATTCCAAATGGATTGGAAAAAGTCTTTATCCCCAATAACAAAACGCAGCATATGCAATACATAAGCTCCTTTACTGTATGAAAGGCTTCCACTGAAAATCCTGCCAACTGATGTTGTATCATCAACAAAAACAGAGCCAAATGGCTTACTCAATGCACTGTTAAGATTATTATTTTTCCAACTCTCCCATTTTGGAGGATTAATTCCAAAATCATATGTAAGCCCTTCTATATAAGTAGCAAATCCCTCATTTAACCAGATATCCTCCCAGCTTCCACAGGTTATTTTATTACCAAACCACTGATGTGCAAGTTCGTGAGCTAAAAGTCCATGTCCAAAACTGGAAACAAATGTCATTGTCGAATGCTCCATGCCCCCACCCCAGCCAAATTGAGCATGTCCGTACTTTTCCTTCGCATAAGGATATTCACCAAACAGATCAATAAACAACTGCATTGATGGAATAATATCACTGGTTTTACTTTTTGCATATTCAAGATTGCATGGATATACATATTCAAGTACCATGAGCGAATCTCCAGTTTTCAGAGGAACCCAATCAATATATTCGGCATAATCTGCAACAGCAATTGCAACCAGGTAAGCAGGTTCCGGATATGTGTGCTTCCAATAGTAAGTAACAAGATTATTATTCAAAGTGGTATTAATAAGTAATCCATTGCTCCCAACTTTATTACCTGCCGGAGTTGTTACATACATATCAATGCTGTCAATTTTATCATTCAGGGACTGTTTGGTTGGCCACCAGTCACGAGCTCCGTATGGCTCTGAAAGAGTCCATAGAACATTTTTGCTCTGGTCACATCCCATCTCTCCTTTTTCAAATGATCCAAAACCTGAACTTGATGGATCGCCCTGATAATAAATAGTGAGTGAATCGAGAAATCCTTTTTTTATTGTTGTTCCCAGATCTACTCTCATTTCATAATCTCCTGTAAATTCTGCTGCAACTTGTTGACCATGGTATAAAACAGAATCAATTTCCATTTCTGAATTGAAATCAAAAAAAATACTTTTTGAATCAGATGTCATTATAAACTTAGGAGTCACACTTCCCCGGATATAGGCTTCAACAGGATCAACATATATATTGAATCTGTAATATTTCAAATCATAGTTGCCTGTATTGGCTGAGTTAGGATAAAAAGCCCGTGATTTTGATATGTTCTTTTCAGGAAAAAGTGATTTAATAAAAATTTCTTCCTGGGCTTTAACTTTTGGACTTAATAAAAAGGTAATACCGATTGTATAAACTATCAATTTCAATTTTGTATTCATTTTATATCTGATTAATAAAATTTTCAATTTTTTCCAGGGCAGTTTGGATTCCATTTTTATCAGCACCACCTGCTGTTGCAAAAAATGGCTGTCCTCCACCACCACCTTTTATTTCCTTTGCTATTTCACGTATTATATTCCCGGCAATAAGCCCCTTTAGTGTCAAACTATTGCTTATTGAGAGCATAAGTTGTGGTTTTTCATTGGCCACATAAGCAAATAAAATAACTATATCCTTGATTTCTTCCTCAAGATTGTACGAAAGCGTTTTTATAGCTTTACTATCGTCAAGATCAAGGTATTTTCTGATTAGCTTTACCCCATTGACGATTTCAACACTAGCTTTTAATTCATCCTTTAATGAAGTAGCTTTTCCAGCTTTCAGCGTTTCAATCTCCTTTTTCAGAATTTTATTTTCATTCTGAATTTCCTCTATAGCTTTTGTAATATTTTGAGGGTTTTTGAAAAGCGCCCTGATATTTTTCAAAACATTTAATTCGTCGTTCAGATATCTTTCAGCCTCTAACGATGTCACTGCTTCAATCCTTCTTACCCCAGCTGCGATTGCACTCTCACTTAGTATCCTGAATAATCCTATCTGAGCAGTATTTTTAACATGACAGCCTCCACATAACTCCTTTGAATAATCATCGCCAAAAGTGATCATTCTAACTGTATTGCCATATTTTTCTCCAAATATCATCATTGCACCTGAATTCTTTGCTTCCTCAATATCAATTTCGCGATGTTCAGTTCTTTCAATATTTTCTCTGATTCTTGCATTTACCAGATCTTCGACCTTTTTAATTTCCTCATCACTCATTTTTTTAAAATGGCTGAAATCAAATCTCAGGTATTTATCATTGACAAGCGATCCACGCTGTTGAATATGATTTCCCAACACTTGCCTCAAAGCTGCCTGCAATAAATGAGTACATGAATGATTATTCTCAATGAGTCTTCTTCGCTCAACATCAATTTCAGCAGTTATTGGTTTTCCGGTATTTGAAGGTAATGATTCGGTGATATGAATTATCAGATCATTTTCTCTTTCAGTATTTATCACTTTGATCTTTTCATCTCCTGAATACAAAAATCCTGAATCACCAACCTGTCCTCCCCCTTCGGCATAGAATGGCGTTTGCTGAATTACTATTTGAAAGAGCTTCCGCTCCTTTACAGCAATATTTCTGAATTTCACAATATAAGTATTTTCAACTTTTGTTGTATCATAACCCAAAAATAATACTTCTTTGTCATCAGTCAATTGCACCCAGTCTCCTCTTTCTACTTTTGCATCGAGTTTCGACCTGGTTTTTTGCTCCATCAATGCACTCTCAAAGCCAGATTCATCGACATCTATATTTTTTTCCCTTGCAATGAGCCTGATAAGATCAATAGGAAATCCATACGTATCATAAAGCTCAAAAGCATCTTTTCCTGAAATTACACCATCCTTAATTTCAATATTTTCCATTCGTTTGAGTCCATGCTCAAGTGTTTGTAAAAATGACCTTTCCTCTTCAATTATCACGTTTTTTATAAAGTCCTTTTGCAATTTAATTTCAGGAAATATATCATCGAAATAGTCTGCAAGCAGATCTATTAATTTATATAATACAGGTTCTGTCCTGTTAAGAAATGAGAAATAGTACCTTACTGCTCTCCGTAATATCCTGCGTATCACATAACCCGCACCAGTATTTCCAGGCATTTCACCATCAGCTATACTGAAAGCAACGGCCCTGATGTGATCTGCCATAACACGGATTGCAATATCGCTTTTGGCTTCTTTATCATATCGACCTGAGTACGCTACACCTGTTTCCCTGCTGATATAATCTATCAAGCCCGAGAAAATATCTGTATCATAATTCGATTTTTTATTTTGAAGCACCATGGTGAGCCTTTCAAAACCCATACCGGTATCTACATGTTTGTCCGGAAGCAATTCCAGTTCTCCCCCTGCTTTCCTGTTGAACTGAATAAATACATTGTTCCATATTTCAATCACCTGTGGATGATCCTGATTAACCAGTTCCCTGCCTGGTACCCTTTGCCGTTCTTCATCATCGCGAAGGTCAACATGTATTTCTGAACATGGCCCACAAGGACCTGTTTCACCCATTTCCCAGAAATTATCTTTCTTACCGAAATCAAGTATCCTGTCCTGTCCTATGTGTTCAATCCAATAATTAAAAGCTTCATCATCCCTCTGCAGCCCATCATGTATATCTCCTCCAAATATTGTAACATATATTCTGTCTTTGTCAATTTTATATACATCAGTAAGCAGTTCCCATGCCCAGGTAATGGCTTCCTTCTTGAAGTAATCGCCAAAAGACCAGTTTCCAAGCATTTCAAACAGAGTATGGTGATAAGAATCAAGTCCGACATCCTCAAGATCATTATGTTTCCCAGAAACCCTCAAGCATTTTTGAGTATCAGCAATTCTTTTAAATTCAGGTTCTGCATTTCCAAGAAAAAAATCCTTAAACTGATTCATGCCGGCATTAACAAACATTAGGGTTGGATCATTCTTATTTACTAAAGGTGCCGAAGGAACAATTTTATGATGTTTACTTTCAAAAAAATCCAGAAAATTCCTTCTTATATCTCTTGAATTCATATTTAACTATTTATTTAAAAATTTCCATTGAATTTATCCACAATTATTATATTTCTATTTATTAAAATACATATATAATTTTATAAAATATAATAAAATTCAATTTATTTTGTTAAAAACTTGTTTATTTTTAAAAATTGATTATTTTTGCAACGGATATACCCCAATCCATGAGCATTTCTTAATAAACTTGCAAAAGTATTATAATCTGTCAGGATTACAAACAAAAATGTATGGAAAGGAAAAAATATTTTTATAACCCCAAGACCTTGTCTTTTGTTGAAGAGAAGGTAACTCTGAAGGACAGGGTCCTGAAGTTATTTGGTTTTGGTACAGCAGTTCTGTTTACTGCAGTATTGCTGCTATTGCTATCTACTGATTATATTACAACACCAAAGGAAAAAAAACTTCAGGAAAAATTTGACAGGGTCAATTATGATCTGGAAGCCATTACAGCAGATGTAACAAATCTGAATAAGCAGATTGACAAGCTTCAGGAAAGGGACGCAAATGTACACAGAATAATTCTTGGTATGGATCCAATGGATGAAACCCAATGGAATACCGGTGTTGGGGGAAGTAAAAAATATAAAAACTACATGAGCTTCAACAATTCATCAACTCTAATAAGAGAATCACTCGAAAGAATCGACTTGCTGAAAAGAAAAGTTGATATGCAAAATAGTTCATTGGATACTCTTGAAAGACTTGCCAGGGTCAGATCTAATAAATTAGCAGCAGTACCTTCAATAAAACCGGTCAGAGAAGATAAACTGCGTAGCAAAATGGCTTATTTATCAGGATATGGCTGGAGGACTCACCCAATTTTTAAAATCAGGAAATTCCACAAAGGACTCGATTTTACTGCAGCATCAGGAACACCAATCCAGGCCACCGGCAATGGAATAGTCAGAGAAGCAGGAAGCAAAAGAGGTGGCTATGGTAAACATGTAGTAATCGATCATGGCTATGGATACAGGACAATGTATGCACATCTCTCAAAAATAATGGTGAAACCCGGACAACGAATAAAAAGGGGACAAACCATTGGACTAATTGGCAGCACAGGAACATCCACTGCACCCCATTGCCACTATGAAGTCTTTTACAAAGGGAAAAATGTCAACCCTATCGATTATGTTTATGATGGTATGACACCGGAAGAATATCAGCATTTTGTCGAGAAAGCTTCTGTTGAAAACATGGCTCTTGACTGATTTTTTAAAGCATGCATACCTTTAAAGACGGACTTTCATCATCTTGGTAATAATTGCATTTAACCAGGAAACTTCTTAAAACCTTTTTAGTGGAATCATTCACAACAAGGTGGATTGTCTGGTGAAGAACTTTCAAGTTCATGTAGCCAGAAATCAAAATCTGCCGGTAGAAAATCAAACTTAAAGGCTCTCATAAGAAAAATAACTGCAAAAAAGATCATAAATGCAGGATAAAGGCGTCTTAAAAAATTCCTGAACCTGGTATTAATCAGATTTCCACCAAAACCAAGAGCCATCATCATTGGCATAGTCCCGATTCCAAATAAAACCATGTAGAGAACCCCCTGGATAACTGACCCCACAGTGATTGCTGCAATTATTGCCATGTAAACCAGGCCACATGGCAAAAAACCGTTTAAAATCCCGATATAGAAAAAGGACAAAACACCTGAATTTCTGATGGCACCTGAAAGTTTCTCTTTTATAAAAGCATTATATTTATTTATAAATGGAATTCTTAGTGACTGATATTCAATATCAATTGAAAACAATGCAATTACAATCAAAATAACAGCAAGTATTATTAAAACCCACTTTTGAATACCCATCGTAAAGAAGCTTCTGCCTATCAAACCAAATACGAGTCCCATCATTGCATATGTCAATACTCTTCCCAAATTATATGTAAGTATCTTGAAAAATGCTTCTTCCTTAGCCTGTAACCCTACCCTGTATGGTAATGATAAGGCAATTGGTCCACACATACCTGCACAATGGAGACTACCTATCAATCCCATTAAAAATGCTGTCCAGAGAAATATCATGGCTTGTCAATTAAAATAAAATTCATTTACATTAAGGTAGTTTTTTCCTCCTGATTTCCAGTCAACACTAACTCTCCATCTGCCTTTAGGAAAATTCGAAACATCAATCCTCTGAGTTTGGTCTGGTCCTGTTTTTACAGGAATCTTAGTATCAAGTTTCCTGTTGTTGTTCCTGTAAAACCAAATTTCTCCGCTTATCCCACTCATGTCTTTTGGGAAATGTACCAAAACTTCTGTATTAGCTGCATTAAACTCAATTCTAAGCTTGGTAACCAGAGAATTAGAATTTCGCATTTTTTCGCCTATAAGCTTCTCATATCCTATATCATAATCATAATAATTGTCTCTTTCCAGGGAATGATCAACTGTTTTGGAATACAACACAAAATATATCATCAATAAAATGAATAATGTATAAAAAATTCCAATTGCCCAGCCCCAATGAAATCTGTACTTCATAATTTTATTTTTTAATCGGTGCTAAAGAAAAAATCTCTATTGCCACAAAAATAAATAATTTT
This sequence comes from Deltaproteobacteria bacterium, assembly GCA_050258615.1. Taxonomy (GTDB): domain Bacteria; phylum Bacteroidota; class Bacteroidia; order Chitinophagales; family Saprospiraceae; genus JADJGA01. The sequence goes on along the minus strand of JBLMZC010000007.1, from coordinate 9,015 downwards.
CGTGAATTAATAATAAATGGACATGATTTTACTTTTATCAAAATCACGTTGCTTTCTATTAAAACACGAATCAGTGCGGTCCGGAAAAGTTTGACTTGTATTTATGCAATAAAATTTTTCCTGAATATACATTGAAAATAACCGGAGTTTTATATCCCTTCATTTCACTTACAGGAATTGTGAGTATCATATTGCCTTTTGCAAGACTGAATTCCTTTATAGGTTCTATTGGATCAGGAACTACCTGCAATTGAGCATCTTTTATGCCTTCCACTTCAATCCTGACATTTTCAATTTCTCCTGAGGTTTTATTGATCAGCTTATATTCATAAAGATTGAATATTTTACTCGAATCACCGGGTACATATTGATAACTAGCTCCTGGTGTTTTTAAAATCAATGCCTCAACCTTAACTCTTTGGGATGCAATAAATCCGAAAATGACCATTATAACACTTAAAACTCCAATATAAGCATAAGCCCTTTTGGATAATTTGAAAGCTTTTCTTTCTTTTATCGATATTTCCGAAGAGTATCTTATAAGCCCCTTCGGTTTTTTCATTTTTACCATCACTTCATCACAAGCATCCATGCACGCAGTGCAGTTAATGCATTCAAGTTGAGTACCATTTCTTATATCTATGCCTGTTGGACAAACATCTACACAATTATTACAATCAATACAGTCACCAAATTCTTCCTTCTTACCCTCTTCAGTATTCGATGCTAAATTCCTTTGCTTAATTGTTCCCCTTTGCTCCCCTCTTACAAAGTCATAATGTACTACAATTGAATTGTCTACCAGCAATACACCCTGCATTCTGCCATAAGGACATACATTTGTGCATACTTGTTCTCTGAAAAAAGCAAAAATATAATAAAACATAAGTGAAATGATCAATATTGAACCAGCCAATCCTTTGTTTTCTCCCGGATTAAGAAATGCTTCAAAAATGCTTTCAATCCCCACAATAAGGGATAACAATAAACTGATAAATATAAATGCAAGAACTAAAAATATAATATGTTTCAGCGTTTTCTTCCATATTTTATCCCAATTCCAGGGACCTTTGTTTAATCTTATCTGAGCATGGGCATCACCTTCAATAGCATATTCTATTCTCCGGTAAACCATTTCCATAAAAATGGTCTGAGGACATACCCAACCACAAAAAAGTCGTCCAAAAACAAATGTAAAAAATACAATAAAGATAATTAATAAAATCATACCTATCGCAAACAAGTGCGTATCCTGTGGAGTAAAAACAACTCCTAGAATTATAAACTTCCGTTCGAGTACATTTAAAAGGAAAAGCGGTTCTCCCTTATATTTAATAAAAGGTAGGACAAATAATAACAATAATAATAAATAGCTTACCAGTTTTCGTTTATTATACCAGTAGCCCGATGGTTTCTTTGGGTAAATCCACTTTCGGTTTCCCTTTTCATCAACAGTAGAAATTCTGTCTCTGTAACTCACTTCATTCTCCTTAATTTCTGACATAACTATATAATTACTTTTTAAATAAAAAAATCAAAATTGAACTTTCTTAAATACCCGAAAATCTTTACTAAATATATTAACTTCTTAATTATCAGATAATAATACGAAAAATTAATAAATAAAAATTTGCGTTAAATTATTATTCTATAAAACTAAAAAAGGCTGTTCTGAAAAAATCAGTAACAGCCTATTTTCTTTACTATTTAGAAAGCCTCTAAGTACTATTTAGGGTCACCCGGATAAGCAAAGGGATTTGTTGGATTTGTTCCTTTAAGCTTAATGAGGATGTAACTTGCCACCTGCTGAATTTGCTGAGCTGAAAGTGTACCTTTCCAAGTCTGCATTCCCTTGGCAGGAACTCCTTCTGAGATCGTTTTGAACAAGTCTTTGATATCTCCTCCGTGAATCCACTTATCATCAGTAAGATTAGGTCCGACTATACCTCCACCATCTGGTCTGTGACATGCTACACAGTTTTTAGTAAAAATTGCCAAGCCGGCATCCAGAGTAGCAGCATCATCTTTAAGGGTAACCGTTGAAGCATCTATATTTAATCCTGATTTCTCAAGATAATCTTCAACATCAGCCTTTGCAATCTCCATTTCCTGTTCATATTCTTTTCCAGAAGTCCAGGTACCTGTTACATGATATCTGATCAGATAAATGACAGCAAAAAGTATTGTAAAATAAAACAACCATAACCACCACGGTGGCAGAGTGTTATCAAGCTCCTTAATCCCGTCATAATCATGATCCAGCATTACATCCTGCTCATTCTCGACAGGTGTAGCTTTTGTTAGATTTTGTATAATTTTTTTCCACATAGGATAAACTTTTAAAATTTATAAAATCATTTATTATTTTCGATATAATCATCTCCTTCCAGGGGCAAATTAGCATCATAATCATCATATGATTTCTTTCTCATCAAGGTAACAACAAATAATGCTATCAGAAGTAAAAAGAAAAAAATCATGATGCCGATTCCAAGTGCGTTCATGCCATTAGTGTCAGAACCGATGATATATTTAACTCTGTCAAGCATTAATTGGAAGTTGTTTCTGATTTTTTAATATCTGTTCCAAGTCTCTGCAAATAAGCAATCATAGCTATGATTTCTTTATTCTCCAACCCTTCCATTTTGACACCGTTATTTTTAAGGTCATTGGCAATAGACATTGCCTGTTGTTTTGCAAGATCAACTGCTTTCTTTTCAAAACCTTCTTCATATGGTGTGCCTAACATTTTTAACACACTGATCTTTCTTTCCAGATGGGAATAATCCAGGTCATTTTCCTGCAACCATGGATATCGTGGCATAATTGACTCAGGCGATGTAAGTCTCGGGTCAAACATGTGGTCATAATGCCATTTATTAGGGTATTTCCCTCCTACCCTATGAAGGTCAATACCAGTTCTTTTTGATCCCCATAAGAATGGTCTGTCATAAATATACTCTCCGGCTTTCGAATACTGACCGTATCTTGCAGTCTCTGATCTGAAAGGTCTGATGAGTTGTGAATGACAACTGATACATCCTTCACGGAGATAAAGATCCCTGCCTTCTACTTCAAGTGGGGTATAGGGCTGCACAGATGAAATTGTAGGAACATTTGATTTGACAAGAATGGTTGGTATAATCTGAACCATGCCTCCTATAAGTACAGCAATGAATGACCAGAAATAAAAAGTACCAATCCTGCTTTCAATCCATCTGTGTCCCTTATTCTCGTGATGAACTTTTTCAAGTGCCGGAGCCTGAGCTTCTTCATCCCTGGTAAATCTGCCTGCAGCAGCTGTTTTCCAAATATTGAATACTGCCATCAGAAGACCAACAAAATATAATGTACCACCAATAGCCCTGATGATATACATTGGAATCAACTGGGTAACTGTATCAAGGAAATTGCCATAAACAAGTGTTCCATCAGGATTGAACTGCTTCCAGCTCAATTGTTGTGTAATTCCCGACCAGTACATTGGAGTAGCATATACAATTATTCCAATTGTAGCAAGCCAGAAATGCCATTCAGCCAGTTTTACAGAATGCAGTTTAGTATTGTACAATCTTGGAAAAAGATAATAAAACATCCCGAATGTGATCATTCCATTCCATCCCAAAGCACCAACATGCACGTGTGCTATGGTCCAGTCAGTAAAGTGTGTAATAGCATTTACTGATTTGATCGACATCATAGGGCCTTCAAATGTTGACATACCATAAGCAGTGATACCAACTACAAAAAATTTCAAAACCGGATCTTGCCTGACTTTATCCCATGCTCCCCTCAAAGTAAGTAATCCATTCAACATACCTCCCCATGAAGGTGCTATCAGCATAAGTGACATCACAGTACCAAGAGATTGAGCCCAATCCGGCAGTGCCGAATAAAGCAAATGGTGAGGCCCTGCCCAAATATATATAAATATGAGTGTCCAGAAGTGAATAATGGACAACTTATATGAATAGACAGGCCTGTTTGCAGCTTTAGGAACAAAATAATACATGAGCCCAAGGTAAGGTGTAGTGAGGAAAAATGCAACAGCATTGTGGCCATACCACCATTGAATCAAAGCATCATGAACCCCTGCAAACACAGGAATACTTTTAAACAGAGATACCGGAATTTCAAGATTATTTCCAATATGCAACATGGTAACAGCAATCCAGGAAGCGATATAAAACCAGATTGCAACATAAATATGACTTTCTCTTCTTTTCAATAAAGTCATAATCAGATTGATACCAAAAACTACCCATACCAGTGCAATTGCAATATCAATCGGCCATTCAAGTTCTGCGTATTCATGAGAACTGGTTAGTCCAAGAGGCAATGTGATTGCAGCGGCAACAATAATCAGTTGCCATCCCCAGAAATGAATATTGCTCAGTAATTTGCTGTACATCCTTGCTTTTACAAGACGTTGTACTGAATAATAAACTCCTGTAAAAATAGCATTACCGACAAAAGCAAAGATAACTGCATTTGTGTGAAGCGGTCTTAGTCTACCAAAAGTCAACCATGGAATATCAAGGTTCAGCGCAGGTAAAAATAACTGACATGCAATAATTATACCCACCAAAAGTCCTACGACCGCAAATAATATCGAAGCAATAGCAAACTTGCGAACGATATCATTGTCATAATAAAATCGATCAATTTTTGTCATTAGTTCCAGCGTTTTGTTAATAAAAAATGTATTAAATCAATTTTTCAGCTTATCTTCAGAAACTTCTGATATATCTTTTGGCTTATCATCATCAAAAAGAATGCGTATAGCAGGAGTCTCGCTGTCATCAAACTGACCATTTTTTACCGAAATGAAAAAAGCAAGAAGAAAACCTACAGCAACCACTGCCCCCATAAAAATCAACAAATAAATAGCCTCCATTAATAAAAAAACTGAAATTTTCTGCCAAATTACATATCAGCGCTTAAAAAACCAAATTTTCACATAGAAAATTCTGCTATATAAACTTAAAGATTAAATTTTTTTTGATGGAAAAAATATAGGATTATATAGTCATATTGATTATTCTTAAAGTACCATATAAATATTATAAAATATTTTAATATATATATATCATTTCTTATTGTAATTATACATTATAAATATTTATAATGTCGAAATAATCAGCGGAATCTGAATATTATAATTATTTAAATTAAAAAAATAGCTTAATGGTAATTTATTATTAGATTAAATATAATTAAATCGTGAAAGGATAATTATTCTTTAGACCTAAAAAAAGGAACCAGTGATTGTTGTTTTTACTTTTCCTCTGATTTTTATAAAAGATATTATAGCTGAATTATTGATTTCCATTTTTTCAAAATCAAATGAATCTATCTGTCCATTTACGTGCACATTTGTCATTGGAGAAAAATCATTCATAAATGTCATAAGGCTAATTCGTGCTTCATCAATTTTTTCCTGAATTGAAAACCTGCATAAGGTCTTTATTTTTTCGAGGATCAGGTTGCCGGCCATCCAGTCAGCTGTTTTAAGAAGTATATTTTTTGTATCAAGTGCATAATCAAGATCTGAAAAATAGATAGTTTTTGTTTCAGTTTCATATTGAGGTTTTCCTGAAAGGTAAATAGTTCCCTTGATGCTTCCATTGATTTCAAGAGCAATAATTACTTTTTCATCCCTATACCACATTTGTGCTTTATCTACTTTGAATTTTTTATTCTTATAGTTTATATCAGTATTGCTAAAATTCTTCGTAATTAAGCGGCCTGCGTCATCATAGCTGACAATTGCAGCAACTGATGCTTCAAATGATTCGGGCGTATTGCGTACAGGTAGAAGCTTAATTTTCGAAGCATCAAATTTATGTTCAGGTTTTGACCCTACCATAGTAAGAATTGTGCACTTAAGAGCCAAATTCAGTTTAACTATCGATCTTTCAAGAGTAGCATTCGTCGAGTACAATTCAATCGGATTTATTTTTACCCATGTCTCATATTGATCGCTTGTGAGCACAGGTTTTGATAAGGAATCCAGAGTTTCAAAAATATAGGGTTTGTAATCACCAAATTCAGATATAGCATCATCTATTTTTCTACCTATTTTTTTTTTAAACAAATTGATCGCAGGATTAACAATATAGCCAACAGGAATTTTTTTCCCGACAATTTCAACTGAAGGACTTTCATCCCATTTGAAATCTACCAGTTCTGATGTGGTAAGCATATTCCAGTTTTTCATTTCAACCTTGCTCTTAAGCCAAACAGTTCCTTTAAGATTTAAAACCCTCATATCATTCAGGCCTAAAAAATCAGTACCATACTTGAATCGAGTCCAAATTCTTAATGGTATCTCAGAATGAATCATTCCATTGTTATCAGAGAGTTTTATTTGACCAGTTTTCCAAATTTTCATTTCAGTATTGTCATCTGTAATAATAGAATCTTCATAAATTATATTATCAAGCACTTTATTAAGTTGCTGTTCAACCCCGGTAAGTGAAACTTCAACAGGCATACTTATTATAGATGTATTAGTAGTATAAACCAGCGGTTTTTTTAAGGTGGGTTCAGGCTTCAATGCTGTAATTTTTTTACTTGCAGAGCATGATGCTAAAACAAATATGATCAGAGCCAAAAAAACAACTGTAATCAATCCCGTCATTTTCATAATTTAAAATTAATAGCAGATAATAAATGTTACTTATTTTAACGTATTTCAGGGAAACATATTTCCTGAAATTCACACGTATTACCATTTTAAATTCTTTATAAAATTTTAAACCACTCTGAAAACTTATAATTTTTTTCCCAATTTTTTGCTACTCATAATTTGTTATTTCATGCTGATAGGGATATTGAAGTCTTCGGCAATACAGTTCCGGTAGATTGATACACTTTCTATTTTTTATAAAAAGCATAAAAAAAGTACCTAAGTATTCAGTTGTTATTGTATTGGATTGAATTTAAAAAAATCCTGAAAAGTAGGTCATTTTGAAATCTGGTAAGTTGAAAAAATATAATACCATTAAACTAAAATTGATCATATTTCAGACCAAAAATTGATTATAGTAAAATAACCAAAAAGACATTTATCAAAAAAAAAATCAAAATACTGGTATTGTTATATTACTGAACAGTAATTTTCTCAGGTAGACAATATTTTTATACTTTTGTGGTTTTTTATTCATTATAAATTAAATCTTTTCAAAGTGGAAATTCTTTTATTTTTTATTGTCTCGTATATTTTATTGAGTATCAGCTTATTTTTCTTATTTCCAAGGGTAGGCATACCTGGCTGGAAAGGACTGATACCGGTTCTAAATTTTATAGAAGTAGCAAAAATCATCGGCATGAAACCCTGGAAGGTTATTTATCTTTTCATTCCGATAGTAAATCTTTTTGTTTTTGTCAGTATGGCAATAGATCTTGTAAAATCATTCGGAAAATATTCATTCGGATGGTCGGTACTCACATTTTTTTATGCTCCGCTTTCATTTTTCTTGCTTGCGTTTGATAAAAACTTAAAATTTGTAAGTCCTGCTGTTCTTACTGAAAAGGACTTTCATGACAGGATGGTCAAGGCAAGAAAAGATGGCAATACTAATGAATTTAACAAGATATCAGCTTCAAATCCCTTCAAGAGGCCTGTATGGAGGGAATGGGTTGAGTCATTGACATTTGCAGTTTTTGCGGCTGCATTTATAAGGATGTTCCTGATTGAAGCATATGTGATCCCCACTCCATCCATGGAAGGAAGTTTGAAGGTGGGTGATTATCTGTTTGTCAGTAAGGCTCATTACGGAATCAGGACCCCAATGACAGCAGTAATGGTGCCGTTATTGCACAACAGGATACCATTTCTGAATACAGAATCATATGTTTCAAAGCCAAATTTACCATATTTTAGATTTAAACCGATTGAAAGTGTTGAAAGAGGTAAACTAATTGTTTTCAACTGGCCTGCAGGTGACAGCATATATCTGACAGGCAGAAGATCCTATTCTTACGGGCAGGTTCACCAGAACCTTGAAGAGTATATGAACTATGATCCTGAATTGCGAAAACTTGTAAATGATGCAGATGTAATTACAAGGCCGGTCGATAAAAAAGATCATTATATTAAACGCTGCATTGCACAGGCAGGTGATACTTTACTTATTAAAAACAGGGCAATTTATATAAATGGTAAGTTGCAAAAAGATCCATCACATACTCAGTATAAATATCTTGCAACAAAGCCAATTAATATTAGTAAGAAAAAAATGTCAGAATGGAATATTTCTGATGAATTCGGGCAAGGGATCCTATATTTTCTTGATTCTGATCAGGTAAAAAAAATAAATGAAGCCAGTGGTGGCTCTGTTCTGCAGTTAGCAGAAAATCCTGTTGATCCGACACTCTTTCCAAATAATAAGCAATACTTCAATAGCTGGAGTCTTGATAATTATGGACCAATATGGATACCAAAACAGGGGTCTACAGTGGACCTGTCAATAGCCAACCTTCCATTATATCAAAGGATAATTGATGTTTATGAAAATAACGACCTGAAAGTAGAAAATGGGAAAATCTTCATAAATGGAAAGGAAAGCAACTCATATACTTTTAAACAGAATTATTACTGGGCTATGGGAGATAACAGGCACAATTCAGAGGATTCACGGTTTTGGGGATTTGTTCCACATGACCACATTGTTGGGAAACCACTTTTCATATGGTTTTCAACCAAGGAGGGAAAAATGTCAAATGGTATTAACTGGAACAGGTTGTTCAGATCAGCAGAAAGTGTTTCAAAGTAAACCTGCTATAATTCAAATAATACTATATACAATTATTCTTTTGTCCAATTGAAAAACGGTTCTGACACTGACACTTACACTGACACTTTAGTCAGTGCAGGCACTTTGGTCAGCATTTAAAATATAATGCAGATGCAATAGCTGTTTAGGCCTACATAGTTGGATTATTACAGATTATTTCGGTTTAAATGATAACACGAGTTTTAATGATTTGGTAATCTTCAAAATAAAGTAT
>JBLMZC010000006.1:0-20194 GCA_050258615.1 Deltaproteobacteria bacterium | reverse complement strand
TATCTCCTATCTTCACTGCATCAAAATTAATGCCGCTTACATTTGCTGTTCCTACTGTAATCTCTCTTTCTCTCTTGTTTGTCGTAGGATCTACTCCAATCCATGAATTGTTTGTAAATCTATCCTTCGTTCCAGAGTGGAAAAATGCAAAAAGTGTTTCAAAAGCACTGAATTTATTGGTGACAACACCAACAAAGCCACAAACGATTGAATATCAACAAATTGGACTTTCAGGAGTATACTCAAAATTGATAATAAAATTCAAATACATCAAAAACTTCAGATCAGTTTTCTTAAATCCTCTTTCACTCTTTGCCAGCTTGAGTCAATATATTCAGAAGGTACATTGTTTATAATAGCAATTTTGTTATTTTTCCATTTACTGAACCTGTTCAGTATTTCTGATTCTAGTTTTTCCAGATTATCATTATAGAATACCATCCCATCTGTATAATCGTCCAGTATTTCTTCAATTTCATTGTCCTTAACACCATTAATAATGGCAAAAATCGGATTTCCTGACGCTAGATACTCAAATAGTTTTCCTGTCAATATTCCTTTATGGTTTTCATCTGACCAACTAAAAAATAACAGCAAGTCACTATTGACCTGAGTTTTTATTGATTCAAAAAGTGATAGTTCACCAAGGTCAACAGAAATTGAATTTAGCTTAAACTCATTCACCTCCCGGTTCCAGACTTCACTATCTTTACCTGCATACTGGATGCAAATTTCATTGCTAAAAAAAATATTATACTTCAATAAATTCCTGATTGCTTTAAAAAACAACGAAGGTCTCTGAAACTCTGGATAAAGAGATCCTGTATAAGAGATAGTAAAAATGGAATTTTTATTGGTTTTTGAAATATCGTACATTTTATATATTCCATTTCTGATCGATATAGAATCATTTCTGAGCAATTTCATACTTTCATTTAATCCATTTGAAACTGTTATTACATTTTTGGCTTTAGTGATCAGTTTTTTTATAAACAATTTCTGTAGCCATGGGAAAAAGGTGTTTTGTCTGAATTCATCAACAGGCATATCTCTGAAATCGGCTATCCACTTCAATTTTGGAAAGAAAAGTTTAAGATTAAATGCGATAATATGATCGGCAATTGGTCTGTAGGAAGTGTAAAGGTGAGTTATCCTGTACTTGCGGATAAGCTCAATCCCTTTTATCGTTCCATTGAAAATATATAACAAACCTCCCTCTCCAATTAAAATATTGAAGGGAAAACTATCAATGATCTTCCTGAAAAACTTGACAAAACCTGATGAACTTCCGGAATTGATATTTTTCCTGACATCATTTTTTTTGTGTGAAAAAAAACTCATGAGGTTTCGGTAATCATAGTTACATATGCGGTGAACATTAAATGTTTCCAGTTTTAAATTATCATTCAACTTCAAAGAAATATTCCTGATGGTTATGACATAAACATCCTCGCAGATCTCTGAAAAACATTTTGTGAAATGATAATTCCTCAGGAATCCGACTGTTCCCATTGGGGGAAAATAATAGGCTACTACTAAAACTCTGGAGTGCTTTTCAGCCATTAATTATTTAAGTTTATTTTTTAGGATATCTGTTATGATCCTGTATACATCACCGGCTATTAGTTTGTCATCGAATTCCCTTATTGCCTTTTCTCTGCCAGCAATTCCCATAGCAATCCTGTTTTCTTCGGGCATAATGATCAGCTTTTCAATGGCATCAGAAAGAGAGCCTGAATCTTTTACTGGCACCAGAAGTCCATTTTTTTTGTTTTCTATAGCCTCCCTGCAGCCAGCAGTATCAGTAGCAATCACTACTTTTTCCATTGACATGCACTCTAGAATTATTTTTGGCAATCCTTCCCTATAGGATGGCAGCACAATACAATCTGATTGTGAAATATATTTCTTAATATTTTCCTTAAATCCATGATAAACAACAGTCCTGTTTTTTATCCACGAAACCAGATCTTCCTCTTTGACCATTGCCGGATTGGAATAATCTATTTCTCCAATCAGCCAAAATTCAGTGTCAGGATATCTGCTTTTTATTGTTTTTGCAGCCTCAACGAACTCCACAACTCCTTTGTCATACAATAATCTTCCAATAAAAGAAAAAATTAATTTTCCACTTTTGTTTTTATGTTTAGATGGAGAGAAAAAATGGGTGTCAACTCCGCAGCCCTTAACAGAAATACCCTTGTTACCCAAAATAAGTTTTTGTTCCAAAAACAAATCACGGTCATCGGAGTTTTCAAACACTACTTCTTTGTGAAATTTAGAACTTAACCTGTATAGTATTTTCGTGACCTTTTTTATAAATCCATTATGAATAAAAGCATATCCTAGTCCGGTAACCACAGCCAAAGAAGGAATTTTAAGGTATCCGGCAGCAAACCCACCATAAATATTCGGTTTCACTGTATAATGCAAAACAATATCAGGCCTCACAGATCTGTAAATCTTTACTAATTCCCAAAAAAGTTTCAAGTCCTTTATCGGATTTGTACTGTCCCTGTCCAGATTCCTGATTGGTACATGTACTACCTCAGGAAACTGCTCCTTGTAAAATATGTACTTATCGACAGGTGCAATAACGAAAATCTCGAAATTATTCTTTAATAAAATCTCCAATATGTTTAATCTGAAATTGTATATGTTCCAGGTAGTATTTGCAACTATTGCAATTCTATATTTTTGAACTTCCTTCAAGATTCTACATTTTCAAACACCAAGGCAAAATTAAATCTTTAATATTATTTTATTTAATATATTCCAAATTTTAACATTTATGAATATCTCTAATTTCCTGTTCTTTATTTATTGGATATATCAACAGGATATCATTTTCATCCACAATGATAAATTCATTCAGGTCCCTGATGAAAACAGATTTAGTTTTGGGGGCTTTGACAATATTACCATGAGAATTGATAAATACCCCTGTGGCATCTATTGCAGCGTTATCATCTTTATCCCTGTGAATGAAATTATGTAAGGAATTCCATGTGCCAAGATCAGACCAGGATATGTCTGAAACTATAGTATAAATATTATCAGCTTTTTCCAGAATTGCATAATCCATAGAAATATTGGTTGTGAGCGGATAATTTTTCTCTATAAACTCCTTCTCATCTGCGGTATTATAGACACTTTTACCCTCGTTGAGAATATTATATATACCTGGACTGTATTTTTTAAAAGCTGATAAAACAGTCTTTGCTTTAAATATAAATAATCCTGCATTCCATATGTATTTGTCAGTTTTTAAATATCCTATTGCTGTCTCCAAATCAGGTTTTTCCTTAAAGGAACTGACTTTATAAAGCTTCAGCTCCAGATCAATGGGTTTTTCCGATAATTCTATATATCCATAACCGGTATCAGGCCTGTCAGGTGGAATACCGAGTGTTAGTATCATTTCTGAATTGTCAGCCAAATTCAATGCTTGTTTTACAATATTAACAAAAGCATTCTCTTTAAGAATTATATGATCGGATGGAGCCATAATAATATTTGCATCGGGATTGACAGCACTAATTCTGAATGCTGTGTATGCCACTGAAGGTCCTGTATTATTTCTCGAAGGTTCATTAATTATATTTGTCAAAGGTATTTCAGGGATCTGATCCATGACCAGATGATTATAGCTTTTATTGGTAACTATAAATATATTTTCTACAGGAAATGCAGTTGAAAACCTTTCATATGTTGCCCTTAACAGTGATTTTCCAATACCGAGAATATCAAGGAATTGTTTAGGTTTTGTTTCATTGCTCGCTGGCCAGAATCTTGACCCTATACCTCCGGCCATTATGGCTACAAAATTATTCTTCATCAGGTTTAATTCAAATTAATACTGTGCATAATAAATTAAATTCCAGCCACTGCTTAGCATTGCATACCGTCTTTCAATTTTGAAAAGCCCTTCAACTGCAGAAATGGTTTCAATGATAGCTTTGTCTCCTACTATTATGAATTCCTGCTTAAATGCTTTATTGGTATCATCAAATCTTTTATGTAAATCCCAATTGCTCCTTGTCCATATCACAGTCTCTACTGTATCGCCTTTTTCACTCCTTATCAATCTGTGGCCTTCCATTGGAAAGCTAATATGGCTGTATTGAAAAGCAGAATCAGCGTGAAAGGTTTCATAAAACCTTATAAATTCAGGAGGCAATTGACTATAATCTGCATTTTTATAAGTGTTATCAGTCCTGCAGGCCAAATTGCCAAAAATAATTGCATAAAAAAAAATAAAAAAAAAGTATTTATTCATTTGTATAAAAATTCTATCCACATCTTTACTCGTTTTCACTATTCTTCTGATATGCTACTGTGAAAAAATAATCTTCTATCAATTCAGAATGCAGCTTATAACTAAGTTTTAAGCTATTTTCAAGATTCAAAACACATTCATTTTCAGAAATCAGATTTATTTGCTCTTTAAAATCTATACCTTTTTTTCCATATGCTTTGTAAACCGCTTCCTTCACTGTCCACAATCTGGTTAAAAACATCATTTCATTCTCATCATTGAGGAAAGCAAGGTCGTTTTGAGAAGCAAATTTCTCTTTCACCCTTACTGTTCTGTTACTTGATCTTTCAATATCAATCCCAATTTTATAATCTGAAACTGCTGCAGCCAGCATTTCATCGCTGTGACTGATGGAAATAAACTTATCTGACCCTAAAATAAAAGGCTTACCATATTTGTCGTAATCAAAAATAATGTGTTCAGCATTATCCATAATGCTTGTCAGCAAATATCTCGAAGACAACCATTCAAGTATCCTTTCGGGTTTTGAACCATAAACCTGCGAAATTCCTAAATTTTTGTGGCTTATTTTATCGAGGTAAAAAGATATGCTTTCATTTCTTTTACCAATTACATATTTAAAACCGGACCCCGAACATGTTTTTAAAATTATTGACATATTTTATATATCAACATTAGCATAAACTGCATTCTCTTCAATAAAAGCCCTGCGTGGAGGGACCTCATCTCCCATAAGCATTGAAAATACCCTGTCTGCTTCAAGAGCATCATTTATTGTAACTTTTTTAAGAATTCTTGTTTCCGGATTCATTGTTGTTTCCCACAGTTGCTCAGCATTCATCTCACCAAGACCTTTATACCTCTGAACCTTTACTGATTTATCATCAGATCCTCCACCCATACTTGCTATCATTTCGTCCCTCTGTTTGTCTGACCAGCAATATACAGGGGTCTGATTTCCCTTTTTCAATTGATAAAGAGGTGGATTAGCAATAAATATATGGCCTTTCTCAATAAGTTCCTTCATAAACCGGAAGAAGAAAGTAAGTATCAATGTAGCAATGTGGCTTCCGTCAACATCAGCGTCAGTCATGATCACAACCTTGTGATATCTCAATTTATCGGTATTCAAAACTTTTTCACCTTCAATTTCTTCAATTGAAACACCTAGTGCAAGGAACATAGTTTTGATCTCTTCATTTTCATAGATTTTGTGCTCCAGAGCCTTTTCAACGTTAAGAATTTTACCTCTAAGCGGCAATATAGCCTGAAAAACCCTGTCTCTACCCTGTTTTGCTGTTCCTCCCGCTGAATCTCCCTCAACCAGGTATAACTCTGATATCGAAGCATCTCTGGAACTGCAGTCAGAAAGTTTACCCGGAAGACCTCCGCTGGTCAGCACATTCTTTCTTTGTACCAGTTCCCTTGCTTTTCTGGCAGCATTTCTGGCAGTCGCAGCTATTATTATCTTATCGATAATTATCTTTGAAATTTTTGGATTTTCCTCAAGAAAAATAGCAAGCTGATCGCCGGCTATCTGGGACACAATAGCAGTGATTTCCGAATTACCCAATTCTCCTTTAGTTTGTCCTTTAAACTGTGGTTCAGGAACTTTTACTGAAACTACAGCAGTCATTCCTTCCCGGTAATCTTCCCCGGAAATTTCCATTTTTATTTTCTTGAAAAATCCGTTTTGATCTCCGTATTTCTTAAATTCACGAGTCAGCGCCCTTCTGAAACCCTGTACATGGGTGCCGCCTTCGTTTGTCCTGATATTATTGACAAAGGAATAAATATTTTCCTTGAAGCCGGTATTATAATTAATCGAAACTTCAACTTCTACATTGTCTTTTTCTCCATAAATGTAAATTGGTTCGACTGAAATTGATGCTCTTCCTTCGTCAAGATATTTCACAAATTCCTTTAAACCTCCTTTGGAATGGAATTCATACCTGCGGAATTCGCCATTTTTCAAAACATTTCTTTCGTCAGTCAGGATAATTTTTAATCCCTTGTTCAGAAAACTCAATTCCTTAAACCTCTGAGTCAGAGTATCGGCACTATATATTGTAGTTTCAAAAATAGCATCATCTGGTGTAAAAATGATCTCGGTACCAGTACTATCTGACTCGCCCACTATTTCAACGCCCGATTGTGGAATACCTTTTTGATAGACCTGTTGATATATCTTGCCATTACGGCTTACCCTTGCTGTCAATGACCTGGATAAAGCATTTACCACTGAAATACCGACCCCATGTAATCCACCGGACACCTTATAAGTATCTTTATCAAATTTCCCTCCGGCATGCAAAACTGTCATAACAACTTCAAGTGCAGATTTTTGAAGTTTTTCATGCATTTCAACCGGAATTCCACGGCCATTATCCTTAACTGAAACACTGTTATCGGCCAGAATTCTAACTTCTATAGTATCACAGTGACCTGCCAGATGTTCGTCAATAGAATTGTCAATAACTTCCCAGACAAGGTGGTGCAATCCTTTTTCATCAGTACTGCCAATATACATTCCAGGCCTTTTCTGTACAGCCTCGAGGCCTTCCAAAGCCTGAATGTTACTGGCATTATAATCCTGATTTATATTTTCTGCCATATAATCCAATTTTTTAATAACCTGCAAAAATACAAAATTATCGGGTTGTGAGTTATATTATTTAAGAATTAAAAGTTGAAACCCGCTGAAAAAATTAAAAAATCAAACTTGATGTCTGAATTTAATATTTTCGGAATAGATCTTTCATATGATAAACCCAGACTTATAAAAAAAGCATCGGCATCAATCCCAACATTGTAGGCAAGATACCTGTCTTCGATGGTTTTAAAATCATAGCCCTGTACATTCTTGTCAATGCTTATTACATAATTATAATTCAATCCGCCTCCCAATCGAAAATTAATTTTTCGTTTCAATGTATAAGCCTGATACCCTAAGGCAACTTTTGCTTTAACTGATCTTATTCGTGGAGAATCAATAAAAGGATTAAGGCTGGTAAAATCATTTTTTACAGTATATTCCTGATAATATAAACCCGGACTAATAAAAAAACTGTATGTACCAAAAGTAGCCTTTACCCCTGCATTATATCCATTTCTGAATTGTTTAAGGCTATTTGGAAAACCAGTTATACTATCACCAGTCAAGTTTCCGTTTTTACCTGCAAGAATTCCAAACTCAGCTGTATAAGTACTTTGACCTGCTACAAACAAAGTTGAAGCTATAAGTAATAAAAAAAGAAATATTTTTTTTAAAAATAAACTATTGCACATAATAACTTAAGGTATAATAACAATGACTTCAACTTCAATTCCATATATGAAACCTTCTGAATAATTATAGTGTTCACATCACCTGTTAAATATTTTGAATAAATGAAAAACACTGCTTTATTTGTGTTTTTTAAATTTATACTATCAAATTTCCATTTTTCTTTCTTTCTTAAAACTCACTTTTTCAATTAAAAATTATATTTGCATCAAATTTACTTATTGTTTTTTTAAAAACCTGATTATGTATCCCGATTTATCTTATTTTCTTCATGATGTTTTTGGAACACCTTATGATAATTGGACATCAATATTTAAAACATTCGGTTTGCTGCTTGCCCTGGCATTTCTGGGAAGTGCATGGGTGTTAAGACTTGAGCTGATCAGAAAGGAAAAAGAAGGAATATTAAAACCGACAGAAATCATTTTTAAGCAAAACAAAAATAAAAACTTAATTCCAATTATTATAAATGGATTGATAGGGTTTATTCTTGGTTTTAAGATTCCATTTATAATATCACAATTTGACCATTTTAAAAATGATCCTGCCGGTTCATTGTTTTCGGCTGAAGGCAACCTTTTGGCAGGGCTTTTAACAGCCTTTATCTTTGGTGTTTATTCATACTGGGAGAGTAAAAAAGAAGTGGAAAAACCTGATAAAAAACAAATTATTCACCCTTATGAAAGGACAGGTGACATTACAATTGTAGCTGCCATATCAGGAATTATCGGTGCAAGATTGTTCTCGGTATTTGAAAATTTCGATTCCTTTCTTGCTGATCCGATGGGGCAGATTTTCAGTGGAAGCGGATTAACCATTTATGGAGGTCTCATTCTTGCATTCATTGTAGTTTATTATTATGTAAGAAAACATGGTATTGCACCCATTCATATGATGGATATGGCTGCACTTGCTATCGTAGTTGGATATGGAATTGGCAGATTAGGGTGCCATTTTTCAGGTGACGGTGACTGGGGAATTATAAATGAATTGCAAAAACCGTTTTGGTTTATTTTGCCTGACTGGATGTGGTCCTACAATTACCCTAACAATGTTATAAATGAAGGAGTACCTCTGGCTAATTGTACTGCCAACTATTGCAAACAGCTCGTTCCAGGCGTTTTTCCGACTCCGGTTTATGAATCTATAGCTATGCTTATTGTTTTTATCCTGTTATGGAATTTAAGAACAAGAATAAAAATACCGGGAGTATTGTTTTTTATTTACCTTATTCTTCAGGGGATTGAAAGATTTTTAATTGAAATAATAAGGGTTAATACCAGATATGACTTTTTAGGAATGGAACTTTCACAGGCCCAATTTATTTCACTTGCATTGTTGGTCATAGGTATAGCAGGTGTAATTATACTTTACAAAAAGGAAGCCAAAACTGTTTAGAATGAGTGATCCTATCAAGCATGAATGTGGGATGGCATTCATCAGGCTCAGAAAACCTTTACAATTTTACAGCGATAAATACGGCTCCGCATTTTATGGGCTGACAAAACTTCAGCTATTGATGCAAAAACAAAGAAACAGAGGGCAGGATGGTGCAGGGATAGTAACGGTAAAAATCGGTATTGAATCAGGAAAAGAATATATTGACAGAAGCAGGACGAACAAACAGGATAATCTGAAAGAATTATTTGAAGAAATCTATAGTCAAATCTCAGATTTAAATCCAAAAAAAACAACTGATCCTGTCTGGCTCAAAAAAAACGTACCCTTTGCTGCTGAAGTATTGATGGGCCACCTGCGATATGGAACCCACAGTAGTAACAGCATAAAAAATATACATCCGGTATTGAGAAGAAGCAACTGGAAAACCAGGACACTGGCACTAGCCGGAAATTTTAACCTGACAAATGTTGATGAACTTTTTGACGAACTTGTTTCATATGGTCAACATCCTTTCAGAAAATCTGATACTATAACCGTGCTTGAAAAAATCGGGCATTTTCTCGACCGTGAAGTTCAGATGCAATTTGATACTCTTAAACAAAAAGGATATGATGATAACATATTACTCACTGAGATGATCAGTGACAACCTTGATATACAAAAAGTACTAAAAAAAGCAAGTAAAAGTTTTGATGGAGGTTATGTTATAGGTGGTATTATCGGCAATGGCGACGCATTCCTTATGAGAGATCCCAATGGCATTCGACCTGCATTTTATTATTATGACGATGAAATTGTGGTCGCAGCTTCAGAAAGGCCCGCAATTCAGACCACATTAAATGTCTATTTTGAAAAAATAAATGAATTGAATCCAGGTCATGCCCTGATAGTAAAAAACAATGGTGATATTTTTATAAAAGAATTCACTGAAAGCAGACAAAAGAATTCCTGTTCGTTTGAAAGAATTTATTTTTCAAGAGGTACTGATAAAAACATATATCTTGAAAGAAAAGAGCTTGGCAGATCGATGAGTGAACTTGTATTAAAAGCAATCAACTATGATCTCGAAAACACTGTTTTTTCTTATATCCCCAATACTGCCAATACTGCTTTCAACGGACTAATAGAAGGTTTATCGCAGTATCTTAACAAAAGCAAACTGGAACAAATTATTGCACTGGGATCGAATGCTGACCATGAAAAACTTGAAAAAATACTTTGTAAAAAAATCAGAATTGAAAACCTGGTTGTTAAAGATCTCAAATTGAGGACTTTTATACTTGAAGACAATTCCCGAAGTGAACTCGTATCACATGTTTATGACGTTACATATGGTATAATAAAAGACAAAACTGACACAGTAGTGCTTATAGATGACAGCATTGTCAGAGGTACTACTCTAAAAGACAGTATAATTTCAATCGTAGCAAGGCTGTATCCAAAAAAGATTATTGTTCTTTCATCTGCACCTCAGATCAGATATCCGGATTGCTATGGAATTGATATGTCAAGAATGAATGAATTTGTGGCCTTCCGAGCTCTTATTGAACTTTTGAAGGATAATGGCAAAGAAAATCTCCTTAAGGAAACGTATAAAAATTGCCTTGCACAAAATCAACTCATGGTAGATGAGATTTCGAACCAGGTAAAACCACTTTATGAACTTTTCTCATATGATGAAATCTCAAAAAAAATAGCCGGGCTTGTGACTCCTGATAATATTAACTGCGAAATTGAAATTATTTTCCAGACTATTGAAAACCTTCACAATTCAATACCCAATCACAAAGGAGACTGGTATTTTACCGGAGATTATCCGACTCCCGGGGGAAATAAAGTTGTAAATAAAGCTTTTATAAATTTCATGGAGGGGATCGACGGCAGATCGTATTGATGATTTACAAGGTACAATTTACAGGTTGACAAAAAGTATTTATTTCAATTGAAAGAACAATCTAAAGAAACAGAATTTTTGATATGACTTTTTAATATCATCAATTGATTTGCATTTATTGTTATCAAGATTTAATATTTTAAGCTGAAAATTCATCAGAATTTTTCACTCTACAGGTCGGACAATCCTTACGGATGTTTGACTTTAATGTCATCAGCTGACAATCCCGATAATTGTCTGGAGCAAAATATTGATATTCAATTAATGATATAAATTAATGCCTCTTATTATTTTCCCCAAATTTGGGTATGAATATTTTGCATTTGTCAGGGATAACCAAGATATAAAAAATTGAAATTCAATTTTTTATTGTCACAATTCAGAAAAATTTTTAAAATGTTGTGAATTTTCTGGGTTTAACATAAAGATAAATTTTAATAGTGCAAAAATGACTGATTATATACTGAAATTCGTATTTGATGTCTTTTGAAGGCCACATTTAATAATTATTTTTATTTTTGCTTTGCTTTTAGCCATTTTGGGCAAATATATATTTTATGAACAAGAAAAAAACACTTTATCTTATTGACGGCCATGCACTGGTTTACAGGTCGCATTATGCTTTCATTCGCAGACCACTTATCAACAGTAAGGGGATCAATACCTCTGCAATATCCGGATTTGTAAGGACAATCTGGGAAATTCTCAATGATCGGAAGCCTGATTCAATTGCTGTAGTATTTGATCCTTCAGGTCCTACTTTCCGGCATGAAGAATACGAGCTTTATAAAGCCAACAGGGACAAGCAACCCGAAGATATTCAGATAGCCATCCCTTACATTAAAAGGATACTTGAAGGCTTCAGAATTCCCGTAATTGTGGTTGACAGATATGAGGCTGATGATGTAATAGGTACAATTGCCCTGAAAGCAGCAGAAAATGGTATGACTGCTTATATGGTTACACCAGACAAGGATTATGGGCAACTCGTATCAGATGATGTGCTCATATACAAACCTATGGGCAATGGTGAAGGACACGAAGTTCTTGGCCCAAATGATATTAAAAAGAAATGGGGTATTGAAAATACTGCCCAGGTAGTAGATTTTCTGGCTATTCAGGGTGATTCATCCGATAATATCCCCGGTGTAAAAGGTATCGGAGAAAAAGGAACTCAAAAACTTATTGAACAATATGGATCACTTGAAAACATCTACGAAAATTTAAAATTTATAACAGGAAGGAACAGGGAATATCTTGAAAATTCAAGGGAACAGGCTTTTTTTTCGAAATATCTTGCTACTATTAAAAAAGATGTGCCTATTGAAATCGATTTTAAAAAATTCGAAATTGAACCATTCAATAATCAGGCTTTATCGGAGGTTTTCAAAGAGCTTGAATTCAGATCAATGGCTAAAATGATACTTGGAGAAGATAAACAGGAAATAATTCAAACCAGCATTTTTGATTCATTTCAAAAATCTGAAGAAATTCCTTTTGATCAACCTGAAAAAACTGAATACCAGATAGCATCAAAAAATTTCCATAACAGCAGTAAAAAATACTTTCTTGCAGACAATGAGGAAAAAATCAAAGAGCTGGTAAAAAAACTTGCCACACTGGAAAATTTTGCTTTTGATACTGAAACATCCGAACTCGATCCGAATTTGGCAAACCTGGTTGGAATTTCTGTTTCATTCATCGAAGATGAGGCTTATTACATTCCTGTCAGATCAGACAATATCGAAACCGTTTTAAACACTTTGAAACCTGTACTTGAAAATGAAAAAATAGGAAAAACAGGCCAAAACTGCAAATATGATATACTTGTCATGAAATGGCATGGCATCGATTTAAAAGGTCCTCTTTTCGACACAATGATAGGCCATTATCTGATCGAGCCTGAATTGAGGCATAAACTCGATTATTTATCGGAGACATATCTTAATTACAAGATGATACCCATAGAGGATCTGATCGGTAAAAAAGGCCGTGATCAGCTTAGTATGGCAGATATCGACATAGAAAAAGTCAGGGATTATGCAGCAGAGGATGCTGATATTACTCTGCAATTGAGAAAAATAATTAAAACAAAACTGGAAGAAGATAATTTACTCGATGTTTTTTTCAGACTCGAAATGCCCCTTATAAAAACCCTGGTCAATATGGAATATAACGGGGTTTATATCGATGTCAATTTCCTGAAAGATTATTCCACAGTACTTGAGGAGCAGATATTAAAAAGCGAAAAGGAAATTTATGATAAAGCAGGGGTCAGGTTCAATATTGCTTCTCCTAAACAGGTGGGCGAAGTTTTGTTTGAAAAACTGAAGATACCTTACAGATGGACAAAAACCTCAACCGAACAGTATTCTACAAGCGAGGAAAAACTTACTGAACTTGGTTACCAGTTTGATATAGTTAATGACATACTTAATTTCAGAAAACTTCAGAAATTAAAAAATACCTATGTCGATTCCCTGCCAAAATTGGTAAATCCAAAAACCGGGCGCATACACAGCTCATTCAATCAGGCAAGAGCAGCAACCGGAAGATTGAGCTCAGAAAATCCCAACCTGCAGAATATTCCCATTAAAGATGAAGCAGGTAGAGAGATAAGGAAAGCATTTAAACCCAGAGATAAAGACCACTTGATTCTGTCAGCTGATTATTCACAGATCGAGCTAAGACTAATAGCAGATATGAGTGACGATCAGGCAATGCTGGAAGCTTTCAACAACGACCTTGATATTCATAAGGCCACAGCTGCAAAAATATTTGATGTGCCACTGGAAGAAGTATCACCTGAGCAACGCAGGCAGGCAAAAACCATAAATTTCAGTATTGTATACGGTGCCGGCTCAACCAATCTTTCCCGGCAGCTCGCTATACCCAAATCTGATGCAAAAAAACTCATCGATAATTACTTTGAAGAATACAAAGGATTAAATAAATACTTTGAGGATATTGTTCAGTTTGCACGTGCAAATGGGTATGTAATGACTAAAATGGGCAGAAAAAGAAAACTCCGCGATATAAATTCACGAAACAGCCTTGCACGCTCAAATGCTGAAAGAATGGCGATAAATACTCCGGTTCAGGGAACAGCCGCAGATATGATCAAAATTGCAATGATAAATATCAATGAGGAGATAAATGAAAAAGGTTTGAAATCCAAAATGATACTTCAGGTACATGACGAACTGGTATTTGATATGCATATCACAGAAAAAGATATTTTACCCCAGATAGTAAGGGAAAAGATGGAAAATGCAATTCCGGGACTAAAAGTAAAAATTAAAGTAGATACAGGATCTGGAGATAATTGGCTGGAAGCTCACTGAAAACTTATATTTTTTCATTTACTGATTTTTGCATGCCTTACCGGCAATAAATGAGCTCAGGAGATAGTTATATAGCTTTGTATTCATATTTTGATAATTGTCAATGACAATATTAATTAAATATCCGATTATGCAGGGATTAAGAAGTTTGTTTTTTTTGATTATTTTGTTTGCATTTTTATTTTCAGCCTGCTACAAGGAGGAGTTTTATGAAGGAAAAGACATTGAGCTCCGGTTTTCAACCGATACTTTAACATTTGATACTGTATTTACTGCAAGGGGATCCGCCACCAGGATTTTGAAGGTATATAATGATAAAGACAAAACGATCAGAATATCTGAAATAAAAATTGCTCATAATATAAACAAACAGTTCAGGCTTAATATAGATGGATTGAGTACAAATTCAGCCAAAGATATCGAAATCGGGCCAAATGATTCAATTTATATATTTGCAGAAACACACATTAATCCCGATGAGCCTTTGTCGGTCAGTCCGTTTATTTTGACCGACAGCATAATATTTATTACCAATGGCAATGAACAGGATGTCACACTTCTTGCCTGGGGTCAGAATGCAAATTATATCAATACCTCAAGTTTTGGAAAGCTGTCATGCAATATGGGTGAAATAACCTGGGACGATCCGAAACCCTATATTATCTATGGCATTTTGAGGATTGACAGTTGCACATTGACCTTACCACCGGGCACAAAAGTTCATATGCACGGGGGCATTAAGAAAGATCCTAATGGAAATTTTTACTATGACGGCAACATTTATGTCTATAAGAAAGGCAGGCTGAATATTTCAGGGTCAGCGGAAAAACCGGTTGTAATACGTACTGACAGGCTTGAAAAGAAATTTGAAGATATAAATGCACTCTGGTATGGAATTTTTTTCCTGCCTGAAAGCAAAGGCAATAAAATAGAACATGCTGAAATAAAAAATGCTACAATTGCCCTATATGTTGATTCACTGGCAACCCTCGATATGAAATATACCAAAATATTGCATACAGGGGTATGGGGCCTGTATTCGAGACATGCATCGGTCAATGCAGAAAATTGTCTGTTTGCAGATATTGGAAGTTATAATGTTGTAGCAGATTATGGAGGCAATATTAATATGACACATTGTACTATTTACAATAATAATACTGACGATGCAATTGTTTTGAAAAACTATAGGTGCATTGATAAACAATGTCTTCAGATTATCCCCAATCCATTGAAAGCAAGGTTTACCAATTGTATTATTTATGGCACCAATAAAGATGAACTCCTTCTGTCTGACGGCAAACAATCCGATCCTGCCTTTTTTGATTATAAATTTGAAAATTGCCTTGTCCAGGTACAGGACTTACTGAAGCAGAATCAATTTCCATATTTTTTTGATAATTGTACTGCTTGTCTGAACGGACAAGGGGATAAGGATCTGTTCATCGATGAAAAAAAATACAATTACCGGCCTGATACCATGTCAATAGTTATCGATAAAGGTAAGTACATATCAGGAATTAACCGTGATATTGATTTCAACATGAGGGATGTTTACCCCGATATTGGATGCTATGAGTTTCAGAAATAGGATTCTGCTGACAATATTTTAGTTTTAATACCGGAAAAAAGTGCTTAATCACATTTAACAGGCTGCGTAAATAAAACTCCGGTATCTGAAACAAAAAGTTTATAACATACACCATCCCTGTCTTTAAGTAAAAGTCCGCTTCCATTATTCAGGATCACCAGATTTCCATTTTGCTTTTCAGCACTATTTGCAGGGACTGATGATATGGATGCTACATCGATATCACCGTTATTCCTTATACTCATCCTGAAGATGTTATCATTTGGCGATCTCAGTATTATTCCCTTTAATGCATCCGTTACCTGTAAATTCCCCGGAGTGACAAATGTGCTTCCGGTAAATGGAGGATTAACGGCAATAGTACTCAATGTTCCGTCATTTCCGATATTTAACCTGTATTTTGTGCCGTTTGAAGAACTCAGTATCAGACTGTTTGGATTTGGTCTAACATAGGCATCAGCTAAAGCAATCCTTACCCGGTTGGTTTCAGAGCTTAAACTATTTACAGCATTTATTTTTGACGACAACAGAAAAAGGTATGATGATTGAACATAAATGGAATTCTCAGTGATTTCCCAGCTATTCTGAGGCCAGCCCGTATTCCAGTCTCTGTAACTTTTCAGGATTGGCTGACTGAGAGGTGGCTGCAGATCAACACAAAGACTATTAAGTGAACCGCATGAACTTGTCTGGCAGCATGCATCAAGAGAATAATTTTTATTAATCCCACCTGATAAAAATCCGGGGGCAGGTCCGAAATCAGATGTCCTGACATCGTCCCAAAGTGTGCTGCCATCGGTAAACCATCCATGGTAGATTGAATTTATGGACCTGAATGCCCCTTTCTCTTCCATATTGGTAAGGAATACCAGACCATTAGGGTTTCTGCCATGAATGTAATGAATATAATCAGCCATCAGTTTTACCAGATCAGGATTTTTATTAATATCGAGGCCATAATGAAAATATGCCTGGTAAAGATTTGCCATATTGGTTTTCCATCCATTGCTTCCCCATACATGGTTATTATCTTTCAAAAATGACCTGTACGCATCCAGCATATTTGTGTATGATGGAAAATTATCAGGATGATTATCTATCGAACTTCTGAATGTGTTTTTTATATCATCTGCCACGCTTGCAGTAACTCCCTTCAGATGTGAATAATAAAGCAATGAAAGCTGAATTGGATTTTCAAAAGGATATACAAAACCCCACTGAATTAAATGAGAACTACCGTAATTCGATTCAACATAGGTTTTATATCCGGCAGTACCAGTCAGCCTGTACAGATATATTGCAGAAGCAAGCTGCCGCATACTCCTGTCATAGTCATCAAGTTCCTGCTCACCTGCTGCTATAATACCGGAATTGTAATATAAAACATTTGGATTGCTGATCCCCCAGTTATATGCATTTATGGCTTTTGTCTGCAATAATGAAGCAAAGCTTTGTGCAACAGGATTATTAATCTTCTTAAATTGAATAGCTGCAAATGCCATCATGGCAGATGCAGAAAATGATGCACTGGTTGTCTTTCGTCCGTAATACCTGATGGCATTATCGGCCGATGGTGGACTGGCAGAAGCATAATTCTGAACTCCCACTACACAATATACTCCTCCGTCGGTATCCTGCATTCTGATGAGCCAGTCAAGTTCATATTTCAATTCATCCAGAAGGTCTGGAACACCATTGCCGGATTCAGGAATACCCAGATTGTCACTGGCCCAGGCCTCTGGGTTGAATTCATAAGAAAACAACAGATCAAGTATGGCTGTATATGAAAAATTAACATATTTATTATAATCACCCGCATCATGCCAGCCTCCGCTAAGATCCCTTGTAACTGAAGGATTACTTATAAATTTACATTCAATATCCTGAGCATGACATAAGGCATCGGTGTAGCCAACCGAGGCAAAAGGAGCAGTTTTTGCACATCCGCAACGCTGATAGTAATATGTTTTGAAAGCTGTCCGGAGCACCTGATTATATACGGTATCTGAAATTATAAAATCTTCTGAACGGATAGCACCATCTGCAACATAGTATTTACCTGGGTTCGTATAACTGCTGAAATCGAACCACCAAACCTTATCACCACTTTGTGTATGAGTGGATCCACCATTCCATGGAGCAGGTGTGCCTGAAAAAACAACAGCGTGCGTAAGAGAATTTTTAAGGGCTATGGTTGCTGATGGTGTATTGCTGTCACTTGCATTATAACCATTTTGAGGGTCGGATAATACTGCTATTTTATGAGCATTTGGCAGATATCCAAATTGATCAACCTTAATTAGGGGCACAAAAAAATCATTAAGAGCCCGAGCCACAGCTGCCTGAGCATTGATCAAACCATAACCATATGTATTGTTTGGAATAGCCGTCGGTAGAATTCCGCCACAAGTATTTCCTCCTGTCAGTGGCTGGGTAGTCTGTTCCAGTATTGTTTCTATTTGCTCAACTTCGCCTGCCAGATCCGGATTTGCAGATAGCAAAAGGGCAACAGCACCGGCTACATGAGGTCCAGCCATACTGGTACCGCTCATGCTGCCATATGATCCATTTTTTAAAGCCGATCTTATATCAACTCCCGGAGCTGAGACATTAGGTTTTAGGCGGGATGACAGATCATAGGCTACAGGACCACGACTGCTGAAATTGGCAATTACATTCGAACTATTAGTTGCCCCAACAGAAAAACTTCCCTCATAAAAAGCAGGAGGATCAAATGTTGATGAACACCCGGAACCACTGTTTCCATTGGATACTACTATTACACAACCTGAATTTCTCAGATTGTTCAATGCTTCTTCCAACACAGAAAAATTTGATGAATTACATCCTTCAGTAGTGGGGCATCCCCAGGAGTTATTGATTACATGTGGAGATTTGGAGGGATCACCCTGTGCTGGACCCTGACCATACGGATAAGGTGCGAGAAACCATTCAAAACATTCAACATAAGTGCTTAATGTTCCCCATCCCCTTTCCATATTCCTGCAACCAATCCATTTTGACTTTGGAGCCACTCCTATTGTATCGCTTCCCGAATGACCTACCATTGTTCCCATGGTATGTGTTCCATGATTATGATCATCGCAGGGAGCATTCAGTGAATATCCACATGGATTTGTACCTGTATTGTGTGAGTCATTCTGGTGTATAGCATCATGCCAGTTGTAATTGTGATCAACTGATGAGCCATTCCATCCTCTGTATTTTGATTGCAATTGTACATGATCCCATTTATAACCCGTATCCTGCCCACCTATTACTATTCCCTCACCTTCATAACCCTGGGCCCATACCTCCGGTGCCTTGATTTTTTTTAGACCCCATTCTGTGGTCCTGTCACCCAAAAACTCATCTCGTGGCATTTCTTCTATTTTAAACGATCCATCACGGATGATTTTTTCTATATCATTTCTTTTTGAAAGTTGCCCGATTAAATTGAGGTCGGCTTTCAGCGAAACCATATTGACGATATAGAATGTTCTGTATTGAATATTTCTTCTATCAAGAAATTCGATCAGGTTTGCCTGAGATCTTTGAGCATGGGAAAGGAGTTTTTCATACACTAATTTTGCTTTTTTTTCTTTCGTTTTAATATAATTCACTTCACTAAGATCCGGTTTACCCCTCAATACAACAACAATTGACCTTAATGAATCTGGTCTGCCTGAAAATAAATCGGGATCAGCAAAATCAATTTGTGCATAAACAGAAAAATTTGCAAATATTGTCAGTAAAAAAATTAAATAGCGCATAAAACAGGTATATTCTGCAAAAATATTCTTTTTTCTCATACCAGGCGGATCTAATTCAAAATTTATGGTTAATATATATTCCTTAGCATTGCAAAATGAAACTAAAAACCGGTACCGGCATTAACAGCTGCTGCTTATGAAATGGTACAATTTTTTTTGGGGAAGATAATTTTTATTTTTATGAGGTATTTTTTCAATCCAGGATCTGAAAATGGAGGATAGAACGAACAATTGACACCGGGAGTTAATAATTGACAAATAATCGAATGCAAATAATCAATCCACCACCTATACTAATCAACTTGTCATTCTGAGACCCTGAAATTATATGCAATTAATCATTATTCAATTTTCTTAAAAACTGTTGAACACAATTTGAATAGGACAATTTTGACCAATACAGACTCTAGCATTGGAAATTTCAGGAACAAATAGAAAATTAAAAATATCAAGAATAAATCTTCAAAAAAGAACTTCAGAATCCACTTTTATTACTTTAGTAATATATCTCTTTGCAGCTTTATACCGACATGAAATTGAAAATAGTACTGACATTTGCAGTCAGCACAAATCCGATTTAAGAACCCCAATTCCCCCAATTTCAGTCGGCATTATATATTAAATGC
>JBLMZC010000005.1:0-49689 GCA_050258615.1 Deltaproteobacteria bacterium | reverse complement strand
CAGGAGTCAATTGACCCTGTGGTTTTCTATAAAGTATGCATTGTGGGCTATCTGAACAATATCACCTCAGATCGCAGATTGATAGATTATTGTTCCAATTGTTTAGATATCAGACTATTTTAAAGTATGATATTGACGAAAAACTACCCTGGCATTCTACTATTAGTCGTACCAGACAATTGTTTGGCGAGGATATATTTCTTATTTTGTTCAGACAAATTCTTACTAAATGTATTGATGCAGGACTTGTCAGGGAGTATGTTAAAAATACGATCCAAAACCGTAGAACCAGTATTAGGACACCTAATCAACTTCTTGGGTATGAAACATATTCAGGCAAGAGACATAAGAGCAGCTATAAAACATGTGCTCATGGCTTCTAATAATCTCAAACGACTCATGAAAACCATTATCAAAAAACCTGAAATAACAGCACAATCTGTTAATATTTCATTGAATAATGCTAAAAATTGGCTTTATTTTTACTTTTTCCCGATCAGGCACTCTATTTTACATTATATCGTAGAAAATAATAAAATTAGTCCTCTTTCCATCATATTAAAAAATTGAGATTCATTGAAGTTCATTATCGCTTTTTTTTCTTATTTTTGCATAGTCATGCAACAAGGACACCGGTTTTGCGATATTGGGGCTGAAGTACTAAATTTGACCATTGGAATTCTATTGACCATTTGTACTAAATTGAACATTTGTACTTTTAATTCCCCAACATCGCAAAGCCGCAAAACGTTACCATGCATTTTAAAGAACGACAGTACTACTAATAAAATACGATATGAATGATTTGTTAATAGCGATGATAATCGGAATTGCAGCAGGATTGATAGATGTTACACCCATGATAATTATGAAACTTGAGAAGGTTGCAAATATATCAGCTTTCGTACATTATTTCGTGCTTGGATTAATTATACCTTTTGTTGGATGGGAAATGACTCCATGGCTTAAGGGGGTAATAATTTCATTTCTTTCTGCAATTCCAGTTATGATTATTGTTTACCCAAAAGACAAGAAAGCAATTATTCCAATGATTATATTTTCAATAATACTTGGGGCAGGTATTGGAATTGCTGGAGCAAAATTTATTGGATAAAAGTTTAATATTAATTCAAATGGATAATGTAGTGTATTTAGATTACAAGGCAAAAGAGCTTGATAATATTCGAAGTGGTCATAAAACTATGATTATTCGAGGAGCCATGGGACGTAAGTTGCCTTATGGACGTGTCAATAAAGGTGATGTTTTGTATTTCATCGAAAACAACGGAGATGGAGTCGTAAAGGGGAAAGCAACCGTCGAAAGTATTTTCAATTCGGATATATTGACTAAAGAACAATCTATAGAAATTGTTTTGCAGAATCAACCAAAACTGCATTTGAACAAAGGACTTGAACAAAGATTTGCAGGCAAAAGATATTTGGTGTTGATTACAATAAAGGATTTTAGTGATATTGAACCTTTCAAGATTGATAGGTCTGAATATGGAAATATGGACGATTGGTTACCTGTTGAAGATGTTGAAAAAGTAAAACTTAGAAAATAAAAACGCATGGTAAATAAATAGGAATATGAGCGGTCTGCAAGACCCAGCGATTATTCGGTGTTGAACTACACCTGCCGGATTCGGAGCTATGTACTTAAAGAATGAAATTGATCTTTTGGAAGTGCTAAATAAACAGACGATCTTTTAAATATAGATGGTTTTCGTGTTTTTAAAAGCGTATTTTGTTGTGATACAGAATGCAATTGTTAGGAAGAGCTTTATTTTTTGAGCTATCAAACATAGCTCTCACTGTACACCAATCAGGCATATACCTTTGTGATTCTTAAAGCATGTTAACAGCTTGCTCATTTAGGTTCTGATCGGGCGATCTTATCCGGGGCAGTTTACGGATTACAATCATTTTTCCAGATTTGCACACCTCACAGCGACAGGGGTTTATACAGGTTATTCTATCAAATCGTTCCAGAGTTGTTTCTTTGGGTTTCGAAGTCTGTTTATCTTTTTTATCTACCGTTTTATCTTCGGCTGTGAAATAAGGTTTCAGACTATTATTGACCGTATGGTTGTATATACCGTAATATCTGATTTTCACGAATCGATATGGAAGGATGTGTTGGGAAAAGCGTCTGATGAATTCTTCTCCATTTAGGGTAACTGGCTTTTTTATACCTCTATTTGCATAGTCTTTGGCAATGAAAGTTACTTTCCCGTTGGCAATGCTGAGAATCCGCTGATTGGTAATGGCTACCCGATGGGTGTATTGTCCCAAATATCGGACCACATGATCGGCATTGGCTAATGAGGGTTCGCAGTGTACCACCCATTTTGTATTGTAAGACTTTTGAAGCAAATCTTTGAAATACATCAACCGATTTGATTTTTTCAATGCTCTTTTCAGACTATCAAGCAATTTACCTTTAAATGTAGCACTCAACTGATGTACCGGATACAGAAATTTACCATCTTTACCAATGTTTTTCCAATTTCCATCCAGGGTGTATCCTGCAGCAGGAACTATACAGTGTACATGTGGATGAAGTGATAGGTTTTGACCCCAGGTATGCAACACTGCTATCACTCCGGTTTCACATCCATAATGCGAGTAACCAAATGAACGCAGCGTTTGCCATAATGCCTGAAAAAGTAAATCATAAAACATCCGGGAATCAAATAAACACACGACATTAAGCTGATGTGGTACCGTAAACACAATATGAAAATGCTTTACCGGTAATGTTTTACGCACCAGATCATCAATCCAGAAAGCTTGTTTTGCAGCCTGACATTTGGGACAATGTCGGTCGCGACAACTGTTGTAACTGTAGCGCAATACCCCACAATTGTCGCAGACTTCTTCGTGTCCTCCCAGTGCAGCAGTACGGCACAGAGCAATTTTGTTCAGCGTTTTTTGTTGCCTAAAAGACAGCTTTCCAGATTTAAATAATGCTGGAGCAAATAACTTTACAGCTTCTGCCAACTCAAAGGGTGTTCTCATTTACCCTTGAAGTTGTACAAAGAATCCAAGGGGCTGTGCGGTTTAATAAACTGACACTGTGCCACATGCAGATATATCATGGTTGTGGTGATGTCGGAATGACCAAGCAATTCTTTGAGCGTAACAATATTGAGTCCCTGTTCGAGCAGTTGTGTGGCGTAGGAATGCCTGAGTGAATGCAGATTAACATCCTTAGTGATCCTTGTCTTTTTGAGATTCTCACGCATCACCCACGATAATCCTCGAACACTATATCGTCCATCCGGTTCTTTTCCGTTAAAGAGCCAAATATGCGGATTTTCGGCTCCAAGGTACTTTTTCAATCCAACAGCCATACTTTCTGCAAGCGGAACTACTCGATCTTTTTTGTATTTGCTTTGCCTGATGTGTATGGTCTTTCGTTCAAAATCAATATCTGATATCTTGAGATTTATCACCTCCTGTCCGCGTAGTCCGGCAGAATATATAAGCGAAAGAACCACTCTTTGTTTCAGCAGAGTTGGCGCAGCAAAAAGTTCTTTTAGTTCCTGTTCATTCAATATCACCGGAAGTTTCGTTTCCTTCCTGAGTGAAGGCAAGGCTATAGCTTCCCTGTTCATGCCCATCAGCCGGTAATAGTAGCGCAGACCATATACCATATGTTTGAAGCTGCTTCTCGATGGTGATCTGGGATCTCGTGCCAATGCCGCAAGGTATTCATTGATCTCATCAGGCTCTATCTGCTCAGGTAGTTTTTCAAACCGCAGTACAAACAGCGATATCCTTCGAATATAATTTTGTAATGTACTCCGACTTTGTCCCCGTAACGTAACCTGTTGTTCAAGTTTTTGCACTACCTTTGCAAACTCAGGAACAAGCATAATAGCCTGCTCTACATAAGTAAATTCTGTTTTCTTTCTCATATTTTGAAAATTTTGTTGATAAATAATTTTCTAATATATGAATTTTCATTTACTTTTGTTGCAGGCTACCCGCTTCGGCGGGTTTAGTTCAACACGCGGTATAAAAAATTGCCGGCACAGTGGGTTATTTAAGGGTTGTAGCCCGCTTCAACTTTTGTGTAACTTGATAGGAAAAAAGCCCGTAATCCCTTACTGGCCATATTGTCAAACGTTATCAGTTACTTTAAATCAAAAAAATGAAAAAAACATTACTTAAAATCAGCTTGCTTTTTTTTGGAGCATTAAACACCAATGCTCAAAACTACACTTTTAACTTCAATACAACAGGAAGAAGAGTGTGTTTAGTTTCTTCAGAGGTTGATACGAACAATGAAAAGGTAAAATTAATTTTCCACGATTCCTTATCTAATTCCAATGAACCCCTTTTTATAAATAGACGCTTATTAGGGGCGCAAACATGGAGTAGCGTAGCGAGTAACTTAAACGCAGGAACAGGACACTGGATAGATACAAATGTAAATCTTGGAGAAGTGTGGGAGTATCAGGTTAAAAGACAAAATACTTGGAGTTATGCAGGGAATAGTTATGATGCAACGGGATATACTTTGGGTGCATTATTAAATGATAATGCTACCTATAAGGGACAAATGATTTTATTAGTAGCAGATGATGTTCCTGTAAATCTATCTGTAAAATATAGCCGATTAAAAAAAGAACTTACTAGTGAAGGTTGGTTTGTTAATGAAATTATTGTTCCTCGAGCAACTTCTTGGGACAGTGGAAATGAAGTAGTAACAATTAAAAATCAAATTATTGATATATACAGTAATGCTCCTGCCAATGATAAACCTAAATCGCTTTTTATTTTAGGACATGTACCAATGCCCCGTTGCGGTTCTACAAATGTAGTCGCTCCTGACGACCATAGTCAGAATACAGGTGCAAGAGGGTGTGATGGATATTATGCAGACATCGACGGTGTTTACACAGATACAGCAACCTTTAATCCTGGGGGTTTATCAACGCCTTTAGCAATAAACTTACCGAATGATTATAGATGGGATCAAGACTTTTTTCCGTCTGACGTAGAAATGGCTTTCGGTCGAATTGACTTTGCGGACATAACGGAAGTGAATATTCCTGAATTTACTCTTTTGGAGAATTATTTAGACAGACTCAGCAATTATAAGAATGTAAATGATGGTTTTTACATGGGCGAGAATTCTGCGTTTTATTTTGGTTACAATAACTCCAATGATGGCTCCTATCGTTCTTTGATTAATATTTCTAAATCTCAAAATGTTTTCCAAAAAACAGACAATTCAAATCATAATCAATGGGTACAAAACAATGGACCATTTAAAATTTATATGCAAAATGTTTCCACACCCAATATCAGCGATTGGCAAACCTATGCTATGAATGCAACCGTTTATTCTAGCGACCAAAGTTATTGGGGGTTTGGAGATGTTCCACAACCCAATGGAGTTTACAGCCGCATTCGCACTTTGTTAGGGTTAGAGTCAAAATGTTTGGTAGCTTTATGGACAACAACAGGTCTTAATATTTTTCATCAGGCATGCAACGGACAAAGCATCGGGCAATCCATAAAAGAAATAATTAATCACAATCCAAACAATCAATATTTAGAAAAACCACCTCAACAATATGACACGCAGGATTGGTGGAATAGAACTCATTTTGCTATTTGGGGCGACCCAACAATCAGCTTATACCAAGTTAAGCCCGTTTCTAATCTAACGCTTAATAATGTAGGAGGAAATGCCGTTTTAGAATGGACAGCATCTACAGATAATAATATTTTGGGGTATCATATTTATGAGTCAAATTCTGAATTTGGCGCATTTCAGAGAATTACTTCTTCTCCTATTACGGATACTTCTTTTCAGATTACTAATTATGTTGCCTCTAACTGGTATATGGTTAGAACAGTTAAAATCATGGAATCTGGCTGTGGTAAATTTATTCAACCAAGTATCGGTGCAAGCATTCAACAGGATTTGGCATTAAGTATAGATATACCCCAAAAAGAAATTGATGTCTTTATTTTCCCAAATCCTACAAGTCAAAATTTATTTATCAAATCTGAAAACGTATTAAATGAAATCAAAGTTATTAACAGCTTGGGACAGTTAATATTAAACACTCAAGTATCTTCTTCAGACCTAACGATTGACGTAAAAAGTTGGCAAAATGGGATATATTATCTAATGTTAATGAATCAATTCGGTTTAAACAGAGTAGAGAAAATAATAAAAAGCAACTGATAACAGCGGTAGCTGTTGCACAACTCCCAAAAACAAAGTTCCATAATTATCAAAAAAACATATAATATTATTTTAACATTTGTAAATTATTTATTATCTTATACCAAATTCATTTATACAATATTCCAATAATTTGGTGCTTACACTTCGGTCAGCATTCATAATATAATGCCGACTGAAATTGGGGGAATTGGGGTTCTTAAATCGGATTTGTGCTGACTGCAAATGTCAGTACTATTTTCAAT
This sequence comes from Deltaproteobacteria bacterium, assembly GCA_050258615.1. Classification (GTDB taxonomy): domain Bacteria; phylum Bacteroidota; class Bacteroidia; order Chitinophagales; family Saprospiraceae; genus JADJGA01. The sequence continues at coordinate 43,233 of JBLMZC010000005.1, read as the reverse complement.
TTCATGTCGGTATTTGCTTTATGCAAGGACGTAAAAATTTTAGCCCCAAAATGATGTATCAGGTGCATCTCGATGACCTGGTACCTCAGGATAACGTATATCAAATGTTCAATTTTCTTAAACACAATCGAGCTGAATAATTTTTCCTCGATCAAAAAAGAAAATTAAAATTAGTTAGTAGAATTAAGAAAACAAATTGATAAATTTGAACTTTCAAAGAAAAACTTTGATTTTGTAACTAATTAATTATCAAAGCCAAAATTTGACGTTAGTCAGAATTGTAATACGACCATCTGAGTAAAGAATTGCTCAAAATCGACAAAATAGATGAAGCCAATAAGCGAATTCCGCTTATTAATACAAAAAAAAATAATAATAAATAGAATATAATCTGCTTATTATTACTATATTTGCAAAAATAAATGATTTTATGAGCAGTATAAGTCTTATTCCAACAGAAAAAATAGTTGAGCGCTTACGTTATGAAAATCCTTGGTGGATAAACAAACAAATACCTGAAGTCTACAGCACAATGGCCAAGCGACTATATTTTAGCTTGTTTTATCCCTTTGTAATTGAAAAAAATGTTAGAAGAGCGGTGGTGCTTATGGGACCAAGACGAGTTGGGAAAACAGTAATGTTATTTCATAGTATTCAAGAACTACTGACTGAGGATGTAAATCCTCAAAAAATATTTTTCATAGGCATAGACAACCCTATTTATGTGCACTTAAGTTTAGAAGACATCTTAAATCTGTGTAAACAATCACTCAATCAAGACAATCTAAAAGATTGCTATGTTTTTTTTGACGAAATACAATACCTTAAAGATTGGGAGCGACACCTTAAAGTGCTCGTTGACTCCTTTCCAGAAACGAAATTTATAGTATCAGGTTCAGCCGCTGCTGCATTAAAATGGCATAGTACGGAAAGCGGGGCAGGCAGATTTACAGATTTTATGTTGCCACCACTTACATTTCAAGAGTACATTCATCTAAAAGAGATGAACCATTTAATGTACAATGGAAAAATTAGCTATGGAGAAAATCAAATTCAATATTGTCTTACACACGACACAAAGGCTCTTAATAAAGAGTTCGTGCATTACTTAAACTTTGGTGGTTACCCTGAAGTTGTATTAAGTGAAAAGATTCAAAGTGATATGGGACGATACGTAAAAAACGATATTGTAGATAAAGTATTACTGAGAGATTTGCCAAGTTTATACGGCATAAAAGACGTACAAGAGCTAAACAGATTTTTTACTTATATAGCTTACAACACTGGGAATGAATTTTCTTATGAAACGATGAGTAAAGAAAGTGGTATACAAAAAGACACTCTGAAAAAATACTTAGAATATTTAGAAGCTGCATTCTTAATCAAAGTATTACATAAAGTTGACGTAACAGCAAAACGACTAAAACGAATAACCAGCTTCAAAGTGTATTTGACCAATCCTTCATTGCGGACAGCTTTATTTTCACCCATTAGTGAAACGGACAATGAAATGGGAAATATGGTGGAAACAGCGGTATTATCACAATGGATGCACAGAGAAAAGTTAGATTTAACCTACGCCAGATGGAAAGAGGGGAGAAACGAGGGCGAAGTTGACTTAGTATTGGTTGATGATAAAAAATTTAAACCTCAATGGGGTGTTGAGATTAAATGGAGTAATAGATATTTTGAAAAACCTAACGAATTAAAAAGTCTAATACATTTTTGCAAGAGTAACCAATTTCAAAATGCTTTAGTAACATCAATAGACCAGTTAGGTATAAAACAAATAGACGGTTTATTCTTTTCATTTTTACCAGCTTCAATATATAGTTATAATATTGGCGACATAACATTAAAAATGAAGAATCAAATATAGTACATGAAAACAACGAATGCACAACACTTTGTATAAGTAATGGCAGTGTAAATACTAAATTTCAAGGTTAGTTGCCCGCTCAAACTGCGTAGCGGTTTGACAGGGAACTACCACGCAATCGGCCACTACTCATACAATTTACAGTCAGACTCCCGCTTTCAGCGGGACAGGTAGTCTAAAAACTCACTTCAAAAATAATGAAAAATACTTAGTGTTTTTCTTGTGCAATTCATATATTATGAGTATCTTTAATGCATAAACATATTGATTATGAAATTAAACCAAAGTTTAATGCCGACTAAAATAATATTTTATGTCGGTATTCATTCAAGGTATTTACAGACATCAGATATTGCTCTTTCCGGAGTCTTTGGAAAGTACTATCAGTCAGGATAACGAAGTCAGACTTATCGACCTCTTTGTCGATTCTCTTGAGCTTGATAAGTTCGGATTCAGGATAGGTAAATAAGTATATAGAAGGATTCAAACCCTGTTTTTCCGTTCATGCCCTATTGCTCTCTATAAATCACTATATTAAAAATTTACATCTCCATGCTCTTCTGAAATTTCTTCATCAAAATTTCCATTTATATCATCTTTATTATGTATTTTTGATCTAAAATTGAAGGGTTTTGAGGCTACCTGTCCTGCTAAAAGCGGGAGATTGCCGTTATAAGCCAGCAAGAAACAGAAGTAAATGAGCAGACAAGTTGATATAAGTTTATTAATTAAAATAAGTGAAGAAAAGTATATAGATGAAATACAAAGAAAAGGGAAATTCTATTGTAACAGTCTTAAGTACTTTAGGGATCTCGAGAATAACAGTTATAAAGCTGATCCAAACGAAGGAAGACAATACATTAAGCAGGCTAAAAACTTAGAAATATTTTTAGGTGATAAGAAAATTGGACATTCAAGTAATGCGCAGCTTTTCCCAGATAAATTTGATGAAGGTAATGTCTTTTGTTTTTACGGATTGTTAACTTCTAAACTTGACCTAAAAACAAAACAACTGCAAAAAATAGATATAGAAATTGAATCTGATAGATTAGGACAACATGCATTAATAATTCTTGATTTACCTGAATTAATGAAGCGAATAGAAGACAAATTTGCTGAGCTTAAAATGGATTTTCAAATTAGTCTAGTTGAATATTTAAATTTTAGTGAATATGAAGGAGAATTAAGCCCATTTACAAAATCTCACATATACGAAAGTCAATCAGAAGTTAGAATTTGGATTCCAAGAAAGGAAGAAGGTCCATTCATTTTTTATATTGGTGACATATCAGATATTTCGTATAAATGTAAGATAGAAGATCTTAATAAATTGGAAGCTGAAATACTAAAATAACTTGATTATAACAAGTGATATGAGATCAGACTTGAAATCGCTTCGTCTACTAAATATCACCCATCCGTCAGCAATAAATTTAAAAAAATGACCGAGTATCTAAAAAACATATTGCCAGATAAACGTATTGATGAATTCCTTTCAATAGGAAATGAAAAGTCAATCGATTCTTCGAATTATTTTATCAAAGCTGGACAAATCCCAAAGAAAATTGCTTTCGTGTTTAAAGGATTGTTTCGTTATGTGTACATCAACAATAACGGAGATGAATTTACAAAAGCATTTCTCTCAGAAAATAATTTCATCAGTTCATATTCTGCAATGGTACTGAATAAACCATCTTACTTTTCAATTGAAGCATTGGAAAATTCTCAATTGTTAGAGATTTATTGGTCAGACTTTATCAAATTGACAGAAAGAGATGTTTTTTGGGTTAAATTTCTGATGAAATTTCTTGAAAAGGGATACATTACAAAAGAAAAACGAGAACGGGACTTATTATTACTTGATGCAGAAACAAGATATAAGAACTTTCAGACTGAATTTCCAGGAATGGAACAAAGAGTTAAACAGGGTATAATAGCTTCTTATTTAGGTATCAAGCCTGAAACATTAAGCAGAATCCGAAGAAAAATCGCTTTTTGACTTAGGTCAATGAATAAGACTTTTTAACAGCATATTTTTGCAGTATTGTTTAATTAATTATTATTATCATGAAAATCAAAAACAGTACTGTATTAATTACAGGTGGAAGTTCCGGAATTGGACTTGAATTAAGCAAAGTTTTAATTCAAAAAGGGAATAAAGTTATCATTTGTGGCAAATCGAACGAGAAACTATTAGCAGCAAAGAAGTTGTTGCCACAATTAATAACATACCAGTGTGACCTTTCTGATAGTCAGGAGTGCGCTGATTTTGCTAAAAGAATTATAGAAAACCACCCTGATTTAAACATTCTTGTTAATAATGCAGCCATTGTCAATAAAATTGACTTCATACATGATGAAAAAGCAGTTGAACTTGCCGAAAACGAATATCAAACAAATCTTATTGCTCCTATTCGGCTGATTAAACTTCTTTATTCAACAATCAGTGCAAATAATTCTTCGGCAATAATAAATATTACGACAGGGCTTATTTATGCACCAAGATTCATCTATCCATTCTATAATTCATCAAAATCGGCTTTGCATTCATTTACACAAACACTTAGAATTCGATTGAAGGATGAAAAAACAAAAGTGATTGAGGTTATGTTTCCGGCAGTTGATACTCCGTGGCATCAGGGAAAACCCCCTAAAATAGCAATAGGTGTTGATAAAGCGGTATCTGAGATGATAACTGGACTTGAAAAAGAAAAATCAGAAATTAAAGTTGGTGGTGCAAAAATTCTCAGTTTGATTTCAAGATTAGCACCTTCTTTTGCTCTTAAAAAAATTAATTCTATTGAATAAGGAAAGGAATAATTATGAATATTTCATATAAAAAGAGCAAATTATTAAACCTTGCATGGTTTCCATACATTATCATTCTTTTTGAAATGTTATACATGGCTTCACCATTCGCGGCGTTCTTCTATTCTGCTTATAAGTTACCCTTAAAATTTTTAAACGAAAATGCTTTTACTGCCTGGTTAATCCAGACCATACTACCTCACTTTATTGATACAAAGAGTAATTTTTTGCATTTGCTTATAAATTCAGGTTGGATAATGATGGCAATTGGTTCAGTTGTGTTTATTGTTGGATTTATTCAGATTTATTATTCGAAATTTACCAAAAAAGGAGCAGTAACTGGAGGAATTTATAGTGTCATAAGGCATCCACAATACGCTTCCTGGATTCTTTTTGGATTAGGAATGTCACTGGTATGGTCGAGACTGATAGTTTGGATAATGTTTGTTTCAATGATTTTTGTTTATTACCTACTCGCAAGAGCTGAAGAATGTGAATGTATGGAGAAATATCCCGAAACATATCCACCCTATTTTAATAAGACCGGCATGTTTTTTCCTAAATTATTTGGTTTTAACAAAATAAGGATCCCAGATCGGCAAAATAAATTAAGAATTATTGTAATTTACTTTTTTGCTATAGCTATGACTATTTATTTGGGCATTACATTACGAAATTATACTATTTCACAAATGTCAACTGCTTATGGTGATGACTATATGGCGGTTTCAACAACCTATATTTCTCCTGACATAACCCTAAAGACGATTGATATTATGCTAGAAGACAGTACGGTGAAGGAAGAATTTGCAATGTTATTTAAAGAAGGTGATACAAAAATTTTTTATATCATGCCACAAACATGGATATTTCCGGAGTTAAGTATGGCAACCCAGTTAATCGATCACAATAATCCCCAGACAAGTTCTTCCTCTCATGGAAACCCAGAAGATACAGAACCAATGAAAAAAAGGGTATTATTATCGCAAGCAAAATTAATTCGAGAAACGGTGCCATCCAGAATTCTGAATTACATGAAACAACAGATCCCAAAATTATATGTTGATGTTGATATTGAAAAAGGAGAGGTAACAGGTATTTCAAAACCTCCTAAAAAAGGAATTTATTCGGATTTACCTGTACCGGTTTTTTAATCTATTGATTTTAAAATATTATGAGTTAGATTTGTAGTTGAATTTTTTAGAAGCAATTAATAAAAGAGAAATAAAAACAATAGCTAATAATGGCTATATGCAATAAGGGTTTCATTGGTAAATCATGTCTTCTGCACCGCTCAAACTTTGGTGTAAGTCGACAGGACAATGAAGTCAGGTTTATCGAGCTTTTTGTCGATTCTCTTGAGCTTGATAAGTTCGGTTTCAGGATCGATTTCAAGGAAGAAGGCAGACCCGCTTACCACCCAGCTGACCTTTTTAAACTCTTCATCTATGGCTATCTCAATAAAATCCGTTCTTCACGCGATCTCAAAAAAGAAAGCAAACGCAATATCGAAGTTATCTGGCTATTAAAAAGTTTGCAACCAGATCACAACACTATCTCCAATTTCAGACGTGATAACCCAAAAGCTCTCAAAAAAGTATTTCGAGCTACTGTCAGCATTGCTAAACATTTTGAACTCATCGGGGGTGTTTTGATCGCTGGTGAAAGTACTAAGTTCAGAGCACCCGTAAGGTACTATTAAGCGTTTCAGAAAGCTTTCGGGAGAGTTTCTGTTAATTACTCACCAAAAAAGGTATGGACAGAGCAAGTGCCGATGTCGGGCTTATGTTCATCGCTTACAATCTGCGCAGATTAATTTCAATCTTAGGTCAGAAAGTACTCAAAAATTACTTAAAAGTCATTTTATCTTACTTTTATACTATATCTCTCTCTATTCAACATTATATCAAAAATTCAATATTTTTCAGATTTTTTGAAAATCGTCAGCAAAAGTTCTCATATTCTTGTTTTTATCACCTATTTTTGAACTAAATATAGTAGGTTTTTAGACGAACTGCCGTTAGCAAAAATAGTAAGAGAGCTTCTACATGATTAATATAGGATAGTATTATGAATAAAATATCACTGAAAAACAGTGGAAATGATTTATTAAGATTGGTTTTAGCCTTTATTTTGTATCAATTAATTTTACATAGCTTCTTTTTATTTGAGGCAAAGGACCCTAAGTTATTGTTTCCAACTTTGATTTCCTTCCTGCATGATTTAATTTTATTAGTGCTTGTGAGTGGGGTGTTTCAATTGATAATTGATTTGAGTCCTGATAAGACTAGAAACATTTTAATTAAAATATTTTCTATTTTTATTATTGTTGGAGGTGTACTTTTAGCATCTTATCCGAAGTTATTGCGGGAGTATTTAATTTTTCCGGTAAACATTTTCGAGTCAGATATAAATAGTGCTCAAACGCTTCTTTCTGATTATTTAGGATTTAAAGCGTTGATACCATCCATTATAGCTCTTGGTATTGGGATATTTGTGTATTATTTAAAACTTCAAATTAAATTTTCGGGTAAGTTCAAATTAATTGTAATAGCTTTATGCATTATAATTCTGGTAATATCCCTGAAACAACCATCGCCACAGCCATTTTTATATAGTATTCAAAAAAGTGCAGAAACTATATTGAGCGGAAAAAAAAGAGTTGTTCCTTCATTAAACCGCAATCAAGATACAGTTGTTGAAGACAAAATAGTGAATATAAAATTCCCCAAATGTGATAGTTTAGAATATTCAAACGTATTGCTTATCGTACTTGAAGGTCAAACAGCAGCATCATTTGAGGAAAGTTTTTTTACCATAAAAAACGGTTTTTATGAGCAGAATAAAAAACATTCAGCGTATTATTCAAACTATTATACTACTAACCTAGATTCATACACTAGTCTAATTTCAATGGTTACTGCTGTTCAAGTACCTTATAGGGCATATTCAGACGAAAGTTTATATGACAAAGTCAACTTAGCACCAAGTATCACTGAAGATTTTAAAATTCGTGGCTTTTATAACGCATTTATTAGTTGCTATGAGTATCAGCCATTCGTCCCAACTCGTAAATTTTGGGATAAAATTTATGAAAGAAAAGACATAGAAAACATAGATAAATGGCTTTCCCTTGGTTCAAGTAAAATGGAAATGGCAACAGAAGATAAAGCCGCAATTTCAACTATGATTGAGATTCTTAAAAATAACGAAAAGAGTTTTATTCTTCATGAGATGGTTTATGGACACTCACCCGAATGGATTGCTACAACAGGAAAAAGTCAAAACGATTACCATAATGAGTATTTACTGGAATTAACCAATAGATTAAAAAAAGAAAATCTATGGAATAAAACATTAATTATTGTAGTATCAGACCATGGTGATAGATCAAAATCGGCAGAATTAGAGAATTATCGTGTGCCATTATTGTGTGTTGGTCAACAAATTGACTCAACTACCACAATAGATAGTTTTCTAACCCATATAGAACTATCACAATTGATTTATTATTATTTACTGCATGAATCCTTTCCTAAATCACGAGAGTCGATTTACTTCGTTGGTTCAACAGAAAAGTGGGTTTATGGAAAGGCTTTTTATAACAAAGAAAACATCTTTATTGATGACGCACGAGGCATTGAGTTATTTAATAGTGGTAAAATAAAAGCCATTGATGTGCAAACTGAATTTCAAGAATACCTAAATTTGTTTAATGAAAAATATGGAAAATAAAAACTACTTTTGCTAACATCTAAGGCTTCGTTGCGTCCGCAGGACGAACAATGAAGCTCCCGAAAAATCGGGATTGAACGTAACAGGTGATTAAGAGTTATGGAGTTGTCGTGCGGTGGTGATTTACTTTTTAATGCAGGAAGGCTGGATGGTATTTTGATAAAGGTTTAATTTTTGGTATGGCTTTTAGTTTTTAACCGATTTTTGTTGATATTTTAGCATACTTGTCCCCCCCCGTTAAGCTTAGGCGGTGCCTACTATTCCCTTTCGATTCTTTATATTTACATCAAATCAATTTCAAATTTAGTTTTTTGTTTATTTTAACATTGATAGCCGTACTCACCTTATTAAATTCCTTGAAATTTCAAATTTTGCATTTTATAATTTCAAAAAAATAAGTTTGGCTCTACTTTTTTTAAAAAATTGCTTGTTTTATTCATCAACGTAGGCATTTTAACCCGAATAATTCAACATTAGTTTTAAAAATATTGTGAATTATGACAATAAAAAATTGAATTTCAATTTTTTATATCAGGGTTAACCTTGACAATTGCAAAATATTTTTACCCAAATTTGGGGAATGAGATTAATAAGGTTAAATTATGTTACGAAATGAATATCAATATTTTGCTCCCGATTGCCCTCGGGATTGTCAGCTGATGACATATAAGTCACAGTCAGACATCCATATGGATTGTCTGACCGAAAAGGTGAAAAATTCTGATGAATTTTTCAGGTTAAGCCTACTCCGAACGGAGGAAATTTCCATTTTCTATACATATAGCTATTTTAATGTATAGATTTTATTGTTTTCTATACAAAAGAGCTTATCTTTGTATATATTTTTAGATATTCTTTACATATGACAACTTGGGGATTAACAAATTTGCCTTTCAATATTGATTTCGAGACAAAAAAGGTATTAAAGGCTTTACCTGCGGCATATGCAGCGTTGGCAGAGTTAAAAGGAATTGCATCTACAATCCCAAACCAAAATATTTTAATTAATACACTTGGATTGCAAGAAGCGAAGGATAGCTCGGCTATTGAAAATATTATTACAACACATGACGACTTATACAAATCAGAACTTAACTTCGATGCCTTTAGGTCTCTTCAAGCCAAAGAAGTTCAGAACTATATTGCTGCATTGAAGAAAGGTTTTGAATTAATCACAAAAACGGACTTGTTGACCAATAAAACTATTTTGCAAATACAAGAAATACTCGAAGTTAATAATGCTGGATTCAGGAAATTACCTGGCACCGCATTGAAAAATGCAGCAACTGGTGAAACAATTTATACTCCTCCTCAGGATTATGATGAAATTAACCGTTTAATGTCAAATCTTGAACGCTATATCAATGACCCAGCATTACAAGACTGCGATCCGTTAATAAAAATGGCAGTTATACATTTTCAATTTGAAAGTATTCATCCGTTTTATGACGGAAACGGGAGAACAGGCAGAATAATAAATATACTCTATTTAATTTTATTAAAACTCCAAACCTTGCCAATTCTTTATTTGAGCAATTACATAATTAAAAACAAACAAGAATATTATCATTTATTACAACAAGTCAGAGACGAAACTTTATGGGAAGAATGGGTTTTGTTTATGATTAAAGGTATTGAACTAACAGCAAAGGAAACAGTCGAATTAATAATTAAGATTAAGGAGCTAATGCTTGACTATAAGCACAGGCTTCGCGATAATTATAAATTCTACAGTCAGGATTTGCTGAATAATTTGTTTAAACATCCTTATACTAAAATTGAATTTGTTGTTAATGATTTGGGGGTTTCAAGACTTACGGCTGCGAATTATTTGAATAAACTGGCAGATGATAAAATGCTTCGGAAAGATAAATTAGGAACAGGTAATTATTATGTCAACGAGAAATTATTTGACCTATTAACCAAAAGATAAAAATGCACAGGTGGTAAAAATGTATTTATTTCATTGCAGTGTTGGTCAAGATACGAGAGTAAAACCCAAGTAAAAATTAAATAGTACCGGCAGACAGCGGAGCCGATTTAAAGTCCGCAACGAAAATAAATACTTTATCGTTATCCACCCTATAACAAAAATACTGACAAACCAAGCTAACGGGAGAGATAAATAATACGTACCTCTACAGTTCTCAATGCAAAGCCGATTTTAGAACTGTTGCTAATGAGCACGAGCGCAATCCTGGTTGAGATGATGACAAAAGTGGTGGTGCCGATGTTTCGGCAACCCCGATCAGAATATTTCAACAAGCCAAAAGCACATCTCCAATGTGTTTTTTTAACTTCAATGTTGTTCTTATGGATCAGAAAAATGAAATTTCAATGGATGTCAGCAATCCTCTGCAAGATTTCTTCCAAAGAATCAATTTCCGCAAAGGTAGAGATTCTGCTATTAATGCTACAGGTCTTAAACTAGCTGTAATAATCTGGTCAGTGGTCGTCAATAATAAGCCTTACTTCAACCCCAATGAATATTTTTTTCCACAATCAAAAAAGAAAATTAAAATCAGTTAGTAGAATTAAAAAACAAATTGATAAATTTGCACTCGATAACGCAGATTTGGGTTTTGTATCTAATTGATATTCAATGTTATAATTTTATGTTAGTCAGAATGGCAAAACGACTATGCAACAAACACAGTTTGACAATGAAATATATTTTGACTATAACACTTCTGGTTATGACCAGCTTGGCTTTCGGACAATCAAATTCGAAAAAAAATACCCTGACCTCTAATCCAAATTACGACAAGGCATTAGCCGACAAATTAGGCGGAGACGATTACGGAATGAAAAGCTATTTTTTTGTAATTCTGAAAACAGGAACAAATACAACCACCGACAAAGAATTGATAAATGAAAGTTTCAAGGGACATATGGAGAACATTCATAAATTGGTTGAAGAAAAGAAACTTATAATAGCAGGACCATTAGGTAAAAATGAGAACAATTACCGAGGCATTTTCATTTTGGACAACATAAAATCAATAGAAGAAGCAGAAGAATTATTACAAACTGACCCAGCCATAAAGAACGGATTATTGGGTTTCGAAATTTTTAATTGGTACGGTTCGGCTGCATTACCAGAATACTTGCCTTTTTCCGACAAAATTTGGAAATCAAAACCTTAAAAAATATGGATAAAGCAACACAAACAATGATCGAAAACCTTCACAAGAACACAGGTAAGTCATTATACCAATGGATTGAGATTGTAAAGAAACAGAACTTTGCAAAACACGGAGAAATCATTAAATTCCTAAAAGACCAGCACAATTTTACTCACGGATTTGCCAACCTTGTTGCCCATAAAACAAAGGAAACAGATGCAGGTTCGGCAGAAAACACGGACGACCTGGTAACTAAACAGTACAGAGGTAAAGAACATTTCCAACCGATTTACGACAAACTAATCTCTGAAATTCAGACTTTCGGAAACGACATCGTAATTGCACCGAAGAACGCCTATGTGAGTTTGAGACGAAAAAAGCAATTTGCGACATTAAACCCTACGACAAAAACCCGTTTTGAAATCGGCATTAACCTAAAAGGGCAAGAACCTAAAGGGAAATTAGAAGAAGAAAAGCCAAACGCAATGTGTTCTCATAAAATTAATCTTGCTGACCTGAATGACATAGACAACGAAGTAATTCAATGGATAAAAAAGGCATACGACAATGCAGGTTAAAAGAACCACTACCCATAACAATCGAAGCTGTTGCCTAATCACCTCAATAAAATTTGATATGATTAAAAAAACACATAATAATATTTTTATATCTGTAATTAATTTATTATCTTTGTAATATTCAAAAACAGTAAAATTGTATTTGGGATCAATTTTCTCCACGGAAGAGTTTGCGCTATAAGTGCTACTGCTCGCAAACTCGCTGTAATAATCTGGTCTATGGTCGTCAACAATAAACCTTATTACAACCCCAATGAATATTTTTTTCCCCGATCAGAAAAGAAAATTAAAATCATTTAGTTGAATTAAAAAACTAATTGATAAATTTGCACTGATTGATGCAGATTTGGGTTTAGTATCTAATTGATATTCAGCGCTATAATTTTACATTAGTCAGAATTTAGAAAATAACACCACAGATAAAGCAGAAATATGGAAATTTTAGTTTTAGCATTATTAATATTAGTAAATGGATTTTTTGCCCTATCTGAAATTGCTTTAGTTTCAAGTAAAAGGTCTAGATTAGAACAAAGAAACAAAGAGGGTAGCGAAGGGGCAAAAATAGCATTAAAGTTACTTGACAATTCTGAGAATTTTTTATCAGCAATTCAAGTAGGTATAACTTTAATTGGGATAGTAACAGGGGTTTATGGAGGTATGAATATTGCTGATGATGTTACACCTTTTTTTCAAGAGTTTGAGTTGACAAATAAATATGCAAATCAAATAGCATTGACATTAACAGTTGTAATAATAACTTTTTTTTCCATTGTAATAGGCGAGTTAGTACCAAAAACAATTGCATTGAACAATCCGGACAAGATTGCAATTTGGGTTTCACCTATCATTTATTATTTTAGTAGTGTTTTTTATCCTTTTGTATGGCTTTTATCTATTTCAACAAATTTAGTAAATAAACTAATCGGAATTAAAAAACAAACCGAACAATTGACAGAAGCAGAATTGCGTCACATGATAAAGGTTGCATCTTCTGAAGGAGTTATAGAGAAAGAGCAAAACATCATTCATGAAAAAGTATTTTATTTTGCCGACAAAAAAGCAAGACACATAATGACTCACAGAACCGATGTAGAGTGGATTAATACAGACAACAGTTTTGATGAGATAAAACTCAAATTGTTCGACACCCAGCATAGTAAATTAATATGTTGTAGTGGTACCTTAGACAATTTTACAGGTGTAGTATATTTAAGAGATTTTTACAAATCGATTTCACAGGTAAAACATTTTGACATCAAAACAATTATAGTTGAGCCCTTAATTGTTCCCGACAATATGGATGCCCAAAAAGTTTTAGAATTATTTAGACAGAAAAAAGTTCACCTTTGTTGCGTTGTGAATGAATATGGTGGTTTTGAAGGATTAATTACATTACATGATATAGTTGAAAATATTGTTGGACAAATACCTGAAGAAGGAGAATTATATGAACCAGATGTATTTATAAGAGACGATAATTCTGTATTAGTAAGTGGTGATGCACCTATTGAAACACTTAATGATATAATTAAAGATTTTACAGTTGATTTTGATAAAATTGACTATTCAACTGTATCAGGTTTTGTTTATAATCAATTTGGTAAAATCCCTCAAGTAGGAGATAAAATTGATTATGTGGATTATAATATAGAAATAGTTGATATTGATGGGCATAAAATTGATAAAATATTGATAACTAAAAAAAAATAAAAAATGGCAACCAATAAATTGAAATATGAGTGGTCGACACAACCTGTTCTGCAGAAACTCAACGAGAATTTCCCGATAAAATTAGGGATTGAACTACACCAGCCGGAATTGGAGCTATTTACTTAAAGATTAAAATTGATATTTTTAGAAGTAAAATATAACAGACTATTTTTTCCAGTTTCTAAAAAATATAGATCTCCTTTTTATCCTTTTTGAGTTTTAATGTATTTTTGACCAAAAATATAACTGGTTTTTAGATTGCCTGTTCCACTAAAAAAGGGAATCATACGTTACCATCAAGGCGAATAAAAAGACAGCTACACTGAAAATGACAGTGAAAATGGTTTGAGAATGAATAACGAAATGAAAATGACAGGACTAAGAATTTGTATTTAACCCATGCGCGAGAAAGCAAAGAGGAATGCACCCAACTCAAAAAACATTGCTTCGCAAAAGTGTATTGTACAAAAACATGGGTATAGAATAAAATCTTAAAATGAGAAAAAATAAACTTTTTAAAAGAATACAATTAATAAAAATCCTTAAAAACACTATTGTATCAGATAAAGGAAAAATCATAAACCAACATGTTTAAAAAGACACGATTCATATTTTTGATTTTGTTTTTTTTGATTATCAGCTTTTTTGCTAAAGGACAGTTTATCTTAAAAAGTTTAACAAAATACCTGGATAGATATAAAGGAATTATTTCACTGGATTTTCATGATGCAAAAGATCTGCAATTTATGGGTATAACTGAAAACCTTTCTAATAACCAATGTGTAATAACCCTAATTGGATTGAAACCCGGCAAATATTCCTTTAAACACTTTCAGGGTGAAAACAATATCAAGGAATTATATGCCAGTTGTTTAGGAGTACCCTCCGAAGATTTTGGTTTTTCAAATAAAGCAAAAGACCGATTTGGTCGTCTAGTTTTTAAGAATACAGTTTTTGAATTAAAGAATGATACCACCTTGTAATGCAAGGGAATTTATATCAAAATATAACAAAAGTTAGAAGAAAATGAATATTGAAGACCTGACCCAAAATAATGCACCGAAGGAATTTGTCCTCACTCTTGATATTGTAAATGACTTATGGACAAAAACATATAATACCTCCGGCAAACCCGACTGGTCGCATATCATTCCCTATTATGATGATGAAATTTATTTTAGGGACACAATTCAGGAGATAAGAGGAATAACAGAGTTCAAAGCAATGACAGAAAGGCTTACTAAGCGTTCAAACGATTTGAAAATGAAACTGGTGAGAACCGTTCAGGATGGAAATGACTTTTTTATTGAATGGGAAATGACGATTAGTTTTAAAAAATACCCAAGCTCATTAATGTATGGTGCCAGCAGGCTAACTATTAACGAAAATGGAAAAATTATTGAGCAGAGAGATTATTATGATCTTTGGGGCGATATTTTTGATAATATCCCACGATTTGGTAAAGTTTACAGAAAGTTTATGAAGAAAAAATTTGGTTAAAAATTATGGCAGAGAACGGAATAAGATTCAGAAAGTACTTTAAACAATATGAGTGGTCAAATATCTGGGCTATGATTAAAAACAACCGCAAAGAGCCATTGGTTTGCAATGATGATTTCAATGGTAAATTGGTTGTGATTACCGGAGCCACATCAGGAATCGGATATGTTGTTGCAAAAAAATTTGCTTCAAAAGGCGCTGATTTGATCTGCATAAACAGGAACCAAAAGAAATCAGAGGCATTACAACAGGAAATTGAAATGGAATACGGAGTTAAATGCAATTTCATCCTTGCAGATCTGAGCTGTTTGGAAGATGTATACCATGCAGCAAATTCTTTGCTGGAAACGGATAAACCTATTGATGTACTGATTCATAATGCAGGAGTATTTCTAACAAAAAGAGAACTTACCAAAGATGGTTTTGAAAAGGTTTTCATGGTTCAGTATTTATCCTCTTTTATAATCAATTTTCTATTGAAAGAGAAGCTGAAATATCAGGGAAAAGCAAGGATCATTCTTGTAAATTCTGAAGGACATCGCTTTGCAGCATGGGGACTCAGACTCGATGATCTGAACTGGGAAAAAAGGCGTTTTAGCGGTTTAAAAAGTTATGGATCGGCAAAATTAGCGCAATTGCTTTCGATGTTGATTTTTAATGAGTTTTTCATTGGCTCGGGGGTTACAATAAATGCTATTCATCCGGGTGCCGTAAAAACAGAAACCGGTCAGGAAAATGGAAGAATTTACAGATGGTACAAGAAAAATATTCTTGATAAAAGATTAAAACCTGCTTCAATTTCTGCTGAAGCTATTTATTATCTAGGTGTCTCAAAAGATACTGAATCAACGAGCGGAAAATATTTCAATCTTACAACACCCGAAGTTCCGGCACCACCGGCACTGGATATTGAAATATCAAGGCTTCTATGGGATATAAGCATTAAACTTGCTAAATTGAATTGATATCATGAAATCCAATCATTTTGATACCATTATAGTCGGCGGCGGAATAGCCGGACTTACATCAGCAGTGTATCTTTCCCGTGCAGGAAAAAAAATCGTACTGATTGAGAAGAATGAAGAATTTGGAGGCCTTGTAAATAGTTTCACATCAGATGGCTTTCATTTTGAGGCCGGTGTAAGAGCTCTTGAAAGTGCCGGTATTATTCTGCCCATGCTCGAAGAACTTAATATTCATATCCAAACTGTAAGAAGCAAAGTTTCGGTCGGTATCGAGGATAAGATTCTGCATGTAGAAGACCTGAATTCTATTCAGAAATACAAGGATCTGCTGGTTGAACTTTATCCTGAAAGTATTGCGGAAGTGGATGATTTTATCAGATCCATGCGGAAAATCATGAAACTTCTTGATGTGCTGTATGGCATTGAGAATCCACTGTTCAAAGACTTGAAAAGGGATAGAAAGTATATTTTTAAAACACTGTTACCCTGGTTGCCGAAATTTATTTTTACAGTAGGAAAAATTAACAGGCTTAATTTCCCATATGAAGCATATCTTGAGAACATCATAAAAAACCCGTCACTTAGCGACATTATAGGACAGCATTTTTTCAAGGGAACTCCTGCCTTTTTTGCTCTCAGCTATTTCTCATTATACCTCGATTATTTTTATCCCCTTGGAGGTGTTGGCAAAATAACCGATGCCCTGACAAAGAAGATCCAGGAGTTTGGTGGTGAGCTTAAGCCATCAACAATGATCAAAGAAATCCACGCCAGTGATAATTTGATTGTTGATAATGAGGGGCATAAATACTATTACCAGAATCTTATCTGGGCTGCCGACCTCAAAACACTATACAACCAAACCGTCACCAAAGGGCTTTCATCGAAAGTAAGTGAAAACTTTAATAGCATGAAAGACAATATTCTGGCAGGCCGCGGCAGCGAATCAGTTTTTACACTCTTTCTCCAAGTTGATCTGCCACTGTCATATTTTGCCAATGTCTCGCATGGACATTTCTTCTATACTCCTTCAAGAACAGGACATGGAAGTATTCACAGGAGTGAACTAATGGAATTGTTGCAAAATTGGGACAAGACGGACAAAGATCAGATTTTTTCCTGGTTATACCGTTTTCTGAAGTTAAATACATATGAAATATCTATTCCAGGGTTGAAAGATCCAAGTCTGGTTCCTGAAAACAAGACGGGAGTAATTGTAAGTTTTATAATTGAATATGAACTATTTAAGAAAGTTGAAGAATCAGGCTGGTACAATGATTTTCGGATTGAAACCGAAAATAAAATAATAGATATTTTGTCTGAATCAGTGTATCCTGAACTCAAAAATAAAATTGAAAAACAATTTTCTTTTACACCAATAAGTATAAAGAACAGGATTGGAAGCACAGATGGATCTATTGTTGGCTGGTCATTTGAAGTACCGGTTCCCGTGGTTCATAAAATCCAGAAGTCCGATAAATCAGTTATAACACCTATTCCCAATATATTTCAGGCAGGACAATGGGCTTATAGTCCAGCCGGAGTCCCTATGTCAATACTCACTGGAAAATTAGCAGCAAACAGGGTTATTAAATTTAAAAATAGAGTATAATTATTAAACACTCTACAATACTATTACCAAAAGCATTTCTGTAATAGTACCGACAAAGTTGGCATAAACAGCTATTGAACCAGCATTATATTTTAAATGCTGACCGAAGTGCCTGTACTGACCGAAGTACCTGTTCTGACCAAAGTGCCTTTACTGACCGAAGTATCAGTATCAGTGTCAGCTCTAAGATGCTGACCGAAGTGTCAGTGTCAGCAACCGTTATGCAATTGGAATAAAGAATAATTGTAAATGGTATAACTCGTTTATGTATCAGCATCTTCCCTGAATAAAAGTGACAATGAAGGTCAGAATTTATCATTTTTGACAATTACAAAATGGATACCGAAACCTTTAATTTTGAATGAAATTGAAATAGTTATTTCTCTGTCCCGGATTCCTGGATTTTTTCTGGCATCAAAGATTACTATTTCACATCAAAAGCAAACTTGCTTTTTTCCACACTTACCTCAATTGTATTTCCGGATACAAGTTTGTCCCCAAGTATCAGTTTTGCAATCTCATCAGTAACTTCCTGTTGAATGAGTCTCTTAAGAGGCCTTGCTCCAAAAACAGGGTCATAGCCGTTTTCAGCCAGCAGATTCAGAGCATCATCTTTGATATCCAGCTTCAATCCCTGATTTTCAAGCATAGTTTTGAGTTCGCTGATCTGAAGCAATGCAACTTTCTTGATCTGATCCTTATCCAGCGGAAGAAACATAACCTTTTCATCTATCCTGTTCAGAAACTCAGGACTCATAAAATCCTTAAGCATACCAAAAATCTCCTTCTTCGTGTCTTCAATCAGCATTTTCCTCTCTTCTTCGGTATCGAGCATCTGGAGTTCAGAGAAATTCTCAAGTATGACATCAGAAGCAATATTTGAGGTCATGATTATAATGGTATTCTTAAAATTCACAACACGTCCTTTGTTGTCTGTAAGTCTTCCATCATCCAGTACCTGTAGCAGAACATTATATACATCCTTGTGCGCTTTTTCGATCTCATCAAGCAGTACTATTGAATATGGTTTTATCCTGACCGCTTCTGTTAGCTGCCCACCTTCATCATATCCCACATATCCGGGAGGAGCCCCTACAAGTCTTGATACAGTATGCCTTTCCTGGTATTCACTCATATCGATCCTTATCATGTTTTTATCGCTATCGAAAAGCAATTCGGCCAGTTGTTTTGCCAGATAAGTTTTTCCGACTCCGGTAGGTCCAAGGAAAAGAAAAGATCCGATAGGTTTATTCTGATCCTGCAAGGCAGCACGGCTACGTCTGATGGCATTTGCAACAGCTTCAATAGCCTCATCCTGTCCAATCACTTTTTGTGATAATTCCTCTTCAATACTCAAAAGCTTCGCTTTCTCACTTTTCTGCATTTTCGAAACAGGTATACCTGTCCATTTCGACACTGTTTCTGCTATATCATTAGGCGAAACAATTTCTCTAACAAATCGTTCTTCCTCAGGTATTTCATGGAGTTTATCCTCTCCTGCTTTCAAAAGGGCCTGTTGTTTTGGCAGATCATCATATCTTATCTTTGCCACCTTTTCATAATTTCCTTCCCTTTCAGCTTTATCTGCCACAAGCATCAGATCATCAATCTCCTTTTTGATGTTCTGAAGACTTTCAACTATCTCCTTTTCATACTTCCATTTCGAAACTATTGAATTCAGGTCTTCCTTAAGTTTTGCTATTTTTTCTTCTATTATTTTGAGATTATTGCTGTCTTTCTCTCTTTTTACCATCTCTCTCTCTATTTCGAGCTGACGGAGTTTCCTGTTGAGTTCATCAATCTCTTCAGGCACTGAGTCAAGTTCAAGACGCAGTTTAGCAGCTGCTTCATCTATCAGATCGATCGCTTTATCAGGAAGCTTTCTCTCAGTAATGTATCTGTGCGATAATTCAGTGGCTGCAATCAGGGCATCATCCAGTATTTTTACTTTGTGATAAACCTCATATTTTTCTTTAATACCTCTGAGGATTGATATTGTATCCTCGGGACTTGGTTCATCAATATAAACAGTCTGGAAACGACGCACAAGTGCTTTATCATTTTCAAAATACTTCTGGTATTCTTCCGAGGTCGTAGCACCAATTGTATGCATTTCTCCTCTTGCCAGGGCAGGTTTCAGGATGTTGGCAGCATCAATGGCTCCTCCTCCTCCTCCGGCTCCAACCAATGTATGAATTTCATCAATAAAAAGCACTATCTGCCCATCGGATTGTTTTACCTCGGTGATTACGGCCTTGAGCCTTTCTTCAAATTCCCCCTTATATTTTGCCCCTGCTATCACCGCAGCCATATCGAGAGAAAATATCCTCTTGTTCTTAAGGTTTTCAGGCACATCTCCTTTTACTATCCTCCAGGCTATGCCTTCAATGATAGCTGTTTTCCCTACTCCGGCATCACCCAGCAGTATTGGATTGTTCTTCTTCCTTCGTGATAGTATCTGTAGTATCCTCCTGATCTCATCATCTCTGCCTATGATAGGGTCCAGCTTTCCGGTCTCTGCTGCATCATTCAGATCAACAGCATATTTCTTCAGGGCATTGTATTGATTATCACTGCTCTGATCATTTATTGTTTTTCCTTTACGGAGCTCCGAAATGGCTTTTTTTAAGGTGTCTTCGTTCATTCCAAGTTCTTTTAATATCCTTCCACCCTTATCATTGCCTTTCAGAATTGCCAGTAGCATCAATTCAAGACTTATGAATTCATCCCCAAATTCTTTGAGCAGACTTTTTGCTGTTGAAAGTGCCTTATTGGCATCATTGGTAAGAAATTGCTTTTCGCTTCCCTCTACCTTAGGGTAACGCGTAATTTCAGAATTGATCCTATCTTTTAATGTCTGAAATACAACTCCCGTTTTTTGTAATAAAAATTTAAACAGATCTTCATCTGTCTCATATAATCCCTTGATTAAATGTGGAGTATCGACAGTCTGCTGGTCATAACCGGCTGCTATCTGCTGTGCTTTGGCAATTGCTTCCTGGGATTTAATAGTGAATATATCGTATGTCATAATTTACAATTGATTTATTGATGTTGTGCTAAATATTCAGTATAAACAAATAACTGCTTTACTACAGGAAATCATCAAAAATCCTACCAAAAATATCGTTACAATTTGATATGCCAAAATGACATAAAATCAATGTGCTGTATGTCATTTTGTATATAATGGTTTTAATACAGAACGCATATCTGCAATAATACCGACATGAAATTGATAATAGTACTGACATTTGCAGTCAGTACAGGCACTGACATTTTGGTCAGTAACGTTATGCAATCGGACTAAAGAATAATTGTAAATGGTATAACTTACATCAGAAAAAAACTATCCATCTTTCACTTTATGAAAGCATCGATTTCGCAGTTATGCCTTTTAGAAGTTTATATTCAGCTAATCACTATCTATTACAGGATTAGCTTATTGACCTGCAAAGTTAATTAACTTTTAATCGTTTCCTCTACTACCAGCCTGAATCCATTTCCATGTATATTGTCAATCTTGATGGTATCGTCCAGTTCGAGGTATTTGCGCAGCTTTGTAATAAATACATCCATGCTGCGTGCTGTGAAATAATCATTTTTATTCCATATCTGCTTCAAAGTGATTTCTCGGGGCAATACTTTGTTTTGGTGCTTGCAAAGTAGTTTAAGCAATTCTGCTTCCTTAGGTGAAAGCTTTTGTCTGACTATCTGATTATTTTTGTCTTTTATACTGAGGATCCTGAGAGGGAAATCGAAAAAATATCTTCCTATTTTAAATTCATTGGTCTCTTTTTCTGCATTTTCACTTTCACTTCGTTTAAGTATAGCTTTGATGCGGTAAAGTAGTTCTTCAGAATTAAATGGTTTTGTAATATAATCGTCTGCACCTATTTTGAATCCTTCAATTATGTCTTCCTTCAGAGATCTGGCTGTCAAAAATATTATTGGAATTGCTGAATCTGTTTTTCTGATCTCGGTTGCCAGCTGAAATCCGTCCATACCAGGCATCATGACATCAAATATGCAGATATTGTATGTTTTATTTCTGAAATGTTCCAGAGCTTTGATACCAGATTGGGCCAGATCGGTTACATATCCGTTGAGTTCAAGATAAGATTTCAAAACATCTCCAAAATTAAGATCATCCTCTGCCAATAATATTTTTGAATTCATAGTGATATTTTTTTTATAAGACTGATTGAAAATGCTAAAGTCACAACTTTGGAAAATATATTTTAAACTCAGCACCCTTGTTTTTAACGCTATCTACAAATATTTTTCCCTTGTGAGCCTCAACAAATGTTTTAACATATGCTAGACCCAGTCCAAATCCTTTAATTTCATGAACATTGCCTGTTGAGACACGATAAAACTTATCAAAAATATGTTTTATATCCTGTTTTGAAATGCCAATTCCATTATCAGAAATTTTAATTTCGATACCCTTCAGAATATTTTGCGTTGAAATTTCAATAACCGGATCAGTCAATGAATACTTTATAGCGTTATCGATCAGATTGTTGAAAATATTGATCATATGAATCTCATCAGCCATAATAATCGGATCTCCTGCCATAAATTTGGTAATAAGTTTACCATTCTTTTTCTCGAGTTTCAAAGCAAGATGATCGCAACTTCTTTCAATTACTTCATGAATATTGACATCAGTCAGGTTTAGTTGTATCCTGTGTTTGTCAAGTTTGGCTATATTCAATATCTGTTCAACCTGATTAAGCAGCCTTGAATTCTCTTCCTGAATTATATTTGCAAATTTAATAACCTTTTCTTTATCAGTGATAATTGATGGATTTAATATTGCATCACTGGCAATGGAAATAGTTGCGATAGGTGTTTTAAACTCATGAGTCATATTATTCACAAAATCAGTTTTTATCTGTGAAATTTTCTTTTGCTTCTGAATTATGTAAATTGTATAACTGAAAGCAAAAAGTATAAGCAATGTAAAAATCAGATTCATTAGCAAAGTGGACATGATATTTGACCAAATCCATTCAGCTTTATTTTTAAATAAAAGCTTAAGACTTCCAGGTGATTTGAATTCAGTTGTAAGTAATTCAATCTGATATTTTGAACTGTAAATGTTCAGATTGCTTACTCCGGATTTTGATACCCGTTCATTTTTTGAAGGGATTACATAATGATCATTGATAATAATGAAATCATTATATTTTTTTGAAAAAATGCCATAAGAATAATCAAGTTTTATGCCTTGATTTTTAAGAGCACTTCTGATAAATCTGTTGATTATTCCAGGGTCCAGGTTTTCAAGGTATATGTCCGGATTAAGGCTGAAAGTCAGACTTCGGGTATCACTTAGTATTTGCGACTTTCTCCACTGCGAGGGATCAGATTTCAATTTATTCAAATAATCTTCAGTCTCTTTTTTTATCATGTCATTTGCCAGGTCACGAAAAAGTTCCTGATTTTTAATATTATCATCTATTTGATTTTTTACTTCATTCAATGCCCTGAAAACCTTTGCATCAAAATTTTTCTCATCAAGTGAAATAGACCATTTTATCCAGTATATCTGACTCAGTGCCACACCAATAAGTGCCACACTCATTATAATAATAATAGTCCAGATCTTCCATCTTTCCATTTAAATCATTTTATATCACAAATTTATATCAGGAATCCTGAATATCATGGCAAAATTACTGATAATTATTGATTATAAGGAATTTTTAAGCTTGTACCTCAATGGAAATTAGTAGTTTCATGCTATGATTTTTGGTTAATTGTTAATGAGGGTTAAAAGGTGAAAGGGTGAGAAATCTGTGTAATCAGTGTTTCTGACAAAGTACGATTTACGATTTTTGATTTACGATTTTTTCCTGCCTAACCGACAACTGACAACTGAAACAAATTACGAGTTACGAATTACGAATTACGAATTACGATTTTTTCCTGCCTAACTGACAACTGACAACTGAAACAAATTACGAATTACGAATTACGATTTACGATTTGTGATTATTAACTGACTAACTGACAACTGACAACTGAATTAATTCTCCATTATCAATTATCAATTATCAATTAAATCAGTTAGCAAGATATTCAAATTCAGAAACTTTTTTAAAAAAAACTGTAAAAAATTTCATATTATATATTTTTTTAATATCTTTGTGTGCCCGGGCAGTCAAACAATTCGTTTATCATTGAATTCCACAATTTTACTAAAAATACATAATGAAAAGAATTGTTTATATAATATTGTTTGTTTCAATATCACAATTTTCATATTCTCAGCAATCTGAATTAGGTATAGGGCTTGGTGTTTGTACATACTATGGAGATCTGGGACGGGACAATCTCAAGAGCATTCACCCTGCATTTCAGGTTTTCTATAATTATCGCTTCAATGCTTTTCTCAATACAAGGTTATCATTTGGGATGGGAACAATATCTGGCAATGATAGTTATTCAACAAATGCCGGCCAAAATCAGAGAAACCTAAGTTTTAGATCAAATGTAAACGAATTTGCAGGAGTTCTTGAATTCAATTATGGCGGAATCGGAAAAAATATTATTCCATATTTTTATGCAGGTGTAAATGCATTTCTTTTTAATCCCAAAACGCTTTACAATGGAGAATGGGTTTACCTGCGGGAGCTTGGTACAGAAGGCCAGGGGTCGGTTCATCATCCGGATAAGATAAAATACAGTCTGCTCGAAAGCAGCATTGTATTTGGAGCTGGAGTGAAAATCGCTGTAACTGCTCACCTGGCATTTTCAATTGACCTGGGCTGGAGACGCACTAATACGGACTATATAGATGACGTAGGAGGAGAATATATCAATTACAATGAACTTCTAAGATCGAATGGAGAACTGGCTGCGAAACTATCCGACAGAACACCTGAATATCTGGGTATCACGGAACACATGAACAGGGAAACCGGAGCACAGAGAGGCGGAAACAGTTCTGGTGATTATTATGTGATGTCTTTTTTAAATGTTTTATATAATTTAAATGGTACTTATGCCGTAAAAAATGCCAAATCAGTCAAATGTCCGAAATTCTGATCCAAAAAGCAAGGGAAATTCTTAAAGAATACTGGGGTTACGATTCATTTTACGATGATCAGGAAAAGATTATTACAGCTATATTAAATAGAAAAAATACAATATCACTTGTTCCTACTGGGGGAGGAAAATCATTGTGTTTTCAGGTACCAGCATTATTAATGGAAGGCACCTGCCTTGTTATTTCACCTTTGATTGCCCTTATTGAAGATCAGGTTGGCAGGTTGAAATCAATTAATATTGCTGCTGATGGAGTACATTCAGGACAGGATCCGAAAATTCAGAATGAAATACTATATGATCTTTCCAATGGAAAATTAAAACTACTATACATTAGTCCTGAGAGATTGCAAAGCAGCTCTTTCAGAACTTTTATAAGAGATTCAAATATCAGTTTCATTGCAGTTGATGAGGCTCACTGTATATCTCAATGGGGCTATGATTTCAGGCCCCAATATCGTAATATCCGCAATATAAAAGAAATATTTCCCGAAATCCGCATCTCTGCATTCACAGCTACAGCAAATGAAAAAGCATTGTCCGATATAAAAACATACCTTGATATAAAGCAATCCGACGTTTTCAAAAGCAGTTTTCTGAAAAATAATATCAGATTTGGAATTATACAGACTGAAAGCAAACTGAAAGTATTAAAAATTATGCTTAAACAATTCTCAGGAAGTGGTATTATCTATATGAGAAGCAGAAATGGTACAGAAATATTGAGCAATCACCTCAACAAATATAGCTTTAACTCTCACTTTTACCATGCAGGTATGAGTTCGGAGGAGAGAAAAAATGTACAGGACAACTGGTTGAAAAATGAAACAAGGATTATAGTAAGTACTACTGCTTTCGGAATGGGTATCGACAAACCTGATGTTAGATTTGTAATTCATTATGACCTGCCAACTAGTATGGAGGAATATTATCAGGAAGCTGGCAGAGCCGGCAGAGACAGAAAATTATCTGATTCCGTGGTTCTTTATAATAAAAAGGACCTTCATAGTATGCGATTAAGAGATATCGACAGTTTCCCCAATGTTGGCCATATTCTGAATACTTACAGGAAACTGGCCAGTGTATATAACATTGACTTTAACAATAAAAATGACGAAAAAATACACTTTGACCTTGCAACTTTTATTAAGAAAAATAATCTACCCAAACTTTTATGCATCAGGACCATCACTGAACTCGAAAGATACGGTTTTATTGAATTCAATTTCAACCCAAAATCAGTTAACAGCCTGGTTAAAATCATTCGCACTGAAAATGAAATAAATAATCTTTTAAGTTCTGATGAAAAAGACTACAAAATCCTTAAAACACTTATATTAAATACAAACAATCTATTCACAATCAAAAGGCCTGTTTCTGAAAATACAATTGCACAGATATCGGGCTTCGATATAAAAACCATTATAGATAATCTAAATCAGCTTGATGCAGAAGGTATTATCAAATATGAGCAGGGACACAGGAATTTACAAATGATTATCAAGAAAAATGAAAATAATGATATAAATGAAAATGAGCTAAGTTTCAGATTGAACAGAATGGTAATGAATTTTAAAACCATCAAAAAATATCTTGATTTTGAGGATTGCAGACAGAAATTTATCCTTGATTATTTTGGAGAAAAACTTCAAAAAAATTGTGGCAATTGTGATATTTGCATGAAATATAAAAATAAAAAATTCTCTCGGGCTGACTTCGAAGAATTTTCAACATTTTTAAATTCAAATGCCACGGAATGGTTTGAAATGGAGGAATTGCTATTCTATAAATCATACATAAACAGGAATAAAAATAAACAAATGCTAAAAAAGTTAATTAAATCAAATGCTTTTGAAATATCGGGAAATAAAATAAAAAAAATCCATAAATGAGCAATTCCTTTCCAAATATCATTTGTACCATAAGCAATGACATCACAACTGACAGGAGAATGCAGCGCATTTGTGAGTCTTTGGTCGATTTTGGATCAAATGTGACACTGGTTGGATTTAGAAAAAAACATTCAGCACCACTTGATAACATGCATTATAAAACAGTCAGATTGAATCAGCTTTTTAACAAAGGATTTTTGTTTTATGCAGAAATAAATATCAGATTGTTTTTTTTCCTGTTGAAAACCAAATTTGATATCGTCAATTCAGTCGACACTGATACCGTTCTTGCATGTTTTCTGGTATCAAAAATAAAAAATAAAAGAATTATATTTGACGCTCATGAGTTTTTTCCCGGTGTACCCGAATTAGAGGGAAAACCTTTTAAAAGATTTTTCTGGCAAATGGTGGAAAGACTGACATTGCCTCACATCAGACATAATTATACAGTTTCAGAAAGCCTGAAAAAATTGTACGAAAGCCAGACAGGACAAATTTATCAAGTGATAAGAAATCTGCCAAAGAAGTCTGATTTCTCGGGCAAACTGTTTAATCAAACACAAAATTTTGACAAAAAAATATGTTATTTAGGAGCTTTGAATAAAGGAAGGGGCCTTGAAAATGCTATCAAAGCTCTGAAAATCCTGCCTGTGAACTTTAAACTTTTGCTTGTGGGAGGAGGAGATCTTGAAAAAACTCTGAAATCCCTGACAATTGATCTTGATCTAACAGAAAGAGTACAAATAACAGGATGGGTAAAGCCGTCTGAAATCAGTCATTTGCTCGGTGGCTGTCATCTGGGACTTAATCTACTTGACGGTAACTCGGACAGCTACAGAGTATCTCTGGCCAATAAGGTTTTTGATTACATTCATCATAGTATTCCATGTATTACTATGAACTTTGAAGAATATAAAAAACTAAATGAAGAATTTAATTGTTTTGTTTTAACTGACAGCATTGAACCTGGTTTAATTGGCCGAATTATTATTGATTTATTTGAAGATAATGAGAAATACATTTTACTTTGTAAAAATGCACAATTAGCCAGCCTTGCATTAAATTGGGAAACGGAAAGTCAAAAGCTAAAGAATATATATTTCTTAAATACACAAGATTAAAGATAATAGATTAAAAATTTTTATGTCAAAACCATTAATTTTTATTTCAAATGACGATGGAATTTGGGCTCCCGGAATAAAAGCACTTGTAGAAGTTGCTAAAAATTACGGTGAAGTAATTGTAGTAGCTCCTGATAAACCACAATCAGGACAAGGTCATGCAGTCACAATCAAGGAACCGATCAGATTGACCAGAGTAGATGCTTTTAGCGGAGTTGAATCCTGGGAGTGCTCCGGTACTCCGGCCGACAGCGTAAAGCTGGCCAAGGATAAAATACTGAAAGACAGAAAAGTTGATCTTGTTTTATCCGGCATCAATCATGGAAGCAATGCATCTATCAATATTATTTATTCAGGTACTATGTCGGCCGCTATGGAAGGTGCACTTGAAGGACTTAACTCCATCGGATTTTCATTGGATGATTATTCACATGATGCCGACTTCAGCGGAGCAAAGGTATATGCCGGAAAAGTCATAGAAATGTCATTGGATAATAAATTCAATGGGACATTTCTGTTGAATGTAAATATTCCCCGCCTTAAAAATGATGAGATAAAAGGCATTAAAGTTTGCAGGCAATCTAACGGAAAGTGGGTGGAAGAATTCATGGAGGCTACAGACCCCAGAGGTGTACCCTACTATTGGATGACCGGAAAATTTGAGAATCTTGAACCTGAAGCAACGGATACTGACCTTTGGGCTATTAAAAACGGCTATGTTTCAATAGTCCCATCATGTTTTGACCTGACTAATCATTCATTAATCAGTAAATTAAATTTTTTCTCAAATGAATAATTTTAAAAACAGCCTGGCTTTTGGAATTATAATCGGAATTTGTGTCCCGGTTTTTGGTGCAGCGATCACAAAAATATTATTTGAGCAATTAGCAAATGCTAATATCATACCTACTACTGAAGGAGCTTTCAGTGTAAATCAGGAAAGAACCATCTGGGTGATTGGAATCATTTGCAATCTGATTCCTTTTCAATATTTCAAAGCCAAAAATGCTGAGAAGGTCATGAAAGGAATTCTTTACATGACACTTGTTGGAGTTACAATCTGGCTTATCGTATACGCAGGATCCATTTTTTAATGCGAAAGAAATACTACATAATAGCAGGAGAAGCTTCTGGTGATATGTATGGTGCATCACTTGTGAATGCTATGATTAAATTAAATCCTGAAACTGAATTCAGAGGATTTGGGGGCGAAAAAATGAAAAATGCAGGAGTCAATATCACTTTAGGAATTGACCGGCTTGCCATTTTTGGATTTTTTGAGGTGCTATTAAATTTTAAGAGATTACTTTCCTATTTTACAGTTGCAAAAAAAGAAATTCTTGAATTCCAGCCTGATGCCGTAATTTTTATTGACTATCCGGGTTTTAATATGAGAATGGCAAAATGGGCAAAAGAAAATCATATAAAAGTTTATTATTACATTGCTCCCAAAGTTTGGGCATGGGGAAAAAACAGGATTGAAACATTAAAAAAATATGTTGATAAGCTTTTTTTAATTCTGCCTTTTGAAAAAGAATTTTTTAAAAAGCATGGTGTAGATGCTGTATATGTAGGCAACCCATTATTGGAAGAGATCAACAAATACAATTTTGATCCCGGTTTTTCTTTAAAACATAATATTCCTTCTGAAAAAATCAAAATAGCATTTTTCCCCGGTAGCAGGATAAATGAACTGAAAAAAAATATCGAACCTCTGGTACCCCTTATCCGGAATAGTCAAAATATGATATTTTTAATAGCGGCAAGATCAGATGTTAAATTCAAAAAACTCAAAGAACTCAAAAACTATGAAAATGTACGTATTATTTATGATCAGAACTATGACATTTTAAAGTTAGCAGATGCAGGAATAATAAAATCCGGAACAGCATCACTTGAAGCAGTTATTTTCAGACTTCCTCATGTTGTAATATATAAAACAGGTTTAATCAACCAGTTAATTATGGAACCAATTATCCGTAGGCTGAAATTTTCATCACTAGTCAACCTTATATTAGATAAAATGAGTGTAAAAGAGTTGTTTCAAAACAGGGTAAATCCCTATTATGTGGATATGGAGCTGCAAAAAACCCTTGAACCTGTAAACAGAAAAAGAATGCTTGATGATTTTGACCAGTGCATAAATTCGATAATGATTAAAAAATATCCTTCTGAACTTGTTGCGGAGCATATTTTATCAGACAATTTGAAAATTTGAAAATATGCAAATGTGCACATTTACTAATTTGCACATTTGCTAATTCTATACCCCCTAAACCTCCTAAACTATCTAAACTCCATAGACTTCATAAACTCCAAAAACCTCATAAACCTTAGGTCAGAAAGTATTTTATCACAATAAAAACATTTCCTTTTGATATTTTACACACTTTAAGAATAGTTTCTTATTTTTGCGGGCTAAAATTAATTTTAAATATGGCAACAACCGCAGATATAAGAAACGGCTTATGTATAAACTATAATGATGACATTTGGGTAATATCTAAATTTCAACATGTTAAACCTGGAAAAGGAGGTGCTTTTGTGAGAACAAAATTAAAAAATGTTACCACCGGAAGGGTAATCGATGTTACTTTCCAAGCCGGTCACAAAATTGAGGATGTAAGAGTAGAGAGGAGAAAAAATCAGTTTTTATATAAAGATGAGTCAGGTTATCATTTTATGAATTCTGAAACTTATGAGCAGGTATCAATTAAAGAAGAAATGCTTGAAAGACCTGAATTTCTGAAAGAAGGTGAGACAGTAGAAATTCTTTTTCATGCTGAAAACGAAATACCATTAACGGCCGAAATGCCACAACATCTTATCCTTGAAATTACATACACCGAACCCGGGGTAAAAGGTGATACAGCTACAAACGCTACAAAACCGGCAACAGTTGAAACAGGAGCAACCATACGAGTACCATTGTTCATCAATGAAGGAGACAAAGTAAAAATACTTACTGAAACAGGTGAATACCTTGAAAGAGTAAAATAATTGGAAATTATTATTAAAGTTTTAAAATTTAAATAATTCAACATGGATTACAGGGAAATACAAAATCTTATTAAACTTGCAGGCAGTTCAAATATTTCTGAATTAAAATTGAAAAATGGAGATTTCAAATTAACCATCAGAACAAAAGATTATCAAAAAGTTTCATATTCCTCCGCCCAGCAACCTGTTTCTTATTCTATGCCACCTCAACCCAATTTTTCGTTTGACAATTTTATTAATCCGTCAAATGAATCAACATCAAAAGATGAAAATCAATCACAGGCATCTGCTCCTAAAACAGAAACCAGATCCGATCTTTTAGAAATAAAATCTCCAATAGTAGGAACATTTTACAGATCAGCTTCGCCTGACAAGGAAGCTTATGTAAAAATTGGTGATCATGTCAATGTTAAGTCAGTTGTTTGCATAGTAGAAGCCATGAAGCTGTTCAATGAGATTGAATCAGAGGTCAGCGGAAAAATCATTGATATTTTGGTTGAAGACGGATCCCCTGTTGAATATGACCAGGTATTATTTTTGATTGATCCGAAGGGTTAATCCTGACAGATCAAAATCATTTAATATTATTTATAACATTATGCTATGTTCAATAAAATACTTATTGCCAACAGAGGAGAGATAGCTTTGAGGATAATCCGAACCTGCAAAGAAATAGGAATAAAAACAGTTGCTATCTATTCTACAGCTGATAAGGACAGCCTGCATGTAAGATTTGCAGACGAAGCAGTTTGTATAGGTCCTCCCGCTGCAGCAAAATCCTACCTGGATCCGATCAGAATAATGGCAGCAGTTGAAATCACTAATGCAGATGCAGTGCATCCTGGTTATGGTTTTCTTGCAGAAAATGCTGATTTTGCAGATATCTGTACCCAGCATGGAATAAAATTTATAGGCCCAACACCTGAAATGATAAGAAAAATGGGCGATAAGATCACTGCTAAAGACACTATGATTAAAGCCGGTGTACCCGTAGTGCCAGGATCGGAAGGATTGCTCAAACAGCTTGACAAAGGACTCAAAAAAGCTGAAGAAGTTGGTTATCCGATAATTCTTAAAGCTACAGCCGGAGGTGGTGGAAAGGGAATGAGGATTGTTAGAAAACCACAGGATTTTGAAGAACAATGGAATCTGGCAAGAAATGAAGCAAAATCAGCTTTTGGTAATGACGGTATTTATATCGAAAAATACATCGAAAATCCAAGGCATATCGAAATCCAAATTGTAGGTGATCAATACGGTAATGTAGCACATTTATCAGAAAGGGATTGTTCAATCCAAAGAAGACATCAAAAACTTGTTGAGGAAAGTCCCTCGCCATTTATGACAAAAGAATTGCGTAAAGCAATGGGCGATGCAGCTATCAAAGCGGGCAAAGCAATTAAATATGAAGGGCTTGGAACGGTTGAATTTCTTGTTGACAAACACAAGAATTTTTATTTCATGGAAATGAACACCAGGGTTCAGGTTGAACATACCGTTACTGAGGAGGTTATTGAATTTGATCTGATCAAAGAACAAATTAAAATTGCTGCTGGTATTCCAATATCCGGAAAAAGCTATATTCCAAAAATGCATGCCATAGAATGCAGAATAAATGCAGAAAACCCATTCAAGAATTTCGCTCCAAGCCCTGGTATGATCACAGCATACCATTCGGCCAGCGGACAAGGCGTCAGGGTAGATTCACATGCATATGCCGGATATGTCATTCCGCAGTATTATGATTCAATGATAGCAAAATTGATATGCAAAGCCAGAACCCGTGAAGAAGCTATTAAAAAAATGAAAAGAGCCCTTGAAGAATATATCATAGAAGGGGTAAAAACTACTATTCCATTTCATATAAAATTGATGGACGATAAAAAGTTTACATCTGGAAAATTTGATACAAGTTTTATGGATGACTTTGTAATGGATGATGAAGAAAATATTTGATTTATTTGAAATTTATTTAGATTAATGAAAACCGGATATTTGTTATTACCCGGTTTTAAATGTCGATGAAACAATTCTGGAAAATAGCCAAAAGATTAAAACCCTATAAAACATGGTTCGGTCTTAGTGTTTTTTCAAATCTGATGATGTCCGTTTTTCAGATAGCCAGCATACCCTTGTTCATACCTTTCTTTGAATTGTTACTGCAACCTGAAAAACAAAAAATAGGGGGATTTAATTTGAATGATGACCCTTCTGTAAAAGAATATCTTCAGTATTATTTGTTCAGGCTGATTGAAGGCAAAACTCAAATTGAAGCTCTTACATATATAATAATTGCTTTTCTTCTTACTTTTCTGCTCAAGAACTCCTTCGTTTACCTTGCCAATTTTTTCATGACACCAGTCAGAAATGGCTTTATCCGTGATTACAGGAGAGATGTTTATACTCATCTTATAAATCTCCCTGTTCTATACTTCAAAGATAAAAGAAAAGGTGATCTGCTTTCCAGAATGAGTATTGATATGCAGGAAATAGAAAATAGCATAATCACAGGCTTTGATGCATTGATCAAATCACCACTGATTATTATTGGAGCAATAAGTTTTATGATAGTCATAAGCCCTGAGCTTACTTCATTCGTATTGATACTTCTTCCTGTTATTATTTTCATGATGGGTGGAATATCAAGAAAACTAAAGCAACAATCGGGTACAGCACAGGAATATATAGGAAAATTGCTTATTATGATGGAAGAAACTATCAGCAGTATTAAGGTGATTAAAAGCTTTAACGCTACTGATTCCTTTATCAAAAAATTTGATTTAGTAAATACCGGCTATAAAAATGTTCTGGATAAAATAATGTTTCGCAAGGCAATTGCATCTCCATTGGCAGAAATAATGGGTATTTTGATTGTATCTATGCTTATGTACTATACAGGTATTTTGATTTTCAGGGGTGAATTTCTTCCTTCTGCCTTTTTTGCATTTCTTTATGCCTTTTTTTCAATAATTGAACCAGCAAAATCTTTTTCAAATGCATATTACAGTTTTCAGAAAGGTGCAGCAGCTTTGATCAGGGTAGAAGAAGTATTGAACGAAGTTAATAACATTACCAATTCTGAAAAACCAGTTATCAAATCAGATTTCAATCATTCAATCGAATTTAAAAATGTTTGGTTTAAATACCCTGAAGCTGGTGATTACGTACTTCAAAATATAAACTTCAGTTTAGAAAAGGGACAAAAAATAGCACTAGTTGGGTTATCAGGAGCAGGTAAAACAACTCTTGCTGATCTGATATCCAGATTTTACGAAGTTGAAAAAGGAGAAATATTGATTGATGGTATCAATATCAGAGATTTGAAAATTGATGATTTGAGAAATCTTATTGGAATTGTATCTCAGGATGCATTATTGTTCAATGATACTATTCAAAACAATATTTGCTTTACCGATCAAAAAATTAACAATGATCATTTATTGTTTGCAGTCAGGTCTGCAATGGTAGATGAATTTGTCACAGATATATCAAAAATTGACAAAATAATTATTGGAGACCAGGGCACTAAGTTGAGTGGGGGTCAAAAACAAAGAATTGCAATTGCCCGGGCTATTTATAAAAATGCACCAATACTTATATTGGATGAAGCAACTTCATCATTGGATAGCCAATCAGAAAAAACAGTACAAAAAGCTCTGCGAAAGGTGATGGAAAACAAAACATCCCTGATCATAGCTCACCGTTTATCCACTATCCAGGATGCTGATACTGTAATTGTGCTTGAAGATGGTAAGATAATTGAAATGGGTAAACCGGAGGAATTGCTGCAATTAAAAGGTATATATTATAAATTTGTCCAACTTCAGCAACTTTAAACTGGTTTTTTGATTAAAAAACCTATTTTTGCAAAAAATTAAGGATTGCGTTTAATAATTTCAATATTATTGGTATTTTTTCTTAAACTTTCTGTGTCAGCACAGATAGAAATTTCCACAAATCCATTCAGATTCGATTCAGATACCCGACTTCGTTACCGGACTGACCATATTGACAAAGACATAGTTGAACTAAAAGGAACTAATATTACCTGGAACCTTAAAAACATTGAAAGCCCACTGTTTAATGAAACCTCAATTAATGTTAATAACAATAATACAGGGCAAACCCTTAAGATAAGTGAAAAAAATATAACAAGAAATTACAGGAGAAATAAATCTGATTTTGATGAAACAGGGTTAACATTACGACTTAACTCCCTACAAAGTTACAATTATTTTTACAATAAACCTATATCATTTTCATATAAAAAATTAAAATATGGAGCTAAATTCTCAGAAAAAACTTCATTTGATCTTAGTTTAAGCCGTGAAGAGCTACCATCCAGACTCCAAAGGATAATTCCCGAAAAAATACGTGACATCAAGATTATTGGAGAACTAATCCGAAATTATCATTGTGATGCAAGTGGCAGATTCATTCTTGAAGAAAAAAACCTATCTGCTTTAAGACTTAAAGTAATTGAAAAAGTAGATATTAAAATTTATGATATTTACAGCGGTTCCGAGATCCATGTCAATGATAATAACGCATTGAATTTGCTTTTTCCCGGAATTGGAACCGATATTTATTATCTTTTTTATACTAATTCTTCGAAATTGCATTTTGCCCGCATAAGCAGCAATAAAAACAATGCTGATTTCACTTTAGAATTTCAGGATAATATTGATTTTGAAACAGATATAAATATTGATGTAAGTAATAAAGATATTCTCCTGTATCCAAATCCCACTTACGGTTTAGTAAAAATTATGCTCCCGGGTTTTTCAGAGGGCACATATACAATTGATATTTATAATGTGATAGGAAAAAAGATTTGGACAAAACAGCAGGCAATAGACAGTGAATCAATATTCAAATTTGATTTTTCATTTCTTAGAAAAGGCACTTACCTCCTTTCAGTGAAAGACAGATCTGGCAATTCAATGATAACTAAAAGGCTGATTATCATAGGTGTTTAAAAATTAATAAACATGTTTTCAGATTATCTGATTAAAAAAACAAGTTTTCCCATGTCAAATATTAATGCAATTTCGCGCCATAATTTATACACTATTTGGTATGTTTTGTTATTTGGAATATACTTTTGAGAATAAAATGTTTTATAAAAAAACTTCTTAGTAATTATAACGCCACAAATTAACATATTACCAATGGTCAAATGTATTATTTGATTGTATTTAAAACATTTAAATATTAACATTGTAAATATGTATAATTATTGAAAATTTTAATTGAATTAAAAACGATTTTTAATACCTTTGTATTTTAGATCAATCTCAATTTTAGTATTATTTCTTAATCATTAAAATATTTAGAAGTGAAAAAATCATTATTATTAGTATTTGGAGTTTTTATGTTCTTTATTTCCCAAAATACAATTGCACAGGAAACTCAACAATCAGATGACCAGGTATTTGGCGAATCATCCGATTTTCTTATTGGAATACACTCTGGTGTGTTTGATTGTAATTCATGGGTTAAATACCCTTACAATATTGGTGCTGTAGCACAATTCAATTATATTCCTGATTTGACAAAAAATTGGTTCTTTGGGGCAGAAGTTGGAGCATTTTACACTCAGAGCAAGGAAGAAAAACCTGAAAAATGGGGCAGAAGTACAAAAGGTGCATTTGCTGATATTACAGTTTATCCAGGATTAAGTTTTCCTATTGGTACTGGTTATTCATCTGAAGATAACGAAGTTTTAAGACTGAAAAAATTAGCACAGGCAAGGAAGTTTAAAGTTGGATTAGGTTTTACAGTAGCTATACCTTTAGTTAAAAAGTCTGAAGGTGTTGGAGTAAATACTGATGCAGTAAAAGCTGGTTTTGGGTTTTCAGCCAGAACAAGTTACGATGTCACAAAAAAGCTATCCATTTTTGCCAATGCAACCAGAATAGGTCGTGATTTAGATGGACTTGGTTTTATTAACAAAACCAGTACAGAGAGAATAGAAGGAAATAAACACAAAACAACTTACTATTATAAAATTGGAGTTCTTTGGAGTTTCCTTGGTAAATAATATAAAAAAGCTCTTCTCAGGAAGAGCTTTTTTTTTACTCGCATATTATTATTTACTCGCAAAATCAATATTATATTATTTTCAATCTTCTTTATAAAGTAATTTTGTAGATTTGTAAATAAATTACGTTTTATGAATCGCAATTATTTTATAATGCTGGTTTTCTTACTACTAATTTCTGCTTTTTTCATTTCCTGTAATAATTCTGCTGAAGAACCGGAACAAGAGACTAAAACAATAGAACAAAAAAGCGAAATGTTATCAATTCCTAAAGATGAAAATAAGGACCGTGAACTTTGGCAAAAACCTGAAACTGTTGTAGCGCTTCTCGGCGACCTGCAAGGAAAAACAGTTGCAGATATTGGGGCTGGAACTGGTTACTTTACTTTTAGAATGGCATTGAAAGCAGGAAAAGTAATCGCAATTGATATTGTACCTGATTATCTGGAAATTCTTGATAATCTAAAAAACAAACTCCCGGTTGAAATTCAGGAAAAAATTGAAACCCGTTTAGCTTCAGAAAATGATCCAAAGCTGAATAAAGCAGAAGCTGATGTAATTGTGATAATTAATACTTTCAGCATTATAAATAAAAAAATTGAATATCTTAAAACCACACAAAAGGGATTGAAGAAAAACGGCAAGATATTTATAATTGATTTTAAATTGAAAAACTTACCGATTGATGCTCCGCCTATAAAGGACCGTCTGCCTATCAATGAACTTGAAGATTATCTTGGTAAAGCTGGTTTTAAAAATATTGTAACAGATGATACTACTCTTGAATATCAATATGTAGTCTCTGCAGAAAATATTTAAAACCTTATTTCCGTTATTTTTGTTTAATCACTTAAAGATAATTAAATCTTTCAGTTTGTGGAGAAAACTATTAATCAATACAATAGTATAGTTAAAAAGTCGGCCAACATTTTTAAATCAAAAATGTTGGATTATGGTTCGACCTGGAGAGTATTCCGACCCGAATCACTTATTGACCAGTTGTTTATCAAGGCGCGCAGGATAAGAAGTATACAGCAAAAACAAGGTAAACAAATGATTGAAGATACCATAGAAGGAGAGTTTTTCGCACTGTATAATTACTGTATTATTTTCCTGATCCAATTGAAATTGGATTTCACCGATAAACCAGACTTAGATATTGGAGAGGCTGAAAAATTGTATACAGAAGAATCCGAAAAGGTAAAGGAATTGATGATTGCCAAAAATCACGATTATGGTGAAGCATGGCGAGATATGCGATTGACCAGTATGGCAGATTTTATTCTTGTCAAACTATTCAGAATTGGTCAAATAATTTCTAATAATGGGAAAACACAAATATCAGAGGGAATTGAATCTAATATAGCTGATATAGCCAATTATTCAGTTTTTGCATTGATTTTATTAAACGAAAATAAAAAAATATGAGTTTTACAGTTTTGCTTTTAATACTTGCAATTGTATCAGCAGGATTATTATTTTTGCTGAGATTTTTTAAAATTGAAATTAAATCATTATTAATTAATTATCTCCAGATTTTTTTTGGATTGCTTTTTATAGTATCTGGTTTTGTTAAAGCAGTCGATCCATTAGGATTTTCTTACAAAATGGAAGAATACTTTCAGGAATTTCAGACTTTATTTGAACCAACATTTTTGTCATTTATAAATCCAGTTTTTGTTTTCTTTGAACATCATGCCCTTCATGTAGGTATCTTTATGATAGTTCTTGAAATGATAATTGGAGTGATGTTGATGATAGGATTCAGACCAAAATTGACAGCCTGGGCCTTCTTCCTGCTTATGTTGTTTTTTACAATTTTAACAGGATATACTTACCTAACAGGGTATGTACCAAAAGAAGCTAACTTCTTTGAATTTAGCAAGTGGGCAGCTTATGATAATAATAACATGAGAGTTACAGACTGTGGATGTTTCGGTGATTTTATAAAATTTTCTGCCTGGCATACTTTCCTGAAAGATCTAATTATGCTGGTACCCGGCTTATTATTTATTATTAAATCACAAAAAAAATACCGCCTTTTCACTGACAGCAAAAGATTAATATTAATAATAGCAAGCACTATTCTGTTTTATTTTTTCAATTTATACAATTACAAATGGTCAGAACCAATCATTGACTTCAGACCATTCAGGGAAGGTGTGAATATCAGGGAAAGGAAAGATCTTGAACTAAAGGCTGCTGCCAACGTTGCTGAAAAAGCTATCATTCTTCAGAATAAAGCAAGTGGTGAAATAATAGAACTCCCAAGTGAGCAGTACAATGCAACAATAAGCGAGTATCCACAGGAAAAATTCTCAATAATGGAAAGAATATATGAAGAACCAGAGATACCCACTACTGAAATAAGTGATTTCTTATTGGAAGACCTTGAAGGAAGTGACTTCACTGAAGACTTCCTGAATGATACCGATTATTCATTTCTTATAGTATCCCCTCAGATGAAAGGTAAACCACAGCCTATGTCATACACAATACAGGATACAACATTTAGCTATGATACAATAAAAATAAGCCATACTGATAGTTTTAGTGTTGTGAAAAAGATACTGAAGACAGAAGCTAAGCAGGTTGAAGCCTATGATTATGTATGGGATGAGGATTATATGAAAATTATTAAACAGCATATCAATCCTCTAGTATTGAGTGCTACTGCAGATAGTACTAATATTTATTTTGCTTCAGCTACATCAGTTGACATGGTTCTTGATTTCATTAAAGATGGTGGTCCGTACATGATCTATCTTAATTCTGATGACATAACACTAAAAACTATTATGCGATCAAATCCTGGAGTTGCATTATTCAAGGATGGTGTTATTCTAAAAAAATGGCATTATAAACAGTTGCCTTCATATGAAGAAATTAAAAGAAAATTTATGAAATAGGACTTATATTTGGATAAATCATCTTAAATTGAACACATAGTCAGTTATGCATTGGAAAGAATTACTTAGTACTGTAAGGCTTGGAAAGGAAGAACTAAAACCAGGTTTTTCTACCAAAGGACGTACTATCTTTCAGCAGGACTTTGACAGGATTCTTTTTTCTTCTGCCTTCAGAAGATTACAGAACAAAACCCAGGTTTATCCATTTCCAAAATCGGATTATGTCAGAAACCGGTTAACTCATAGTCTTGAGACTTCAAGCGTGGGAAGATCATTGGGAAACCTGGTTGGAGATTATATTTTGGAAAAACATAATGAATTGAATGATTTTTTTAGTTTTTCGGATTTTGGATCAATTGTAAGCGCAGCATGTCTGGCACATGATCTGGGAAACCCACCTTTTGGACACTCGGGCGAAGATGCAATTTCAAGCTATTTCAGATCAGATGAAGCAAAAAAATATCTGATAAATCTGAATGAAATTGAAAAGGCAGATCTTCAGAATTTTGAGGGAAATGCAGCAGGATTCAGAATTATTACCAATACACCTGAATCTAAATCAGAAATTCAGGGTGGATTAGCATTAACTTATGCTACTTATGCGAGTTTCGTGAAGTATCCAAAAGGTTCTTTGCCTAAAATATCGGGAAATGAAAATGCAAGTCTTAAAAAATTCAGTTATTTTAACTCTGAAAAAGAAATTTTTGAAAAAATTGCTGACACCTTAAATTTAGGGAAAAGAAAAGTAGATGGTATTGAGTTTTACAACAGGTATCCACTCGCTTTATTAGTGGAGACTGCCGATGATATTTGCTACACTTTAATTGATTATGAGGATGGATTTCACGAAGGATTGTTACGATTCTCCGAGGTTGAAGATGCTTTTATCTCAATCATAATCAATGAATGGGAGACCCTGAAATATCAATACAATAAAATATACGACAAAACCACTAAAATCAATTATCTGAGAAGCAAGGCAATTAATTCTTTGATAAATCAGGCTTCTGAAGTTTTTATAGAAAACGAGGAAAATATAATAGGCGGAAAATTTGACAGATCACTCCTGGACCTTATAAAAGTCAATAAAGTCATAAATTATATTAAAAAAGATAGTTTTGATAGAATTTACAGTTGCGATGCTGTGTTAAAGATTGAAATTTCAGGCTATAAAGCTCTCCCGCAGCTACTAAGCATTTTTATTGACGCTGTGTTTAATGAAAAAAACACCCCTAACAGAAAAATACTTAAGTTAATTCCAGATATGTACCTTGCAAAAGGCAGAAATAATTTTGAAAGTGATTATGATAAGCTTTTAAACATAAGTATGTACATTGCAGGAATGACAGATAAACATGCAGTTGATTTATATAAACAGCTTAATGGTATTTCTTTAGATTGATTTTATTGTTTAATTCCTTTTTATTTATCATATATGAAAACATTAGCCAACACTAAGATCATTGCTACATTAGGACCAGCTACAAATACCAAAGAAAAGTTAATGGAACTGATAAATGCGGGTGTCGATGTATTCCGCCTGAATTTTTCACATGTTAATTATGTTGAATACGAAAAACTGATCCAATATGTCATTGAATTAAATGAAGAAAAAGATCTGACAATTGGATTGCTAGCCGACCTTCAGGGTCCGAAAATAAGGATCGGAGATGTAGATGGAGAAGGATTTAATATTGAAGCGGATGATATTCTTGTTATATCGGGAAAGAAAAAAACCAGTAACAAAAAGGAATTGTACATTTCTTATG
This sequence comes from Deltaproteobacteria bacterium, assembly GCA_050258615.1. Lineage (GTDB taxonomy): Bacteria > Bacteroidota > Bacteroidia > Chitinophagales > Saprospiraceae > JADJGA01. The sequence continues at coordinate 1,528 of JBLMZC010000005.1, read as the reverse complement.
AATCACTTGAAAATGATATTAAACTGGGAGAAAGGATTTTTATTAACGATGGAAAAATAATCCTTGAAGTAATTGAGAGCAATGTAAAAACTGGAATCAGGGCCAAAGTTTTAACTGGGGGTTTTATCAAGGCGAGAAAAGGTGTTAATTTTCCTGATACAGATATGCAATTACCTTCCCTGACCCGGAAAGACCTTATTGATCTTGAATTTATTACAAAATTTCCGGTCAATTGGATAGCTTTATCATTTGTAAGAACTGATTCAAATGTCAAGGACCTCAAAAAATTCTTAAAATTACATAAGCACAGTGCCAAAATCATTGCTAAAATAGAAAAACCGGAAGCTGTAAAAAACATTAAACCCATTCTTCGGGTGGCTGATGGAATTATGGTTGCCAGGGGTGATCTTGGTGTTGAGATACCTATAGAGGAATTACCTGGAGTTCAAAGAGATCTGATTGAAACAAGTATAAAAAGATCTAAAGTAGCTATTGTCGCTACACAGATGATGGAATCCATGATCAACAATTCCAGTCCAACCAGAGCTGAAGTTACTGATGTTGCCAATGCAGTACTTCAGGGTGCTGACGCTGTCATGCTTAGTGAAGAAACTGCAATGGGCAATTTTCCTTCACTGGTTGTTGAAACTATGAACAAAATAATAATTGGTGCTGAAAAATCATTTCGACCAAAAAAAGAAATCCCAAAACCAGAGGCCAAGTCAGAAACGTTTGAAAGTGATATCGTGTGTTTTAATGCTGCCAAAATTGCTGATGAACTCAATGCCAAAGCTATTATTGGATTGACAATATCCGGGTACACAGCTTTCAAAGTATCAAGTTTCAGACCTGATGCCAGTATTTTTATTTTTTCAAAGATCAGGTCTATTCTAGCGACTCTTAATATTATTAGAGGAGTCAAAGGATTCTATTATGATATAAACTCCTCAACTGAAGAAACCCACCGAAATCTTACTCGAATACTAAAAGAAAAAGCCTACATCTCTGAAGGCGATCTTGTAGTCCATACTTCTTCAATGCCAGTTTTTGAAAAGCAAAGGACAAATCTGATCAGGGTAGCACGAGTGGAATAGTTCCAGATTGGTAATTATTTTTTTTTATATTTTTCAAAAATCAAAGTATAAATCTGCTTTAAGCCAGGCCTCTAAGCACTTTATTCCTTTTCCATTCATAATACTTTTATAAAACTGGTCCTTTAAATTTCCTTTTCACTGTTGGTGATATCAACACAGTGGCAAAATGTCATTGGTTTGTCCTTTATAAAAACTATGAATTGAATCAGAATATAAAATATAAACAAAATAACTCACCGAAAATATAATGCGGAGGAGGAGGGATTCGAATGCTGACACGAAAGTCAGCATCCTGACTACTGACCTTTAGTCCGTATGTCAGGACCCCCAGCTGAAATAATCATCCAAATTATCAATTGAAATTTGCAAAAATTCATGATACCTTAGTAAAAAAATCCTCAATTTTGCTTTACTCATGTTTTTCAACTTTGTTT
>JBLMZC010000004.1:0-2867 GCA_050258615.1 Deltaproteobacteria bacterium | reverse complement strand
AACCTTGTAGGTAAAATTTTCGTAATTGAAACAGTTATAACTTACTGTTTTACAATCAACAAAAGGGTTGTGAGTTTAATTTCGCACGTCCCGACGGAACTGTCGGGATTGCTACTTTTTGCCGGCACAAAAAGTAGAGAAATTTTTAGACAAATTAAAATTAAGTGTTTGCAAAATGGGGTTCAAAATTAAACAAATATATATTACTGCATTTGCTTAAATATCAATAATTTACAAGCGCCTTAAACATTTATTTTTAAACAACTTCGAAATAAGAAAATAACTATTTTGCATGAAGACAGAAAATCTATCATAACATTTTGCCGGGATGCAAAATAATAATTCTGTACAAGATAAAAATATCATCATGTCTTTCCATATTATGTTAACGTATTCAATTGTGAGCAATTTCAAGTATTATAATTTTCGCTGTCTGTTAGCTTTCTTTCTTTAGAGCATGCAATCGAATTTTTTATGCAGGCTCAGTTTTACTATTTATGCTTTGTGCCCAGGGAAGCATAAATAAAACAGGTATGTAATGAAAGGATAAGTAGCGAGGTAACTATATTCCTGACTTCATAGTTCACTGTCATAAATTTAAAAGTGAGCATCACAGGCAGAAATGGTACTGAAAAAAGCAGCAGTCCCAGGCTGATCCAGAATGATTTTGATTTATTAAAATACTGTATTGAATCTGATTCCATGATTTGCAACAGGTGAAATGAAATAATATATATCAGAAAAAACAGGGATATAAGATAGGTATGAAATTGTTGTTCAGTGAAAAAATTTTTAGAAAAATAATTATCTGCAATAAAAACCAATACCAACAAATAAGCCATAAAAATTATCCTTTTTTTCATCCTGCGTGAATCGATGAGTTTATAGTAAAGGCTGAAATTGAGCAATGGAAAAAAAAGACAGTAAAAATTATAGATAAAAAAATTACTATATTGAGTAAAGTAACCAAGCAATGTGCCCAACAACTCTGTTAGAAAAATATAACCCGTCATAATACTGAAGGCTGTATCAATCCGGGTTTTATTCCTGTTGAAAAAAACAGAGATTATAAAGCTTGCAAAAGGAGCTGCCAGTACTATTATGCTGTACAACAGTATCATCAGTTATGAGGATAGGTTTTTTTTGGTGGATATCCCGACTGTCCGAAGTTCAATACTTCAATATCCATATCCTTGTCATTGGGTGATAAATTTTTATTTTCACTATCACCAATAGTTGGAGATATAAAAACTGTCAATTTTCCCTTTTTTCCTTCATTATCATAGTTGCCAAAATATATTCTTATTCCTGTTAATTTTTGCTTTTTGGAATAAGCTTTTACTTTTATATAAGAAAGATACAATTCAAGAGTGTCGATATCAAACCAGGCACAATTGGCATAATCTAAATCTTCAGTGGCATTTGATATTGTTTTCAGGTATTTATCAAAGTTTAAACTCAGTTTCTGAGCATCTTTAGGGCCTTTGGTTCCATTAATTCTGATTTTCATTTTCGTAGTTTTTTAATGTTTTTTAAAAATACAAAGTTACCACAATTAATAATAGGAATCAAGCGTTTTTTTCCTGTGTAAAAAAGGGTGTTTTTCCCCTTGATTTTTTTAAGTATTTGGATTATTTTTGCATTGTTGTAATCTGACCAGAATATTTCACTGGATTTTTGAAATTCTTATGAACTATTCGGTCTAAAGAGATTTTCAACAGGCAGATTCCCGAACAGCCTGAATATAGTAGGGTTTAATATTTAAATTTTTTTACCATGAAAACTTCTGACCTACATTCTTTTGATAAACCGGGTCAGGACCCGGTAAATGAAACAAAGGGGCAAAAGCCACGAAAACTAAAAAGTGCCATCAATAGTATGATAAGGATCTATGTGGAAGATTTCAATAATCATCCTGTAAGTTATGCGTCCGTAAGACTCAGTTCTGATGGATTTTCCACTGAGTTGAAATTTGACAAAAGTTCAAATGCCTACATTGCCACAAAATTTATTCCTGACAGATATGACCTTGAAGTAAAGGCAGATTTTTTTGAAACTCATCGCAACAACTTTTTCATTCCGAAATCAGGAATTGAAAGAATTGTTTGCCTGGCAAAAAGCTGATAATTATCAGTTGATTAAAGTGTAAAGATTTACCATAACCAGTTGAAATAAAAGATATTAAGAAGGAAATTGAAATTTTACTGCACCTGTTGCTTAAGAATTATTATACGAAAATTTATCTTTTAATTATCGATAATGATAGTAAAGTTTGTTAAGGAGTGATTCAGTCTTCAGTTCGAGCGCAGCGAAGATCACGCATCAGCGTGACAGCAGTCAACAGTCGGCAGTTAACTTAATAATTCAATAACTCAATAATTCAATAACTCAATAATTCAATAACTCAATAATTCAATAACTAAACAACTCAGTAAAGTATTCTTTGGCGTTAATCACAGAAAATAAAAGTGGTAAAATATTTGGAATTCTGAATTATTTATTGTAACATTGCATTAAATATGATAACATGGACCTTCTGCTTAGCATATTGATTTTACCTTGCTACCTTGCTACCTTGCTACCTTGCTACCTTGCTACCTTGCTACCTTGCTACCTTGCTACCTTGCTAACTTGCTACCTTGCTACCTTGCTACCTTGCTACCTTGCTACCTTGCTACCTTGCTACCTTGCTACCTTGCTACCTTGCGAAAAAATATATTTTTTATAAGAAATTTGAAAGAACATCGATATTATACCTGCGACCCGAAAGGATGCTGGTCGATCCACCTTTTTACTGAAGATGCTGAATGATAATGATATGTAGGGATAGGGCATGTATGAAACTATAATCATTAATCATTAAAATA
>JBLMZC010000003.1:0-126945 GCA_050258615.1 Deltaproteobacteria bacterium | reverse complement strand
CAGCAAAGGACTCTTGTCCTCTTGCTGCAACATTTTGGATTATAGTCTGATCAAATCAATCACTGCTAATCAAAGTTACTATGAAATCATTCGTATCACCTTAATATAGAAATGGTATAATTATTCATTCAGATTGTACATTGATTTTTTATAATCTAAAATTTTTAAAAAATTGTAATTTTATTTTTTAATTATATCATTATATCATGAAAATATCGAAAATTATTGAATCAATAAAAAAATTGGATTTATCTACATATCCTAAAGATGAAGTTTTATATATGTTTAATAAAGTAGGTGAAATAGCTTTTATCAATTTAACTTTTCATAAAGGTAAATCAATTATTAGGACTAGACCAAATTTTAATGGGAAACACTTTGAAAAGAAAAGTGATTATTCATATAAACCTCAATCACAAAATACAAAATATCAGAGAGCTAGTACACCTAACAAGACAATGTTTTATGGATCAGTTGTTCCTGATTTTCCAAAACCAGGTGAATTAGATAATATGAGAGTAACAAGTTTAATTGAAACTCTACAATTTTTAAATGACAAATCAAAATAAGGATATCAGAAAATATCATTTGGCAGATGGGAAGTAAATGAAGATATTAACTTAATTGCAATAGTTCAAGAAGACAAATACTATTCTGCAAGTAGTTATTTATCTGATTTAGCAGATGCGTATTACAGATTTATTAATAGTATGAAATCTGAGTTCATTATTAGATCATTTGCTTTTACCAAATTTCTTGCTGAAGAATTTTCAAAAGAAAAAATTAGAGGTGACTATGATTATCTAATTTCTGCATTATTGTCAGAGAAAGTCACAGAAAATGGATTTGATGGAATTTTTTATCCAAGTGTAAGAACAGGTGGACAAGGATTTAATATTGCAATAACTCCTGAAGCCACAAATAAAATGAGTTTAATTGCAGCTGGTGAATGTACTGTTTATAAACTCAGGGATCATACAGTTGTAGGTAACGATGCTGGTGTTAAATTAAACGGAACAGAAGACTATTTTAAATTAATTGAATTGGATTCACAAAGAGAAGCTTGTCTTTTTCAATTGGGCATTAGTTCATTAAATGAACTAAAATAAAATATTGTTTTTGATTAAAATAATATCCAAAATGAAAAACCAAACTGAGTCAAAATAAAAATTGATTTTAAAAATCAATTTTTTCCTTGTCCGGCAAACATGAATTTCCTAATTTTGATATTTATTAATGCCTTTTTTATGGCATTTAAAATACATTTTCAGGCTTTTTTTGTATTTTAGCAAAATAAATTGATACAGTTAGAAAATGACTCAAAAACAACTCGAAGATTATCTCTGGGGAGCTGCCAATATTCTGCGGGGGATAATTGATGCAGCCGACTTCAAACAATATATTTTCCCACTTCTTTTCTTCAAAAGAGTTAGTGACCTGTGGGATGAAGAATATCAAACTGCTTTAGATGAAAGTGATGGGGATTTAAGTTATGCTCAATTTGCTGAAAACCATCGTTTCCAGATACCTGAAGGTTGTCATTGGGATGATGTAAGAAAGAGAACAATTGATGTGGGTGCTTACTTGCAAAAAGCTTTGAACGGCATTGAAAAAGCCAATTTTGAAATGCTGCACGATGTGTTTGGTGATGCCCAATGGACCAACAAACGCAGAATGAGTGACGAAAAAATGCTCGACCTGATTGAGCATTTCAGTAAAATGAATTTAAGTGTTGCCAATGTGCCCCACGATATTATGGGCGAAGGTTACGAATACCTGATTAAGAAATTTGCTGACGACAGCGGACATACCGCAGCCGAGTTTTACACCAACCGAACCGTTGTAAAACTGATGACCCAAATTACTGACCCCAAAAGCAGCGAAAGCATTTACGACCCTACTTGTGGCAGTGGAGGTATTTTACTGAGTTCAGCTTTGTATTTAAAAGAGCAAGGCAAAGAATACAGAACACTGAAACTTTATGGGCAGGAACTCAATCTGATCACTTCAGCCATTGCCCGTATCAATATGTTTATGCACAATGTAGATGAGTTTTTGATTGTGCAGGGTGATACTCTGGATAGTCCTCAGATACTTGAGAATGATAAACTGAAACAATTTGATGTGATAATGGCCAACCCACCCTACAGCGTAAAAAAGTGGAGCCAGCAGAAGTGGATGAACGACCCTTTTGGACGCAATATCTGGGGAACGCCACCACAAGGTTGTGCCGATTATGCTTTTCAACAGCATATTATGAAAAGCCTGAACCCCGAAACAGGTCGTTGTGTAGTGCTGTGGCCCCATGGAGTATTGTTTAGAGACAGCGAAGCCGGCATACGCAAACGCATGATTGAAGAAGATTATGTAGATGCGGTTATTGGCTTGGGCAAAAACCTGTTTTACAACAGCAGCATGGAAAGTTGTTTGCTCGTTTGCTGTATGAAAAAGCCTGCAGAACGACAAGGTAACATTATTTTTATTGATGCCAAAGAAGAATTACGCATAGAACGCACCAATGCCTGGCTGGAACCACAACACATCAAAAAGATCAGCGATGCGTATTGGAAATGTAAAGATGCGGAAGGATTTGCCAAGGTAGCCTCCAATACAGAAGTGTTAGACAACAACGGCAACCTGAGCATACAACTTTATGTGAAACAAGCCGCCAATACCATTGAACACAATACCGAAGATTTGATTGCAGAAGTGAAAGCCGGGCAAGAGCAAATCAATGCTTCATTAGAGAATTTATTTGTTCAACTGAAAAATATAGGGATTGACGCATGAGTACATATTCTCAGATATACATACAGGTTGTATTTGCAGTGAAAAACAGAGATGCGCTTATTGCATCTGCCTGGGAAGAAAGACTGTATCAATATATAACTGGCATAGTGCAAAACAAAGGGCAAAAATTAATAGCCATTAATGGGATGCCTGACCATATCCATTTTTTTATAGGGATGAAACCAAATTGTTGTTTGAGCGATTTAGTCAGAGAAGTAAAAAAGTCAAGCAATAATATGATAAATGAGAATAAGTTATCAAAATTCAAATTCAGTTGGCAGGAAGGTTACGGGGCATTTTCATACAGTCATTCACAAATTGATAATGTTGCGAAGTACGTGATGAATCAGAAAGAGCATCATAAAAAGGTATCGTTTAGAGAAGAGTATGTAGATTTTTTGAAAAAATTTGAAATTGAATACGATGAAAAATATGTGTTCGAAAGGATTGATTAATCCGATGCCGAAGGCATCAAACGTTTATAGCCGAGTGTTTGGGGAATATATGTACGACCCCTGCAGGGTCGCAGATGGTGGTCGTTTTTTTTTCTACAAACCTTCTATCCCTTCGGGATATGAAAAATAATGGAATAGAAGTATGAAGTTGAGAAAAGATAAATGGAAACCTGTTAAACTAGGAAATGTGTTTAAACTTAAAAGTGGTAATGCATTGCCTGTGTCTAAACATATAGAAGGCAATATTCCAGTTTATGGTGGAAATGGAATAATGGGATATCATAATGCTTTGATGATTAACAAACCCACCATTTCGATTGGAAGAGTTGGAACCCCGGGTGCTGTATATATTACAAAAGAGAAAGCATGGATAACAGATAATGCACTTTATCCGATTGAATATTACGAAGAAGTTGACCAATATTTTTTAGCCGAATTACTAAGGAATTTAAGAATAGACAAACTTGCTCAGAAGACTGCACAGCCGTCAATTTCTCAAACAATTATTTCAAATATTGATACTATTCTCCCCCCCCTCGAAGAGCAAAAACAAATAGCGGCATTGTTTCAAAGCACAGAAACGGCTATGGAGCAGGTGGATGGGCAGGAGAAGAATTTGCTGCAATTTAAAAATAAATTGCTGAGAGATTTATTCAGCGATAAAAAGGAATTTGGCAATCACTTAACAGCCAAAGATTTTGAAACGGTAAGGTTTGACAAAATTGCCATCAACATTTCCGAACGAGTTGAGCCAAAGAAAACAGAACTCACTACTTATGTTGGTTTAGAGCATTTAGATTCAGACAATTTGGTTATAGAAAGAACAGGAATACCCGATGATGTAATTGGCACTAAACTAAAAATATACAAAGGCGATATTATTTTCGGAAAACGCAGAGCCTATTTACGAAAAGTTGCCGTTTCTCATTTTGATGGAATTGCTTCGGCTCACAGCATGATTTTAAGAGCCAATGAAAAGCATATCGAAAAGGATTTTCTGCCTTTTTTTATGCAAAGCGATGCTTTTATGCAAAGAGCGGTTCAAATTTCAGAAGGTTCGCTTTCACCAACTATCAAAGTAAAAACACTGGCACAGCAGGAATTTACTTTGCCGAAAAAGGAAAAGCAAAAAGAACTGGTTGCACTATTCAAACAGCTTGACGAAACAAGGCAACAACTCAAACAACAAAAAGCCACATTAAAATTGTTGAAGCAAAAATTATTAAATGAAATATTGGGTTAGGATAATGAAATAATGCATTATTTTTGTAAAAATTCTAATAATCAATAAAATGAGCAAAATTAAAATAAAGAATTTTGGACCTATCAAAGAAGGATATCAAGAAAATGATGGATGGATGGATATCAGGAAGGTTACCGTATTTATTGGTAATCAGGGATCAGGCAAAAGTACAGTAGCTAAACTGATCTCTGTTTTCACATGGATGGAAAAAGCACTTGTCAGGGAAGATTATGACAAAAAATGGTTTGAGAAAAAGAATCGATTGAAAAACCGTTATTTAAATTATCATAGATTAGAGAATTATTTTGATGGTAGTGGTGGTTTGTTTGATAACACAAAAATTGATTACATAGGAGAAGCTTATCAATTAAGATTTGAAAAAGGAAATTTTCACATTATTGAAAAAAAAGATTCAAATTATAAGTTACCTCAGATTATGTATGTTCCTGCTGAAAGGAATTTTATCTCTTATGTCAAGTCACCTAAAGCTTTGAAGATGACATCGGATTCATTGGTTGAGTTTGTAACGGAATTTGACAATGCAAAAAATGCGATGAAAGGTTCGATGAAACTACCAATCAATAATGTATCACTCGAATATCAAAAACTAAATGATACTTTATATGTAAAAGGTGACAATTACAAAATTCAATTGAAAGAAGCTTCTTCAGGGATTCAATCTATTGTGCCCCTATATTTAGTTTCATGGTATTTGTCAAAGTCCGTAAAGGAACAATCATTATCTCCAATGAGTAGCGAAGAACTTGAGCGATTTAAAAAAGTGGTTAAAGAAATATTTGATAACGAAACATTAACTGAGGATCAAAGACGGGTTGCTATATCTGCTTTGTCATCAAAATTTAATAAATCAGCATTTATAAATATTGTGGAAGAACCTGAACAAAATTTGTTTCCATCTTCACAACAGCATTTGTTAAATAGTCTCCTGGAGTTTAATAATATGAATCAAGGGAATAAGCTTATAATGACAACACATAGTCCATATTTGATAAACTTCATTTCACTTGCGGTTAAAGCAAATTATCTAAAAAGCAAAATTAATAATAAAGAGCTGGAAAATAAACTATATGAAGTTGTACCAAAAGCATCAACTGTTAATCCTATTGATTTAGCTATTTATCAATTAGATGAGAAAAATGGTTCTATAAAAATGCTCGGCAATTTTGAAGGAATTCCCTCAGATAAGAACTTTTTGAACGAATCAATAAGAACAGGAAACATTGAATTTGATAAACTTCTCGAAATCGAGGAAGAACTATGAGCATAAATTTCTTAAAAGCGGATTGTAAGCAAACAACAAGCGAAAAGACATTTGGCTTGTATGATGCTGAAGATAAAACCCCGGTAGTAATTAAATTGACTGATGAGAAAACATGGATTGCAACTGTGTTTAATAACAGCAATAAGTCAATAGACTTCACAGCTATAGATAACTGTATCAATGTATTAAGAGAAAATGGAGAAATGGATAGTCGTTGTGATTGCATGCTAACTTACGATACCAATCTTTTTTTAGTTGAGTTGAAGAATAAAAGAGATTCTTGGCAATCTGAAGGATTGGCTCAAATTGAAAATATTGCAAAGAGAATGATGGAAGAGATTCCAGCGTATTATAATAGTTTTACAAAGCGGAAGGCTGTAGTTGCTAATAGGAAAAATCAATTCCCTTCTTTTCATGAATCCAACATCGAGCAACGTCAACTATTTATTTCAAAGTACAAAATGAGAATTCAATTCGATGCAGAAATTTTAATTAAATAAATGTCATTCAACGAACAAAATACTGTAGAACATTTTATCATTCGCCAACTCACTGGAGTTGACCTAAATGCTATAAAAAGTAATATAGCTATGGAAGATGCCGTAGAATATGAAGGTAGTGTAAAGTGGAAATACATTCAACCCGAATTGCTTCAGCGTGACATAACAGAAGTATTTGTTGAAAAGGAATTGAAAGAAGCACTTTGCAGGCTTAACCCTCCTATAGCTGCCAGCCCTGACAAAGCAGATGAAGTAATCCATAAGCTCCGTGCTATATTGATCACTGTAAATAATGTAGGTTTGGTACGTGCCAATGAAGAGTTTTCAAGGTGGCTTCGCAATGAAGTGTCATTGCCATTAGGAAAAAACAATGAACATGTAGCAATACGATTGATAGATTTTGATTCAATAAAAAACAATAGTTTTATATTATGCAATCAGTTTAAACTACAAGCCCGGGAGGTAAAAATACCTGATATTGTACTGTTTGTCAATGGTATTCCATTGGTTGTGGGTGAGGCAAAAACACCTGTAAGACCAGCAGTGAGCTGGTTTGATGCCGCATACGATATACATCAAGTGTATGAAAATGCAATACCACAGTTATTTGTACCCAATGTTTTTTCATTTGCTACAGAAGGCAAAGAAATTTTTATTGGCAGCGTGAGGACTCCACTGGAATTTTGGTCTCCGTGGAAGTTGGAAGAAAGCAATGATGAGTTAGCACATATCATTGGATTGCATGAAGTAGGTGATCAAATGTCTCATTTGCTTAAACCTTCAACATTGCTTGATATTTTGCAATTCTATACTGTTTATGCTACAAACAGCAAAAAAAGAAAAATAAAAGTTGTTTGCAGATACCAGCAATATGAAGGTGCCAATGCTATAGTCAACAGAGTAAGAGAAGGCAGTATAAAGAAAGGATTGATATGGCATTTTCAAGGATCAGGAAAATCCCTTTTAATGTTGTTTGCTGCACAGAAATTGCGTAAACAACATGACCTGAATAATCCTACGGTGATCATAGTAGTTGACAGAATTGATCTTGATACCCAGATAACTGCAACTTTCAATTCAGCCGAAATTCCAAATCTGGTCACTGCTGACAGCATTAGGGATTTACATAAGTTATTAGAACACGGTACGAGGAAAATCATTATCACAATGGTTCATAAGTTCAAAGATTCGTATCCGGATATGAATACCCGTGAAAATTTAATAGTGATGGTCGATGAAGCCCATAGAACCCAGGAAGGAGATTTGGGCAGAAAAATGCGAAATGCTTTGCCAAATGCTTTTCTGTTCGGACTGACAGGTACTCCGATCAATAAAGCTGACAAAAACACATTCTGGGCTTTTGGATCAGATCAGGATTCAGGAGGTTATATGAGCCGATATACTTTTCAGGAAAGTATCCGAGACAATGCTACATTGCCATTGCATTTTGAACCACGTTTACCAAATTATCACATCGACAAAGATGGCTTGGATGTAGCATTTAAAGAAATGGCAAACGACCTGAGTGAAGAAGATAGAAACAAACTCAGTCAGAAAGCGGCAAACATGGCGGTATTTTTAAAATCGCCTGAACGTGTTAAGACCATTGTTGCCGATATTATAGAACATTTCAAAGCACACGTTGAACCCGAAGGGTTAAAAGCGATGATTGTAACACCCGACCGTTACGCATGTGTGCAATACAAAGAAGCATTAGACCTTTTGATTAATCCTGAAGCAAGTGAAGTAGTTATCAGTTCATCAGCCAATGATGAGTTTGATTTCAAACAGAAGTATGCAATGGACAAAGACAAACAAGAAAAGGTTGTGGAGAAATTCAATGATGCCGATTCGCCTTTGAAATTCCTGATTGTAACAGCAAAACTTTTGACAGGTTTTGATGCACCCATTTTGCAAACCATGTATTTGGACAAGTCGCTAAAAGACCATACGCTATTGCAAGCGATATGCAGAACTAACCGACTTTTCCCAAATAAAACTTTCGGCAGAATTGTAGATTACTTTGGTGTGTTTGACGACACCGCAAAAGCCCTGGCATTTGATGAAGAAAGCGTAAAACTGGTTATTACCAATTTGCAGGAATTAAAAGATAAATTGCCTGAATGGATGGAAAAATGTTTAGCACATTTCGCAGGCGTTGACAGAACTATTTCAGGTTTTGAAGGACTTTCAGCAGCACAGGATTGCATCAACACAAATGAAAAAAGAGATGCCTTTGCCAAAGATTTCAGCAGCTTGACAAAATTGTGGGAAGCACTCTCGCCTGACCCTGTTTTAAATCCATTCGAGAAAGATTACAAATGGTTGTCACAGGTTTACACTTCAGTAAAACCATCATCAGACGACAATGGCAGACTTTTGTGGCATGCTCTCGGTGCTCAAACCACAGCACTCATCCATGAGCACATCCATGTTTCGGGTATCAATCACGATATGGAAGAAATGATATTGGATGCAGAAGTGATTGACGATTTGATGAATAAGAAAGACCCAAAGCAAGCGGAAAAGGTTTTGAAAATTCTTATCAGCCGACTGAACAAACACAGTAATAATCCAACTTTCAAACAATTAAGCGAAAGATTGGAAGCCATTCGTGACAAAGCAGAGAAAGGACTTATAAACTCAATTGAATTCATTAAGGAACTTTGCCAACTAGCCAAAGAGACACTTCAAGCTGAAAAAGGCGTTGAACCGGTTGAAGAACAGAAAAACGCAAAAGCCGCATTGACAGAATTGTTCCTTGAATTGAAAACCGACACAACACCTGCCATTGTAGAACGTATAGTAAATGACATTGACGAAATTGTTAGAGTAGTTCGTTTTGACGGTTGGCAAAACTCAACAGTTGGAGAAAGAGAAGTAAAACGTGAATTACGAAAAGTGCTTTGGACAAAGTATCAAATTAAAGATGAAGATCTGTTTAATAGAGCCTATGACTACATAAAGGAGTATTATTAGTCCACGCTTCGTAGTCAAGCATCCCGATGATTTTCGGGACAGGTCGCACCAGCCAAGCTAAGACCAAAACCAGCCAAAGAGCTTGCCTACCCAAACGCACGGCAGACAGAAACGATGTAGCAAATTGAAAGGAAAAATGACTGAAAACAAAAACACCAGCCCCTAAAATCTAAGGCTTCGTTGCGTCCGTAGGACGAACTATTTAGCTAGTGAACCCAGCGATTATTTCCCCGTAAAAGTCGGGATTGAACTAAACATAGCTTTGAGAAACTTTGTATTAAAAAAATTCACTAAATTTGCACTGACTAACGCAGATTTAGGTTTTGTATCTAATTGATATTCAATGGTACAATTTTAAGTTAGTCAGAAGTTTAAAAGAATAAACTGAAATGAAACCGAAAATCATACAAGTAAGAGGGGTTGCGATTGAAAAGAGATTCAATACAATTGATAGTGAACTTTTAAAGTTACTGAACAATATTCATTCAGGAGATTGGAAAGTGACAAATGAATTGAATTTTATTGACGCTTATAAGTCTAATAAACGAGGCTCTCATTTTGACATTTATCTCGGTGAAATAGGAACAATAATATTTAGACCATTTCACTATATAGACGGATTGGACGATTGGTGTTACTTTAATTTAAAAGAATACTCAAAAGAAAATAATCATGCACTCGAATTTTATCAATGGTCAAGTAAGAGAGAAAGCAAAATGGAGATGTGGTTAAATGGAGAACAAATAGTAACTGCAAGCCAGAAAAAATCAGTAAGAATAATAGGCGATAAAAACTTAATAAAAAATAAAGACGTATATGAAACTACTAATTTCTATATCAAATACATAGTGGGACTGAATGTCGAGGATTTGACAGAAAAGCATAAAATATATAGATGTGAAAGATGAATAAAAGCCTGCTACCAACATCTAAGGCTTCGTTGCGTCCGTAGGACAAACAATGAAGCTCCCGAAAAATCGGATTGAACGTGACCGGTGATTAAGAGCTATGGAGTTTTCGACTTGTGAGGATTTACTTTTTTTTGAAAAATGGCTTAAAAAAAGAAAATTAGGTTTATTAAAGCGTATTCAAAAACAAATTACTAAATTTGCATTGGAAAAGGAAAATTTCAATTTTGTAACCGATTGATTAACAACGTTGAATTTTACTCTTAGTCAGAACCCAAACAATCGACAGTGCATAAAATCAACAGACGAATAAAATGGTAGACATATTAGCAAAATGGACAACGATACTCTTTGGACTTTTTTTTATTTCCGTAGGGTTTTTAATGCTGACAAATCCTAAAAAAGCAAATGACATTTTAAGAAAAGCAGGAAGCACAAATTTTATCAACTATGCTGAAATTACAATTAGAATAATTCCAGCCGTGGGACTAATTTTATCTGCAGACAATTCTAAATTTCCGGACATTCTTAAAATATTTGGTTGGTTTATGTTGCTTACTTCTTTTGTATTATATTTTTTACCAATACAAATACATCATAATTTTTCAGTTAATTTCGCCATTCGCTTTTCTAATTGGGACTTTCCTAATTTATAGCGTTTTTTAAAAAATGAGAGCAACAAAATTATTTAAAGATTTTTTCAACAGCGAAAAAGCAGGCGGGTTTGTTTTAGTTGCTTGTACTATTTTATCATTGACAGTTGCCAATTCTACTTTTGGAGCAGACTATCATCATTTTTGGCAAACACAATTACAAGGACACAGCATTGAACATTGGATTAATGACGGAATAATGGCAATTTTCTTTTTGCTTATTGGCTTGGAGTTAGAAAGAGAAATTTACATTGGCGAACTATCAAAACTTAAAGACGCATTACTGCCAATTTTTGGAGCATTGGGTGGAATGTTTGTGCCAGCAGGAATATTTTTATTATTCAATTATGGAACTACAACGCAATCGGGTGCAGGTATTCCAATGGCAACAGATATTGCTTTTGCATTGGGTATTTTATCATTGTTAGGCAACAGAGTTCCTACTTCACTAAAAATATTTTTGACAGCATTAGCAGTAATAGACGACTTGGGTGCAATCATAATCATTGCCGTTTTCTACACTAAAACATTGCTTTGGACAAATCTTTTTATTGCATTAGGAATTTTCGGTTTGCTATTAATTTTCAATAGGCTAAAAGTGAGAAACCTAATTCCATATTTAATTGGTGGTGTTGCAATGTGGTATTTTATGCTTCATTCAGGCGTTCACGCCACCATTACAGGAGTACTTTTGGCATTTGCAATTCCTTTTGGCAACGGAGACGAAAAATCTACTTCATACATTTTACAACACTATTTACATAAACCCGTTGCTTTTATAGTTCTGCCCATTTTTGCATTAGCCAACACAGCAATCGTTTTTGGTGGCGACATTATGCAAACCTTGACAGAAAAAAACAGTTTAGGCATTGCATTGGGACTGATTGTAGGTAAGCCATTAGGTGTTTTTCTTTTATCGTTTTTTGCAGTTACATTAGGACTTTGCAAACTACCGACAGACCTAAATTGGAAATCAATTTTTGGTGTTGGACTTTTAGCAGGCATTGGATTTACAATGTCAATTTTTGTAACACTTCTTGCGTATGACAATGAAACAATTATAAACAACTCAAAATTGGTAATCTTATTTTCATCATTAACGGCAGGGCTTTTAGGTTTTATAACTTTACGACTAACACTTAAAACAACAGCAAACTAAATGACGAAAGAAGGGCAGCAGGTAACATCGGCAGCTGTTGCACAACTCTTAAAAACAAAGTTCCACAATTATCAAAAAAACATATAATATTATTTTAATATGTGTAAATTATTTATTATATTTGCATTATGCAAGGACGTAAACATTTTAGCCCCAAAATGATGTATCAGGTGCGTCCCGATGACCTGGTACCTCAGGATAATTTCTATCGAAGGATCAATTTCCGTAACACAATCCTGTATATTAATTTTTTTCCCGATCAAAAAAGAAAATTAAAACTAGTCAGTAGAATTCAAAAACAAATTAACAAATTTGAACTGACTAATGTAGATTTAGGTTTTGTATCTAATTGATATTCAATGGCATAATTTGACGTAAGTCAGAAGCATAGACGACCGACTAATCAAAAACTTTATCGTCTTTGATTTTTTGACCCCAAACACATAAATCTTGTAAAATCGGAGACAGACTTTTACCAAAATCTGTAAGACTGTATTCTACTCTTGGCGGAACTTCCTTGTATATTTCTCTATGAATTAATCCATCATCTTCCAATTCACGAAGTTGTTGAGTAAGCATTTTTTGTGTTATATCACCACAAATGAGTTTTTTAAGTTCGCCAAAACGTTTTTCGCCTGTAAAAAGATGACCTAAAATAACAACTTTCCATTTGCCACCAATGACATTCATTGCTGTTGTCAACGGACAATCAAAATATTTTTGAGTTTTTTCAATTTTATTATTCATACATATAATTGATTTTCAATATTAGTTACTTTTTTGTAAGTATAATACTTTTAAGTATCTACTTGCAAAAATAATACTATTTACCGAATTTTGCAACATCAAATTTTTAAATCAAAATAATGATGAGCAAATTCAATATTCAATTTATAGCGATTGCAGTTTTTTCTGTGATACTTTTCAGTTGCAAAACACTTAAACAAACAAACAAAATGGAACAAAAATTTTTAGGAATTGTCGTTTTTGGCGATGGCTTAAACGATATGGGTAAATGGGGCAAATTAACTAACTATCAATATCCTCCAGCAGAAGTTGGCTTTTATGAAAGCCGTTGGACAAACGGAAAAGTATGGGTAGAACATTTTTCTGAAAGTCTAAAATTACCTATTTCATTAGACAATAATTTTGCAATGGGCGGTGCAACCACAGGTTTATACAACATTAATGAGCCTTTAAAACCTGCCTTAAAATTAGACAATAAAACACCGCTATTAGGAATGTTGGCACAGGTGCAAACTTACCTTTCTTCAAATCCTAAAATTGACGACAAAACCTTGTTTGTTCTTTGGGCAGGCGGACACGATATTGGTAATTATTTGGAATACGGACAGCCCGATTTGACGCAATATCAACCAGCCAACAATTACAAGCAAGCCATTGAACTATTAGTAAAAGCAGGAGCGAAAAATATTTTTGTCGGCACTATTCCCGATATGGGATATAGTCCAGGCTATTTTGGCACAGATAAACAAGCCAAGGCTTCTGAACTTTGCCAGAACTTGAACAAAGGGCTACAAGAAATAGAAGAAAGTTACAAAAACACACAAGTAAAATATTTCAAATTTGACGGAGCAGCCGTTTTTGCGAAAGTTGGAATGAACCCTTCTGAATACGGCATCAAATACACCGATGCTTATCTACCAATGAACATCATCAACTTTATGAATCCTTTGGAAAAAACCAATATAGCAATTCCAAATAAGGATAAAGGATTAAATCCTGATGAATTTATGAATTGGTGGGCTGTTTCGGCTAGTGCCAAAGTTCATAAAATCATAGCAGACGAAGCAGTAAAGTTTATTAACTCAAAATAATTACAAACAAATGAATATAGCAATTATCGGAACAGGAAACATGGGCGGTGCTTTGGCTTCAAAATGGGCAAAAGCAGGACACAAAATTTTTCTTGGCGTAAAAGACACACAAAATTTTAAAGGGCAAGAGCTTCTAAAAAATGCAAACACTACTCTTCATTCTATTCAAGAAGCAGTAGCAAAATCGGAAGTTATACTTTTGGCGACACCTGCAAAGGCAACTATAGAAGTGGTTAAGTCTATGGGGGACACATCAGGCAAAGTAATCATTGATGCAATGAACATCATAATGAAACAAGGTCCTGATGGGTTTAATAATACGACTGATGCCATTCTTGCTCATACGGAGACAAAAGACGTTGTAAAATGCTTTAATACAACAGGGTTTAACAATATGGAAAACACCAACTATGGCGACATTTCTATTGACTTATTTGTAGCAGGTGACAGCGAGAAAGGAAAATCGGTAGCAAAACAGTTAACCAAAGACGCAGGTTTCGCAGAATGTTACGACATCGGTGGAAACGACAAGTTTGAACTAATGGAACAATTTGCCTGGTTTTGGATAAACTTGGCAATGTTTCAAGGACAAGGACGAGAAATTGCTTTTAAACTACTGAAAAGATAGAATGCCTGCCTACAACATCTAAGGCTTCGTTGCGACCGCAGGACGAACGATAAAGCTCACGAAAAATCGGGATTGAATATAACCAGTGCTTAAGAGCTATGTATTTTTCGACTTGTGAGGATTTACTTTTTTAAAGGTGGAAGTGTTGGTTGCTTTTTAAAATGTCAGAATTTTGGAATGGTTTATCGGTTTTGAGCGTTTTTTAATGATATTTTCGCATACCATCCCCTACCCAAATATAAGATATTCAGGGAAAATGAATATCAATATTAGGACTGGAAGTACTGAAAAGTACTTCAAAATACTCTTTTTCTGCTTTTCTGCTATATTGCTCTTTATACATCTCCATACCAAAAAATCATCTTTTTTCAGATTTTTTGAAAATTTGCATTTCAAAAGCTATTATTCTCTTTTTTATCTACTATTTTTGAGGTGTGAAAGCAGGTTTTTAGACGAACTGGCGTTAGCGGTCATTGTAGAATGACGACTTGATAAACCACAAAGGACGGAAATTTATAAATGGAATTATTACATATACAAACGACACGACTTAACATTCGACACCTCGAATTATCAGACCTATCTGACTTTCATTTTTATCGTTCAAATCCAGAAGTTACAAAATATCAAGGTTTCGATGTTATGACAATTGAACAAGCCGAAAAGTTCATTAAAGACAACTCGGCAAAGCGTTTTGGTAAAGCAGGAGAATGGGTACAGTATGGGATTGAGAATATTGAAACAAGACAACTTATTGGTGACTGTGCAATTAAACTTGACCAGTACGACACAAGAATTGCAGAAATTGGAATAACTATTTCACACCTCGAACAAAAAAAAGGTTTCGCAAAAGAGGTTTTACTTGGCGTATTGACTTATCTATTTGACTCAAAAGAAATACACCGTGTTGTTGAAATTGTGGACGCTGAAAATATGGCTTCAATTAACCTATTGAAAAGCACAGGATTTAAACAAGAAGGACACTTTATTGAAAATATTTTCTTCAAAGGAAAATGGGGAAGTGAATTTCAATTCGCAATGCTGAAACGAGAATGGGACGACAGAAAATAATAATATTTGACAAAAAAGAACACCGAACCGCTAACACGGGTAGCTGTTGCACAACTCCCAAAACAAAGTTCCATAATTATCAAAAAAACATATAATATTATTTTAATATTTGTAATTTATTTATTTTCTGTGCATTATGCAATGTCGTAAAAATTATAATCATGAAATGTTGTATCTGCACTATTTAGAATATCTGGTACCTCAGGAGCCTCACTTTTTCATTGTAGTTCGACAAATTTTGATTTTCTATTTATTTATTTGGTATTAAAGATTGTAAAATTTTGATTAACAACATCCCTGACAAGCCCCAAAATGATGTATCAGGTGGGTCCCGATGACCTGGTACCACTGGATAATTTCTATCGAAGGATCTGTGATTTTGTAGATTTCAATTTCTTATATAAGCTCACAGCAAAATATTATGGTACTGAAGTTCAGGAGTCAATTGACCCTGTGGTCTTCTTTAAAGTTTGCATTGTTGGATATCTGAACAATATCACCTCAGATCGCAGATTGATAGATTATTGTTCCAATTGTTTAGATATCAGACTATTTTTAAAGTATGATATTGACGAAAAACTACCCTTGCATTCTACTATTAGCCGTACCAGACAATTGTTCGGTGAGGATGTCTTTCTTATTTTGTTCAAACAAATTCTTACTAAATGCATTGATGCAGGACTTGTCAGGGAGTATGTCAAAAATACGATCCAAAACCGTAGAACCAGTATTAGGTCACCTCATCAACTCCTGGGTATGAAACACATTCAGGCAAAAGGCATAAGAGCAGCTATAAAACATGTGCTCATAGCTTCTCATAATCTCAAATGACTCATGAAAACCATTATCAAAAAAACTGAAATAACTGCACAATCTGTTAATATTTCATTGAATAATGCTAAAAATTGGCTTTATTTTTACTTTTTACCGCTCAGACACTCTATTTCACTTTATATCGTAGAAAGTAATAAAATTAGTTCTCTTTTTGTCATATTAAAAAATTGAGGATCATTGAAGTTCATTATCGCTTTTTTTCTTATTTTTGCATAGTCATGCAACAAGGACAGCGTGGTGCCTGCAAGCAATGGGGACACACTAAAATTTTGACACATGAAAAAATTAGCAATAATAACTTTTCTGATACTACTGGTTGGACAACTTGCATTTTCACAAAACAAAGACAAGACTTACATTTTAGTTCATGGTGCATGGCACGGAGCTTGGTGCTGGTATAAAGTTGTGCCTGAAATGACAAAAAAAGGGTTTAAAGCAATAGCAATTGACTTACCAGGCCACGGCAAGGACACAATAAAAGCCGAAACAGTTACTTTTAAAATGTATGTTGAAAAACTGAAACAAGTTGCTAACAGCATAAACGGACAAGTTATTTTGGTAGGACACTCAATGGCAGGAACGATAATTTCGCAAGCAGCGGAAGAGCTTGGAAAAAACAAAGTTTTTAAACTAATTTACTTAGATGCCTTTTTGCCAAAAAATGGTGAATCTGTAAGCAAATTAGCAGGAATGATTTTTCAAACTTTACCACAAGAAACGGACACCTCAAAAGTTACTTTTCGTAAAGGAATTGTAAATGCACCCAACGGAAAAACAAGAACATTTAAGCCAGAAATAGCTGATATTGTTTTCTACCATGACTGCAATACAAAGGACAAAGAACTAGCTCATAAAAATTTGTGCACCCAAGCTACTGAACCACTTGGAGCAACCGTTTCAGTTACTGACAACATTTATGGACAAATTCCAAAGTATTACATTTTGTGTACAGAAGGAAAAGACCTTGACAAAAGTTTATTGCCGACAAGAGTTAAGTGTGAGAAAGTAATAAAAATTCCTACCAGTCATTCCCCATTTTTTTCAAGACCGAAAGAATTGGCTAAAATTTTTATGACCCTGTGAAGATTGCTGCAGGGAACATTGGGTTTGTTGCAATTTGGGCTGGACGTTGTAAGGGTCAACTTTTTGTTCGCTATTCAGCTTCAGTTCCAGCAGGACGTTATAAATTTAGCTAATGAATAAAACATAAGCAATATTGCAATCATCAACTTCAGTTACGGGCTAACGAATTTCAAATACCCAAACTGTAGCAAGCCCTGTTCGGTTGGTGGCATTTGGGATAACCCGCTGCGAACAATAGACATAATTAAAATGAGAGATTATGAAAGTAAAATATTTTTTCAAAACAATAATGACATCATTGATTTTTCCTGTGATTTTATTTATTAGTGCGTGGAAAATTGACTATGTTCAAGGATATGTTTTTTTATTTGCCAACCTTTTTACTGCACTGATGAATTTTTGGACAATTAAAAATGATACAGAATTAATGACTGAGCGGTCTAAATTAGGTAAAGATTCAAAGTCATGGGATAAGTTAATTTTAGGATTATCGGCTGTGACATATTTAATAAGTGTTGTAATCGCTGGTCTTGATTCTGGTCGTTTTCAATGGTCGCCTGACTTTCATTGTACTATTTATCTAATCGGAGTTGTGCTAATGATAATTGGACAGATGATTTTTCTTACTGCAAGAAAAGAAAATAAATATTTTTCAAGTGTAGTACGAATTCAAACGGACAGAGGACATTCAGTTTGCGATACAGGGATTTATAAATTTGTGAGGCATCCCGGATACTTTGGTATGACAATTTCGTTATCCGCTTTACCTTTATTGACTGGTTCTGTTTGGAGTATAATACCAATTATTATTGCTATAATTCTGTTGTTTATAAGAACATATCTTGAAGATGAAACGTTAAAAAAAGAACTATCGGGTTATTCTGATTATGCACAAAAAACAAGACAACGACTAATTCCTAAGATATGGTAATAGGATTAATAAAAAATAAAAATGCCACCTAACATCGTGTCATAAGCAATGGCGGGGTTTGTAGCGTGTTCAATGTCTCGTCTTGCAGGTCAGGTCTTTAACGGGGGATACGGACGTAGCCACGAAGCCCACCACTGCTCATACCCGCGACCTTTAGTGGCTATTTTAGGACGACACTATGCAAAAACAAAACGACTTCAAAAGAATGGACTATAAAAGTATTGCTGAAAATATAATTGACCTGAAAAATAAGGATTTAGCATTAAGGGAGAAACTAATTCAAAGCCGACAACTTAGTAATGGGTATAACAAAGAATTGAAGGAGTTGCATAACAGAAATGCTAAAATATTAAGCGACATAATAGATAAAATCGGCTATCCGACAATAGACAAAGTTGGTAAAGAAGCAAACAAAGCGACTTGGTTAATAATACAACATTCTATCGGAAAACCTGAATTTATGAAAAAATGTGCAAAGCTGCTGGAAAAAGCCGTTAGTGAAAACAAAGCAGACCCGAAAAGTTTAGCGTATCTAATTGACCGAATAGCAGTTTTTGAAGGTAAGGAACAACTCTACGGAACTCAATTTGATTGGGACGAATACGGAAATTTAAGTCCAAATCATTTTGACGACTTAACCAAGGTGAATGAAAGAAGGAAATCAATAGGAATTAACACACTTGAAGAGCAAACGGAGATTATAAGAAAACAGGCGAAAAATGAAAATCAATTGCCACCGAAAGACCTTGAAAAAAGAAAACAGGAAATTGAAGAATGGAAAAAAAATGTCGGTTGGAAAGAATAAAAACAGCCACTAACACGGGTAGCTATTGCACAACTCCCAAAAACAAAGTTCCATAATTATCAAAAAAACATATAATATTATTTTAATATTTGTAAATTATTTATTATCTTTGCATTATGCAAGTATGTAAACATTTTAGCCCCAAAATGATGTATCAGGTGGGTCCCGATGACCTGGTACATCAGGATAATTTCTATCTTTGAATCAATTTCAGTAACACAATCCTGTATATTAATTTTTTCCACGATCAGAAAAGAAAATTAAAATTAGTCAATAGAATTCAAAAACAAATCGACAAATTTGCACTGACTAATGCAGATCTGAGATTAATATCTAATTTATAGTCAAAGATATAATTTGAAGATTTTCAGACTTTATAATGTTATCCCTCGGAAAAAAGGAAATTAAATAAAAGCAATGATATAAAAGGGTGTTTTTCATTCCTCATGGTAGAAAATCTCAAAATCCACTTTTGAGAACTTCCTGAACATTTCTGTAACTCCACAATATTTCTCAAGCGACATATTTACAGCTTTTTCAAGCTTATCTTTCTTTAGACCCTTGCCCCGGAAATGATATTCTATTTTTGTGTTCTCGTAATACTTTGGATGTTCTTCGGTGAGACCAGCCACAATCTCAATACTGAATTCTTCAGGTTCAGCTTTCATCTTCTTAAATAAAGAAGCCACATCCATTGCTGTACAGCCTGCCAGCGCTACAAGCATAAGAGGTTTTGGCCTAACCCCCATGCCTTCACCACCCACAGAACTGTCAGCATCCATGGCAATGCGTCCACCCACTGTCTCAGCTTCAAATGACATATTGCCTTTCCAGTTGCAGGTGATTTTTGTTTTATTGCTCATAATTATAAAATTTTGAAAATTAGAAAAAATCCGTCCTTAGTTTTGTTTGGTATTATCAGAAAATACTTTTTCAAAAAAATCCAGGTGCAGAGGCAAGGACTCAAGCCAATATTCCCAGTTGTGACCACCTTTCCTGAAACTGAATTCATGTTGTATCTGTTTGTCAACCAACAAATTGTGTATACTAATATTACAATCAAAGAAAAAATCAGATTCTCCGCAATCAAATATTAAAGCAGGATGATCATTTTTGTTGAGTTTGAAAACTTTGCCATAAAACGAATTAAGAAACCATACTGAAGGTTTTTTATTGATATCTCCCAAAATGGACTTCAAATTCCATTTATCTGCAAATGGTCTCAGGTCAAGTGCTCCGCTCATGCTACCTGCCGAACCAAATCTGTCCGGATAATCCGCAGCTATTGTAAATGCTCCATGACCTCCCATACTTAGTCCGGTGATAGCCCTGAATTTTTTACTTTTTTTGGTTCTGTAATTTTCATCTATCCAGTCAGGTACCTCAATAGCTATGTAGGTTTTGTATCTGCTGGAGGTATCTACAGGACTATCTATATACCATCGGTCAAATTCACCCTCAGGAGTCACTATGATCAGTTTATACTTTGTGGCATATTGCTTCAGTTGTGGCTCCCTGCGATTCCAGTCATCAAAATGGCCACTATAACCATGCAGGAGATATACCACCGGAAAACTGTCCTTAGTACCGTAATAATTATCAGGTAAAAAAACCATTGCCTTATGAGATTTGTTCATTACTTTACTTGGTATATGCTCCACATTTTCAAGTTCGGCAAAAAAGCCGGTTTGAGATTGAGCAGGTACCAAAAACTGAAAAAACAAAACAACAAAATAAAACCTTCCAAATTGAGTTTTATTTGATAACATAAAATCGAATTAAAAAAATAATTGACAAAAGTAATCAAATATGCACAAAAAATACGTATTGTTATCTCTTATATTTTTGCTCTTTTCTATTTTATCCTGTAAATCAGTTCAAAATAAGAATGAAGCAAATGTACAGGCTATTGAAAATTCACTGTTGTGGAAGATAGAGGGTAAAGGTTTGCACAAGGCTTCCTACCTCTTTGGAACAATACATATTATTAAATCTGAAGATTTTTTCCTGCCAAATGGTTTTAATGAAGCTTTTAATAAAAGCAACAATATCGTTTTTGAAATTGATATGTCGATGCTTGATGATATGGAAGAAGTTATGTCACTCTTGCCTAAGGTGATGATGAAAGATGACTTATCCCTTCGTGACCTTATTTCAGAAGATGAATATGAAAAGGTAAACAGGTTTTTTACAGAGGCAGGATTACCACTGTTTTTCCTTGAGAAAATTAAACCAATGTTCCTTACAATGTTTGCTGATCCGGAAGTTAAACCCGGCATACTCGAAAATGGGGAATACAAGTCATACGAGCTTGAGTTCCATTCAATGGCAGAAAATCAGAATAAAAAAGTTTCGGGATTGGAAAGTATTGATTATCAGATAAGTATTTTAGATTCTATTCCATACAAAGAGCAGGCAAGAATGCTGCTTGAAAGTATTGATAACCAGGCTCAGGATACTTCTTCTTTTGATTTACTCGTAAAACAGTATAAAGAACAGGATATCAATACCCTATTTAATTCAATTAAAAAAGATGATATTTCAAAATATGAGAAAATCCTTTTGAATGACCGCAATGAAAACTGGATACCGGTAATGGAAGAAATGATGAAACAAGAGGCTTCATTTTTTGCTGTAGGTGCTGGGCACCTTGGAGGTGAAAAAGGAGTAATAAATCTACTTAGAAAAGCAGGATATAAAGTTATCCCTGTTTTTAAGTAAAGAGTTAATATAATAGCCACCCTTCGTATGGAACTGATAGAGCAACTGGATTTGTTTTTTAAAAGTGAAGCCTGTAGTTTACCCGGCTATAAATCACAAAATCAGATGTCTCCTCCCCACAGGTATGATCTCCTCAAGTACGTATCCGGGTATGTAGATGCCGCAGTAGCAATACTGTTATATAAAAAAAATGATGATTATTATTTTCCGGTGATTAAAAGAACTTCCGGCAATTATAATCATAGTGGCCAGATAAGTCTGCCCGGAGGGAAAAAAGATGATTCTGATGTTGATCTTGCAGAATGTGCTTTGAGGGAGCTGGAAGAAGAACTTGGAATAGGGTCAAATACTGCAAGAATATCAGGTCAGTTGAGTGAATTATTGATACCTGTAAGTAATTTTCGGGTTCAACCCTATGTTTTTATAACAGATCAAACTCCTGATTTCAAACCCCAGCTTTCTGAAGTGGAATATATAATTGAAGTAAACATGAATGATCTGATGGATGACTCAAATATTAAAAATGGAAAAATAACTCTTCAGTCAGGGTTTATTCTCGATAATATACCGTATTTTTATATAAATTCGCACATCATATGGGGTGCAACAGCAATGATTTTAAGTGAATTTAAAAATGTGTGTATAAATTTAAAAACAAAATAAACGCATTAACGTTAAATAAAAGTCATTAAAAAAAAATATAATGGATTATAAATCGGATGTAGAAGCTATTGATGCGCTGGCAGAATCATTTAATAAATTAAAATCAGAGATCGGAAAGGTAATCGTAGGACAGGACGATGTTATAAAGGCAGTTATTACCGGATTGTTCAGCAATGGACACAGTCTTCTGGTAGGTGTGCCCGGACTTGCAAAAACTCTTTTAATTCATACCATAGCTCAATCACTTGATCTGAGGTTCAAAAGGATACAGTTTACACCTGACCTGATGCCAAGTGATATCACAGGCTCTGAAATTCTGGATGAGTCAAGACATTTCAAATTCAATAAGGGACCCGTTTTTGCTAATATTGTACTTGCTGATGAGATAAACAGGACTCCTCCTAAAACCCAGGCTGCACTGCTTGAGGCTATGCAGGAAAAATCCGTAACTATAAGCGGTAATGCATATGAATTACCAAAACCATTCTTCGTATTAGCTACCCAGAATCCGATTGAACAGGAAGGAACCTATCCGCTGCCTGAGGCACAGCTCGACAGGTTTATGTTCAATATTTTTCTTGATTATCCGAGTTTTGATGAAGAAGTGGATGTAGTAAAAAATACTACTGCTGACACATCAACCTCTGTAAATAAAGTGCTATCTGCCGATGATATAATATATTTTCAGAAGATGGTAAGAAAGATACCCATAGCCGAAAACGTAATGGAGTATGCAGTATCTCTGACTTCCAGGACCCGGCCTAATTCACCCAGGGCATCAGCTGAAGCAAATAAATACCTTTCATGGGGGGCAGGCCCAAGAGCTTCGCAATACCTTGTGCTTGGAGCTAAATGCAATGCTGCAATAAATGGAAAATATTCACCCGATATCGAAGACATCCAGGAAGTAGCATTTAATGTTTTGCGGCACAGGATTATAAAAAACTACAGGGCAGAAACCGAAGGTATTACTGAGAATGATATTATAAAAAGTCTGTTTTAGCTTTAATCTTTTAAAAGCTTTATCACTTCTTCTGATCTCAGCTTTTTAATAGAATCAAGCATTTTGGGATAATTCTTTTTATATACTGAATCGCAAATGGTATCAAGCGAAGGTAGGAGCTTTGCTTCCTGGGTCCGGTAAATTGAATCTGCCACTTTAAGTTCTTCACTTGTCAGTGGTTTTTCATCACCTGAGCATGAAAGAATTATATGTATTATCAAAAAAATGATTAACAGGAGATAAAATCTTTTTAATAACATAATTTTTTTTTAAAACAATAAAGCAATAATCTGATCAGTCAAAAACTGTTTTTTTTAGTTCAAAGTTTTTTCCAAGATATACTTTTCTGACCAGTTCATCTACCGACAATTCTTCTGCAGTGCCACTTCGCAGAATAGCACCTTCAAACATAAGATAAGCCCTGTGGGTGATTGATAAAGTCTCTCTGACATTATGGTCGGTTATCAAAATTCCAATGTTCTTGTCAACAAGTTTAGCAACAATTGATTGTATGTCCTCTACTGCTATGGGGTCAATACCGGCAAATGGCTCATCGAGTAAAATAAAGCCCGGGTTTGAAGCCAGAGCCCTGGCAATTTCAGTTCTTCTTCTTTCACCCCCTGATAATGAATCAGCCAGATTTTTCCTCACCTTCTGAAGTCCGAATTCATCAAGCAGACTTTCAAGCTTTTCCTGTTGTTCAAGCTTTGATATTTTTTGAAATTCGAGAATCGATTTTATATTTTGTTCTACTGTTAATTTTCTGAATACAGATGCTTCCTGAGGCAGATACCCTACCCCTTTTCTGGCTCTTCTGTACATCGGAAAATTTGTCACTTCATCGGTATCAATAAAAACTTTCCCGCTTGTGGGTTTTATAAATCCTACAACCATATAAAATGTTGTGGTTTTTCCTGCTCCGTTCGGCCCGAGCAAGCCTACTATTTCACCTCTTTCCACATTGATGGAAACATCATTGACTACTTTTCTTTTTCCGTAGTATTTTACAAGGTTTTCGGTTCGTAATATCATTTTTTTAAACTTATTTTTTGTGTCTGATCCCAGTTTTTCTTGAGTTCATTCATCTGAAATTTAATGATCTTTTCAGCTTGTTTTTTAGCAAAATAATCACCAGCATTCCATCTGCCATTTTTATTTTCATCGATAATAATATCCAATGAATATAGACCCGGCTCCAATCCCGGAAACTTCATATCAGCTCTGATTAAATTTTTAATAGATCTTTCTTCGATTATATTTTCTTTTTGTTTAAGCTGCACAATGTAGTCAACATTTGAATCCAGGCTGTCAAAGCTACAGGTTATATTGCCAAAATCACTGCGTTTATAAGTCTTAAAGTTGATAATAATACTATCATTGATCTGCTTGTGCAAGCCTTTGAATGCTCCTGGTAATGCTGAAAAAATATATTTTTTTGTTTCATCCCAGTTTCCCCTGATCTTAATAATTCTTTTGTTATTTGCATCTTTTTCTATATTGAAAACATGCCTGATTTTACTTGAATCTGTAATTTCAATTAGAGAAGAGTCGGCAGTTTCTACTGGTTGATTAAATTCAATCAGAAGTGGTTTATCAGGATGTATGATTTTACTGCCTTTTTCTGATTTGCTTATGAGATTTATTGGCGTATCCACTTTTTTTCTGGTTTTTAAAACCAGGGTATCAGTCATGGATTCTGATTTAAGGATCATTTGTACACTATCTACTGATTCAGGAACATCATACCATATTAAAATACTATCTTTTATAGATTCCTTAGCCAGAATTTTTACTGAAGAGTTTATAATTCTGACACTATCAGGTTTGCGGGAATACATCAAAACTATTTTACCATATGCAGCTATATTTTTATCTTTAATCTGAAGAGGAAGGTCAGGCTGGAACAGACTCAAAATCAAATCTTGTTTCATGGTATCAGAAGAGATATGGAACAATGAGTCAATATAAGCTATTTTTTCATTAATATTATCAAACAGGTAATTGGAATTGGCATCTTTTAAAGCAAAAACCTTATATTTACCTTCCTTGATGTTATTGATCCTGAATAAACCGGTTTCATTTGTATAAGCAAAGTAATATGGCTTGGATTTCACAACAATACTGTCTTCATACCGGTCATACAACATTACCAATATGTCTTTTTCAGGTTTATTATCAACAGAATTTATTACTTTGCCATGAAAGCTCAATGAATCAATTTTATCACCTGTACTAAAAATAAAAGAGTAATTTTTTAATGGATTGCCTTCAGTGAAATCAGTTATCGAGTTTCCAAAATTCAGATTATATGTGGTATTTTCCCTTAAAGTATCATTTTTATCAATTTCGACAGACACATATTTTCCCCTTTGCCTGATAACAGGATTGTTTGAAGTAGGAGGAGATATCAGTATCTGTTCAGGGTTTTTTAATGTTATCCACTCATCGAAAACAAGCTTTATTTTAGAGGGCTTGAATCTTGTCTGAAAATTTTGTGTCGATTTTACCGAATCAGGAATAGGTGGTTTATCATCTTTAGATCCCCCGGTGAGCGACGCAACATTTGCACAGGAAGATAATCCAAGCAATAAAACAATAAAAATACCAAAATTATTTAATAGATTCATAATGACAAAGATACCATTTTAGAACCAAAATATCTGTAATTTATTTTTATGCACAAAAAATAATGCACAAAAATATAATTTGAAAAAGCATATAATCCAGAAAATCAATTAATGAAGTTGTAAAAAACTTAAATCTAATGGGTGTATCCCAATTTTGCAAATTTATTAAAATTCTTTGGGTTTTGCCCTGACCCTGAAGGGAATCCCAAAGAATTTTAATTACCACTTGGTTACTTTAGTGCAAAAATGGGATACACCCAATCTAATGAAACTTCTATTTTATTGATGCATAGGCTTTTACCTTATTGAATATTTGTGTTAATTATATAGGCTGTTTTGTATTTAATTAAAAAAGACTAACTGTGTTCAATAATTGACAACAATGCCTGTTTGTTTGTGATCTCTATTTTTTTTCCAAACACTTTAATAAGACCATCTTTTCTTAATTCGGATATGACCCTGATAACTGTTTCAATTGAAAGTCCGGTGTACTGAGCTATTTCCTTTCTCGATACTGGAAGATCAAAACCTTCTGTTTTATAAACATGATCCTGGAAAAATACCAGCAAACTGGCTACTTTTCCATACATTGTCCTGCTTATCATATCTAGCGAACTGTTTAAGATTTTGTTCATTGCCATGCTTGAAATATTCAGCATTTTCATAGCGAATTCACCATTCGACAAAATCAGATCATTAATAATTTTCAGATCAAAAACACAAACAACACTATTTTCAATTGCTGTAACCGAGTAGTTATATTTTTTTTCTGAAAAAACATTCTGCACACTGATAAAATCCATAGGTGTACCGAAAGAAATAATTTGTTCCTTACCTATTTCATTTTGCCTGTGGAGTTTGACAAGTCCTTCTTTCAGATACTTGAAACTTTTTATATCATCGCCCTGATTAATAAATGTAGTACCTCCAGGTATAATTATCTCAGTCCTGGCATGGCAAAATCTTTCCAGATTTGCATCGCGGATGGAGCTGTAAAAAGTATTATTGATATGACAGGACTCGCAAGAACAGAGCATCAACTTTCAATTTTTTGCCAAATATATGACATATATCATAAACTGTACTATGTCATATTAAATAATTCTGAAATAAGCTTATGATTAAGATATATTTGCAAAAACTTTAAAATAATAATAAAAAGCGAAATTGATGAAAAAAATATTGATTTTAGGAGCAGGAACTGCGGGCACAATGATGTTGAACAAGCTGTACAATATTCTTGATCTTAATGAATGGGAATTAACTATTGTTGATCAGTTCAAATCACATTATTATCAACCGGGATTTCTGTTTATACCTTTTGGAATTTATACAAAACAGGATGTTACGAAACCAAAATATGATTTTTTTCCCACCGGAGTAAATGTAATATTCAATACAATTGACAGAATAGATGGTAAAGAAAACAAAGTTTACCTTGACGGTGGGAAAGTATTGGGATATGATTTTCTGATTCTTGCAACAGGGACAGAGACAAGGCCCGATATGACACCTGGATTAAAGGACAAACTCTGGTATAAGGATATTTTTGATTTTTATACTGTTGAAGGTGCTGTGGCACTGCATGACAGGTTCAAAGACTGGGAAGGAGGTAATCTGGTAATGTGTATATCGGAAGTACCATATAAATGTCCTGTGGCACCACTTGAGTTTGTTTTCCTTGCTGAAGCATATTTTACAAAAAAAGGAATCAGGGACAAAGTGAACATTAAATATGTTACACCAATGTCAGGAGCATTTACAAAGCCGGTTGCCACAAAGATGCTCTCTGCCCTTCTTGAGGAGAAAAATATCAGCATCATTCCGGAATTTTACCTTGAAAGTGTCGATAATGAAAATAAAAAGATACTATCATACGATGGTCAGGAAGTTCCATTTGATATTCTTACGATAGTTCCGGTAAATATGGGTAATGAAATGGTTAAAAGAAGCGGTTTGGGAGATGACATGAATTATGCTAAAACTGATAAAAATACGCTGCAGTCAAAGGATTTTGATAATATCTTTGTAATTGGTGATGCAGCTAATCTGCCAACATCAAAAGCAGGATCAGTTGCCCATTTTGCTGCTGAAATACTCACTGAAAATCTTTTAAGCGCTATAGAAGGAAGACCATTGAAAGCGAGATTCGACGGTCACGCAAATTGCTACATTGAAACCGGATATGGTAAAGGTGCACTGATTGATTTCAATTATGATACCGAACCATTGCCCGGCACATTCCCTCTTCCCGGAATAGGGCCATTCGGACTATTGAAAAATACTAAGATCAATCACTATGGTAAGATCTTGTTCAGGTGGATTTACTGGCATATTTTGCTAAAAGGAAAAGAAATGCCTATAGAAGCGCATATGTCAATGGCCGGAAAACAGAAACAAACTATTTAAGGTAATTATCATGGATGAACAGGCAATAAATAAAAGGCTTGACGCTTTGGAAAATAAAATTGACATATTACTTGATTATGTCAATAGTCAGCGTCTTTCAACACAGTCATTAAATGACCTTACAGGAGATCTTGCCATAATAGGAAAGGACTTCTACGATACTGCAGTGGAGGAACTGGATAAACGTCAGGTTCAGATCAATCCGGAAGAAGTTACAGAATTGCTCATTGCATTTCTCCGAAATATTAAAAATTTCAGAGAGATGATAAATATAGTAGAAATGGTTTCAGATCTAATGAAAGAACTTGGACCAATTTTTAATGAGACCATAATTGATGTTACAAAGAAAATGGCAGAATTTGAAGCAAAAGGTTACTTTGAATTCGTTAAAAATGTAGGACCGATTATTGACAAAGTTGTAACCGGATTGACTCCACAGGAATTGAAAGATCTTGCTGATAATATTATGCTTATAATTCACACAATAAAAGATTTGACTCAGCCAGAAATGCTGAAATCAATAGATAATGCTATCCATGTCTATTCCAGCATCGAAATCAGGGATGTTCAACCTTATTCCGTTTGGAGAGTTATGAAAGAGATTAACACCCCTGAAATGAAAAAAGCTCTTGGTTTCGGAGTTACATTTATGAAAAATTTATCAAAAAACATGAATTAAATTTAATTATCAATAAAAAATTAGCACTTATGAAAGAATTGAATATTGCTGGCAACAGCATAAAAATCGATGATGATGGTTTTTTAGTCGATCCATCACAATGGAATGTAGATGTAGCGAAAGCTCTTGCTGCAGAAGATGAACTCGAACTTACTGATAAACACATTGAAGTTTTAAATTTTTTAAGAAAAACAGTCAATGACGGTGAAACGCTCACCATAAGGAAAGTAGGTAATTCAGGTATCGTGGATATCAAGCAGTTCTACACTTTATTTCCTAAAGGGCCACTAAAAATGTCATCAAAATATGCAGGCCTGCCAAAACCGACAAGTTGTGTATAAAACTCCGGATTAAAAAATTCTATTGACAATAATTTTAATATGATCATTATGGAAAAAACAGAAAAAAAACCTTTACAAAAGGTGTGCATTATTTGTGCAAAAGGGGCTCTCGAAGATGTTTATGCAGCCCTTGTTATGGCTAACGGAGCTGTTATGGAAGGAATGGAAGCAAAACTATTCTTTACATTTTTTGGTCTTGACGCTATTACAAAAAAACAGATGAGCAGTCTTCATACTGCTACAGTGGGTAACCCAGCCATGAGAATGCCGGGGGGATTACCTTTCCCATCCCTTCTTGGTGTATTGCCTGGTGTTGAAGCAGGTGTATCAGCAATGATGAAAAGCGGAATGGCTAAATTGGATATTCCACCGGTTGGAGAATTTTTGGAAATGTTCACAGCAGGGGGTGGTGAAGTTTATGCATGTAAACTTGCCGTCGAAATGTTCGGGTTGAAAAAAGAGGATCTTTGGGATGATGTAGTCGATATAATAACAGTCGGTCGTTTCTACGAAATGTGCGATGGAGACAGGACTCAAATAATATTTACATAGCAGTAATACAGGGCAGTCTTATAATGCAGGGTTTAAAAACTCTGCATTTATGACTGTAATGAACAAAAACATCAACAGAATAAACAATTCGATAAGAATCTGTTTTGGTCCTTTTTTACTTATTTTAACTACCCGCCCGCAATTAATTTCTTGACTACTATGTGAACTTCTTTAGTTCTTAATCGAACGTTTTGAGAAAAAGAGATCAATAAAAACATTTCTTTCAGGTCTTTTAGAAAAAATCGGTATACTTTCATCTATTATTTTATCTGAATAGTCCAGTTCCAGAGTAGGTACATGATTTATTTCTTTAAACTGTGGTAAATTTACATCTTTTTTCCTGTTTGAAAGTTCCCGGTTTATCCAGGAATATAGAAGAGAAGGATCATAAATCGAAAGTTCAATAAAATCAACATTTTTTTTACCATCTCCTTCATACCAGCTATGAGCTTCTTTGACATCTCCAAATTTTACTTTATTTCCTTTATTATAGTCTCCTCCTATTAAATTCATAGGTATTTTAAAATCAATTCTCCATTTTCCAAGCTCTTCAATTGTAAAACCAGCCAAATAAAGAATTGCCATAGCAAAAGCTGAACAACCTGCACCTTCATTTTCATAAAGTGGCCAAAACACACCCCCGTAATTGTCAGAAGGTTTGTATCCAAATTCATCCGGACTGTCAAATTTTTTAATAAACTGAATTATTCTCATCGTTGCCTTTTCATTTATTCTTATTTTTATTGAATTTATTCTGTTTTTTCGAATATGTATTGCAGTGGTTTTTTTTAGTCTTTTAGAATTCTCCAGGAATCCTTCGTTTTCAATTCCCAGTATGCCAAGTCCTATTTTATCTTTCAAAACCTTTATTTCCAGTCCCTTCCGCGATTTTACTGCCATTCCGGCATACAGATCTTCCTCTAATAGTGGTGAATTTAACTGAATGTACATATGCCCGAGGGCAAAATCGCATTTTTCTGAAAGCAAAAATGATTTTTCAGCTGTTGAGGATAAGGTTGCTGGCGATGTCCAGTCTATAGGAACAACTGATGGTATTGCAAAGACAATAAGCTCATGTTTATTGTAATCAAGATCTATATGATTTTGACCTGATAATATTGCCAACCATAACATCAGCAAACCTGGCAATATTAGAAAGTATTTTTTATTATTCTTATACATAAAATAAATTCTTAAAAGATCATGTATAGAATAACAAATATACTACAATTTTTTAAAAAATCCAAATATTTTTACATTTGAAAATATAAATGCTTTGGAATTCATAATTTTTTGATCAAATAATGTATAATAAATTGTACAGCAAATATAATAGCCTGATTAGAGGTGAAACAATTATTTCAGGAGTTATCTCCATTAGCAAAGGTCTTGCTGACACTGATACTACGGTCACTACAGGCACTACGTTCAGCACAAGACTGACCTCTTGCTAAAGTGTTTAAATAAGGTGCAATTTGTCATATTCAGTAATCAGATTTCTTATTCCTTTTTTTTATATTTGCATTTGAAAGAATATCCTGTCAGGATTTTCCATTTTATTTTTTCAATATTTACAAAAATGAAAAAAATATTATTGCTCCCTTTATTTTTCTTTATTCTGATCCATGCTTTCAGCCAGTCATTTAATATACTCCCGGCAGTAACCCAGAAACCACCTCTACATGGAAGACACTGGATGGCAATAACTGGCAAGCCATTGGCAGCTACTGCCGGTGCAATGGTTTTTACCAACGGAGGAAATGCTGTCGATGCTTCATGTGCTATGCTGGCAGCTACCTGTACGATGTGGGATGTTTTGAGCTGGGGCGGTGAAACACAGGCTCTTATTTATAATCCTGAAATCAAAAAAGTTATAGCTATAAATGCACTTGGAGTAGCTCCAACCGGTGCCACATCTACATTTTACAAGAATAAAGGCTACAAATATCCTCCACAGTATGGACCACTAGCTGCCATTACTCCCGGAACACCCGGAGGCCTCATGGTTATGTTAGCAGAATATGGAACTATGAGTCTTAAAGATGTTCTGGCACCGGCGTTGGAAATGGCAAAAGGCTATCCTATGGAAGCTCAGACAGCCAATTCTATAGAAAGAGAAAAAAAGATCATTAAAGAATGGCCATATTCAAGGAAAGTTTTTCTGACACATGAAGGTAAAAACAGAGAAGCACCCTGGCCTGGCGAAATATTCATTCAGAAAGATCTCTCAATTACTCTGGAAAAACTTATTGAGGCAGAACAAAATGCACTTAAAAAAGGTAATTCTAGGAAAGAAGCGATCTATGCTGCTTACGACAGATTCTACAAAGGGGATATTGGACAGGAGTTTGTTAAGGGATGTCAGGAACTTGGTGGCTTGATCATTCTTAATGACCTTGCAGAATGGAAAGTCAAAATTGAAGAGCCTCTAATGACAAATTATAAGGGTATTGATGTTTATAAGCTTCAGCAATGGTCGCAGGGCCCGGTCATGCTCCAGATACTCAACATCCTTGAAAATTTTGACTTAAAAAGCATGGGCTATAATTCCACCAGATATATTCATACATTGTACCAGGCAATGAATCTTGCTTTTGCTGACCGTGATTTTTATTATGGTGATCCTGCTTTTCCACCAGAAGAACCAATAAGAGGACTACTTTCAAAAC
Source organism: Deltaproteobacteria bacterium (assembly GCA_050258615.1). Lineage (GTDB taxonomy): Bacteria > Bacteroidota > Bacteroidia > Chitinophagales > Saprospiraceae > JADJGA01. Next base: position 94,122 of record JBLMZC010000003.1, on the reverse strand, counting down.
AATATGCAAAAGACAGAAGTAAACTTATTAATTTTGACAGAAATGATCCGGGAATCAGACCAGGAGACCCATATCCATATGAAGGCAAAGTAAATCCCTATTTAAAATCGAACAATAATTCTGATGATGAACAAGGCTTTAATTTTGATCAATTAAATGAGGATTATTTGAAAAACTTCACCGCAGGAACCACATCAATCCAGGCAGCTGATAAAAAAGGATGGGTTGTTTCGGTAACACCAAGCGGTGGCTGGATACCGGCATGCATAGCTGGCAATACTGGCATTGGCATGAGTCAGAGAATGCAGAGTTTCGTTCTTGATGAAAAAGAAAATCCTTTCAATGTTGTAGCTCCGGGAAAGCGTCCAAGGGTAACTTTAACTCCGACACTTGCTCTGAAAGACGGTAAACCTTTTCTTTCTTTTGCAAAACAGGGTGGAGATGAACAGGATCAGCTTTTGCTTCAGTTTTTTCTGAACATGGTTGAATTTAATATGACAGTACAGGAAGCATGTGAAGCTCCAGGTTTTATTACAAACCAGATGTTTTCAAGTTTCGGGGAACATGAAAAACTTCTAGGGTCATTGATCCTGAACGAACAAATACCAAAATGGATCAGAAAGGATTTAAATAATATGGGGTACAAGCTTTCCTTCAAAGAAAAAACGAGTGGCCCTGTAAATGCAATTTATTTTGACCGGGAACATGGGAGTTTATGGGGAGGATCAAGCAATTTCGGAGAAGATTATGGGATAGGCTGGTAATATTATTGTTGATTTTTTTAAAATTACAGGATATTAAAAAAAGAATAATTTTTAATCAACAATTTGATTGTATAATGCATCCTATATATAATAATACTATGTAGATTTAATTCTGATAATCAGGCATTTCTATATATAATATTTTTGTTGCATTTTTTTATTTAAAATTTAATTATTTCCTTTTAATAATTTAAAAAACTTTTACTATTATTGCGGGCAAATAATTATTTTTATAACATTAAAGAATATTTATGAAGAGATTTTATTTGCCTCTGCTTTTAATTATCATTCAAATTTATGGCTTAATCGGACAGAGCTGGACTATTACCTCACCCGGTCAGGTAGAAAACAAAGGCAAAAGGGATATAATTCCTGAGGAATATACACTGTTCAGAGTAGATGATGATTTATTAAAATCTTTATTGTGGGATTCACCAAAGGAATCTTCTGTAAATGTAAGATTTTCGGATATATTAATAAATGTAGCTCTTTCAGATGAAAAAAATGAAAAATTCAGAGTTGTTGAATATGATATGATGGAACCAGGACTAGCTTCCAGGTATCCAGAAATAAGAACTTTTTACGGAATTTCTGTCACAGATGAATTAAAACGTATCAGGATTGACTATACACTTCAAGGTTTCAGGGCAGTAATATCAAAACCCGGAGAAAGCAAATTATATATTGATTATTATCAGCGAGACGATAAATATACTAGAATTATTTATAAAAAACAAGATTTGGTTAACTCAGGAAACTGGGAATGCGATTATGATCCTGATGATCATGATCAAAAACCTCATGAAGAAAATAGTGATCTCAGAGTCGGGGATTGCCAGTTGAGAAGTTACCGGCTTGCTCAGGCCACTACAGGTGAATATAGCAATTATTTTGGGGCCACAAGCTCAGCTCAGTCCGGTCTGGTAATGTCACAGGTAGTAACTGCAATTAACAGGGTAAATGAAATTTATGAAGCTGAACTCGCAGTCAGATTGATACTTATAGCTAATACAGATCAGGTATTTTATTATAACAGTGTAACTGATGGATATACCAATGATGGAACAAGTAATGACCTAACAGCAAATCAAACTAATTGTACAAATGTGATAGGTTCAGCAAATTATGATATTGGACATGTATTTGGGACCGGTGATGGCGGCATTGCGGGTTTAAATGTTGTATGCAACTCTGCCAGTAAAGCAAAAGGATACACAGGAAGACCTGATCCGGTTGGTGATCCATTTGTAATAGACTATGTGACTCATGAAATGGGGCATCAGTTTGGAGGTAACCATACCCAGTACAATAGCTGTAACAGAAATGATAACACCGCAATGGAACCTGGCAGTGCTTCAACTATTATGGGATATGCAGGCATCTGCCCTCCTAATGTCCAGAACAATAGCGATCCATATTTTCATGCAATCAGCTTGCAGGAAATAAAAACATTCCTGACTGGTTCTGGCAATGCATGTGCACAGATTGTAGGGACTTTTACCAATACTGCCCCAAATGTTGTTTCACAGCCAAATTACACAATACCTAAATCAACCCCATTTGTTCTGACCCTTACGGCCAATGATCCGAATGGAGATCCGATAACATATTTATGGGATGAGATGGATGCGTACTCCACACCTGCCCAAACAATGCCACCTTTATCTGCCAATACCACAGGTCCAATGTTTCGAAGTATTATTGCCACATCATCACCTTCCCGATTTTTCCCACCTTTGGATAATATACTAAATAATACGGTCAATACTTGGCAGGTATTGCCTTCAGTATCCAGAACAATGAATTTCAGGGGTATAGCCAGGGACTTCACCGGTGTGGCGGGATGTAATTCTGAAATAAATCTTACAGTGACAACTGTAGCTGCTGCAGGTCCTTTTAATATCACTTCACAGAATTCTGCAACCACATGGCTTGAAGGGGAAACAAAAACTATTACCTGGGATGTGGCAGGAACCACAGGCAATGGGATAAATACTGCTAATGTAATTATTTTAATGTCCTATGATGGTGGAAGTACTTTTCCTGTTACTTTGATAAGCTCCACAGCTAATGATGGTTCTGAAGACATAACAGTCCCTGAAGGATTAACAAGTTCAGCAAGAATAATGGTTAAATCTATTGGTAATGTTTTCTTTGATATAAATGATATAAATATAGTAATTGAGGAAGGAGTTCCAACTTTTGATCTTTCCCTAAGCACAACCAATATTGAATTATGCCCTGGCTTTAATGATAATTTAACAGTTTTTGTCAATAGTATCCTTGGATTTTCAGACCCTGTATTTATATCTGTTTCAGGGGTACCATCAGGAGTTTCTTACAGCTTTTCTCAAAATCCTGTAATACCCGGACAAAATTCTGTTTTAACCCTAATGAATAATAACGCTGCAGCAGGCTTATATAATGTGCAGGTTACCGGTGTGAGCGGGTCAATAGTTAAAAGCAAAACCTTCAATCTTCAAATTTCTGTATTACCTTCTGCAATTACCCTTGTTTCACCTTCAAATAATTCCACAAATATCAGCATAAAGCCTTTACTCACATGGACATCTGCAACAGGAGCCACAGGCTATGAATTAATCGTATCACGTGATCCTGATTTTGGATCTTTCATTTTAAATACAGTTTCTTCAACGAATAATTTTCAGATTGTAAATGCATTGGAAGGTCTTTCGTTTTTTTACTGGAGAGTAAAATCGAATAATTTATGTGGCAGTTCAGAATGGTCTCCTGTTTTTACTTTTTCTACTGAATCATGCTTCGCATACACCAGTACGGATATTCCAATTGTTATACCTTCTAATGGCACTTCTACCGTTTATTCATATTTGCCTGTTTCTGACAGAGGTGTTGTTACCGATCTCGATGTGTGGAATTTAACAGGATTACATTCATATGTAGATGATTTGAAGTTTACTTTATTTGCTCCCAGTTCAGTTAATGTTCTGTTCTGGAATCGTCCTTGCACCAGTCAGGATAATTTCAATATTAATTTTGATCAATCTGCTCCAAATGGTAACTGGCCATGTCCACCAACAGACGGAGGATTTTATTTGCCTTCAAATTCACTTGTTACATTCAATAACCAGCAAATCAAAGGACAATGGAGTCTCCGCATTCAGGATGTTGCAAATGGTGATGGTGGTAGTTTGCAGTCATGGAAAATCAAAACCTGTGTCAATAATTTTTGCAGATTGCGGGTTGACAATACATATTCTAAAGGAGCAGGTTCACTGTTTGCAGCGATCAGTTGTGCCAGTACGGGTGATACAATCAGGTTTATCAATTCAATTCAAAATGATACCATCAATCTGGGTGAAGAAAATCTGGTAATTGACAAGCATATAGTCATAGAAGGTGACATTACTAAAAATATTCATATATTTGGAAATGGTATTCAGGCAACTTTTCAGAATTCAGCTCCCACCAGTAGTAATGGTTTAATAATAAAAGGTGTTCATATTCATTCCGGAGGATCAAATTCATTTGCTATCGAGAATAATGGAAAATTGATTCTTGATAATTCAATAATCCATAATTACCCTGGTTTTACCAATACAGCAATTATTAACAATGAGGGCAGTTCACTGGAAATAAAAGGAAATTGTCAGATTAAAGATCAATAGATTTAATATGCATTTTGATGCTAAAATAGCCATCCATACAATATTCCTGTTATAGTCGACATTACTACAACAAGCGATACATAAACAACGGTTTTCTGAGTTCCCAACACTCCACGGATTACGAGCATATTTGGCAAGGAAAGTGATGGGCCGGCAAGTAATAAAGCCAAAGCAGGGCCTTTACCCATACCGGAAGCTATTAACCCCTGGAGTATGGGTACTTCAGTCAATGTTGCAAAATACATAAATGCACCGACAACTGATGCAAAGAAATTTGAAAAAAATGAATTGCCACCCACAAGCCATTGAATCCATTCATTTGGTATAACTCCGGCAATTGTTTGACCATCGTGTGTTGATCCAAGCAGAAATCCGGCTGTCACAACTCCTATTCCCAGCAATGGCAGAATTTGCCTGGCAAAACCCCATGTTGAAATTGTCCATTCACGGTTTTCATCATCCTGTTTGTCTAACAGGGTTATGATACTCAAACCCGCTATTCCAACCATCATAGGAAAAAGTGGTGCCAATTTTGAATTTTCTATAAAATTTGCAGCAAATAACACTGAAGCAATTGTTGCTAAAGCTGCCATCAAAACCCAATGCCATTTAATTTTTAACACATAAATCAATGAATATGCAAGCATCAAAGAGAAAAATCCGGTAATGTACCATTTGTACGCCCATAAATAATACCATGTACTTGATGTGTCTTCTATGGATGGTTTCCCCCAGTTTGCAAAAACAAGTATCAGAACAAGCGTAAAAAAGTGAAATGAAGTTTGCCACATTGGTCGCTTTTCAGGAGGTAGCTGAATAATCATCTGTTCTTCCTTTTTGACTTTCTCTTCTTTGTGGTAAATAAATGCCATTATCAATCCGATTATTACGCTGAAAGATACAGCACCAATAGTCCTGGCTATACCCATTTCCAATCCGAGTATCCTTGCCGTTAAAATGATGGCAAGGATATTTATTGCCGGACCAGAATACAGAAAAGCTATAGCCGGTCCCAATCCTGCTCCCCGCTTGTGAATACTCGAGAACAATGGCAAAATAGTGCAACTGCATACTGCCAGAATAGTTCCTGAGCTGGCAGCAACTGTGTAAGCCAGCCATTTTTTGGCATTTGCTCCAAAGTAACGCAAAACTGAGCCCTGACTAACAAAAACAGAGATAACACCTGCAATAAAAAAGGCAGGCAGCAGGCACAAAATAACATGCTCCCTCGCATACCACTTCACAAGATCCAATGTTGCAGCAATTGCAATATTAAACCTTGCACTTTCAATAGGTAAAAAGAATGCTGCACCAAAAATCGCTATGATCCAGAGCAGTATTTTTATTTCTTTCTTTGTTTCCATTGTTTTAATTAGTTAATTAGCAAATGTGAGAATTAGCAAATTACTAGATTATCTTATTAGCACATTTTCAAATTTTCAAATTAACACATTTCTCTCTATTTTAATAATTTAGTTTTTGATGAAGCAATGATTTTATTTAATATCATCAAAATCTCTTTTAAATTGTTTAAAAGTTGTTCATCAAATGGATGAGTTTTTGAAAATTTACACAATAGCAACCAGTATTCAGTCTCATCTCCTTCTTTTGCTGCAATTTTCATTTTATGTATGAAATCAGCTTTGCTTTCGGCATTCTGTGCTTCTCTTATATTTGCACCTATCGAAGTCCCACTTTTCAATAATCGATTTGCAAGAACATACTTTCATTGATTTTCAAGTAATTCTGTAAACTCAATTATTCGTAAAGCAAATTCAAAACTTTTAATTACAATCAAATTGTCTTTATCATTTCTCATTTTTCACATTTTCAAATTTTCTCATTTTCAAATTAGCAAATCAGCACATTCTTACATCATTTCATTTTTAAACATTTTTTTCTTAAACCAAAATGCCAGGCTAACCAAAGCGATCATAACAGGTACCTCGACTAAAGGTCCTATTACGGCAGTAAATGCTTCACCTGAATTGATGCCAAAAACTGAAATTGCCACTGCTATTGCAAGTTCAAAATTGTTGCTGGCAGCAGTAAATGAGAGAGTTGTTGATTGTTTGTAATTTGCCCCGAATCTTTTGCTCATAAAAAATGATACTACAAACATTATTACAAAATATATGATGAGAGGTATTGCTATTCTGATAACGTCAAAAGGTATTTTTACTATGAATTCACCTTTTAGTGAAAACATCACGAATATGGTGAAAAGCAATGCATATAAAGTAAGCGGACTGATTGCAGGAATGAATTTTTTGTTATACCATTCTTTTCCTTTTGATTTAACCAATAAATATCTTGTCAAAAATCCTGCTATAAAGGGAATGCCCAGATAAATAAACACACTTTCTGCTATTTGACCAATAGTTATATTCTCAACTATTTCATTTACAGGCAATCCAAACCAACCGGGCAGAACTGCGATAAAAAAGTAAGCATAAACTGAAAAAAACAAAACCTGGAATATTGAATTAAAAGCTACCAGTCCTGCTGCATATTCTGTGTCACCTTTTGCCAGATCATTCCATACTATGACCATTGCAATGCACCGTGCCAACCCGATAAGAATCAGGCCATACATGTAATCTACATTAAAAGGCAAAAATACAATAGCAAGTAGAAACATAAGTATTGGTCCGATTATCCAGTTCTGAACCAGAGATAATCCAAGGATTTTAGTGTTTCTGAAAACATCTCCAAGTTCTTCATATTTGACTTTTGCGAGTGGTGGATACATCATCACTATCAGGCCGATTGCAATCGGTATATTTGTAGTGCCAGATGAAAGTTTATTCCAGAATCCTGCAATGTCAGGACTCAGCCAGCCCAAAAATACTCCTGCAAACATGGCTAAGAATATCCATAATGTAAGATATCTGTCCAGAAATTTTAATTTTTTTTGTGATGGCATAGTTTTTATAATTTGAAAATTAATTAATTTGAAAATTTGAAAATATAACATTGGCACTTCCAAAAAATTTCGGGATAAATCATCTCATTTTCAAATTAGCAAATTCCTTCCAGATCTCATCCCTGACTTTTCGGAATTCGCTCCAGATAAATTCATCACTTCCAGTTGCATGGCTTGGATCATCAAAACCTATATGAAGTCTGTTTTTAACTTTTCCAATAAAAACCGGACACTCTTCATTTGCTCCTCCACATACAGTGATCACATAATCCCACTCTTCATTTAAGTACTTCTCAACCGGATAAGAGGTATGAGCGCTGATATCAACACCGACTTCTTTCATGACTGCCACTGCTTTTTCATTTATGGAGTCCGAAGCTTTGGTGCCGGCAGAATGGACATCAAGGTTTCTGTTAAAGGATTGCAGGAATCCATGTGCCATCTGGCTTCTGCATGAATTTCCGGTACATAGGATAAGAACTTTAATTTTATTTTCCATAGTGACCTATGTTAATTTGAAAAGAAAAAAATATACATATAATATATCCCAACTGCTATGAATACAAATGCAACTATTTTCCTGAACCATTTTTCAAATGTTTTCAATTTGTTGAAAAAATTGCCAACTTCCGAAAAAGTAAATGCTATCAGGTAGGCAAAAACTATGACAGGAAGTCCTGTTGCAATAGCAAAAACAAATGGTAGAAAAAGCCCTGAGGTATTCGAAATAGTCATTGGGATAAGCATTCCGAAATATAATACTCCGCTATAAGGACAAAATGCAAGTGCAAAAAGTATCCCCATCATTATTGAACTTAACCAGTTTGTCTTCATTTGATTAAATCTATCAGTGATTTTACCTAATCCCGGAAAATTGAATTTGAAAATATCAAGCATAAAAATACCGATAATGATAAGTAAAGGCCCCAGGTATTTTTCACCGTTTGATTGAAAAAAACTGGCAATATGAAACTTACTGGCTCCGAAAAATAGAATAACACCAATGGTAACATAACTGATCGCCCTTCCAAGTGTATAAAACAAACCATTAATAAATACTCTTCTCTTATTCTCGATATTTTTACTAATATAGGCTATTGCAGTTATATTTGTGGCAAGCGGACATGGACTGATAGCTGTCATGAGGCCAAGGAGAAAAGCAGATATCACAGGGACACTATTATTTTCAAGCAGATTTTGCAAAAATTCCATACTGTTATATTTTGAAAGGATAATTTACAGGTGTGCTTTTATCTTTTTCTTCAATTCCCTTACAAAGATATCTTTATTTCCAGCTTTTTTAAATGCCCATGCTGACAGTTCATCATGCTCCAATTCTTTTCCATTTTTGACAGGTGTGATCACTAGTGTGGAACCATAAGCATTGTATTTTTTTACAAGTTTCTGGTTTTCAGGCATCTCACAATTAAGTATGTATAAATCTATGATCCCTTTTTCAAGTTCTTTGTTGAAATGCCTGAAAACAGTTTCTCTAAGGTTTTCCTCAATTGAATAACATGTATGACACCTGTCAGTAATGTGGAAATAATAGGCTTTCAGTTTAAGCTTTGCCTGATCGTTTGAAATAACTGTATCTCCAATAGTCTGACCAAAACCTATGCCTGAAAACAGTATAACCAAAGCAGCAGAAAGAATTATTTTTTTCATTTTCTAAAATTTATTAATTTAATTGTACAAACCAAAACCTTCTAAACTCTTAAAATGCTGACACTTCGGTCAGCATCATGACATCAGTCTCGACTGATTGTCATGACTCTCTACACCTTCTAAACTTAATTATAAATTTCATAAATTTCATAAATCATATAAATTTCATAAACCTACTCGCTATTTAAGATTATCCGATATCTTACTCTTCAAAATTTCAATAAGTTTATCTGGTTTGTTTTTTGCATATTTTACCCCATCGCCGGTCATATCAATGATCTTTTCCTTGCCTTTGTAGCTCCTGACGATATATAAAGCCATTCCATAGACCTCAAATTTTTCTACAAGTTTTTTGTTTACATCATCTTCCACATTTATCACTTCCATTTTAATCTGACCGGCTTTAACTTCATTTTGGAAGTATTTTTCAAGTGTTTGATTAACAACCTTTTCCATTGCCAGGCAATTTACACACCTCCTTTTAAGATGAAAATTATAAATGTAAACCACAGGTTTTTCTTTGTTTGATTTTTTTCCTGATCTGATTGTTGTTTTATTGTCCTGTTTATCTGAAATCGATTGCCCATCACATGAGTTGATAATGATAAATCCTGTTAAAGAACAGATAAGTAAAAATTTAAAATATAAGATTTTCATACTTTATTATTTAATCGTTAAAAAATTCACTAAATAGTTTTTTTGCTTTTTCCCAATTTTCACGGTTCAGACAATATTTTATATATGGAGCTTCTATTTCTCCCTGGATTAAACCTGCATATTTCAATTCTTTTAAATGTTGTGACAGAGTTGACCTGCTTATTGGCAATTCATCTACCAGGTTTCCACTATAGCAACAGGTATTCATTTTTGAAAGCTTTTTTAAAATATAGACCCTTGCAGGATGTTGGATTGCCTTGGCTATAATTGCTATTTCTTCAATACCTGGTTCGTATTTACTAAAACTACTCATTATTGAACTTTTCTATTTGTTTCTTAATTTCATCTTTTGAAGGCAACCTGCCGCTTATTAAAACTTTCTCATTTATTACAAAACCAGGAGTTGCTAATATTCCGTAATTCATTATCTGCATGATATCTTCAACTTTAGTGATTGAAGCATTAAAATCATTTTCTGCTATTACTTCCTGTGTCATTTTTTCCAGGGTTTTGCATTTCTGACATCCGGTTCCTAAAATCTTAATTTCCATTTTATAATTTTTTGATAAATAAATTACATTTTTGTATTTCGCAAAAATACGAAATGATATTTATTTAACAAACTTTTTCAACATTTTAACAGCATTTTAACTTTTCATTCTTCATTCTTATTTTTCGCTTTTAGCTTTTAACTTATCACTTAATTGTGTTAATATATTCATAATATCTTTAATAAATGAAGGTAATGTTTGTTTTATACAAAAAAAGTGTTTTCTTTGCAATGTTTAAAAAAATGAAAGGTATCCCATGCTAAGCAGACGTAGTATCAGAGTAAAGGTGATGCAGGCTCTTTATTCTCAAAGTAGAGATAAAGAATTAAAAAATGACGATGTAATTAAGTTTTATCATGATTCGATAAAAGGTACTGTAGAACTATTTCTGCTAAATCTTTATCTTATCATTGAAATGACAAAGGTTTCAGTTGAAGACGAAACCAAACGAGTGTCAAAATATCTTCCCACAGATGACGATAAATTGTTTAAAAGTACTCTTTATCACAATTCAATAATAAAAGGCTTAGTTAACAATAAAGACCTGAAGTTCAGATTTGAAAATTTGAAATTCAATGAATTCATTGATACCGATGTTATTAGGACTTTGTACAAAAATTTTTCAGAAACTGAAGAATATACTAACTACTGGCATAAAAGGAAAACACATAAGGATGACGAGGAGATTTTACTTGAGCTTTACCGTTTTTTGAGAGCCAGCGATGTCTTTGTTGAGCTGGTTGATGATCGCTATTATCAGTGGAGCAGTGAAAAATCAGTAGTAATAGGAACAGTAAAAAAAATCCTGAAGAGAGATAATTTTGAAGGTGATTTCATCCAGCCATATTATCCAACTGATGAGACAGTTATTGATTTAGGAGAAAAGCTTTTAAAGAAATGTCTGACCATCAATAATGAGATTGAAAAATTTGTTATTCCGAATCTGCTTAAATGGGATAAGGAACGTATAGCCAACGTAGATATGATATTTATTAAAATGAGTCTTGCAGAAGTTTTGTATTTTGACACGATTCCCTGCAATGTTATTCTTAATGAATATGTCGAACTCTCCAAAGAGTTTTCAACAGACAAAAGCAAGGAATTTATTAACGGGGTCATGGATAAAGTTATTAAAGACCTGCAGGAGCTTGGCAGAATCAAAAAATTATAATTTTTTAATATTAAATTTTTACTTTTATGTGAAACTTTTTTCATATACTTATCGTTATTGATACGATAGTAGTAAAGGCTGTATCTTGAAAAGTTGGTACAGTTTTTGATACATCATATTAAAAAACCCATGAATATGAAAAAAGTCTTAGTGTTATTACTATTACTTTCATTTGGCTATTATGGATTTTCTCAATCCAATAGCGAAAAAGTAAAGAACAATGTATTCAAAAGAGTAATTCTTATTGATGCCGTTCCTACTGAAGTATTGATGAACCGAAATGGTGATATTCTTGCCAAATTAAATGTTCTCCCCGACTATCTCAAGAAATTCGAATCCCAGGATAGCATTATTGATATTTCCAATGTTAAAATAGAAGAAGCTCCGGTTACTGAGAGCAATACCATTATTGCATCAGCCGAAACAAATAGTCCTGACTTTATCAGCAAAGAAAACCCTGAGCTTGAGATAAAATTCAAGGGAGGCACAGCTTATATAGATCCTCCTCAGATACAGATACTTAATAATATTATTAGCAAGTTGAATTCAGGTTTGATCCAAAATGTAAGGCTTTATGGTTTCGTAAATGAACCAGCCTACAGAAGTTCAATTTTATCTCAGAGAAGGATGGAAGCTGTTCTTGCTTATATGAAAGTAAAAGGTGTTGATATTGATACAAAAGTTGTAGTAGGTTCAAGTGTAAGTGCGATGAATAACAAAATTGTCTTCATTGAATCAAAATAATATAAGCCCATAAATATTTTTTTATTACCTTTGTTTTTTTTTGGGGCTATAGCTCAGTTGGCTAGAGTACTTGACTGGCAGTCAAGGGGTCACGGGTTCGAATCCCGTTAGCTCCACTTCTAAATTAAATCAGAAAGAAATTGTTTTTGCTGCCAGGCAAACAATATTTTCTTGGCAATTTAAGAATTATCATTCATTGACAGTTTTATTTATACGCTGATCCTGGTAAATTTCTGGAAATCACCTGTAAAAATCGAACAATCATTATTGACATATCGAGCAAAATTTTGAAAATCAATAAATAATGCGAATTAAGGGTTAAAAAAAACTACTCTGTGGAATTTTGTACTTCACTGTGTGTCATTGTATAACAAATGAATAAACTGCACATTGTTTCACAAAGCAAATACAGATGTTCACACGGTAATTTCAGGCAATCGGAGGACAATTTATTGTATAAAATGCGAAATGGACACTCTGTTGTTAAACCCTTGATACGCATAAATAACAATATGGAATTCTGTTTACAAAGTTTTGGCAAGAGCAAATAATATATTTCGGGGGTGTCCCATTTTTGCACTAAAGTAACCAATTGGCAATTAAAATTGGATTCCCTTCAGAGCTTGTCCCGCCAATCAGGAGCCATAGAAAAACCAAAATAATTTTAATAAATTTGCAAAATTGGGACACACCCTATATTTCGAATTTCAAAGAGTTTATGTCAATCTCGGCAATTCCACTATTTATATCAGTTTTATTTATGTTTTAGTAATTCTGAATAATTGCTATCAGCTAATTAAAATATATCTACATTTGTAATTTCAATAATTAAAAGTTGTATTATGAATCAGATTATTACAAATACCTTACGGGATAACCCCGTTTACAGATGGACTGCTTTGGTATTTTTATCTTTTGCAATGTTTTGTTCATATATTTTTATGGATATTTTGTCTCCCATCAAAGATTTAATGGAATCAACACGTGGATGGGACTCGACAGCATTTGGTACCATGCAGGGGTCAGAGACTTTCCTTAATGTTTTCATATTCTTCCTGATTATAGCAGGAATAATACTTGACAAGATGGGTGTACGGTTCACTGCCATATTATCAGGAATAGTTATGTTAATCGGAGCAGTTATTAACTGGTATGCCGTGACGGAAACATTTGCAGGAAGCGGGCTGGAAACATGGTTTACCAACAATCTAAATTACATACCCGGCTTCGATGAATTGGGCATAGCACCATTCTACATGGGTATGCCGGCATCAGCAAAATTCGCAGCAGTTGGATTTATGATTTTTGGTTGCGGAGTAGAAATGGCAGGCATCACTGTATCACGTGGTATTGTAAAATGGTTTAAAGGACGGGAAATGGCAATGGCAATGGGGTCAGAGATGGCACTTGCCCGTCTTGGTGTGGCAACTTGTATGATATTCTCTCCGGTTTTTGCCAATTTAGGAGGCAAGGTTGATGTTTCACGATCTGTAGCTTTTGGTGTAGTTTTATTGATGATTGCTTTAATTATGTTTGTTGTATATTTTTTCATGGATAAAAAATTAGATGAGCAAACACATGAGTCAGAAGAAAAAGACGATCCTTTTAAAATAAGGGATATAGGAAAAATATTTACCTCTACAGGATTCTGGTTGGTAGCATTATTATGTGTACTCTATTATTCAGCTATTTTCCCATTCCAGAAATATGCAGTAAATATGTTGCAGTGTAATCTTACATTTAAAGAAGTAGCATCAGGATCTTTTTGGGCATCCAATACAATTACCCTGATTCAATATGGAATAATGCTGATTGTTGCTGGGACTGCATTTGCAAGCAACTTCAGCAAAAAAACTATGAGATATACATTATTGACTATTGCAGTCGTTGGTCTTCTGGTATTTTGTTATATGGGCTACATGAGACAGTCTGCAGAGACAATATTTTCAGTATTTCCATTGCTTGCAGTTGGCATTACTCCAATCCTTGGAAAATATGTCGATACTAAAGGGAAAGCAGCATCAATGCTCATGCTGGGTTCTTCATTGCTGATCTTATGCCATTTGACCTTTGCCTTTGTTTTACCGATGTTTAAGGGCGATGCCGTGGGAGGAGTAATTGTTGCTTATCTGACAATTCTTATTCTTGGCTCTTCATTTTCATTAGTTCCTGCTTCATTATGGCCAAGTGTTCCAAAATTAGTTGACCACAAGGTTATTGGATCTGCATATGCCCTGATTTTCTGGATTCAAAACATAGGATTATGGTTATTTCCTATGCTCATTGGGAAAATTTTAGATAAAACAAATCCTGAAGTGGTTGAAAAACTTAATAGTGGCGTATTAAAACCTGCTGAGGCTGCTGTTTCATATGATTATACTGCTCCTTTAATAATGCTGGCATGTTTAGGTGTTGCTGCATTAATACTGGGAGTTATATTGAAAAGAGTAGATAAAAAGTATCAGTACGGGCTTGAACTTCCAAATAAAAAGTAAAAACTCCTTTTGAGAAAAAAGGCTGATGTGTGAAAATACATCAGCCTTTTTTTGGTTATATGTTGATTAGTGTGGCAAATAATAAACTCTTAAAGATTTTTTTATAAGGTGAAATTTCAAAGGAGTTTTTTTACCACTAAGTACACTAAGGTTATTAATAGAAACAGTAACATAGTTAACTAAGTGGTTAAAACCATTATATTTATTTCCACTAAGAACACAAAAGGCATTTAGATAAATAACTGATACTTTGTGATCTTAGTGGTTATTAATGCTCATATTAAAATTAATGTAAATACTGGACGCTAAATGACCTAACAAGTATTAATATAAATAAAAAGATTTTTTAAATTAGTAATTCTGAATTTTATTGTTACTTCCAAATTATAAAAAAAATTACCCACACGAATTAGCGGAGACTCTTATTTTTATCTTATCTCTTCAAATGCTTATCAAGAAATTGTTCCTGCTCCCATAATAGGTGTAAAATATTTTCTTTTGCTTCATATCCATGACTTTCTTTTGGCAAAATTACCATTCTTGCATTTGCACCGAGGCCTTTTAAAGCCTGGAAATATCGCTCAGTCTGAAGTGTAAATGTGCCAGGATTATTATCAGCCTCACCATGTACTAAAAGTATTGGTTTTTTCATCTTATTTGCAGTATAGAAGGGAGACATACCATTATATATTTCCGGGGCATCCCAGTAATTTCTCTGTTCAGATTGAAAACCAAAAGGAGTTAGTGTACGATTATACGCACCGCTTCTTGCAATTCCACAAGCAAACAAATCTGAATGTGTCAAAAGATTCGCAGTCATAAAAGCACCATATGAATGACCACCAACAGCTACTTTTGATCTGTCAATATAACCCAGACTATCCACTGCATCGATGGCAGCTTTAGCATTTGCAACCAATTGTTCGACAAAATTATCATTTGGCTCTTTTGAACCCTCGCCTATTATCGGGAATGATGCATCGTCAAGAACTATATATCCTTTAGTAACATAATAGACGAATGAACCATAATAAGGGAAAGTAAATTCATTAGGGTTGATAGCAGACTGGCCTGCACTGCTTTTGTCCTTGAATTCTTCAGGGTAGGCCCAGATCAGCAATGGTAGTTTTTCTTTCTTAGCCTTATCATATCCTGAAGGAAGATACAGGGTTCCTGAGAGTTCCACACCATCAGCCCTTTTGTACTTTAGAACTTGTTTTTCAACATCCTTTATGGATTCAAATGGATTTTTATTGAAAGTGATCTGTTGAATCTTGTCTTTTTGCCTGAAATTTCTAAAATAAAAATTAGGGTATTCATTTTTAGACTGGATCATTACTAATGAAACACCTTTTTTAAAATCTTCAATAGAATAAATATCCTCCTTTTTATTGGTAAATTTAGATTGATATATTCTATTAGTCTTAAATGTTGTCAAATCAAATTCATCAATAAAAGGAAACTGACCTTCTTTTGAATGTCCTTCCCCTAACAGGAACAGCTTATTGTTTTCTATAGCAAGAACATCCCGTGCAAATTCATTTTCTCTGGTTTCAAATCTTCCCGGATCGCTATATATATCCTGGTAATTCCTGTCAAAAATTATTTTTGGCTTATCTGAAGGCATTGAAGGATTGAACAGATACGTTTTTACATTCCTTGTATCATACCAGGAATCTGAAAGAATTGCAATATTGTCATTTCCCCAAGTCACTCCGCTGAATCTCTGCTGAGTTTTAGCCAAAGATGTTGGTGGATTGATGAAAGGTGCATCCCAAATAAATAATTCATCTCGATAATCCACTGATTTAGAAGGATCTCCATTGTCAAGAGCAACAATATAAAAAAGTGTAGCAGGTTTATCAGCTCTCCATCCCATATTCCTTTTACCAGTTCTTACTGCCGCAAAACCTTTGGGCATTACTTCTGTCAAAGGCACTTCATTAACTACTTTTACTTCTTTTCCATCCAGATTATAAACTACTGTTTTCATAGGAAACCTGCTCCAGGGCACTATGTAAGAAAATGGAGTTGAAATTGTGGATATCAAAATAAAATTACCGTCAGGGGAAAAACTTTGTCCAACAAAAAGGTCAGAAGATTTGAAAAGAGATTTATTTCCATCCAACGTAATCCTGTAAAGCTCTGAGTTCACTAAAGTTACAAAGTTCAGCTCATCGGTTTTATTTTTTAAAAGATCCTGGAAAGTCCTGTTCTGTGAAGTTTTGCCTTCTGCCAGCGAAACTATCGGACCTGAAGGAAGGTCTTTTTTAGCATCGATTAGGGGTTTTCTATCTTTTGGAATCATCCTTACAAGTAATGATTTACTGTCCCCGAACCAGCTGAATGCATTGCCAACATTTACATTTAAACCAGCCTCAGTCAGACGGGTTGCTTTTGATGACAAAATATCTATCACCCATAATTCCACACCAGTGGCAGTGGTATTTGTAAATGCTATTTTAGAATCATCGGGCGACCATGAAATTCCTGCGATCTTTGGTTGAGCAGGTAAACCGGCAATCTGCACCGGCTCATTTTTTATATCATTGATTTTCTTTAACTTAAGATTGTTGATATATGAAACGGTCGAAGAAATGTTAGTTACCGGATTAATCCTTAATCCTCCCAGTCTCATTTCTTCCTGGTTCAGGTCGTCAAGGGTTTTATATGTATTGCGATATTGCAATAGCATATACTCTTTTTTTGTGTCCATAGAAACAGATGGAGCTCTCTCATAATCAGCCAGTGCCAAAATCTCTGCTGATGGTTTTTGATATGTAAGGTTTTCCTGAGCAAATAACAGATCAGTCATAATCAAAAGGAAAATTAGATTGATGTATTTCATAGAATTTTAGAATTAATAATAAACTAAACAATGAAACAAATTTAAGGTTTAACAGCTTGAAATAAAAATTTTCAGTAATTTTCTATAGCAAAAAAACAATAAGTTTAAAAATTGTTTAATGCCTGATTAAAATATATTCGCACATCTTCCAAGAAACATTTTGTTTAACGACTTTTAGGCTTCATTTGTCGAAAGTCTTTGATGAAAAAAGGAGAAAAAAATATTTTTGTAAAAAATTGAGTTATGAACTTCTTGATTTTTGTTGATTGGTGGAATTCTTTGAGTACTGCTCAGCAGGTATTCTGGACAATTGCAGTTATTTTTTCGGTTTTATTTATTCTGCAGGTTATTTCAAGCATCCTTGGGCTTGAATACGATACACATGCAGATATTAATTTTCATGTTGATAGTCAGGATGGACATTTTGATGTTGATCAGGGATTTACATTGTTTTCAGTAAGAAGTATAATTGCATTTTTTACTTTTTTTGGGTGGGTAGGTGTTATAACTTTGAGCAAAGGTCTCGACATCAAATATGTATTGATTATCTCATTAATTGCCGGACTGATAGCAATGGTTTTTGTAGCATTTGTTTTATTTCAGCTTATCAAACTTGCAGAAACAGGCACTATTGATATAGAAGAAATGTTGGGTAAATATGGTAAAGTATATGTTACAATTCCTGAGAAGAGATCCGGAACGGGTTTGGTCAACATCGAAATGAAAAATAAAATAATGGAGTTAAGAGCTGTCACAGATGGAGAAAAACTGCCATCCGGAACCGTTATTTATGTCTTTAAAGTATTGGATGACAATATTTTACTTGTTGGAGAAATTAGTGAAAACAAAAACTAAAAATCAATAATTTATGGAAGGAGCATTTTTATTTACAGTTTTAGGCATTGTAGTTCTTGCAATAGCCTTATTATTCTTTTTTATCTCAAGGTACAGACGATGTCCTTCTGATAAAATACTTGTAATTTATGGTAAAACAGGAGAAGGATCTGCAAAATGTCTTGCAGGTGGTGCTGCTTTTGTCTGGCCGGTGATCCAGGATTACCAGTATCTTGATTTATCACCGATCTCTATCGATGTTGACCTCAGGAGTGCACTCAGCAAGCAGAATATCCGGGTCAATGTACCTTCCAGGTTTACAGTAGCCGTATCTAATGAACCTGGAGTTATGGGTAATGCTGCAGAAAGATTGCTTGGTAAAACTATTATGGAAATCAAAGACATAGCTAAAGATATTATCTTTGGCCAGCTCAGGCTGGTGGTTGCTATGATGGATATTGAAGAAATAAATGCTGACAGGGACAAATTTCTTGCAAATGTTTCGACAAATGTTGGAAATGAACTTAGAAAAATAGGATTAACCCTAATAAATGTAAATATCACCGACATCGAAGATGAGTCCGGATATATTGAAGCTCTTGGTAAAGAAGCGGCTGCCCATGCTATCAATGAAGCTAAAAAATCAGTGGCAGAAAAAAACAGGGATGGTTCTATCGGTGAAGCTTTAGCTCTTAAGGACCAAAGGATTAAGACAGCTGAAGCAAATTCTTTTGCTGTGGAAGGAGAAAATAAAGCAAGTATTACAATTGCTCTTTCAAATGCTTCAAGACAGGAAAAGGAAGCTGAAGCTGCAAAAATAGCATTTTCAGCAGAAAAAGTGCAGCATGCAAAAGCATTGGAAGATGCTTATATGGCTGAAAAATTAGCTGAGATTGCCAGGGCAGAAAAAGAGAAGGCAACAAAAGAAGCAGATATAATCGTACAAACAGAAATTGCCAAAAGAAAAGTAGAAATAGATGCTGAAGCTGTAGCTGAAAAATACAGGAGAGAAGCAAAAGGAGAGGCAGATGCTATAGTTTTAAGAAAGGAAGCTGAAGCTAAGGGTTTGTTTGAAATTCTTAAAAAACAGGCTGAAGGTTTTGATCTTGTAATCAAAGCTGCAGAAAATAATCCGCGTGATGCTGTTTTGCTTCTTATTGCTGACAAACTTCCTGAACTAGTCAAAACTCAGGTGGAAGCAATTAAAAATATAAAATTTGATAAAGTTGTGGTTTGGGAAAATGGTGGTTCAGAAAAAGGTGGAAATACAGCAAATTTCCTTGCAAACATGTACAAAGCAGTCCCACCAATGACAGAATTGTTCAATATGGCAGGACTTGAATTGCCTTCATACCTTGGCGAAAAAACTAAAAATGAAGAAAAACCTGAAGACAAAAAAATTGTTAAAGGGAAGGACAAAAGCGTAAGTGAATAAATCGATCATTATTTCCAAATAGTTAAAAAGGCTGATGTTTTATCAGCCTTTTTTATTAAATCCCTGGTAAATCAGTGTTAAATACTTACTTTATAGATCTTTATTAATGATTTTAATTTTTATTCGATTGTCCTGCCGAAAATGGCTCCTGATTAACTAATAATCCTTACTAATCACGATGTAAAAAATTGAAATTCAGTTTTATATTGATACAAATCACACGATTTAGAAAATTCTTTGATCATTTCTAAACAAAATCTGTCTTTAAATCTTTTATATTTGCATAAAATTTAAATAAATGTTTGAAATATTAGAAAAATACAGGGCTAATCTGCAAAAAGGGAAGATTCCATATAAAGTTAAGGACATTTCATTGGCTGAATGGGGTCGGATGGAGATACAACTTGCGGAGGCAGAAATGCCGGGATTGATGGCATTGAGAGAAGAATATGGCATTGAAAAACCACTGAAAGGGGCAAGAATAGCCGGATGTCTTCATATGACTATTCAGACAGCAGTACTGATTGAAACATTAATTGAACTTGGCGCAGAAGTTGCCTGGTCATCTTGCAACATTTTTTCCACTCAGGATCATGCTGCAGCTGCAATTGCTGCCCGCGGAATCCCTGTGTATGCCTGGAAAGGTGAAACAGAAGAAGAATACTGGTGGGCAGTAGAGCAAACTCTTGATGCATTCAGCGAAGGGCAAAAATTAAATATGATTCTTGATGATGGTGGTGACCTGACCAATATTGTACTCGATAAATATCCCGGACTGGCCAGGGACATATTCGGTATAAGCGAAGAAACAACTACCGGTGTACACAGGTTATATGAAAGACAGGAAAATGGAACACTTTCTGTACCTGCAATCAATGTTAATGATTCAGTGACCAAATCAAAGTTCGATAACAAATATGGAACCAGAGAATCTGCAGTAGATGCTGTAAGAAGAGCGACAGATCTGATGCTGGCAGGTAAGGTTGTTGTCGTAGCTGGTTATGGTGATGTCGGAAAAGGAACAGCTGCTGCATTCAGGAATGCGAATTGCAGGGTGATAGTTACTGAAATAGATCCAATTTGTGCCCTGCAGGCAGCTATGGAGGGTTTCGAAGTTAAGAAGATGGCAAATGCGGCACCGCTTGCTGATATAATTCTCACTGCTACCGGCAATTTAAATATTATAGATTCCGGGCATTTTCACTTACTAAAAGATAAAGTTGTAATTGCCAATATAGGTCATTTTGATAATGAAATAAATATGCGATGGCTAAATGATAACTTTGGATATACTAAAAAAGTCATCAAACCACAAGTTGACTTATACAATATTAATGGTAAGGAGATAATAGTACTTGCTGAAGGCAGACTCGTAAATCTTGGATGTGCTACCGGTCACCCTTCATTTGTTATGTCAAACTCATTTACTAACCAGGTGCTTGCACAGATTGAGTTATTTCATAACCATAAAAACCTCGAAAATAAGGTTTATGTGCTGCCAAAACATCTTGATGAAAAGGTAGCAATGCTGCATTTAAAGAAACTTGGACTTGAACTTGAGGTTCTTACTGAACATCAAGCCAAATATATATCTGTACCTGTAAATGGTCCATTTAAATCTGATAATTACAGGTACTGATATATTTTATCAAACTGCAGAAAAAATTTAAATTACAGCTTCATATGGGGTAAATCCCTTTGGAGGTCTGTCTCTGAGAGCATTTTTTGGCTTAAAATACTCAGGACTGTCGTATATATGCTTTAACAACATATCCCTTGTCTCGGGATCAGCAAGGTGAGCTATACCTACCGCATGTTCTGAAATATTTAGTCCTTTTGGATTGAAAGCCCCATTTTCAGTTACTATCACAACCGGATCAGCAGGAATAGCTGTAGTAGTGATTCCGGCAGGTGACATCAGCGATATTTTTGATTTTCCTGTACTGATTGTTGATTTCATAGCTATAATGCCAAATCCTTTCTCAGCCTGATAAGAGCCTCTTAAAAAATCAGCCTGACCTCCAATACCACTATACACACTCCTCCCCTTGAAAGAATCAGCCCAAATATTCCCATGTAAGTCAATGCCTATTGCACTGTTGATTGCTATCATTTTGTGTTGCCTGGCTATATTTTGCACATCATTTGTAATATTGCACGGCCGGCTCTGAATAGAACTATTAAAATTCAACCAATCATAACCTTCCTGAGAATTGGATAAGAATATTGACGAAGTTGAAAAATTAACTTCCCGATATTTATTTGTCACTATACCTGCTGTCACTAGTTTCCTCATTGCATCTGCAAATAATTCAGTATGTATCCCGATATCTTTGACTCCCTTGGCAATAATGGCTTCTGTTACAGCTTCCGGCACTTCACCTATGCCATATTGGAGAGTAGTGCCGTCTTCAATAAACAGCTCTGCTACAAGCTTTCCAATTCTTTTGGCAGTTTCATCCGGTTCTGCTGCAGGAGACAAAGGCAAGGGATAATCACTGTCAATAAGAAAATCAATTTCTGATTCATGTAGAGTTGTTCCAAGAACGAAAGGCATCCTTGAATTTCTCTCAGCTATAATCAGCCCACCTTTACTTTTCGCTGCTTCCACTGCAGCCTGGATACTTTCAACAGTTGTTCCATAGCTATAATTTCCTCCGTTATCAGGACCTGCAACAGAAATAAAAACAACATCTGGCTTAAGATATTTCTTTACCTGATGTGGCACATCAGAAAGATGCATTAACTGATATGTTGCTGAGCCGTCATTCAGTGCCTCTCGTGAATGTGGACCTGAAAATATTACCCTGTGTGTTATACGTTGACATACTTCACTTGAAAAAAGTTCTTTTACATCTCCAAGCAACAGAATACTTAGTAGTTCAATATCTCTGATCTGATCATTTCTGATTAATTCCTTTAATAATACCTGTGGTGTGGCAGCGTTACCTCCAGTATATATTAGTGTCCCTGGAGGAATTGTATTTTTGTTAACTGCTTCATCAACTCTTTTTACAATTTTCATATTGTTTATTTTATAATTGTCTAATAATCTGCAAATTAATACAAAAAAGTATTTAATTTTAATAAATAAAAAAGCATCAGTTTTAAAATTATATGCAAAGGTATGGATATATTTATTAATGAAATAATATGTATCCAGTCAAAAAATATATTTAAAGTCATTTTAAATTTGAATCTTTGACAATAAGTTTACAATTGTAATAATAGTATTTGAAATTAAATTATACTTAATTGCAAAACGCTATTAGCCAGCGATTATACCGAAAGCAGATCTGTTATAATACTGACATGAAATTGATAATAGTACTGACATTTGCAGTCAGCACAGGTACTGACATTTGCAGTCAGTGAACCTTAATTTCCCCAATTCCAATCAGTATTATATTTAAAATGCTGACCAAAGTGCTGTACTGACCTAAGTGCCTGTACTGACCAAAGTGCTGTACTGACCGAAGTGTCAGTGTCAGTGTCAGCAACGTTATGCAATTGGACTAAAGAATAATTGTAAAAGGTATAAAATCCTGATAATTCCAGAAGGCAAAAAAAAACCCCGGATTCCTACCGAGGTTTAAAATTGTTTTTTTTGAGTTTTAGAAGAATTTCCTCCTATTATCCTCAATTTTTACATTTTTACTTAATTCATTTATCAACCTGTAGCCTACTTCAGCCCTTGTTTTATCAGTTTGAGTTTTCTTTTCCATGAGAATATCAGGCTTTTGCAAAGGTTTTTGTACAAAAGTTGGATTTACAACAAAAACACCTGTATTGCCTACAATTGGTCCGTAATTCTTATTAATTTCTCCATTAAATACGTAACTCAACACTTTAGGCTCATTTCCAAGATTATTGATAAAAACTGTTTCAAAAAGAACCTGATTTGCTGTATCAATATTTACCTGAAACTGATTAGCGACCTGATTCAGATCATTATTTTTTATCTGTGCTGCAATTTTTTTACCTTTTAGTTCATTTCTGACAACCATTTCAAAATCTTTTCTAACTTCATCAACTTTTTTAAGTCCTTCAGGAAGTATTTTATCCAACACTGCAATTAAATAATTCTCCACAAAGAAATACTTCTTATTATTGAAAGAATAAACAGTTGGTGCAATATCTCCGACATCAGTACTTTCATCGAAAGCCCACTTCACAATATCTCTGGATGACGATCCTGCTCCAAGATCTGCAAATACGAAATCATTTTCTTTGAGTGGTTGTGTAGTCTTGATTTCGAGGTTCATTTTCTTTGCTTGTTTTTCAAGATTTTCAAATGATTCATTGTTTGAAATCAATTCACTAACTTTAAGATAAACTGAATCCTGTGTTTCCTGTGAAGGTTCAATTGCCCTGCTGACATATGCTACTTTATATTTAGGAGCCTGACTTGTATATATCTGATTCTTAATATAGATAAGGTGCACTCCAAACTGAGTTGTAACTGAGTAATATTTACCTTTTGTTCCTTTTAGAAAACATACATCATTGAACTCCGGAACCATTCTTCCCTGGGCAAAAACTCCCAAATCCCCTCCTTTTACGGCACTTCCCGGATCCTGACTGAATTTCCTTGCCAAAGAATCAAAACTTGCCCTCCCGGTTTCCAGAAGAACCTTTAAACTGTCTATGGTTTTTTTTGCTTTTGCCAGGGTGTTTGCATCACCTGCCTGAACAGATCTCAAAATGTGGCTGGCTTTAACGCTATCAGGAACAGTCCTGATATCCACGATTTTTGCCATTGTGAAATTATCAGTTTCTGAGTACGGGCCAATTAGTTTACCTTTCGTAAGTGAGATACTGTCACTTTTAAGCTGTTGAGGTAATTCGTCTCTTTTATAATAAATTCCTGAATAATTGCCATTATGTGTTATCGCAAAAAGACTATCATTTTCTGCAATTGCAAAATCATTCCTCAATTGTTCTATTTCTCCGTTCATTGCGATGAAGTCATTAACCGATGGTGTCACAGGTATAGTCAAATACTTAACTATTCTTGTTTCTTCCAGATTTGTAAATAATTTCTTGTTCTTCGAAATATATTTTTCAATATCACTATCTTTGACTTCTACATCTTTATCATTGATCTTTTCAAATGGAACTTTGACATATTTGAAATTAGCAACAGTTTTATTCAACATATAGAGATCTTCTGCATACCAGGAAGGTGTATATATAGCCTTACTAACCATATTGTTCATTTTGGTCTGCATCCTGTCATGGATTATCTCATTTTCCTGGATAGCCCAGAATTTTTTGTACTCCGGATTTAAATTACCATCCTGAATTGCCTTTTTTATTTCTTCAAGTTGTTTTCTGTCAATTTGTCCTGTTGCCCTATCGGCATACCGGGCCTGCATAATCGGACTCACATTTTGTCCAAATTGCAGATCCATTAGTTCTTCATTACTGACACCTACTCCAAGTTCTTTGGCAATTGATTCTACCAATGCTTTGTTCTTAAAATAATTCCAAAGATTTGCTTTATTGGAATAAATATTTTCACTCGTAGCGTTACTGTACAAGACACTTTCAGTTTCGCTGAATTCAACAGCATCTATATTTATTCCGTTGACTTTACCTAAAGTCCTTCCACTTGAAGCAGAATATCTTGTATTACTTGACATGATGTCCTGCAGAACGAATCCACCCATACCCAGGGCTATCAAAACAATTAATATCCAGGAGTTTTTCCTTATTTTTCCTATTAATGCCATAAAATGATTATTTTCAAATTAAAAAACCGTGCAAAGGTATGATTTATTATTCGATTTACAAATACTTATACAAATGTATTTATCAGATTAGCCTTATATTTGATTTGAATTATCATTAAACCCCTCTTTTTTCACACAATTTTAATTTTTCAACAGAATGTTTATTTCTGATTTATATACATTTCTGCAAAAGAGGGAAATTTTGCACTTCCAAAATGAGAGAAATTTGCTTTGTATTTCAGCCTGGGGTTATATTGCCTGGCGAATTCCTTAAAAAATGAAACAAGGTTTTCAAATTCCATATTCCTGCTGTTTGGTTTGGGATAAAATGATATTGCGTCTATTTTCCCATTCTTGTTCCAGAAAACATTGAGCCAAATCTTCAGTCCATTAAGGTCAAATTTTTCTTTTCTGGCAAATACTTCAATATCTTGTAACACATACATCCAGTTCAGGTATGCCAAATCAATGGAATCTTTACTGACTGTCAGAAGACTCTCCGGATAATTTTTAATTATCTGAGAGTATTCTTTTTCATTCTGGCCAATATAAAAAATCTTAGGATCAACAAGTGAACTTGTTTCCTGGGAAAAAGTGTAATTTTTTAATAAAAAAAATACACTTGAAATTAAAAAGAATCTGATCAGTAATCTCATCTGATAAGCTTTATTTGGTTGTTTTATAATTTTGGTTTAAACCCCTGTTTATCCAAAATAATTAAATTTTAAAAATCTTTGCCAACTACAAATCATTTAAAAATGCTAAAGTATAAATAAAACTAATTATTTCAAATTTTTAAAAAAAACTAATTTATTTTATTGATCAATCAAAATAAATCTTTATACTTTTTTCATCCACTCCTGTATCATTAGTAGCCGATAATCTAATTATATTCAAACCTTTAATTAGTTTGAGGTCAGCTGCAATTTTGCTTTCATTCTTAAAAAAGTAAACTTCATCAACAAGAACTTCATTAAAATAAAGTTCTACATTTGAGGAATGCCGGATTCCTGTAACTTTAGCTTCAAATTTCAATTCTTTGTTCCTGACTGTTGTACCTGTTGTGGCCGGATTCAGAAATGTTATCTCCGGAATTTCAGGCTTACCTCCAAACTGGACATATAGAGTATCGGCTGCACTACCAAAGTCATTGACAGCCTTAACAATAATCTGATTTGATCCCTTTTTTAAAGGTACGTTAGATTCAAGTTTATCACCGGTCAATTTGAGAGATCTGTGGGCAACTCCATTAGAATAAATAACAACTGAGGTTGATTTTTTAATATTTTGAACAATTGCTTCAATTGGAACAAAAGCTACTCCCATGATAACATTATTCTTTGGTGAAATGATCTTGACCGCAGGCACATGTTCCTTACGACTGTAGAATACCACATCATCCGAATCTGAGCCTAACCGGTTGCTCGCTGATACTATAAGGTTATTCTGACCTAGTCTTGCTGGTAAATACCCAAATATTATTCCTTTTTCTTCATCAAAATTATAGTCGGTAAAATCCTGATCATTAAGCCTGACTGAAATATCTTCAGGTTTTTTTACATTTTGAATTGTTGCCCTGAAAACAGTGGTTTTATCTTCAGTATTGAATCCATTTCTTGGCGAATTGATCAGAACTGAAGCTGGTCCTGCAAGAGGCTCTTCATAGATTATTATCAATTCTTTTTCGAAAACCCCATAAGTATTTGTGGCCGAGAGGAAAATTTTGTTTTCTCCTTCTGCAAGACTTATTTCTGCCCTTAATTCCTTCAAAGATTCTGAGTAGCTGAAATCATACACAGGTTCACCATTTAAACTTAACCTCACATCATTCTTTGAATTAATATTCTCAATCCTTGCCTGCAGTGTTACATTTTTAGTTTCAACTTTTGAATGATTTAGTGGAAATACAATTTCTGCCAGGGGGGCAGCAGCGGTTGTTCCTGTGTCACTGTTGTCAGTCTGGACATCACCTGTATCGTCACCAGCAGGAAGACATTTTACAGTATAAATTTCAGTCTCTGAAGCTCCATCCCTGTTCAGAACAACTTTTATAATATTATCTCCTTCATCAAGGAAGAGAGAACTTTTCATTGTGCTGGTAGAATTACTGAAAGAAAAGTTTTTGATTTCATTATTATTCAAATACAATCCAATATCCTTTTTACCTGTTGCTCCGATGATTTTTACAGTAATGTTTATATTGCAATCAAAATCAGGATTACTGACCTCAGTAAATATAATATTTTTTTTGGCATTCTCAATCTTTTTATCGAAAATAACTGTAACCTCGTTGGATGCTTCTCCAAACACATTTATTGCAGTTACTGTAATTGTTGTTTCACCCGGCTTAAGACTAATTCTGTCCGTGATCTCTCCTGTTTCGGGGTTAAAATTGAATTTTGTATTGTCGAGTCCATTTATACTTAACCGGATTGCATTTCTGTCCTTAACTCCTTTAACTTTCGCCTTAAAATCAATGATTTCCTTTTCAATTTTACTTGACCCTCCTGAGCCGGGACTTATTATTTCGATATCAGGCAAACCTCCTGTACTATCATCAGGAATATCTGCATTAAAATAAATATCAAATGCTGAAGACACTGATCCTGCTTCATTGGTAGCAATGATCTCAAAATTATTAAGGCCCTCTGCTAAACGTACCTTGATTTTAAATTCCCTTGTTGAGGCATTAAAGTTATAGCTTTTCATTGGTGTACCATTTGCAAGAATCTTTAAATCTTCTTTCGATTTGATATTATCAATCTGAGCTTTAATTGTAAAAACATCTTCAACAGCTTTATACCTTACTGAGGGTGGTTCTGTCAATTTAATGATTGGTTTATCAACATCAGTTCCATAATAGAAAATAGTAATAATATCCCTGCTCTCTCCATTTTCATTCTTACCATATACCTGAATCTTATTTTCTCCATTTTTAAGATTTACATTGAATGTTACATAATTGGTACTAAATTCAAAATCTAATTTATTTTCATTTTGTTTACAATAAACATCGAGAGCAGAACTGATATTTGTTATTCTCGCTTTTACCTGAATCAGTCTTATATCGCTGGTGAATGATCTTTGGTCGGGTTGAACAATTTTCACCTCAGGAAAGTTGTGCGATTCAACTTCTCTCGGAATCCTGTAGCCTGATTCAACAGGCTTTGAAGGAACACTTTCATAATCCTTCATTCGTGGAAGTGTAGCTCTTTTTTTTCCGAAATATACATTTAGACCTAAATTCAGATAATTCAGCTTATCTCTATTATCATCTATATGCACCTCTCCGTCTATTCTGTTCGATGCTCTTAAAAATAGTTTATTTGCAACAAAAACAGTAAGATAATCAGTAATGTCATAACCGAATTCAAGACCCACTGAAGGCATTAAAGTTGATTTCAGACCCAAGGCCCCAAAATCTTCTGCTTTGGATTCATATTTTCCATCCATCACTTCATCAAGCTTTTTTTCTTTTTCTGAGTCTTTTAGATTTTTTATTAAATCGAATTGATCTTTATAGGATTTACCGCCAGCATCCTCCATATCCATTTTTACTGAATAAATGCCCCAGTTTCCTCCAATCTGAAGGGCTCCGTACCAATTCTGATCTTCTCTTGATTTGTTATATGTCAATTTCCCATCAACTCCAAGACCAAACATCGAAGTTTTGTGGTTCATAAAGTAAGTGTTGTAATCTGATTTTTTAAGTATTTCATTAATGAAAGGCTTAGTAACTTCGTCAGTTTCAAGCCCCTTTGTTTTATTAAAAAACAAGTTGCCTACAAGATCAAAACCGAACATGGCATCCTGATCATAATACAGATTTTTGCCTAAGGAAACATTAGTACCCCACCCTCCGCCTGCAGAAGGAATATCACTGAATTGCCTTGCATGACCATAAGAAATCGATGCAATATATCCTCCTTTGCTTTTACCAAGTTCCGCACCTGACAGCTGACTGTAAAAGAAACTGCAATCCAGGATTAATATTGAAAGGATTATAACAAGGCTTTTATTTGGTTTCATCGTCCTTAATTTTTAAAATTATATTTCTAATGAATTAATCAATTGTATCACAATTAGTATTATACTTATATAATAGGTTTAATATTGTATTTTGTTACAAATATATAGTTTTTAATAATTAATTAACAAGTTTTTCTTAAATAGATTATTTCAATAAATCAGGAGTATTATCTTCGCAATACATTAATTCAATTTAACATGAACAACAATATCTCTCCATCTACTATATTGATTGTGATTTCAGCATATTTTTTTATATTGCTCTTGATAGCGTGGTTTACGGGCAGGAAAAGCGATAATAATAGTTTTTTCCTTGCAGAACGTAAATCCAAATGGTATTTAGTAGCTTTTGCCATGATTGGTGCTTCAATTTCAGGTGTTACTTTTATTTCAATACCAGGTGTTGTGGGTAAGCCAGGTGTAAATGAGAATTTTTCATATATGCAGATGGTCTTTGGTTATCTGCTTGGATATCTGATTATTGCCAATGTTTTAATGCCGGTTTATTACCGTTTGAACCTCACATCGATATATGAATATATGAACCAGCGATTTGGCTTTTTTTCGTATAAAACATCAGCATTTTATTTTCTTATATCGAAGATAGTTGGTGCATCATTCAGATTTTTTCTTGTTTCTCTGATACTTGATCAGTTTTTAACAGGTCCGTTTGGGATACCATTTCCCGTCACTGTTGCAATTTCTATAGCTTTGATATGGCTTTACACGTTCAGGGGAGGAACCCGGACAGTTATAATTACTGATTCAGCACAGACAGCAGCATTTCTGACAGCAGTTGTTTTTACTATTGTGTTTATTGGCAAAGAGATGAGCCTGAGTTTAGGTGGCATCATTGATACTTTAAGTTCAAGCACCCTAACTAAGGTGTTTTATTTTGAAGATGGCTGGAGCAATCCTAACAATTTTTTCAAGCAGTTTTTAAGTGGAGCCCTTATAGCTATTGTTATGACAGGTATGGATCAGGATATGATGCAAAAAAATCTTACCTGCAAAAATATAAATGAAGCAAAGAAAAATATGTACACCATGAGCAGCATGCTTATAGTAGTCAACATTTTGTTTCTATCTCTGGGCGCATTGCTTTATATTTATGCAAAAGATAAAGGAATAGGTATCCCGGAAAATTCTGACCTCCTGTATCCAACTGTAGCATTGAATCATCTTCCAGGGTTTATCGGAATTATTTTTCTGATAGGTATTACAGCCGCAGCTTATTCCAGTGCTGATTCTGCACTTACGGGCCTGACAACATCTTTCAGCATCGATTTTTTAGGATTGAACAGGAGTACAAAATCTGAAGAAATCCTAAAAAGAACCAGAATGATCGTACATTTTTTATTTTCGCTTGTATTATTCATTGCAATTATCATCTTCCATTCTCTCAACAATGATGCAGTTATTAACGGACTTTTTAAAGCGGCAGGCTATACATATGGACCCATTCTGGGACTTTTTACATTCGGTCTTACAACCAAAAGACAAATAAGGGACAAATTAGTTATCCCGGTAGCATTGTCAGCTCCTGTGATTTCTTACATTATTGATGCCAATTCAAAGGAGTGGTTCAATGGATTTACGTTAGGATTTTTTATACTTGCTGTAAATGGTTTATTGACTTATATTGGTTTATTATTGATATCACATAAAAAAGCCCGGCAATAAATGTAATACCGGGCTGGATGATTATTCATTAATCTGCCATCAATGCTTTCCAAAAACAATAATTTTGCCCCTACCATCGGCAAAGAATTTTGTATGATAATTGAAAATGATCTTGTCAATAAATCTTTTGTTTCCTACAAGGTCAATTACTGAACTCCATTCTCCCACATTGAAATTTCTATCGATCCTGACTATCTCGACATCTCCATTTTGAAAAACAACCTTAATATTATCAATGTGAACTCTGGATTTTGCTATTTTAAATTTTAGTTTTGTGTATAAACCATCTCTTCGGCTCATCTCAATTTCATCATGGTCAGCACCTTTGGATACTATCCGTGATCCTAGTTCATCCCAATCTGAAGACACTGCAACTCTAGCTCTACCTCTCTGAGCATTCAGATCTGTAACTGAAAATAATAGAACTGCAAGCAAAGTTCCAACAAATAATAAACCGGAATTAAATTTCATTTCCATAATTTTATATTTAAATGTTAACAATATAATATTGACAAATAAAATTCTAAATGGTTTAATCTGATGCATGAAATATTATTATAAACTAATATTCCCAATATTTTTTATAATAGACAAATTTTTGATTTAAATATAAAAAATTTGTAAGCAAAACACAAATTTGAATACCACAATAAAAACAATACAAGAGATTTAAATTAAAGGTTTATCTTTACATTTTAAATGGTCCTTTGTTGATTTGTATGGGTAACTCTATAAATTCCAAAAACAGTATTTAATTTATATTCTGAATTTAGTGAACTTAGTGGTCAATTACTAACTTTTATGCAAACAAATAAGGATAATAAGAACAAAAAATGCGTTTAAAATTTTTATAAAAACTCATTTTACCCTTAACATTCAATAAAGACCTTTTAAAATAATTGAATAAAAATAAAAAGGATTGCTATATTTACTTCTATTGGGAATTAGCGTTTTAGGTGGCTTTCTTTCAGGTTTTCTGGGACTTGGAGGAGCTATTGTCATTTCTCCATTATTGTTGCTTTTGCCACCATTGTTCGGGTTTGAGGATATTCCAATGAAAACCGTTGCCGGATTGTCGATGCTTCAGGTTTTCTTTGGTTCCTTGTCAGGCTCTTTTGTTCACAGAAAGAATAATTTCATTAACAATAATATTTTTATCTATGTAGGGATTCCCCTTTGTATAGCAGCATTAGCCGGATCTTACTTATCGAAATTTCTAAGCAACTTAGCTGTTATGATAATGTTTGATTTTTTTGTAGTGTTATGTTTTATATTATTATTAAAAAATCAAAAAAATTCCAAAAATGAAACTGAAGCCAAATACCTCAAGTTTGATAAACGATTAAGCATTTTACTGGGTACAATTACCGGCCTTGTATCAGGCACTATTGGTGCAGGAGGTGGCATAATAATGATACCGGCATTTGTTAGGATCTACAATCTTCCATTTAAAACAGCAATTGGAACTAGTCTGGCAATAGTTTTTATGGGTTCGGTTTTTGGTGCCGTTGGAAAAATCCTATCTTTTCAGGTAGATTATCTTTTGGCTTTACCCATTATTTTAGGATCGCTTTTTGCCGCAAGATTAGGAGCAAGAGTCAACAAAATAAGCCCTCCTGGTACTATCAGGGTACTATTGCTAACAGTAATTCTGTTAAGTTTTCTTCAGGTCTCCTACAAGATATATGTATCCCTGCATTAAAACCCGGTTTATACCCATTTTACCACCGGAAAATCCATTCTGTGTGGTAAATTGTCATTTTTAGGAAATATCCTGAAGGCAAAATCATAAACTCCTGTATAACCTGCCTGTACCTCTCTCTGATAAGAAACAATACTGCCATTCACTTTATGAAGTTTCAAAGGAAAAACGAAAAGCAATTCTACATTTCCATCTTCTTTTTTTCTTCCATAGAGCACTTCTACCCCTATTTCTTCCGGATTCAATTCACCTATATTAAGAGTTAATCTTGAAGTGACTTTTTCGCCCAGTATTATGGGTCGCAAAGTTGAATCAGGATATTCTGATTTTACAACACTCATGTTTTTCCATTGACTCAAAAATTTGCTTTTCCAGGCAACAATTTCCCTGGCTAAGCTGAAATTATCTTTTTTAAGCTCATGGTATCGTGGTATTTGTTTAGAATAATACTTAGTATTGTAATCCTCAATCATTCTGGTCATTGTAAAATTTGGTACAATCTCAGCTATGTTCTTTTTGATCATTTCAACCCATTTTTCAGAAATACCCTTCGAATTACGTTCATAAAACACAGGGGCAATTTCATCTTCTATTATATCATAAATAGTAAGGGCATCCAGAACATTCTGAAAATCCTGGTTTTCATAGGTTCTTTCTTTTTTAAGAGCCCATCCGGCTCCCTGCACAAACCCTTCAGCCCACCAGCCATCGAGTACACTGAGATTCAAAACGCCATTCATTATGGCTTTTTCTCCGCTTGTTCCAGATGCTTCCAAAGGTCTGGTAGGAGTATTTAACCATACATCAACTCCCTGAACAAGATATTTTGCAAGAGTGATATCATAATTCTCAACAAAAAATATTTTACCAGCGAAATCCGGAGATTTTGAATAATCAATTATTGTCTTGATCAATTCCTGACCTGCCTTGTCATTTGGATGTGCTTTACCGGCAAAGATAATCTGAACCGGCTTATCTGGAATGCTTAATATGGCCTTTAGTCTTTCAATGTTATTGAACAAAAGTGAACCTCTTTTGTAGGTGGCAAACCTGCGTGCAAAACCGATAGTCAGGACATCGTCCCTGAGCCCTTCGAGTGTTTTATAAACATGCTTTGGAGATTCATTCCTATCGAGCAGTTCCTTATGAAGTCTCTTTTTAAGGTATTCTATGAGTTTAGTGCGATAATAATTCCTTGTTTCCCATATTGTATCGTGTGGCACATCATAAATTTTCTGCCACATTTTTTTATCAAGTGAATTTATAAGGTAGTCTTCTCCAAAATGTTTTTTATAAAGTTTATTCCACGTTGTACCTACCCAGAATGGCAGATGAACACCATTTGTAACATAATCGATATGTAATTCGTTGGGAAAATATCCGGTATAAAGTGGGGCAAACATTTCCT
The DNA here is from genome assembly GCA_050258615.1 of Deltaproteobacteria bacterium. Classification (GTDB taxonomy): domain Bacteria; phylum Bacteroidota; class Bacteroidia; order Chitinophagales; family Saprospiraceae; genus JADJGA01. The sequence goes on along the minus strand of JBLMZC010000003.1, from coordinate 59,825 downwards.
GGGAAACTTCACCATGAATCTGGCTTACTCCATTCATACCCTGAGAAAGCCGGGCAGCAAGAACACTCATTGAAAACTTTGAATTTTTATCTTCAGGATTCCACCGGGCCAGACTCATGAAATCATTCCAGCTCATATTGAGTTTATCATTGTAATTAGGAAGATAAGCCCTGACAAGGTCTTCAGAGAATTCATCATGACCGGCAGGTACCGGAGTGTGAGTCGTGAAAAGTGAAGTACACCTGACTAATTCAAGAGCAAGGTCATAATTCATCTGCTCGTCCTGAATGTAATTTCTTAATCTTTCAATTCCCGTCAATGCAGCATGACCTTCATTTATATGAACCAGGTCAGGTTCAATATTCATTTGTTTAAGCATCTTGACTCCACCAATTCCAAGTACTATTTCCTGTAAAAGTCTGGTTTCTGTACCTCCTCCGTATAGCTGTGAAGTGATTTTCCGGTCATCTGATGTATTTTCTTCGATATCGGTATCAAGAAGAAATAAAAGGTTTCTTCCTACTTTCATTTTCCATGCCTGGGCTTTCAATGTTCTTCCCGGCAAAGATATTTCTATCCTTAACCAATCTCCTTTATCATCCTTGACCGGTCGGACGGGCAGATGTGTAAACCTCTGGGGTGACAGGTTTGCAATCTGGTCACCAAGCAATGTGATCTTTTGTTTAAAATATCCGAACCGGTAAAGCAGACCAATACCGATCATATTATAATTGCTGTCACTTGCTTCTTTCATATAATCTCCTGCAAGTATGCCAAGACCACCGGAAAATATCTTAACTGTGTCATGGAGTCCGAATTCCATACTAAAATATGCTATAAGTTGCTCTCTTTTCTCTGCTGACATGTATTTTTTGAATTCAGCTTCTGTTTTACCGAGTTTTTCGATAAACACTGTATCATTTTCAAGTCTGTTCAGCTGACGAATGCTCAATTTCTCAATCAAAGCAACCGGATTGTGTTCTACTTCCTCCCATAGTTCCGGATCCATATATTTGAAAAGTGACTCAGCATCTTTATTCCATGTCCACCAAAGGTTTTTTGACAATTCTTCAATAAACTTAATACTTGGAGGTAAGCTGGGTTTTATAAAAATCTTCTTCCAGACAGGCTGCTTGGAATCCAGTGCGTCAGTCTGAACCTCTTTAATCTCGTAAGCAATCATCTCTTCAAGGAAATCCTTTCTTTTATCACTTGCTGAAATAGCTTTATCATAAGCCGCTACATAATGAACTATAAGATTTTTCCACAGAGCCTGACTTGCCAGGTCTTTTGCCTGTATAGATGCCATCAACCTCTCACTTTCTGTGAAAGTAGAGAATTTCTGAATTATTTTAGCCAATGCATCCACTACCTCATTATCATTATGATCATTTCTGTCAATAACATAAGCTCCATTATTCTTTTTATCCAGTTTTTCCTTGATCCAGGCTCCGAAACCAGCGAGGGATGTAGTCACTGTAGGCACTGAATAAGCTATACTTTCAAGAGGTGTATATCCCCAGGGCTCATAATAGGATGGAAATGCTGAAAGGTCGAAGCCCAGAAGGAAATCATAATATTTCAGATTGACTATACCGTCGCTACCATTCAGATAAACAGGTATAAATATTATCTTTACTTTCTGATTGGGACCATTTTCCATTTTGAGCTGTCGCATCAGCCTGATCACCGGGTCATTATTCGGATCAGCAAGCTCATGAGTACTTATATGAGGAAAGGTATTGGTCCAATCTCCGTTTAGCCTCTGAACTACCAGAGGATTTGGCCTGATATTCCCCGCAGGAACTGCAATAACTCCAACTATTTCCTTTTTCGTTTTATCATTTAATGCAGCCAAAGCTTTAATGAACACGTCGATTCCCTTATTTTTGAACTCATATCTTCCACTGTTAAGTACAAATGTAGCATTTTTTGCAAGTTTGTGTCCGATTACAGCTTCGGTAATTTCTATGAGTTTTGACTTTGCTATTTGTTTTTTAATGTTAAATTCATTCTGGACTGGTATATGTGCATCTTCAAAACCATTTGGTGTTACAATATCAGGTTCTTTTTCAAGAAAATACTTACATTCTCTGGCCGTAATCTCAGAAACAGTAGTGAATGCATCAGCTTCATGAGCCGAAATCCTTTCAATACTATATTTGGATGGGATATTATAATTTGAAGCCATCAATCTGGGATTGTACTCAGGCATTTTATCATAAAGTGGAAGGTTATTACCAGCAATTGTCCTTCCAAGAGCAGTAGCATGAGTTGTAAAAACAGTACCAATCTCGGGTACCATTTCTTTAAGATACAAAATCCCTGATCCTGTCATCCATTCGTGAAACTGGGCAACGACAGTCTCGTATTGCATCATATGGTATTTATAGAATGATTCTATCACCTGACCAACTGCATATCCGAAAGTAACAGGTTCTATATAATCCCAGTCTCCTTTAATTGAATCGAGTTTATATTGTTCCCAGAAATGAGCAAAAATTTTATTTTTATCTTTGAAAAGTGATGTAAAGTCAACAAGAATTGCAATTGGTTTGCCAGGAATATTCCATCGTCCAACTCTGAATTTTAATCCCTGATCCTGAGCCATCATCCTCCACGACTCAAAAAGTGTTTTATCTTCCCTGAATTCCTTGTTGGCACCATGGTCTTTTGCCAGTTCCGGACCTACCATGATAATATTCTCATATTTTTCTGAAAGCCTTTTTTCTTTTGAAGAAACAACAGTGTAAATTCCCCCAACCAGATTACAGACCTCCCAGCTTACTTCGAAAAGTGTTATTTTTTTATGATTCATATATTATTATTCTCTTTATTGGTATAATTAAACAGCCAAAACAGGCTTGAAAATTTTTAAAAAACAGCAAAAGTAGGTAAAAAACAGGACTTATACCCAAAAAACATCTTTAAGTACGTAAAAATTTGAATACCATTTAGAAGATTCAATAAAAGAGATGCCTGATAATTAATGATTTAGAAAAAAAACAAAAAAAAATAATTTCCCTGCAAAATTTAAATTGAACAAGTAATAGAAAATATTGTGAGCCTGGTAAAATTTTATTTGCCCTTTTTCCCTGTGTACTTTTTTACCCTGATCTCAAAATCAGACAGAACATTCATATAATTTATATAAGCATCATAAGGTGATCCATAAGGATTGAAATATTTATGAACTTCTCCGTCGGAGAACCATTTCGTGCACATATAATAAAAATGGTCACTTGCCTGCAGGTATTTCCAGTTTTGTTTTATTGTTTTATCGGTGCATTTTTTAACCAGGGGTTCAAGATCGTAAAGTTTATCAAATGCATCATCCTGAAGTTCATTGCCAAGCCAGGCTGTAACGTCCCTTTCTTCATCTGCCCATGAAATAGGATATGGCACATGGATTTTGGAAACAGGCTGGAACTTTTCTATGATTTCCGAAGGTGTATTGAAAGTAATATCTGAATTTTTAAACACTTCTGAAGGGAGCGCTTTCATAAAATCAAAAATACCGGTGTCTGCCCACTGATGTTCTCCGAAGGTCTCATAATCCATGAATAGATTTATTACCTGATCCTCATCCCCCGTTTCTTTTATCCATTGGGTGAATTTTTCTACTGTCAAAGGCCATTCACTCCATCCTTTAGAAGAAAACCTGAATGCAATATCATCACTGAGTCTGAAATTACGAAGCAAAAGTTTAAGCTTCGGGTTGACTGCATTTGTATAAATAAAATTCGGAGATTTCCAACCCAGTACATGTTTTGCTCCTTCAGTGAGCATGGCTGAAAAACCCATTTCTGCTATTGTGGCTCCAATTTCATCAGAATAAATCATTTCAGTATTTCTGAAAACCATTGGAGTCTTACCGAAAAATTTCGTTATCTTTTCCCTGTGTGAATTGACCTGTGAAATAAATTCTTCCCTATTTTTTAATGAAGACAATGAATGGGAATTGGTTTCTGCAAGAAATTCGACATTGCCTGTTTTGGCCAGTTTCTTAAAGCTATCAAGAACTTCAGGTGCATACTCGCTAAATTGATCCAATGCTGTACCACTAATAGAAAAGCTCACTTTAAACTGGGATCCATATTCTTTAATGAGTCCCAGAAGCAATTCATTCATGGGCAGATAGCACTTATCTGCTATCCTTTTGATAATATAATTATTTTGAAAATCATCGAAATAATTGGGATCCTTACCGATATCAAAAAACCTGAATTTACGTAATCTGAAAGGCTGATGAACCTGGAAAAAGAAACATATAGATTTCATATCAATATTTTTTTTATATTTTTAATTTATTGGCTGAATGCTTAAAGCTTATTTTTAAATAGTTAATTGTAAATTTTAATTTTTTATATTTAAGTTTACATTCCTCATTCTTTACTTTAAACTCAAAACCTGCATCCTGCTTCATTCTTAATTTTCTTCCGCCACAAGTCGGACAATTTTCTCTATTATCAATTTTCAAAGGTTACAAGCATCTTCATAAATATCTGCTATCTTGACAGCAGCATTTTCCCATTTCAGATTATCGACCTCTTCTTTGCCATATTTTGTGAACATTTTAGTTAGTCCTTTGTAATGCAATAATGCATGGATGTAATCTGACATAGCATCCACATCCCAGAAATCAACCTTCAGGGCAAATTTCAGGACCTCAGCTACTCCGGACTGTTTGGATATGATCACAGGCACATTGGACCTCATAGCTTCAAGAGGAGAAATACCAAAGGGTTCAGATACACTTGGCATTACATAAACATCACTAAGTACAAACATCCTGTCAACATCATCGCCTTTAAGAAAACCTGTGAAATGAAATTTATTTCCCATTCTTGTTTTTGCAACACGTCGAACCATTTTATTCATCATATCTCCCGACCCTGCCATTACAAATCTGACTTTGTCATCTTTATGCATCACTTTGTTGGCAGATTCCACAAAATATTCGGGTCCTTTCTGGAATGTGATCCTACCAAGGAAAGTTACAATTTTCTCATCAACTGACTTTTTCTCATTCGAAAAATCAGTTTTATCAACAGGTTCGACTGCATTATGAACCACTTTAACTTTTTCAGGGTCTATACCATATCTGTCAACTACTATATTTCTGGTTAGATGGCTGACAGCTATCACTCTGTCCGCTTCGGACATACCTTTTCTTTCAATATCGTACACTAATTGATTTACATTTTCACCTGATCTGTCAAATTCTGTTGCATGGATATGTACTACGAGAGGTTTTCCACTGATTTTTTTTGCTGCAATTCCTGCTTCATAAGTAAGCCAGTCATGTGCGTGTATCACATCGAATTGTTCATTTCGGGCCAGTTCAGCAGCTACAAGGGCATATCGCTGAACCTCTTCCATAATATTGAGGCCATATTTACCTGAAAACTTATATTTTGCCGAGAATACTGACTTATTTTCTTCGCTGGTGAAATTTTCAGATTCATTAATCAATCTGAAATATTCTTCAGGAGTTTTATAAGCCACCAGGGTTGAATTAATCTCTATGTATTTCAACTGATCCTGAAATTCAATGAAGTGTTTGTCAAAAATATTTAATGTAACATCACTTGCATTGACAATTCTAATCCTGCTGTCTTCGTCTCCGTAAGCTCTTGGCACAACAAAGGTCACATCAATTGATTTTTTCATCAATCCTTTGACCAGACCATAACAGGCAGTACCAAGACCCCCTGCAATATGAGGCGGGAATTCCCATCCGAACATTAGTACTTTCATATTCTATCAGTTATTCAGTTATTCAGTTGTCAGTTGTCAGTTATCAGTTATCAGTTATCAGTTATCAGTTATCAGTTATCAGTATTCATTGTTCATTGTTAATTGTTCACTGATCATTGTTCATTGTTCACTGATCATTGTTCATTGTTCATTGTTCATTGTTCACTTCTCACTCTTAACTTTCTCAATAATATCCATAACTCTCAGTATCTCTGCCACACTCCATGCCTGGGATATAGCACCACGAGGAGTATGAGGAGGATCTCCGTCATATATTTCTGAAATAGTACCTATGCCATGTTCATAAATAGTCTGTTCAAACTGTTCAAGGTACCATTCCATTTTAACTAATCCTGTCTTTTTCCTGATCTTGAGATATGCTTCGGCATAATGTCCGAATAGCCATGGCCAAACTGTTCCCTGGTGATATGCTTTGTCCCTGGCATTTTGATCACCTTCATAAATACCTTCATAATCAGGGTGACCTGGTGACAATGTCCTTAAACCTCTTACAGTAAGCAATTCTTCCTTTACTTTTTTAACCACTGCTACTTTTATATAATCCGTAACAGGACTGTAAGGCAATGAAGCTGCAAATATCATATTAGGACGTATATCCCAGTTTTTATAATCACCATCAACATAATCAGCAAGATATGCTTTACTTTCATCCCAGAATGCAGGAGTGAATGATTGCTCGATTCTTCCGGCTATTTCTGCCCATTTCTTTATTTCGGTTTTTTTGTTCATTTTCTCTGCCAGTTCCATGTAGAACCTGATCGCATTGTACCATAGAGCATTTATTTCTACTGGCATCCCTATCCTTGGAGTGACTGCTTTTCCCTGAGAAATAGCATCCATCCATGTCAATGCTTTACCCTGAATACCTCCCCTGACAAGACCGTTATCGAGCATTTTTATATTGAAATCGGATCCGTTTTTAAATCCTTCCAGAATTGCCAGCATTTTCCTGCCATAGGATTTCCAGACCTCTTCGAATTTTGAAGTTGCATATGTATACTGCTGAATAGCCCAGAAATACCACAGGGGTGCATCAATAGAATTGAAGGCAGCCTGGGTATCAGTTCCCATGTTGGGAAACAACGGGCCATTAAGCCTTTTACTCATTGTATCGAGGATAGCCCTGGCAAGATCATATTTTCCTGTGCTGAGAGTCAATCCCGGTAATGAGATAAATGTATCTCTTCCCCAAACTCCAAACCAGGGGTATCCTGCAACAATATCTGTTTTACCATCTCGTCGCTGAATGAACTGGTCAGCAGCATTTTCAAGAGATTTTCTGAAATTATCTCTTGCGGGCCTGAGTTCAAGTTCTTTTTTAAACAATTTTGAAAGACCTGCTGGTGATATCTCATCAGTCCCCAATGACAAAATTATACTTTCACCCTTCTTCAGATCAAATTCAAAAAAACCAGGCACGAACAGATCTTCTAAAAAGTCATAACCTCTTAGTCTTTCTTTTTCGTACTCAATATTGTAATACCAATCCGGAGTATGGATATATTCCACCTTTTTAGAAAATTGAAAATGAACAGGTGTATAACCCTGATACAATTTAAAATTAACTCCGTTCTCTGAAAACTTGTATGTTTTATCAATAAAATTATTGGCTTTGCTTAATCTGTGTCTTTGTCTGAATGCCAAAAAAGGCTGAAGCCTGATTTTCGTGGGAGAATTACACTCTTCAACGGTATATTTCAGCAACATCCTGTCTGATTTTGATGCAAACAAACTTTCAATTGAAAAAACAACACCGCCTACCCTGTAAACAATCCTTGGAATGGAACCAATTATGATCTCCCTCATATATTTATGCCCTTTTGGAGAATAGTTTCCCCCCGGATATCTATGAATACCAAGATGAAATTCAGTATCATGCTGGATTATAGTTGGATCAATTCCTGACACCAGCACATGAAGGTCATCATCAATCATGGGCTGTGGTGTGACGAGAAGTCCGTGATATTTCCTTGTATTGCAGAATATTAGAGAAGTTGATGAATAAGAACCGCTCCTATTGGACCTCAGCAATTCCTGATTTAAAGAAAATGAAAGATTGATCAGTTTTGTTTTATCGAATTCGAGATAGCTCATATAATTCTTATTTTAAAAATATTGATCCTGGAAATTACTGCAAAAGTAGTAAAAAAACAGAAATCGTAACATTAAAAGAGCTAATTTGTTTATAAATTTCTTTAATATATTAATTTTATTTATTCCGAATTCAAAACAATTTTCCCTGAACAATAGTATCATCAGAAATCTCTGTTATGAGATCGGGATCATTATTTCTTACATTATTCACTTTTTGCGATACTGGATAAGCAATAATCAGACTGGCCGGAAAAGGTTTAAGTAATTTTTTAAGATCCTTCAGATTTATATTATCATCCAGCCATAATCTTTCTTCATCTTCAAAAAGTATGGCAGGCATACGATTATGAAGTCTGGCGACGGTTTCATTGGCATCTACTGTAATAATGCTAAATGTGTTAATTTCTTGTCCTTCAGGTGATTTCCAGTTTTCCCAGATTCCGGCAACAGAAAAAATTCCATTATCGTTTTTGATAATTCTGTACGGTTTTTTTATTTTGTCTTTTAAACTCCACTCATAAAATCCATCAAGTGGTATGATGCACCTCCTTTTCGCAAAGGCACTTTTAAAAGCTGAATTCAGTTCAAGTGTTTCAGCACGGGAATTGATGAGTTTGTATGATATTTTGGCATCTTTAGACCAAAATGGTATAAGTCCCCATTTAAAAATATTGAAATGAGCCGGATCGGAATTTGTGATAACAGGCAGATTTTGGGTCGGAGCAATATTGTAATTAGGAACAGGGTTGTATCTTTCTATATCCTCAGTGTAAAAAGTGGAACCAAACCTTTCTTCAAGTTCTTTCTCATTTTTTGTCAGACTTGCCCTGCCGCACATTATCAGTTTTGCCTTTTCTTAACATAACAATCTATTCCCTTGTTTTTAAGCTTACTAACTAGCCCTGATGCTTCTTCCTGTGTTTTATACCGACCAGCAATAACGGTAAAATATTGTGACATATCAAAATTTACAACTTCAGAATTATTGAAATTCAATTTCAAAAGTTTGTTTTTCATCACATCAGCATTGCTTTTATCTATATAATTGCCTGCAATGATCATAAACGGCCTGGAAGTTGATGAAGATTTTTCCTGAGGTTTTGGCTTTGTCTCAGTTGTTTTTGTCTCGCTTACCGGCGAAATTTTTTCTTCCTCAGTGCCATTTGTCTGATCATCAACGTAATTTGTAAGTTCTGAATTATTGGTAGTATTTGTTGCCGGAGCTGTTGTACTAATCGTCGTAGTATCACTTCCTGCCCCTTCAGCAAAAATATCTTCAGTCAATTCAACTGTATCTTCGAGCATAGTAGTAGTATCGGATTCTGTTTCAGCTGCAACTTCAGCTTTCTTATCCCTGCATGAATTGACACCAGTAATAACCCACAGTGCAACTAAAAAAGAAACTATACTAATGATCAATATTTTAAGTATTCTTTCCATGACTTTCTTTTTTTGAAAATAAATGTAAAATTATAACAATTAATAATATATAACAAGTTATTGTTCAAAAAAATTCAAATAATTGATAATTTTTATTAAAATAGGGTACCAATAAAAAAGAAGCCTTGATGTTTTTCAGAAATGGTAATATAATTTTAAAAATCAAAATATTAATATCTGCATTTTCAGTTTATCATAATTTTATAATTTCGAATCTTTACCCTTGTTTTCAACCCAACTCTCATATGCAATTTCCATCTGGTGGTAAAAGTCCTCTCCATATTTCCTTATCAAAGCATTTTTCACAAAACGAAAGACTGGAGTTTTTTTTAATTTTCCCAATTTACATGCATCACTGCATATATCCCATTCATAGTAGTTTATGGCTTCAAAACCCTTAATTTCACTTTTGCTGACTCTCAGAGGAAACAACTCGCAGGAAACAGGCTTTTTCCACTGACTCCCACCTTCATAGAATATTGTTTCGAGAACACAAAGGCCTATTCCCTTTTTATTCCTTCTTAAAAAAACACAGGATCCATCCTCAAGAAGATTTGTTCCTATAAATTCTGGTTCTGCATAATATCTGCTGAAACCTTCCTCATGGATTTTTTTTACATTTTCATCTGGAAGTTTTTTAAGTGCAAGGTACAATATTTTCTCAATTTCCCGGATTTCACCATGAGTGACCGGAGCACCAAAATCTCCTTCATGACAACACGCACCCCTGCATTTGTCGAGATCGCATTCGAAATGCTCTTCAAATAAAAGGTCGCTTATAAGAATACCATTAATCAAAAACATATTTTACGGAAGTTTTTAACACATTATTATCAATATCAATTATTCTGTAAGCGGGAATGCTATGTTCGATTTCAAATTCTTCGCTGGCTGAGCTTATCTGTAAATAAGTGGATGGTGTTATAAAAACACTGATCCCGTTTCTTGCGATGGTGATTTCATTGTGATAATGACCACAAAAAACATAAGGTTGTTTACCGCTTTCGACAATGATTTTTTCAAAAATATCACTTTGTTGAAATGAATACTTATTATCCATATGAGGGACACCAGCTTTGAATGGAGGATGGTGCATAAAAATGACAGGATGTTCATTAGTAGTTCCACTGATTTTTTCCAGGAACCAATTCCACTGTTCATGGTTGCAGAAACCCTTGATGGTATCGAGAAAAAAGATATCCTCTCCAATGCTATAAAAAAGTTCATCATCTCTGATGCGGTCCTTCAGTTCAAATACTTCAGCCAGGGTATTAATATCATCATGATTTCCTCCTATAATGTGAAAATCCACCAATAATTTACTTTTCAGTACGGTTTTTATCCAGTTGTAAATTTCAAAATTTCCTGAATGAAAGCTCAAATCACCAGACAAAACAAGCATATCCGGATTCTGACTTACTGCCCGGTTGAGTGTTTTAATGAAATTGGCCCTTGTATCAATTCCGTTTACCGTTTCGGATGTAGTGTTGATATGAAGGTCTGTAATTTGTACAATTCTCATTTTATTTATTTAAAGAAAATGCAAATTTAAAAAATGAATAGCGGAAAATTCACAATAGTTCTAAAAAACTTATTGAATTTACAACTAAAACATTGAATTTCAATTTTTTATACTAAATAAAACTGTTATAACCAACAAATATTTAAAATTAATTTCATCAAATAAGCTCACTATAGGGCAATTTGGTTATTATACCAAATTATTGGAATATTATATAAATGAATTTGGTATTATTTGATTATCAATATTTTGCATTATTATTGTCATTCAAATGATAAGTTTGATTGTATTATATGAAGTGAATATATCGCAATATATTTTTGATAAATAATCAAATTTTCGGGTGTATCCCATTTTTGCACTAAAGTAACCAAGTGGTAATTAAAATTCTTTGGGATTCCCTTCAGGTTAGTACCGACCGAAGTGTAGGTAGTCAGGGCAAAACCCAAAGAATTTTAATAAATTTGCAAAATTGGGATACACCCAAATTTTCTAATAACTGATCTTTCTGATTTTTGACCAATCCCTTTTCTTTAATTCTGTCATAAAAATAGTAGTGATCATAAGTGAAAACAGGCCATATATCAAAAGGAACCAAACATCATTAAAAACAAAAAACTGAATAACACCAAAAATCATTGGTATTGTTGTCGAAATAAAACTCAAAACAAATAATCTTCCTTTCCAGACATTTTCAGAAGGAACAGTGAAAGGTATTTCGTTGAGAATAAAATATGCCATTGTTGAAATTATAGCGAGCATGTTTATACAGGCGATAATTACATTTAGCACCAATATGAAATCAGTAAAAAAAAGTGACAATAATAAGAAAACCAACAGAAAAGGAACAAAAAAGAATACTATAACAGATTTAACTGCACCTGTTAAAAAATATCCGGGCTTAGTAAAAGGAATTACTTTGAATATCCAGGCAGCCTTATATTGATCTGAAAATTTCAGATATAAGAGTGCGCTTACTATGCCTAAACTGCTTAAATATATTGAAGCCAGTACTACAATTTTTCCCTGAGAATTAAGTAAGACAATATTCTGGATGAAGGATTCTTGCTGAAAAAACAAAATAAACAAAATAACAATATTATAGCCGATAGAGGGAAATACTTTTAACTTGAAATCTTTGCTCCGCATTACCATTTTCAATGTGAACATAAAACCCGCAAATTCAATGTTATTACCGGTTAATATACGTCCAGCTTTCTCAATCCAAGTAGTTTTTTTAGGTGTATTTAAGTTGATTTCAGTTAATGGTTTCTCCTCTGATTTACCTGCTGTAATCAACATCAAACGACTTGTGAAAGCGGGTGCCAGAAACTTTATCACTACTATGATACTCAGTAGAGGTACAAATACAGCTAACAAAATACTGACTAAACTTGATTTATTAATACTAAATTCGGAAAGTGCTGTCACTGAATCAGCAAACCAGTAAGGTGGAAAGAAAGCAATAATATCGAAACCTGAAATATTGAAACTTTCAGAATCCAAATTACTGATGACCATTGGAACCAGCTGGTAAAATGCAAATAATAATATCGCAAACCCAATCTGGAAATATCCAATTACCGACTTAAAATTCGCTGGCTTTGTTATTTTTAAAATGATAATATATATAGCATTGACAATGAAAATACTAAGTAATGCAGAAAAAAACAACCCTAATACAAATGGGAGGACTATTCCGATTCCGTACATGATGCTTAAATACACGAGTGGAGGTAAGGCAATTGGTAAAATCAGTTTGTTGACGTGTATAGTTATATGGATAATACGTGCTACAACTATGGTAGAATCATTTACAGGTTTAGGAAGAATTATATAATTATCTTTAGTGTCAATCAGAACCGAAGTGAAATCGGAGATCATTACTGCAGCAAGAACAAAAATGAAAAAAGCATAGAAAAAAGTCAATTTTGTGGTTAAATCATTGATTGATGAAAAGTTTAGAATAATTAATATTCCAAAGAGAAATAAAGACAGCATTGTTTTAAAGCTGGCGTTATTTATTGCTTTTTGCTCTTCCCCTGATCTTAATTGCCTGAAAAAAACTGGCCTTCTGTTATCAATAATCAGTTTTGTTTCGAGGATTACTTTAAGATGAGTTAAATTTACATCTAGTTTTCTAAATAAAGAAACCGGAAAAAGAAATATCATTAAAAGTATCTTGTCTATAAAATTCATGATTGGCAGTTTGTAAGCTTACTTATCATTATTCAATACATTTATAAATTTATCACTTAATTCATTTAAAGAAATATTGGACGTAAGATTGGTGAATATTTTTTCAAGGCTATTTTCGCCCTGCATTTGTTTCAAATCCTCAAAAGTTCCATCCGCTATGACCTGTCCATCATTTATCAGTATAATTCTGTCGCTAATTTTTTCAACTATATCCATAATATGACTACAGTAAAAAATTGTCTTGCCACTTTCTGCCAATTTACTGATCATATCTTTTACAATGAAAACACTATTGGCATCAAGTCCGCTAAGTGGTTCGTCGAAAAAAATAATTTCAGGATTGTGCAGCAAACCAGAGGTTATCAGTACCTTTTGCTTCATCCCTTTGCTGAAAGTGTCCATTCTCTGATCCATATTTTCTGCCATACTGAATATTTCAAGCAATGATTCACTTCTTGAATTAATTAAAGTTTCTTTCAGACCATAAAGTGTTCCCACCAGATGAAGGAATTCTCTGGGAGTTAACAAATCGTACATTTCAGCTATTTCAGGTATATAACCTATGGATTGTTTAATTTCAAGAGATTGTTTTTTTACATCAAGGCCCATGATCTTAACCTCACCGCTAAAAGACGGCAATAAACCACACAGTATTTTTACCGTGGTACTCTTACCGGCACCATTGGGTCCTATATAACCTATTACCTGCCCAGGTGCAATTTCCAGATTTATATCTTTCAATACCTGTTTCTTTCCATAGTTTTTAAACAAACTTCTTATGCTTATTATAGATTCCATTAATTATTAGTTTAGTTTTTATCTATCTATTTTGTTTTCCGGGTTAAACTTTAAAATCATCAGAGTTTTTTACTTAAAAAATCTGAAAAACCTCGGGGATGTCGGGATAAGACTTTTACATCATAATTTGACAAATTTCCAGTTGTCACAGACTGTTTTCTGCTGTCAAAGATATATGACCATAGATTGCAATTAACTTTATCTTGCATACATCTCTATAACTTCTGCAAGAGCTTTGGAGCAAGCAGGACAGAATTCCTGTTTATTTCGGGTGAACATAATGCAATCCAATGCCGAACGGTAAATTCCGAACTGCATATAATTTCCACCTTCAAAAGCACCTGTTGAGTCTTTGTATTTGTTTTTAGCGAACATGTCCAAAGTTGTTTTCTTTTCATGTTCAAACAGTGCTTCCATCTCTGATTCAGGTACTTTGGCTTCCCTGAGTGCTCTGCGTTTTTTTTGAATATTATAGCTGAAATTGTCAAATTCTTCTTTACTCCAGGGAGTTGGTAGTGGTGTTCCGGGATTAATCAGGTCTTTCCATTTGAGGTCTCCGGGATTAAACATGGCAGTAACATTTGGTTCCCATGGCTCAACTGTAATAGCAGGAATTTCATAAGCTACATCAGAGGTGTAGTATTCATCAGCAAGCGCACCGAAAGAATGCCCAAATTCATGAACGAAAATGTATTTAGAGAATTTATTGTCAGATGCAACAGTAGAATAGAGATTATAAATACCTCCCCCACCATATGTTCTCTCATTTACCAGTATGAACATATGATCATAGGGAACTGATGCAGCCACATCCCGAATTGTCCTGTTATCATAAGCCAGTACATATCTTTCAGAATCAAAAGCTCCGTATGATAGAGAAAGCGGGGTGCGGTTAAATATTCCGGGATGTGGTTTGTTAACTCCTGTAGTTGCTGCTGGTGTTTCCACGGCCCTGACATTGAATTTCGATTTATATGATCTGAACGGTTCTACTGAAAATAATTCATTGGTCAATATTTTAACATCATTGTGGAATTTTTTCATTTCCTTTGATGTATAACCATCACCGAGAATTACAATATCCACATGGTCATCAGGTGGTCCATTAACTAAAAAATTAAATATTCTATAATTGTTTTTAAGTATGGAGGGATTAACAATCCTTGATTTTGGATCAATAATGGTACTATAAACCGGTATAAAATTATTTTTTTGATCTCTTTTTTCTATAATCAGCTTGACAGGATTCAGGGGCCATGGAAATCGTACAGATTCATGGAAAGTAGTCCAATCAGCATCACCGATGGTTTGCCATTCACCAAAAATACTGGCAAAACCCCGACTGTATATCAGGGTATTAGTAAGTGTATCTACAACTTTGAAGAAATAAAGACCCCTGTTGAGTTTGTCAATCATTAAAGTTTTACTACCTGCCCAATTACCATCATTTATTATTCTGTCAATCGAAAAATGTTCTTCAGAAGGAGTACCGGCATGGAAATAATCGACACGCATGGTTTGATCTGAAAAAAACTTATTATAATTGGCAATATCTGATTTTTGAGCTATTAAACCTGATGTGCTTATAATAAACAGCCAAAGCAAAAAAAATTTTTTCATATAGATCTTTTTAAATTGTAAAGGTAATGAAAAATTCACCAAATAAATTTAAACCTCAATTAAAAAATAATCAGTTAATATTTATTCTTAATGATTTCCTTGGCTGTCAAATGCTTTGCGGGTATCACATTTATTAAAAAAAGTCTTCAATATAAATCAAAGAAAGAAACAATTAACTTGAAAATCTGGTTAATTAGATTATCTTTGATTGGAGCTATGTACAATATTAAATTCATGTTTTTTGCTATTTTATTATTCAGTTACGGCCTGAAAGCACAGAACTATTCTCAGAAAATATTTCCACTTGACCCCAGGACAGGAGTATTTTTCGGACGGTATATTGCAATGAATGATGATGATGCATTTATTAGTGCATATCTCGATTATGAAAATGGTACAGCTTCTGGATCGATGTATATTTTTTCATTGTCAGACAATAGGTTCGATCAGGTTGCAAAAAAGTTTCCCGTTGACGGAGCAGTCGAAGATTATTTTAGCTATTCTGTTTCCTCTTCAGGTGATTACCTTATCACCGGAGCACACCATGATAGTGATAAAGGGGCAAGCAGTGGTTCTGCGTATATATTGAAGAAAACTGGATCAAGTTGGGATTTTTATCAGAAAATTGTTCCTGATGATGGCAAAGAAGCAGATGAATTTGGCAAGACGGTTGCGATATCAGGCAATTATGCTGTGGCTTGTTCATATCTTGATGATGACAACGGCACGAATAGTGGAAGTATTTATCTGCTTGAATTGAAAAATGAAGTATGGAAGATCATAAATAAGATATATCCCTCAGATCCTGAAATCCAATCACTTTTTGGATTAAGTCTGGATATGAACAATGATCTGATCATAGCAGGGTCTCCTTTTTACAGGGGAAATGGAAACAGTGCAGGTAAAGCTTACATTTTCAGGTATGACAGTTTAAGCTGGCTACAGGTGGCAGCATTGCAGCCTGCTGAGCTAAATGACCTTGACCAGTTCGGAACATCTGTCAGGATCAGTGATAATTTTGCCTTTATCTCTGCAATCAAGGATGACGACAAAGGTGAGAATAGTGGTGCAGTTTATATCTACAAAAAAAAAGATGAAAATACCTGGGCATTTCATCAGAAGGTCACAGCCCCTGATGGTTCAGCAGGTGATGGTTTTGGTATTGCTATAACCGGAAATGATACAATACTTATAATTGGGTCATATTTTGACGATGACAACGGGACAAACAGCGGATCCGCCTATATTTTTAAGAATTTAGAAGATGAATGGATCTATTTCAGGAAATTAATTCCTACTGACAGTGATGAAAGTGATGCATTTGGTTCAAGCCTTGCCTTCAATAAAAATGGATTGCTGGTTGGAGCATATTCCGATGATGATAATGGTTTTTTTTCAGGAGCGGTTTACTATTTTTCAAAAGACGATTATATAAGTAAACTGAATACAGTAAATACTTTAAATGTATTGGTCTATCCAACAATTGTAAAAGAGCAATTAAATATTTTGATTCCAACTGACCTTCTGCCATCAAAATACAGGATTTGTGATATGAATGGGAGGATATTATCAAATGGAAGATTGTTTGAGAACAGAATGATAATTGATCTCAAATTTTTTAAATCTGGAGTATATTTTCTAGAAATATCTGACGGAAGACATTATAATTTTTTCAAAATACTGAAAACACAATAAGTATTTTTTAATTTCAGGATATTTGCTTTTCTTTGTAAAAATTTATTATCTGATGATCAGGTTCATTTTCATTTCATTAATTTTTTTTATTTCTGTGTTTTCAGGTGCACAGGTTGTGATCAATGAATATTCTGCCTCAAACCTAAGGACATTTCCTGACAATTACGACAAATATGAAGATTGGATAGAATTATACAATTCTTCGGACCAGCAGGCTGATATCAGTGGATGGTACCTGTCCGATAAAGAATCCAAGCCCAAAAAATGGAAAATACCCTCTGGAACAACAATTCCTCCAAAGGGTTTTTTAGTTTTCTGGACCTCCGGCCGGGATGAA
Organism: Deltaproteobacteria bacterium; assembly: GCA_050258615.1. Lineage (GTDB taxonomy): Bacteria > Bacteroidota > Bacteroidia > Chitinophagales > Saprospiraceae > JADJGA01. The sequence goes on along the minus strand of JBLMZC010000003.1, from coordinate 42,339 downwards.
TCGTCAGATGGAAATTTTCACACAAATTTTAAATTTACACAGACTGATGGTGACGAATTTGTAGTTCTGTCAAACAAAAATGGCACCATCCAGGAAAAATATCCGCTTACTCTGACCAGGTTGGCTCATTCAGTGTGTAAGATAACTGATGGTGGAATGCAGTTTAAGATATGTACCGAACCAACTCCTGGTAAAACTAACAATTCTGCTCCAAAATATAAATCTTATGCTCCAAAACCTGCTATAAATGGTAAAGCCGGATTTTATAAGGATTCAGTTCTTCTTAGTGTTAATGCTGTTCCGGGATATATTATCAGATATACTCTAAATGGTTCAATGCCTCAAACTACATCTCCAGTGTGGCCCGGTGCCATGACTGTAAAAAACACTTCAATTCTTAAAGTCAGATGTTTTTCTGATGATGCAGAAATTTTACCGGGATTTATCGATTTCAAGACTTTTTTTATAAATGAACCTTCGTCCACGTTACCAATTTTCAGTGTTTCAGGAGGAGAAGATGTGATTAAACTGGCAGAAGGAGAAAGAGAACTAAATCCTGTTTCAGCAATTGAGGTATTTAGCCTATCCGGAATTCAGACTGCCACCTCATTTGGCGAACTTGACAGCCATGGCCAGGATAGCTGGGTCAATCCTCAAAGAAGTCTTGACTGGATCTCAAGAGATGAAATGGGATATAATTCAGGGATTATTCAGAAATTATTCTCCTATTCAGACAGAGAGGATTATCAAAGGATCATTTTCAGAGCTTCAGGCGATGATAATTATCCTGCAGTCGAAGATGAAGCTCATGAAGGAAGCACTCATATAAGGGATGAATTTGTTCATACACTGGTTCAGAAGTCAGGAATGAATATGGATATCAGAGCGGTAGAAAGAGCTATCCTTTATCTCAATGGAAGATATTGGGGTGTCTATGCTATCAGGGAAAAACCCGATGATCATGATTATACGGATTTCAGATATAAACAGGACAAATATGACCTGCAGTTTCTCAAAACCTGGGGATCCAGCTGGTCAGAATATGGCGGAGAAAAAGCTCAGAAAGATTGGGCTAAGCTAAGAGATTTTATTCTTACTGAAGATGTAAGTAATGAGCAGGTATATAATAAGATAACTGAGGAACTCGATGTTTTGAGCCTGATGGACTATATGCTTTGCAATCTTAGCGTTGTATCATCAGACTGGATGAACTATAATGTTGGCTGGTGGAGAGGCCTGAATCCAGCCGGAACTCACAAAAAATGGGCATATATAATGTGGGATAACGACGCTACATTTGATTATTATATTAATTATTCCGGTGTTCCTAATACCTCCCCTGATGCCAGAGCCTGCGATATAAACGGTATAAGTGAATATATGGATATTTTCTTTCCGCAGGATACCTCGGAAGTAATATATCCCAGAGATTCGTTGTTCTGGGAGGGGGAATGGTATTATTGGGGACCTGATACAGTGACAGTTTACCCTGACCTTGGAAAACATGATAAGATATTTTTACGATTGCTGGATGAGAATCAGGAATTCAGGACATTATATTTTTCGAGATATGCCGATATGATAAATAAAGCATTCAGTTGTGAAAATATGCTTAATACTCTTGATAGTCTGACCAGTATTATACGACCAGAAATGCCGCGTCATATAGTCAGATGGGGCCGGTCGATGACAGAATGGGAAAATAACATAAATAGGCTTAGGGAATTTGTTGCTGAAAGATGTCAGAAAATAGATGATGGTCTGGTCGAATGTTATAATTTGAAAGGACCGTATGACGTAACGATCATGACAGATCCTCCTTCTTCAGGTAGTATTCGGTTAAATTCGCAGGTTCACAGTATTTTACCCTGGAAGGGATCCTATTTTGGCAATATGCAGAATAAACTTGAAATACTTCCGCAGGCAGATAAAAAGTTTCGCTACTGGAAAAGCAGATCTGGCAAATCGACTTTTTCAAATCCTGATCATATAATCACAGACGTAAGCCTTTCTGAGCCTGATACTCTGATAGCAGTATTTGAAGGGGCTTCACAAGTTATTGAAAAAACTCCTTTAGCTTTAAAAATCTTTCCAAATCCTGCAAGTGAAATAATTAATGTCTCATTGCCGGAAAGTTATATTGATAAGCTGGAATATGAGATATTTACTGCAGATGGTAAACGGGCACAAAAGGGTAATATCCAAAATATCCGGTCTTACTTTGGATTGAATATCAACAGATTATTACCTGGCAACTATTTATTGATCTGCAGGTCATCAGATCGTATATATGAAGGAAAACTTGTGATTGAGAGGTAAAAATTATTTTTCAGTAACCACAGCATCCAGGAACCACTGAATATGAGTGCAATCAGAACAGACAAGGCAGGTTGCACTACGGTTTGCCCAGTCAAAATTGAAAAAAGTTGCAAATGAGGTATTGAGTTGTGCACTTCTGGTATGGAATTTATCATTTCCACATATGGGGCATTTCAGTTCCCTGTTTTTAATCGTATAATATCTAGGTTCGTTTTTCGAAAAAAAACCCATTTTTTATATTTTAATTTAATGAAAAACTTCCTATCTCCTGAATTACTTCATAATGGTCGAGTTGAAAATAATCAAAGGATAACTCATAATCAACGGGAATTGAATTCATGATCTCAACAATTTCATCTTCACTGTCAACCCTCATTACCAACCAGAAAACAGCTTCCTCATGGCTTAATGACAATGAAATAAGCCTTCCGGTTGTATTAAGAAAAGCGATGATCAAATTCTCAATTTCTTCCAGTTTCCCATCTTCTTCCAGCTCTGGAATATAATAATCGAGTTCTACCATGTAATGCAAATCCATATCAAAAATTTTTATAGATCATCAAATATTAATCAAAAGTAATATATTTTATCAAAATATAATAATAATAATTGTATTTTATAAATTTTTATTCTAAATATGCTACATAATTAAATTCAAACCTGCAATCTACCGACTGGCTTGTCACATTTTTAAATCTTACTTCAATATCCATATCATACTTGTCAAGGATAAGGATATCCCTCACATCTTCGCCTGTGCTTAAAAGTTTTAATTCTCCTTTCTGACTGACAGGAACATCATCCCTATAGTAGATCTCCTTCCTGTTTTCGAAATCATCTTTTTTAAATATCCACACTGAAATATCGTAAATTATTCCATAGTTGTATTCGAAATCCAGGGATCTGAATAATCCCTTCCCTGCATAAAACTCACTCATGTCATCAATTTTCAACCCTCGTTGGTTCAGGTTTGCTTTTAGAAAACCCGGAATATCCCTTATCAGGAAATGATGAGTTGCGACAGGATCCTTACCAGATGGTATGGTAAACCTAACCTCCTGATAAATCTCAAATGCCGGTGCTTTGGTTTTGCAGGATAAAACCCCATTCAAAGCAAATAACAATATAAAAATCCTTATGAACAAATTAAACAGGCTTTTATTTATAAATCAATTATTTAATTCCCTCTACTGTAATAACTCAAATTTGAAAATTTAGTTTTATTTTGATAGTTAAATTTTTATTATCAATTTATTATCATTTAATTTTGCATCTTAATTCAAATTCAGCACAAAATAATATTACTGATGGAAAAGATCACTGAAAAGGATTCATTGTACAGGCACCTAGAGAAAATGACTACAAATGAATTGCTGATAAATATAAATAAGGAAGATAAAAAAGTGCCATTGGCAGTTGAAAAAGCTATTCCACAAATTGAAAAAGCCGTGGATGCCATTTATGAAAAACTCAGAAACGGTGGGAGGCTCTTTTATATAGGAGCAGGTACAAGTGGCAGGCTTGGTATTGTTGATGCTTCTGAAATACCTCCTACCTTCGGAGCTGCCTATGACCTTATTATCGGGATAATAGCCGGTGGTGACAAAGCTATCAGAAGAGCCGTAGAATGGGCTGAAGATGATACAGATCAGGCATGGAAAGATCTTCGGGCCTATAGTATTGATGATAATGATTTCCTGGTAGGTATAGCTGCCTCAGGCACAACTCCTTATGTAATAGGTGGTTTGAAGAAAGCACATGAAAATGGTATTAAAACTGCATCGGTCACATGTAATCCTAATTCTCCTGTTTCGCAAAATTCAGATTTTCCTATTGAAGTAATTGTAGGACCTGAATTTGTGACAGGGAGCAGCAGGATGAAAGCAGGAACTGCACAAAAACTGGTTCTCAACATGATCACCACTTCAGTTATGATAAAACTTGGACACGTAGAAGACAATAAAATGGTCGATATGCAGATCACAAATGAAAAACTGAGGGAACGCGGAATAAAAATGATTATGAAAAAATCAGGATATGAAGACTATGAATTGTATGCAAAACTTCTCGAAGAATACGGTAGTGTAAGAAATGTTTTAAAACAATTAAAAAGCAGGAAAAAAATTAGTCCGTTAAATAAAAAAGTCTAATAATTATTTCCTTAAAGATTTTATATTTTAACCAATTTTATATTAAGTATTCAGGCCACTGTAATTGTACCTTCTGTCTGACCAGTACTGATTAGGTTTTGATCAACTGGATTTTCATAGAATTTGATAAAACAGATAAACAGCAGCCTGAATGATTAACTCTTATTTCAGAAAATATGTGTATATTTTACAAACAATGCTTCTGTAAGCATCCATCTGTCATTAACCAGAATTGGTTTTTTCTTATCATCATTTTCATAGCCTGAGATTGTTTTTATATCCTTATCCCATCTGGTATCGAGTAAGAGATTTATAGAAAAGCCCTTGAAAAGTTCGTAGCTGAAATTGTTTATCCAAATAACATCCATAAACTCAAACCCCTGATTTTCACCAAGATAATCATAGAATAATCCAAGATCACTTGCAACAACAAGTTTTTTCATGAATGTATTTTTATACAATGCCCTGGCATTAGCTCCAAGTTCATTTTTTACGTTTTCAAAATCAGTTGTGCTTTTCCAGGGGTTTCCATGGACGCCCAGTTTGGCAATATCATCATCCATAACAAGAATTGATTTATAAGAAGCAGGTGATAAGAAAAATGACAGCTTATCACTGAATTTGTAATCTATACCAGGTGAAATTGTAATTGTGGCCGGAGAAAGAAAAGAAGCCTGAACAAAATTATCTGGATTTGAAGAAAGTGAAAAGTCATTGTAGGTTTTTAAAACCAATGATTCAAATGTCCCAAGAACAGCTGCATACATTTTATCCCTGAATTTATAACCTGCTTTTGTGCCGAATCTCAACACATCGATATTCTTTGTGAATGGATTGTCGCTCGAGCCAAGTCTCTGAACTGCCATCTGCCATGAAATAAGGTTGTCCCATGCAAGATTTTTTTTGTTGTAATTTGCAAAAAAACTGGTTATAGAACCAAAAGCTAGTCTGTTTTCCCCACCCCCAACTTTAGGATTTACCAGTGCTAGTTGCGAGAGGTCAAGCCCCAATGCTCCACCTTTTGTCCAAAGAGAGTCCGATTTTACAAGTTGTTTGTTGATCTCTGCAAGCCTTGCATTATCAGCCTGAGCTATTATTAGACCATTGATCATAAAAATTGCTGCAAAAAATAAAATTGTTTTTCTCATAAATAAGATTTTTAATAAATAAAATGTTTTAATTTAAAATAAGTTATACTGATAATTTTTAAGTATTTTTTAAAAGAATTTATCAACCCATTGAGCTATCTTCATCATTAATACTTTTAACTTTCAAAATCACTTCTGTGTCATTCAGTTTACTAAGTGGTATTATAATTTTTTCATCTTTGTTTTTAATAATAATATTCAGGTTATCTTTTTCAATTACCTCTCCTTCAAACTGGCCAATTCTGATTTGATCACCGATATTGATCCGGTTTTTATGATAAAATGATGAAATTATACTTGCAAGTACAGGTTTCGATGCAAGCCCGTAAGCAAGTGCAAAAGCAAAAACAATCCCTCCGATCACTAAACTTAGATTAGTGGAAAGAAATTCAACATTTACTTTTATCTGAAGCATGACACTTATAAAAACATTGATCAGAACAAAGTAAAATACTAGATTTGAAATGAGGGATGCTGAAGGCATTGACAGGGATTTGGCAATATTATATACAAGCTCTTTGAGCCAGTTTGCCACCAGCAATCCACCAATCAGCATCACAAAAGCTATAAGCACATTTGGCACAAAATTGATTATAGATACAATCAACTGAGACAACATCGGCATATTCAATATATCAGTTGATACTACCAGAAATATCAGAACGATAAAATAATAAAAGAACTTCCCAATTATACTGCTTATCCTGAAATCAATATTAAGTTTATCTATAAAGTCAATTTTTTTAATATTGGCACTCAGATTATCAACTTTTGTTTTGCTAAGAGTCTTGCTTATGACCTTTGAGCTTATCCTGGCTATCATCATTCCTATGACAAAAAGGAATATTGCCGATAAAAGGTTTGGCAGGAACATCAGTATTTTACCAAATATTTCACTCAGATATTTTGCCCCGTCCCATGCAATCAGATATATTATCATTTGTTGATTTTTATTATTGTTTGTATCATTTTTTCAGTGAACAGATCCAGGGTCTCACCTATTGTTGAGAACAAGTTTCTGTTCTTTTCTACGTTTTCTATAACTTTTTTTGGAACCTCGCCAAATTCTTCAATTTTGTAGTTTTCAAGCTCCTTGAAATTATTCTTTTCCATCAAAACCTTTTTCATTCAATATACATTTCATCATAAATTATCAGACTCTTTTCTTTAGCTCTTTTTAAAATCATTTTTACTGCACTCTCCGATTTACCAAGCATTTCTGAGATATCCTTTATTGAAAGATCTCCCTGGTATTTCATGATAAGTACAGATTTATCTTTGACAGGCAATTCGTTAAGTACCCTGTCAAGTCTGTCCACTTTTATTTCGAGCAATTGTTTTTCACTTATTCCATCATCATCAGGCAACATTTCATTGCCTTTGATATCATCTAAATTATCAGTTATTAGCTTTCCGTCTTTCCTTATTACATCTATACAATAATTGTAAGTTATAGAATAAAGCCAGGTAGAAAATTTTGAGTCCTGCTTAAACAATGAAAGATTAAGAATAACTTTGATAAAAATATCCTGAAGTGCATCCTGGCTCTTTTCAGGGTCATTGAGCATTGAAAGACATTTTCCATATATCTTGTCCTTGTACCTGTTGTATAAAACATCAAAATACCTGTTGTTTTGCGTACGCAGGTAATCAAAGATCAATGTTTCATCGCTTGCCTTTGCAAATGATATTTTATTGAAAATAGCTCTGAAATAACTTAAAATCCCCAAAGGTTTAGACGTTTAATTTTGAAAAGGATACAATTTGAGCAAGATTAGAGTTTTTCAGAGATCAGTTCCTTTATAGATATTAAAATAGCTTCAATTTCTATTGGCTCAAGATCTTTGATTCTTGCTATCTCTTCTATTTCAAGATGTTCGAAATAGTATAGATCATATATTGATTGGTATTTGATAGGAAGTTTAATGAGTTCATCATATATTTTATCATTCAGGTCTTCATCGGCAATGTCTATTTCCTCAATTTGCTCTTTATCACTTATATAATGAGACAGAATATCTTCGCTGTACCTGCTTTGAAGATCAAATTCATCTATCTCTTCATTCATCACAAAATCTCCGTCAGCATCTGTTGTATACTCTTCCTCCAGCTCGCTGAGTTCATGATCCACAAGTTGCTCATAGCTTATTTCAGAGCGTAAATGATCATTGTTCTCAAGTATTTCATTGAGTACCTTGTCAGCTTCCTGAATGTTCCAGATATTAAAATCTTTTATATTGATTATATCAGCTTGAAATCTTCCATGAACCTGAAGGATCACCTCGCTTACAATATCTTTAACAAAAACGTTATTGAATGCCTTTATATTTGCAAGTCTTGCACTATACACCCTCCTCTTAATATAACCAATCATATCTGGCAATGTGGCTGTTATCAGTGACTTGAACAGTTCAGTTCGTTTAACTTCATTGAGGTTTAACAGCTCAGATTCTTTCATTGAAATAGTCTCAATAAACGAATTCTTTTTATTGAGAGAATGCCTGGAACGGATCTTTTCTACTTCAATATTGACAATCTCGGCAAATTTGTCAAAAAAACCAGACTCCAGTGACTGAATTGAAACCGCAGATTTCGAAAATGATACAACTCCTGTACACAAATTCAATGACAATTTTGCTTTAATATCATTTCCCCCATTTTGAAGATTAACCTCAATAATATCCGAATTTCGATATTTCAATGGGATAAAACTGATTTTGTCAAGTAACAGTTCCAGTTGTTCCTCAAGGAAGAGCCTGTCTTCCTTATTTTTCAAAATTTCCAGATTTTCAATATTATACTTCATAACATACAAATTGGATTTTATATAAACATATCATTTAAGAAATCCATGTCTCCTAAATTATTACCAAAATTAAAACAGTACAAATTTAATAATAAAAATCCAATGTTAAAAGAAACTTGATATTTAATTGTAAACTTTTTTTTTGATTAAATGCCAGAAGAATGAGATCAATGACATTTAAGCATTGTATAATCACTATATTATGGTTTTAAAACCTGAATTTAATCCCCTGATAAGAATTCATTCAAAGTGAATTCAAAAATAAAAATAATACCGAAAGCAAATCTGTAATAATACCGACATGAAATTGATAATAGTACTGACATTTGCAGTCAGCACAGGTACAAATAATGAACTTTAATTTCCTCAATTTCAGTCGGTATTATATTTAAAATGCTGACCAAAGTACCTGTACTGACCGAAGTGCCTGTACTGACCAAAGTGCCAATGTCAGCTCAAAGATGCTGACCGAAGTGTCAGCAACTCTAATGCAATTGGACTAAAGAATAATTGTAAATGGCACAAAAAAGTAAAGTCTTTTTATTTTTATTCGCCAAATTTGGGTATAAATATTTTACAATTGCCAAGGTTAAACCTCCCATAACAAATTGAAATTCAATTTGTTATTGTAATAAATCACAATGATTTTAAAAATCTTGTGAATTATTAGGGTTAAACTGACTTATAAATTTTTATCCAATTCAAGCCTTGTCATCTCATAATAAGATCTATACAAGACAAAATGAATTCAAGTGCATAACAATTATATTTGTTGCAATTAAAAAAGGTATGGTAAAGGACTAAAAACCATCACTTTCTATCATCTTCTTTCAATATTCTTTCCTTCGCTTTCTGATATTCCTCCTCAGTAATCAGCTTTTCATCAAGCATTTGCTTCAATTCCCTTAATCTTTCTACCTTAGACCTCTGATCTTTGTCAGGTGCAGAAATCGCCTTGTTTTCATTTTGATCATCAAGAATCAATGGATATAATTCATAATAATGCTCAGGATAATATTTCATGGTCCAGAGAAAAACCGGCCATACAAATATTCCACCTACTATGGCCCCTATATCAACTTCTTCTGTACGTGTTATAAATGTGTGCATAGTTTCATAGCCTTCCTTTTCAAGTTTTAAATTAGTTTTACTACCGGAAATTTTGGTGTCAGAGTAAGAATAAGGGGTATAACCTACCGGGTTTCCATCTATATACAGTTTAGCTCCCGGAGGTTCAGAAACTATCATAGTTGAACTGCTGCAGGCGCTAAAAAAAATAACAGCTGAAAATATAGGAATTAAGAAATTAAAAATCCTGGTTTTCATAAAATCACTATTAAGTTAAATAAAATTTATGTCAAAATTAAGCTAAAAAAAACGAAATGCAGAAGAATTTCTAAATTTTAATTTTTTTTTAACATTTGTAACACAAAAGTCTGATCAATAAAATCCTTCGATAGAGGTTATACTGCACAAGAATGTCTTTAGTCTCAGAATAAAACCTGATTTTTGAAGTCTTACTTAATTATTAAGGGGATTAAACAGTTGCTTTTTTAATTCAGCTCTATTAATACTATTTCAGCTCCAGTAATTCAATGTTCATATCCTTAAGGTCTTCAATGTCGGAATTTATATCAGTTAATTCAAGGTTAAAATAATAGTACCATACACCTATGCCAATGGCAAAAGACAATATAAAACTGATAAGATAAGCCATTAAATTCAGTGGACCTTTGATAATATCTATCAATACAAATATTAATAAGGGAAAAAATATCATATAAAAATTTCTCAGCAGCCTCGACCGGTCAGAAAGAACTTTTACCCCTTCACTTACGTACTGTATCCTGGCTTTTAAAAACTCCGGTTCTTCCGGCTCAATTTTTAGAGGAGATTTGGTTTTTATGTGCTTTTTAAGGCTAATTTTGATGTTATAGTTAAAATAAAAATAATACAATATCAGTAAAAAAAGAAATACAGCCCCAAAACTGAATTTGTAGATAAAAATATGAAGAATAAAACAGACAGAACATACAGAAAAAAGGAAAAAAAATATCATTTTATTAATAAACGAAGAATTTGAATTTTTCAAAGTTTCATAAATCGATTCGACATTTATATGAATATCCCTTAATTTATCTGTATTCATGACATGCAATCCATGATGAGTTACCTTATCTGCACCTTGTATAATGTTATCATTTGTTTCCATATTAATCAATTATTATACAAATATATAAATATAATTTTAATTCTTAATAAATGAAATGAAATTATTTTTATTGCATATATTTTTTTTAAATTAACTTTTTGCATTAATCCCCAGTAAAAAAAAAAGTGTTAAACTTGCAGTTTTATCTTTTTCGTAATGAAAAATCAGGATTTTTTAATAAATAATGACGAAATACATATCAGAGGTGCAAAGACCAACAATCTGAAAAATATTGATTTAAAGATACCTAAAAATGAATTGGTTGTAGTAACCGGTGTTTCAGGATCAGGCAAATCATCCCTTGTTATGGATGTTCTTTATGCTGAAGGGCAAAGAAGATATGTTGAAAGTCTTTCTTCATATGCACGGCAGTTTCTGGCAAGGATGAAAAAACCTGAAGTGGATTTTATCAGCGGATTAAGTCCGGCTATTGCCATAGAACAAAAAGTTATCGGTGGAAGCTCAAGATCAACAGTTGGAACAATGACAGAGATCTATGATTACCTGCGAATGTTCTTTGCAAGGATAGGAAAGACCTTTAGTCCGGTTTCAGGGACAGAGGTAATAAAACATAGTGTATCAGATGTGATAGATTATTTAAAACAATTGCCTCCGGACAGCAGATTACTGATACATATTCCATTGCATATTGATAAAAAGAGGACTATTGGCGAAGAACTGAAGTATATGGCTGAAAAGGGTTTCCCTCGTGTACTGATACAAAAAGAAATTCATAATATTGGAGATATTTTAACTGACCAAACTTTTGACCTTAATTCCAGTCTTGACAGTAAACTTGCCGATTCTGTCAACATATTAATAGACAGGATTATAACTTCAAATGCAAAGGACAATCTGGACAGGATAGCTGATTCCATATTGACTGGATTTAATGAGGGAAATGGAATAATAATGATCAGTGATACCCTGGGGCACACAACAGAATTCAGCAACAGGTTTGAAGCTGATGGTATTTCATTTATCCTCCCCAATCCACAGCTTTTCAATTTTAATAATTCCCTTGGTGCATGTAAAAAATGTGAAGGATATGGTAAAATAATCGGTATTGATCCTGATAAAGTAATCCCTGATCAGTCAAAATCTATTTATGAAGGAGCTGTTGCGTGCTGGCATGGTGAAAAATATGGTGAGTGGAAAGAAAGATTGATAATGCATTCTGATTTTCTTGAATTTCCGATCCATAAACCATATTATGACCTTTCAGATGCTCACAAGGAATTGCTGTGGAAAGGCAATAGTCATTTTGGCGGAATTATGGGGTTTTTCAATGAAATCCAGGAAAAATCCTATAAAATACAGAACCGGGTGCTGCTTGCAAGGTACAGGGGCAGGACCACATGTGATGAATGTTCAGGTGGCAGATTGAGAATTGAAGCTTCATATGTAAAGGTAAATGGAAAAAGTATCATGGAGCTGGTAGAATATCCTGTCGATCAATTGCTCGGTTTTTTTAATGACCTTGAATTGTCAGACCATGAACAGAAAATTGCTAAAAGATTAATTCTCGAAATCAGGACCAGGCTTAAAATATTGAGTGATGTGGGACTTGGGTATCTGACACTCAACCGGCTCAGCAATACCCTGAGCGGAGGAGAAACACAGAGAATAAATCTGACCAGGATACTTGGCAGTAACCTTACAAATTCCCTCTATATCCTTGATGAACCCAGTATTGGTCTTCATCCGAGGGATATTTCAAGACTGGTAAAAGTCCTCAAAGATCTTCGTGATCATGACAATTCGGTAATTGTAGTTGAACATGAAGAAAATATCATTGCAAATGCTGATTTTATCATCGATATCGGCCCCCTGGCAGGAATTCATGGTGGCAATATTGAGTTCTCAGGCAGCTATGAAGAGTTCAGACAACAGGGCGAAAAAAACCTTACCTCTGCTTATTTTACAGGTATTCAAAAAATAAATATCCCTGATAAAAAACGAAAACTTATTGGTAATATTATAATCAGGAATGCCAGGAAAAACAATCTTAAAGGTATCTCAGTCAAAATCCCGACTAATGCAATGACAGTGATAACGGGAGTCTCAGGAAGTGGCAAATCCACCCTGATAAAGGAAATTGTAATTCCTTCTTTTGAAGCTATGCTTGGCAGTCAGGATAATAACAATCCCAATCTGGAAGGAGATTTTAAACTGATTAAAACCCTGGAATATGTAGATCAGAAACCCATAGGTAAATCCTCGAGATCAAATCCTGTAACTTATGTAAAAGCTTATGACCACATCAGAAAGATTTTTGCAAATGAAAATATTTCGAAAATTAAAGGATTTACACCCGGACATTTCTCTTTCAATACTGAAGGTGGTAGATGTGAGGCCTGTAAAGGTGAAGGTGAAATAAATGTGGAGATGCAGTTTCTATCTGATATCAGGTTGATGTGCGACGAATGCGGTGGAAAAAGATTTAAAAAAGATGTTCTTGACGTAAATTACAGGGGAAAAAATATTTTTGAGGTCCTTGATATGACAATTGAGGAAGCTCTTATATTTTTCAATGATCAAAAAGAGATCACAAAACGTCTGCATGCATTGAATGAAGTAGGCTTGTCCTACATCAAACTTGGTCAGTCATCGAATACGATCTCAGGAGGAGAAGCTCAGAGGATAAAACTTGCTTCTTTCCTTTCAAAAAGAGATGAGGCAGGGCACATATTGTTTATTTTCGATGAACCTACCACCGGGTTGCATTATCACGATATATCAAAGCTTATCAGTTCATTTAATGCCCTGGTTGAGATGGGCCATACAATTATTGTAGTAGAACACAATCTTGATGTAATAAGAGCAGCAGACTGGGTTATTGACCTTGGCCCTGAAGGTGGCCTTGAGGGAGGAAACCTTGTGTTTCAGGGAAGAGTAGAAGATATAGTTAACTGCAAAGAATCTTACACCGGTCAGTATCTTGCCCTTAAAAGGTAGTTTTTTATTCAGTCAATTTATTTGATATGTTGAACAAATATTCCGTACTATTAGCAGAAAAACTCTCATTAAATACAAAGAATGTTCTGAATGTACTCCGCCTGCTTGAGGACGGATCCACTATTCCATTCATTGCCAGATACAGAAAAGAACTATCAGGCAATATGGATGAAACTGTCCTGAATGAATTAAATGACGGATTCAAAGATCTGACCGAACTCGAAAAAAGGAAGGAGTTTATAATCAAATCTATAGATGAGCAAGGCAAACTCACACCAGAATTGAAGGATCAGATCGAAAATTCATATGATCCTCTTTTTATCGAAGATCTGTACCTGCCCTATAAAAGGAGCAATAAAACAAGGGCTGCTGTGGCCAGGGAAAAAGGCCTCGAACCATTGGCAAAGTATATTTATGATCAATATCATGCTAATATCAGTGAATATGCAAAATCATTTCTCAATGAAAATGTTAATGATATCGAAGAAGCTGTCAGTGGAGCTCTGGATATCATTGCCGAATGGATAAGTGAGAATACAGATGTCAGAAATTCAGTCAGATATGAATTTGAAAATTACGGCACAGTTCGTGCAAAAGTTATAAAGAACAAAACGGAGGAAGCTTTGAAATACAAGGATTATTTCGATTTTGAAGAGAAACTGACGAAAATACCATCTCACCGGCTACTGGCAGTATCAAGGGCGGAAAATGAAAAATTTATCAGGGTCAACATAGCCGTTAATGAAGAATTGATACTTAATAAAATATCAAAACTTGTCATTAAGAGGAACAGCCCAGTTCATGAACTAATGCAAAAAAGTGTTGAAGATAGTTTTAAAAGATTGATTGAACCTTCAATTGAAAATGAAATAAGAAGTAAATTTAAACATCTTGCAGATATCGAGGCAATCGAAGTATTTGAGAAAAATCTCAGGCAACTGCTACTGGCTTCACCTGTCGGACAAAAACGAACCCTGGCTGTTGATCCCGGTTTCCGGACCGGCTGCAAAATAGTCTGTCTTGAGGCTAACGGAGACCTGATAGATGAAACTGTTATTTACCCTCATCCTCCGGCTAACAAGCAGTTTGAAGCTCAATATATTGTAGAATCTCTTATCGAAAAACATGCAATTGAAGTCATTGCTGTGGGAAATGGTACCGCGGGGAGGGAAACTTTGTCATGGATAAAAGGTTTAAAACCGGGTGTTTCAATCCCGGTTTATATCGTGAACGAAGATGGGGCATCAATTTATTCTGCCAGTAAAATTGCAAAAGAAGAATTTCCTGACAAAGATGTCACAGTGAGGGGTGCAGTTTCAATAGGAAGGAGACTCATGGATCCACTAGCTGAACTCGTTAAGATCGATCCTAAATCAATTGGAGTCGGGCAATATCAGTACGATGTCGATCAGAGACTGCTTCGTGAAAAACTTGATAAAACAGTCGAAAGCGCTGTAAATACTGTTGGGGTTAATCTTAACACTGCATCCGAACATCTGCTGGCTTATATTTCTGGTCTGGGAACCACAATTGCAAAAAATATAGTGAAATTCAGAACAAAAATCGGTAGCTTCAGTTCAAAAGATCAGTTGCTGGATGTCCCCCGTTTAGGACAGAAAGCCTTTCAGCAATCAGCCGGATTCCTCAGAATTAAAGGTGGAAGCAATCTGCTCGATAACACTGGAATTCATCCGGAAAGTTATGGTATTGTGAATGAAATTTTCAATGATTATAATATCAGTGCTGACGATATCAGACTTAAAAGATTCTCTCCTGATAAGATCAGTATTGAAAATTATGTCAATGACAAATTCGGATTGCCTACGCTGAAGGATATAATCAGGGAACTGGAGAAACCCGGGCTTGATCCAAGAGGCGAACAAAAGGAGATTACTTTTGATGATAAAATAAAAACAATAGAAGACCTCTCAGAAGGTATGGTCCTGACCGGGATAATAAGTAATATTACAAATTTTGGAGCTTTTGTCAATATAGGCATTAAAGAGAAAGGCCTTGTGCATATATCTGAATTGGCTGATAAATTTGTTAAAGACCCAAATACAGTCGTCGCATTGAACCAGGAAGTGCAGGTAAGGGTGATCAATATCGATATAGAAAGAGCAAGAGTTCAATTAAGCATGAAAAACCTTGGAAATAAAAAATAATAATTCAATAACTCAGTATGCAGTATGCAGTCGGCAGTTTTCAGTCGGTAGTCGTGAGTCAGCAGTCGGCAGTCTTCAGTCAGCAGTCAGCAGTCGGCAGTCTTCAGTCAGCAGTTAACTAAATAATTCAATAACTAAAAAATTAAACAACTAATACATTGTAAAAAATAATAATTTATTTTTGTAAATTCTATGATTTAAAGAAGAAAAATATGAAAATTTATATATCATTCTTTGTATATTTGCTATTATCGCTAACTGTCAATGCACAATCAGGTAAATATACCGAAATAAATGCCTCACAGGCTGACAGTCTGGTAAAGGCAAACAAAAAAAATCCGAAGTTTGTAATTCTTGATATCCGGACCCCTGCAGAATATGTTCCAAAGCATCTGGATGGTGCAATAAACAGAAATTATTATGAAACTTTTGATAAAAAACTAGACTCGCTTGATAAACAAAAGCTTTATCTTCTGCATTGTCAGTCAGGGTCAAGGAGTGCCGGAGCTTTTGCAAAAATGAAAACAAAGAATTTTAAGGAGGTTTACAATCTGAAGGGTGGAATAAAGGACTGGATCAATGCAGGCCTTCCCGTCACCTCCGGATTTTCTTCATTGCTGCTTTTTGCTTCCGATACTTTATTTCCGGAAAAACCAATTGCGAAAGGAAATACCGATACTATAAAATTAAAAATAACAAACAGAGCAAACGATACTTTGAAGATATTCTCTTATAGCAATATTTCAAACCCTGAGTTTTCATGTGATTTCAACAGAGATACATTTCTTTTGGGTGCAGCTGATTATTCATTCAATATTTTATATACTCCAAATGACGAATCACCTGATTCCCTTATTTTTACTATTCAATCCAATGGTGGAAATAAAACAGCAAAAATTTACCGCAGAAGTATTTTAACTCCGACATGCGATATCGTACAGCCAGAAACACTGACCATTTATCCAAACCCTGCTGAAAACTATTTATTTATTGACAGCAATAAACGATCAGTTAAGGAGTACCTTATCATTGACATTAATTCCAAAATAGTAAAAAGGCATGTTACTGCTAATTCTGACGGGGAACATACAATAATTATTAACGATTTAAAATCAGGCGTATATTTCATAAAAGAAATTACACCCAATTCTATTTCAAAGGCATATAAATTTATTAAAAACTGACAATAAAATCTGTAATAAAATTATGAAGATAGCAATACTTTATGGAGGGAAGTCAGCTGAACATGAGATCTCTGTCATGTCAGCCAAAAATGTCTTTCAAAACATCGATAAAAAAAGATTTACTCCGATACTTATCAAAATAGATAAATCAGGCAAATGGCTGACTGACAGTTCAATGGTGCAAAACTCAACTTTTGGAGATGTCACTGATCTGGCTTTATTTGATCCCACAGACGAGCTAATGCTTCATCCGGGCTCTGATAAACCACTTGTGATTTCAGGAAATTCAGAAATCAGTCTATGTGTGGATGCTATATTTCCGGTGCTTCACGGACCTAACGGGGAAGACGGTACAGTGCAGGGATTGCTGAAACTGCTTGGGATTCCATACGTAGGACCTTCTTTATTAGGCTCAGCTGTAGGTATGGACAAGGAGGTAATGAAGCGATTACTCAGGGAAGCAGGAATTAAAATTGGAGAATACATGGTAGCAAGACACGGGTCAAAACCTGATTTTGAAGATGTCAGAAAAAGACTTGGAATGCCTGTATTCATAAAACCGGCTAATATGGGCTCATCTGTCGGTATATCCAAGGTAAGGGACGAAAAACAATACGATGAAGGAATCAGGCTTGCATATAATTATGACACAAAACTAGTTATTGAAGCCAACATCGAAGGAAGGGAAATTGAATGTGCTATGCTTGGAAATGAAGACCCAAAAGCATCTGTTCCCGGTGAAATAAGGGCAACAAAAGATTTTTACGACTATGAAGCAAAGTATCTCGATGATAAAGGATATGAAATAACGATTCCTGCTAAAGTTGACAATGAAACCAGAAAAAAGATCATGGATACAGCACTCAAAACCTTCCAGGTACTGGAATGTGAAGGTCTGAGCAGGGTGGATGTATTTCTTACTGCTGAAAATGAAGTCATTGTCAATGAGATCAACACTATTCCTGGCTTCACTTCAATAAGCATGTATCCAATGCTTTGGAAAGAAACAGGCATAGATTACAAAGATCTGATCTCAAAACTTATAAACCTTGCACTTTCACGGTTTGAACGGGAAAAAAAGCTTAGGATGAGCCTGTAGATTTAAGATCAATATATTACCTGGGTTGCCAAAAAGTCATATCTTGACACTGTTTTTCTTTTTTTTTGATTAAATATCAGTGTAATAACAATTGCAAACTGCAATTTTGTCATAAAAACTTAAATGGCACAATATATGATGTATTCTGACAGTAATCGAGTGTATAATCTCAGAATAAATAATCATTTTTTAAACTTAAAAAAAATATAGGTACTATGGCTAAAAAAATTAGCTTTGATGCAGAAGCAAGAAACAATCTAAAAACAGGAATTGATGCATTGGCAGATGCTGTCAAGGTAACTCTCGGACCCAAAGGAAGAAATGTAATAATTGAAAAAAGTTTTGGGGCTCCCCAGATCACTAAAGATGGTGTTACTGTTGCCAAAGAAATCGAACTGAAAGACCCTATCGAAAACATGGGTGCACAGATGGTTAAGGAAGTTGCTTCCAAAACAGCCGATCAGGCAGGTGACGGAACTACTACCGCTACCGTTCTTGCTCAGGCAATAGTAAATGCCGGATTGAAAAATGTAACCTCAGGAGCCAATCCGATGGATATTAAAAGAGGTATAGATAAAGCGACAGTAGCTGTTGTCAAGGAAATGCAGGCTATGACAGAAGTGGTAGGTGATGATTTCAAAAAAATTGAACAGGTAGGTGCTATTTCTGCCAATAATGACCAGTCAATAGGTAAACTTATAGCAGAAGCCATGCAGAAAGTTTCAAAAGACGGTGTCATCACGGTTGAAGAAGCCAAAGGGACAGAGACTTATGTGGAAGTAGTGGAAGGCATGCAATTCGACAGAGGATATCTTTCACCATATTTTATTACCGATGCTGACAAAATGGTAACCGAATACGAAAATCCGTTGATCCTTATCCACGACAAGAAGATAACCAATGTTCAGGAAATACTTCCTATCCTTGAAAAATCAGCTCAGTCGGGCAGACCGCTTTTAATAATAGCTGAAGATATGGACAGCCAGCCTCTTGGAGTACTTGTAGTGAACAGATTGAGAGGTGGATTGAAAATAGTAGCAGTAAAGGCTCCGGGATTTGGAGACAGAAGAAAAGCAATGCTTGAAGATATTGCCATTCTGACAGGTGGAACAGTGATCTCTGAAGAGCAGGGATACAAACTTGAAAATGCAGGTTTCGAACTGCTCGGAACAGCAGAAAAAGTTGTTGTGGATAAAGACAATACAACTATCATAAACGGAAAAGGAGATGGTGATGCAATCAAGGCAAGGGTTAAGCAGATAAAACAACAAATTGATACCACTACTTCAGATTACGATAAGGAAAAACTCCAGGAAAGGCTTGCTAAACTGGCAGGCGGAGTTGCAGTTCTTTATGTTGGTGCCCCGACTGAAATGGAAATGAAAGAGAAAAAGGACAGAGTGGACGATGCATTGCATGCTACAAGAGCAGCCATCGAAGAAGGAATAGTACCAGGAGGAGGAGTAGTATTCATCAGGGCATCAAAAGCTTTGGATGATGTGAAAACTGAAAACGAAGACGAAAAAATAGGTGTTGAAATAGTCAGGAAAGCTCTTGAGGCTCCATTGAAAATAATTGCTATCAACTCAGGTATGGAAGGAGCAGTTATCCTCAATGAAGTAAAGAATGGAAAAGACGCTTACGGATATAATGCAAAGGATGACAGATTTGAAGACCTCAAAAAAGCAGGTATTATCGATCCTACAAAAGTAAGCAGGATTGCACTTGAAAATGCAGCTTCGATAGCAGGTATGATACTTACTACAGAGGTTGTAATTAATGACATCAAAGAAGATCACCCACCGATGCCACCTATGGGTGGAGGAGGAATGGGTGGAATGATGTAATCAAAAGAGACTCATTTACATATAGACAAAAAGCCATCTTCCGGGATGGCTTTTTTTATGCTCAAAAATAGATAGATCATCTGATTTTTTTTCTCACATCTGGCTGTTTGTTTTTACTTTGACTGTGGTGGTTTTAGCTGATCTGGATTTTATTAATCCTTTTCCAGACGATTACCACTTACCTTTTTATTCTAATTTTGATGTATCCTTTATTTGATATCTTGAAAGCTCATCATTTTCAATTATTTCAAAATTCAGTCTTAGGTGTTGGATGTAGTTCAACCAGGAATAATCGCTGGGTCTTGCAGACCGCTCATATTCCTATTTATTAGCGGTTCGGGCTTTTTTATCATTCAATTACTATCAATTTATCAATTCTACACCAAGCCTATCAGCAAGACTCTTTACGTACTCTTTATGTCCATTACGAATTTTTATTTTATCGTAATATTCCTGCATTAAATACTTTCCTTTATCTGAATCTGTCCTAAGAACTATTAAGACAACGTCTAACTTTGCTCTTGGTGAATTGCTATCAGCCATATTCCCCCAATTTTTAATAATTTTTTCTCTTGATTCAAATGTGTCCAACCATTGGATTCCGTTTGATTTTAGTCCTTGAATTATATCCTTGGCGGTTTCATCTGTATTGCTTGAAATCGGCCACCAAAAATCCTGTTTAATTGTCAAATGAGTTAGTCGTGTCCTTATTTGACAATCATAGTCTTGGTAAATGTCCTTTAGTTTGTTGTGGCTCTCAAGTTCATAAATATCCGTAACCATCACTCCTAAATTGATTGTGAACTTGCCATAATAATTTTCCCTAAATCCAGGAATTACATACTTATCACCAAATTCATATCGGCCGCTTTGAATATTGATTACTTGATATATTCCATCTTCAGTTTGTCGGTTAAAAGTCCTTCCCTTTTTCTTAAATCCTAATGGTTTCAAGTAATTAAAAATCTCCTTTTGAATACTGTCTAAACGAGTTTTTAATTCGTCCTTATTAGGCAAAGTTTGATTGTCTGATTTATCATCAGTCAATTTTGGTTTGTTTTTTAAGAAGTCAAAAATTCCCATTTTTCAGTTCATTTATAAGAGTATGCTGTCTTTTTTTAGCCTGACCGCTAACGGTCGAGTGTATGTGCCGTAAGGGAGTGCGGGTTACTTTCCTGTCCACTGACACGAAAGTTTGAGCGGGCTACAATGCTTGAATACCCACTGAAACCCTTATGGCATATACACTTTGTTAGCGTTTCGTTGTTTATTTTTCCAGTCAATTTAACTTTCATTTTTGCTGCATCTTTTCTGTCTGTTGTGCGTTTGGGTAGGCAAGCTCTTTTGCAGGTTTTGGTCTTAGCGTTGGCTGGTGCGACCTGCAAATGTGCTTGACTACGAAGCGTTGGCTTTTATTTCAAGTATTAAATCAAATACCTTTTTAAACCCTTCAAAATCAACTTTTTCATAATCTTTACTGTCGTCTGGTAAACTTTCTTTTATTCTTTTACCAAAGTTGGGAATGTATTTAAAGGAGTTGTTATATGTTTTAATTATGTCTTCGACTTTTGCTTTAATCTTTTTATCAAAATAATCTTCTACTACAAAATTTGAACTATGCCAACCATCAGTTTTAGGATACATTGCAACGGTGATATTATTTACTTTTTCATACTTAAATGATTCAATGTCAATATTTTCTTTTTTTAGTACGGTTATAGCAGATTTTAAACCGTCACTATCTCTATCTAAAAATGAAATAATTAATTGGTCTTTTTTCGGAACAAATTTATCTACGAAACTATTTAATCCTTCTGCTCCATTTGTAGGTAAATAATCAAAATCAAGAGTAGAATATTTAGCTTCGGCTTTCAATTTGTTCAAAGCATTTGTAAAATAATCAATATCAGTTTTACCTTCAACTAAAATCAAATCTTTGGTTGAGTTTAGGAAAATATTTTGCTCTTGATAGCTCCAAATACCATCGGTTAATTCCGAAATTATCTTTTGTTTTTCCTTCTCAATAATTGAAACACTGCCATTTTCACGAGAAAGCATATTTATATTTTCAATGTCAAAACTATGTGCAAGAGTTGGAGAATGTGTTGTCAATATATTATCTCGTGAACCATATTTTTCAAATAGTTTTTTTAATTCATTTTTTCGAGAAATATGTATATGGCTGTCAGGTTCGTCAAAAAGAATTAAAGTATTTGCTTCACTAAGTGTTTCAAGAATTGATTGAACCAAAACAAGTTTTTTTTCGCCTTCGCTCAGAACTTCAACTGAAAGGTTGTCTACTCCATAAAACAAGTCAATCCTTGTAATCAGTTTATCATCTTTTGGTAAAAAAGCTCCTGCAAGTAAATTAAAAAGATAGCGCTGATTATTTAGTGCTGTTTCAGGAATAATATTTTTAAAATCAGAAAAGCTAAATTCAATTTTAGCTTTATTTTCTGGATTTATTGTTTCAACGAATGCTTTAATCGGGTTTGCTTTCCATTTTGAAATTTGCTTTGTGTCAAACTCAAAATACACTTTATTCAAACTGCCAATACCAAGTGTATTAATGCAGAAATCTCTTATATCGGTATTGGGTGTTTCGCCTTCAAATTCATAGAAGAAAAACGTTAACAATGCAATATTCCAATAATATTTATTGATGAACATTAAATGTTGTTTTGGAAAACTTTGGCTACCATCCTTTAGTCCACTTGTGTAATCATCGTAAAATGGTTTGTAAAACTTTTCCCACAAACGGCTTTCTTCACCACTATAATTTGCTATGACTTGAACAGGTAGATATCGTTCTTCGATTAGTGGTGTTTCTTGATTGTTTAATTTGAAAGTATAGTTACCATTTGTGAAATCAATAAAAACATTAAAACCTTCTATTTGATAAGTAAGTTCATAATCAAAATCAGGTTTTAGTTTATCTGTTTTTTTGTATAAGTGTGCAAAAATATTGCTAATAGCTTCTAATAAATTGCTTTTCCCGCTCCCATTATTACCAATTAGTACACTAATCCCATTTGATTGCTGAAAACCAAGCTCTATATTTTTAAGGTTCTTGAAGCCCTTTTCTTTAATATGTAATTTCTGTAATCTCATTATTTCACTACTGATTTTTCAAAATCATTTATTGCTTTTAGGCGAAATGACTCGGATGATTGAGTAAGCTTATTAATAATTGCTCTTATTTTTAAAATTTTTTCAGAGATTCTATTTTGTATTTCAATATCTGGAATTGGGAAAATAAATGATTTCATTTCTTCTGAATTGACATTAGCTTGACCAGTAATTTGCCGACTGGTCATATCAATTTGAAATCTTCCGATTTTTGAATTAAAGAGAAAATTCACAAAATCAACATTAATCCTTTGTGTGTCAAGTTTAACTCTTATTAAATAGGAAGCAAACGTATATTTTTCATTTTGTTTTTTATAAACTGCTGTTTTCCCAACTAATTCTTTGCTGTTTGTCCTATTGAACAACAAATCATTATAATCAAGAATTAAACTTTGCTCGTCTTTTTTGCTTAATACTATATGTTTCATATCTGAGTAATCTATCTCAGAATTGACAATATTGTTCATCCTTAAAATTGGAAGTCCTTTCAAAATAGTATTAGCTTTTGAAGAAGTACCATATTGGATTTCTTTAATATAATTTTCGATTTTCTCAGCTTTATATTTCCCGTGTTTTAAACATTGCAATAACTCTTGATTTGCTAGAAAATCAACTGACCACCTGTTTAAGTTGTTAAAACTAGCAGTAGTTAATTTTCCTTTTTCAATATTATTATCTGGCAACTGAATATCTAATATTTCAAGCAAATAATCATCGATATAACATTCTAACTTATATGCTTTCTCTTTCCATTTTTCAGCAAGTTCAATTTTATGATAAAACTTATTTAAAATTGTTACTTGCTCATCAATTTTAGGCAATGGAATTTTTATTGTTTTAAGAATATCAAAAGTTAGATTTTGACGAACAGAGCCAGTTGTTTTATCCTTTATTATCTGGTTGTATTTATCTGTTTTGAAAAGTTTGAATAAGAAATCAGGATTAAGTTCGTTGTCGCAACTAAAAACAACATAAGCCGGACTAATCAAATCATTTTTATGCTCGTTTGTTCGCATTCCAATTGAGCCAACATTTACTCGATAAGGATTGTAAGCAATGAAACCAATATCCATTTTTTTATAGGATTGGTTTATTACGCTTGTAGCTTGTTCGTATGCATCAAAAATTCCCGTTTTATTGTTTACTCCAAGTATTTTAAATTTTTGATTCGGAAAGTCTTGCGGACGAAGCTTTTCTGTTTCTTCATTAATATGTTGAGCAAGACTGACAATTGGAAAATCAGACTTTATTTTACCTAATTTGTAGCGTTTAACATCCCACAAATTAATTTCTGCGAAATCGACAAAACGTAAAAATGTTTTATTCTCTGTTAATAGTTGTTCAGTCATAATTACCCTTTGAGTTTTTTTGAATAAAACACTTCTTTTTCGCCAACTAAATTAACTCGCATAAAATTTTCATTTTCCACTTCGTAGGTAACAGCATTATTTTTAGTTTCCCAAAGATTATTTTCAATACGATATTTTGTGTATTCAATGGCAAGTGGCTTTAGCTGATTTTCACAACTTGCACCTTTACTGTCGATACCTGCAAACTCTACTTCTGCTATTGGGATTTGATAATTAAACTTATCTTTAATTCCTTGTTTTATTTCGTCTGATTTCTTTTGCTCAATTTCTTTCAAAGTTGCTTTTAATACAGCTTTAGAGGTTTTTAAATTTTCTTTGTTTTCAGACAATTTTTGAGCATTATCATTAATATCTTCTTTTAGTTTAGTTTTATCTGCGTCTTTCGATTTTAGCTGTTTTTTTAATTCTTTTTGTGCTTCAGAAAGAGTTTTTATTAATTCTTCAATATCTGAAACTGTTTTGTTTGCAGCATCAATTTCAGGTTGATATTTTTCATTTATTTCTTTAGTAACTTCTTCTTTGATTGCTTCATATTCTGTTACTTCTTCTTCGGTAAATTTCTTTAAAAATAAAAGGCTTGGTTTAACAGTCGCTCCTGATGCGATAAATACATCTTGTGGAATTGAGGTGATGTTTATTAGTTTCGCTTTGCCTTCAAAATATTCACGAACAGTAACCATTTGTTTGGCATTATTTAAAACTCCTTCTGGTAATACAATTCCCATTCTGCCACCTGGTCTTAACAAACGTAAACAACGTTCCATAAATAGAACTTCTGTTAATCCACTCCATTTTCCGACATCAAAAAGGTCAATTATTTTCTTCCCTTTTTCCTTTTCGTTTCCATAACTATATTCGACCCATTCCCTTAAAGGATTAACGACATTCGCTTCATATTCAGGTCCGTATTGATGAATAAATTTGTTAATTTTTTCTTTGGAAGGAATATCATTTTCAGTTACCCTTAATTCATCAGAAACACGGGAGCCAAAAGGTGGATTAGTTAAAATTACATCAAAACGACCATCAAAAATTCCATTTATATTTAAAAGACCGTCATTATGATGTACACCACCGTGTCCGTCACCATGCATAATCATATTCATTTTGGCTGTTCTTGCCATCCTTGGATTTGCATCTATTCCATAAATACTCTTAAACGATAATTTATGCAAACGACCTTTATCATTGCTTGGTCTTAACTCTTCATTGAGTTGCTGAAATAGTTTATTGACCTTTTCAGTTATTTTGTTTTGTTCTTTTTCAGTTGCTTTTTCAAAAGTTTCATCGAAGTATTTTTCTTTTATCTTGTCTTTTGAAATCTGAATATCATTCTCAATTTTTGAGCGGATGTATTCAAATGCTTTTATAAGAAATCCACCACTGCCTGCTGTTGGGTCGCAAATATATTCTCCTTCCTGTGGGTCTAGAATTTCAACAATGTAATCAACGATTGTTCTTGGTGTGAAAAACTGTCCTAATTCTCCACGAAACGTCTTACCAAGAAATTGCTCAAATGCAATTCCTTTTACATCATCTGAAGTGTCCGATAAATTGTATATTTCAAGTTTTTCAACTATGCTTTCAAAACTTACTTGCCTGATTTTTATTTGTTCACTCGGTTCAAAAAGTTCATCATCTTTAAATTCGTCTTTAGTTCTATCAAAAAGGAATTGCATATACGGCAAGTCTTTAGGCGTCCCTTTTAAAGATGGTCTAATATTCTTTTCGTGATTATTTTCACCTTTCTTAAATTGCTCTAATGAAAAAATTGCATCTTCATCTGGATTCCTTTCATATTTAATTTTCATAAACAAGATTTTACTAATCTCGTCAAAAGCCATTTCTGGTGAGAATTTATCGTTGTTCCTAATGATATTATGACAAGCAAAAAGCAATTTAGCAAACTCATCTCTTTCAAAAGTTTTCAGAGATTTTAAAAGTTTATCAATCTTCTTTTCGTCATCAACATCTTTCGCTTTTGGTATTTCAGTAATTTCTTGGAGTTTTTGAGGCAGATAGTCTTTGTCAACATTAAAGAATTTGGTTTCTTTTTCATTTGTAGTAACAAAAAATGATGCTCCAGCCCAAGAAGCATAGTTAAATCCTTGAAAATAATCTTCTTTTCTTACCGTAATGTTTTCAGCTTTGCACTCAACAACAAGAAATGCCTTTTTCCCGTTTTTTCTGTCTTCTGAATTTTTCCATACCACAATGTCGGCACTTGCTCTACCTTGTCCACGTTGCGAGTTTGCAACTTCTTTTTCTTGTTCCATTTGGTCAAGTGAGTAGCCGTAATTATTCACTAATTTGAGTATATAATTTTGTCTTACGGTTTCTTCGGGCGTTTCAATCAGAAACTTATCTTTCAATGGTGCGAAAATTTTATTTCCTTCTCGCTTTATATCTAATTTTTCAGTCATATTATTTACTTTCTTTTCGTTCAATTAAAAGGTCTTTTACTTCTACGTCAAGAATTTTGGCAATCTCATAAAGCACTTCAAGTCTTGGTTGTTGCCGGTTCTGCACATAGCCATTTACAACATTGTAACTTTTACAAAGTCTTTCAGCCAACCAAGTTTGTTTTATTCCTTTTTCTTCAAGTACTTCTTTAATTCTATTCATATCGTAAAAAGTCAAGCTGCTAAAATAGAGTTTTTATCTCAAAATACATTATATAAAATGTATGAATTATCAACGGTTTGTTTGTGCGTTGGAAAAATGAAGGCTCTTTTGGCTTTGCGAAGCGTTGGTTTTTGTGTCGGGCAAAGACAAATGTGCCTGAATGTGCGTTGGGCTTTCTTTGTCTTTATGCAGCAAAATTTCCTTTGTCATTCTGTCGTCTGTTTTGTCTTTTTACAATGAACGCTAACTTACTTATATCCGATACAAAAATATATCAAACATTCGCTTTTTGCAAAAAATATCTGATTTATTCACATTTTCAATTGAGTTTTTAATTTACTAAGCAGAAAAGAATAACCATCAAAACAAATAATTTATAACTTTCTAATATCTCAATTCAGGATAAAAAGTCGTATAATATTATCCAATCATTTTACAATTATTTCCCTCATCTCCCCATTTATTTTGACTTTAACTGAGGATTTTTTCCCATTAGCTGACTTTATTTTAAAAGATATCACTTTATCATCTTTCCATTTACAATCGACTATATATCCTCCTCTTGCACATAATCCTTTGAATTCTCCTTGTTTTGCCCATACAGCCGGAAGGGATGGTAAAACATTTATGTATCCCTCATGACTTTGTATCAGCATCTCAGCCATAGCAGCAGTGATACCAAAATTACCATCCAGTTGAAACGGTGGATGAGTACAGTACAGATTGGGCAAAGTATTGTATTTCAGCAACCCTCTGATCATGATAAGTGCTTTCACTGGTTCTCCCAGTCGTGCCCACATAGCGCATCTCCATGGCCATGTCCAGGACCTTCTGCTGTCTCCTACAGTTGATTCCACAGTGAAAGGAGAGTCTTCGTTTTTGCCATAATTCCCGCTTCTGCTCCTTAGAGAAATAATGGCTGCTTCTGCAAGCTCAGGAGTTTTAGCGGGAGTGATCTGCCTTCCCGGATATACAGCAAATAAATGTGAAGTGTGCCTGTGCTGGTCATCAGGATCGTCCCTGTCAGTCTGCCATTCCTGGAGTTGACCCCAATTACCAACCTTGTTTGGCAGTAATCTTTCCTGCATTCCTTTTATCAACTCCTGATATTCTTTGTCCTTATCCAATGCTTTTGCCAATTCCAGATAATTCTGAAACAGATCCCAGACTATCTGCTGATCATGCATTATGCCATCTTCTCTCGGTCCATGTTCGGGAGACCATCCATCAGGTACCGTGAGCGAACCATCGGGTAAAACCTTAAGATGATCCTGCCAGAATTCACAGATCTCCTTGACTATGGGATAGGCTGTTTCCTTCAGATATTTTTCATCCCTTGTGAATGCCCAGTGTTCATAGACATGCTGAGCCAGCCATGCACTTGCAGGAATATTCCATTCCCAGCCATTGCCACCAAAAATACTCATGCTCGTTCGTGCAGTCCAACCTCTGACATTGTTTCCAAAAGCTTTTTTAGTGGCAATTCTGCATGACTCCCTTGAATTTGAGATAAAATCAATCAGTGGTATATGACATTCAGAAAGATTTGTTGTCTCTGCAAGCCAGTAATTCATCTGCATATTGATATTTGTATGATAATCACTTGCCCAGGGTGGTGTATTGCTGTTATTCCACAATCCCTGCAGATTTGCAGGCAGACCTCCGGGTCTTGATGAACTGATCAACAGGTATCTTCCATATTGAAATAATAATTCTTCAAGATCTGGATCATTATAATTGTCAGGATATGTTCTTAGTCTTTGATCTATGGGAAATTTGAGTATTACGGGGTCTGTTTTTCCAATATTTATTTTTACTCTGTCAGAAAGAGATTTAAAATCTTTGATATGCTCTTTCTTTAGCTTTGAATAGGGTTTTTTCAAGACTCCTGCTATTTCTTCTCTCAACAAAGACAGAGGATCGTTTCCTCTCCAACCCGATTTGCGATCTGGTCTATAATTTGTCCTGGCATTGAGGATAATGGTAATTGACTGGCATTCAGTAAAAATGAGTCTATTTCCACCAACAGATATTTTTCCTCCTTCATGGAGCAAATGTAATTCCGCAGCATACTTTAATTTATTTGGCATCTCCCCTTCATAACTCAGAATATTTCCATTTGCTGAGGTAACCGCATTCTGACCTGAGTTCAATTTGATTTTTCCTGATAGTCCGTTTTTATCTTTTATGCTAAATTTGAATACCAGCACATTGACAGTATGAGATGCGAAAAATTCCCTATTAGTTTTTTTACCATTATTAAGATATGTGATATTTTGGATCCCTGAAATGAGATCAAGTGATCTTCTATAATGCGTTGCTTCAGAATGATTGTCAAAATCGATGAATATATCTCCAAAATTTCTGTAAGAACCAAATCCATGATCTCCTGTTTCATACTCACCATCCCACTCATTATCTCCTGACCAAAGACTGTTTTCATTAAACTGGATATGCTCACGACTGATTCCTCCATAGATCATAGCCCCCAGTCTTCCGTTGCCAATTGGCAATGCCTGAGTTTCCCAGTCAGTAGCAGGCTTGTCGAACCATATAATATTATCGAATGTCTGCGAAAGAGCCGGAATTATGAATGTAAAAAATAATAAAATTAGAAGTGTTATTCTTATCATTGAAAATCAGGATTTAAGTTTTCTTAATGTTTACCAATTCATAATTGACGTTTCGCCCCCCTTCTTCTGTTCGTTTCAAGATACCTTTTTCTACCAGGTCTTTAATATCCCGCAAGGCCGTATCAGTAGAAGTTTTGGTAATTTTTGCCCATTTCGAACTCTGTAATTTTCCTTCAAATCCGTCAAAAAGTTTGTTGAGCATCAATCGTTGTCGTTCATTGATGGGTGTTTGTTCGTGCATTTTCCAAAAAGCTGCCTTTTGCATTATTTTTTGTGTCGTGTTTTCGGTGGCAAGCATTGCGTTTTTCAGGCAATGTAAAAACCAATCGAGCCACTCCGTAATGTCACCTGTGCTATGTTGTACTTTTTGCAATATTTCATAATAACGTTTACGTTCTATTAAAATTTGGCCTGACATACTGTAAAATCGTTCACCACTACTTTCGGCACGGGCAAGCAACATATCAATTATAGCACGACCAATTCGACCGTTTCCGTCATCGAAGGGGTGAATGATGATAAACCAAAAGTGGGCTATGGCCGCTTTTAGAACAGGATCAAGTTTTTTATCATTATTGAACCATTTTAAAAATTTGTTCATCTCTGCTTTTACATGTTCGTGTTTTAAGGCTTCGTAGTGTACTTTTTCTTTACCCATTGCACCCGAAACTACTTGTATTTCGCCTGTACGGTATTTGCCCACCTCAATTTTATAAGTTCCACTATATCCTGTGGGAAAAAGTGCTGCATGCCAGCCAAATAAACGCTTCTCAGTTAAAGGTAAATCGTATCGTTGGGTCGCATCAAGCATCATTTCTACAATTCCTTCAATGTGTCGGCTACTCGGCACAAGTCCTGCGGTGTTGATACCCAAACGTCTTGCAATGGAAGAGCGTACCTGTTCGTAGTTGAGCAATTCGCCCTCTATTTCAGATGATTTTACTATGTCTAAGGTTAGGGCATTAAGAGTGGCTTCTTCTTTGGCAGTGAACCCAAGAGAGTTCATTTGTCCTATGATTTTGCCCTGCATTAACCGGACTTCGCCAAATACTGAATTGATGGCTTTATCGTCCCAACTAAAGTCAGTCCAGTTTTTTTGTTCGTAAATGTATTTTACCATAGTTCCAAATCAATTATGCGGCAAATATACAAATTATTTACCGCAAATATGCGGTGTATGTTTTTTTTCTTCCCACTTATATTTTTTTTTATCAGTTTTTTCATTCCACTAATATTCCAATTTGAATTAATTTTAACACGGAACTTGTCCAGCCTCAGGCATGATTGGTCAGATATACACGGATTTATAATTAATTCATATATGGTTACTAAGACTCAAAGGCACGAAGTTTTACAAAAAAACTTATTTCTTATTAAAAAAACTTTGTGTTTCTTGGTGTCTTAGTGCTTTTGTGGCAAAAACATTTATAACCCTTGATTCGCGTAATTAATTAATTTTAAAAATATCTGTGAAAATCCGTCTAATACGTGTTATCTGTGTTTTTAGATTTAATAATCAATTTACCTGCACATATCAACATAGAGCCTATTTTTTTTTGCCACCATGTCTCAAAGACTTAAAGTTTCACAAAGTCAGATCTATTTCATTCTAAAATCTTAATTCGTTAAACCTGATCATAATTCTTTACTTCCTGTTTCCAAATATTTCTTTAGTTTACTTCTTTCTAACAGGCCTGATCACAAAACTATAACTATAATCCTGATAGGGCAATCTGTATGGTGGTTCAGGCCATGCTCCCCAGCTATCGATGCATCCAAGCCCCATTTGCTTATAGTCTATTGATAAAACGGTAAAAGGACGTGGTTTTATTTCTCGTGTATGTTTTTGTGATTTTTTATCACCTTCATCAAGATCGCTATCAAGAAAAGGCCTGGCAGTGATGCTAAGCGGTTCATTTGCTTCGATCCTGATCCCATTACCTTTCATATCAGTTAGTTCATACCATCTGACATCGGTTTTGTTGCCTGTTTCCTGTGGCCTGATGTAATCAAAACACTGATCTTTTACTCTCTGATCAAAAATGCCAAGATGTGAAGAATAGTTTCGATCGCAATAGTTTTCATGAGGCCCGCGTCCATAATATTTTATATCTTCAAATTTCGGCGGAAGTGCCATTTGCACCCCGAATTTCATAAGATAAAGCAGTTCATTACCTTCAGTTTTTGCAGCCAATGTTTTATCTTTATATGTTTTCAGACTTTGAGACACTTCCATTTCCCCTTTACTGTTCATCCCGTATTCTATGGTGAGGTCGGCATCGATTTTTTTACCAAGATAATAAACAGCCTTCACTTTTATCAGTTTTTTATCACTGTCATTGATTGTCAATTCTTTTAACTCCTGATTTTCAGTAGCATCTTTCCATGTTTTAAATTTCTTTTGAAGTCCGGCACCGTAGTCATTATCAGTAGGGGGTCTCCAGAAATTTGGTTTTAAAAAATTTCCCTTTTCCATAATCTCCTGACCATCGACAAAATATTCATACAGAAAGCCATTTTTTTTATCAAATTTGAAATGATTTTTGCCTTTGGAAATCAATATGTAGTTTTCATTTTTTGCAACTTCTAATTCTTTATCAGGTTTAATGCCGATATTAAATTTTAATCCGGGACTGATAATGAACTGGTCTTTCGCAATTTCAAAATCTTTAGGCAATAATTGCTCACTATTCTTCAACTTGTAACTAATATTCAGGCAATATTCACTTTGTCCGTCATGTTTGTATTTTGTATTCAGGGAAAATAATTTTTTCTCTTGTGGTCCGATATTCAGATCAGTTATATTGCCTTTATCGATTACTATACCTTGCTTTGTAATATTCCAATCCAGACGAATATTTGAAAGATCTCTGAAGAAAAACTCATTGAAAACCTCAATATCATATTTTTCACCTTTCATTTTTGTTTGAATATCCTGATAAACATATTTTACTTCAAATGCATGAGGATTGGGGGTTCTGTCAGGATGAAATACTCCATTGCACATAAAATTCTGATCGGTGGGTACATTTGCAGGACCATAGTCTCCACCATAAGAATAAATAGTATCTCCCTTATCATTTACTTTGTAGAAAGCCTGATCGATCATATCCCAGATGCATCCTCCCTGGAGTAAAGGCTGTCGAGAGCGGATTACATCCCAGTAATCTTTAAATCCTCCCACAGAATTTCCCATAGCATGGGCATATTCACACATGATCAGTGGCCTTGAATGGTCTTTTATAGAGTCAGAGTAGTATAATAATCCTTTTGGATCTGGATACATCGGACAAACTATATCTGTATTCCATTCAAAACCGAAGCCCCAGTCATTGTTTGCCCTTTCGTACTGCACAGGACGTGTATTGTCAAGATTTTTCAATGCAAGATAACTCTCATACATATTATAACCGTTTCCTGCTTCATTTCCTAATGACCAGGT
Organism: Deltaproteobacteria bacterium; assembly: GCA_050258615.1. Classification (GTDB taxonomy): domain Bacteria; phylum Bacteroidota; class Bacteroidia; order Chitinophagales; family Saprospiraceae; genus JADJGA01. The sequence goes on along the minus strand of JBLMZC010000003.1, from coordinate 9,252 downwards.
GACCACGCATGGATGATTCTTATCTCTGTCATACATCCGGGTTGCCCTTGTTACATGCGCATCTACCCACGAAGGCTTGTTGGCAAGAGTTCTGAGAAGATTGTAACCCATTCCGTGCGATTCTACATTGGCCTCGTCAATTACATAAATACCATATTTATCACATAATTCATAGAAGTACTCATCATCAGGATAATGGCAGGTACGAATCGTATTGATATTGAATTGTTTTGCAAGTTTTACATCAAGTTCCATGACTTCATGAGAGATATATTGGCCGGTTTCAGGATGGGTCTCATGCCTGTTCACCCCTTTTACAAGTACCGCTTTACCATTTACAAGAAACTTGCCATCTTTTATCTCCACTTCTCTGAAGCCGATTTTCGTAGGTATGACTTCTGAAACTTTGCCATTTTTATCAATGAGTGAAAATAATGCATGGTACAGATAAGGTGTTTCAGCTGTCCATTTTTTTGGATTAGCTACTGGAATTACCAATGCCTTTTCAAGTTCTTCAATTTCATACATTTTAGCAAAAACGGGATTTTTTTCACTGTCCAGCAACTCTATTTTCAATTTAAACCCTTTAGCAAATTGTTTTCCTGCAAACGTAAAATCAAGTTTCAGATCTGCATTTTTATATTCATTGTCCAGGTCTGTCACTACTTTAAAATCCTTTAGATTTACTTTATTTCTTCCATAGATGTAGCAATCCCGGTGTACACCGCTCACTCTCCACATATCCTGACATTCGAGATAGGAACCATCATTCCATCTGAATACCTGAAATGCTAACAGATTATTTCCTTTATTAATATATTTAGTGATATTGAATTCGGCAGGAAGTTTTGAATCTTCTGAATATCCAACAAAATTGCCATTCACCCATAGGGTCAGATTGGATTTTACGGCTCCAAAATGAATGTAAACTTCTTTACCATCAAATTCGTTACTAATATTTATTATTTTCCTGTAAGAACCGACAGGATTATAATCACCTGGCACATAAGGTGGATCGGGTTTCATCAGGTGGTTGAATTCATACTGGTGGTTAACATAGATCGGGTATCCATAGCCATTAACTTCCCAGGTTGCAGGAATTCTGAAATTGTCCCATGTTGTGTCATTGAAATCCGTATTCTGGAAACCAACGGGAGCTTTCATAAGATTTTCCACCCATTTGAATTTCAAATCACCATTAAGACTGATATAATTTGATGAGTTTTGCCAACTTCCTTTGAGGGCAATTTCGGCATTTTCAAATACAAAATATGAGCAGCGCATTTTTTCCCTGTTGATCTGCTGAATTTTTTCGTTTTTCCATGCATCACCAATCTCAATTGGCTGGGAGTGAATAAAATATGGAATAAAAAAAGTGATTAGAAGTAAATAAATTGATTTCATGAATTTGGATTTTACAATTATTAGGTTCATATATTCATACTAATTTATTGATAGTGAATGTTCCAAATTACAGTTTTTTTATTTTCAGAACTGAAAGTTATAATTCTGCTATTGTTCTCAATTTTGTTTTCGATCAATTCGACCCCTTCGCAGGTAAAATTTTTAAATTCATATCCATGAGGTTCATAGATAAATATACTGTATTTGTCACCTGCAACCATATTGCTTATGCCTGTCAGGTTTTTACCTTCCCAGGCTAGTTTTTCAATTTCAAGGCCTCCGCATGAGATATGACGGTTGGTAGATATCAACTGTGGTACAGATTGTTTCTCCCTTATGCAAAAAAGTTGACAATTGTATTTTGAATTGATCTCTCCAGGTATGAAATCTTCGCTGAAAATACCCATAAAGTCCTTTGACCAGAATTCAAAGATAAGATATTCCTTTTTATTATCAAGCCCAATCTCTGAAAAACTTATTTTGTTCCTGCTTTCATCTGTTCTGCCAAGCAGCAGCCAGTTTTCATATGTTTTATTAATTTCAGTGATGAAATGAGTGTAGGGAGAGGCATAACGTGCATCAAAAATCCTGGGTCCTGAACCGCTAAGTTGAGAACCAACTCTATCAAGATACATAGAACAGGAAGGATCGATATCATAGATCTGTCCAGGCATTGTAAAAAGTACGGGGATGGATTGACGTGCAGCCTCTATTATTTCGGTTTTATAGATTGGTGCTTTATCTGTCAACATGAAGAGAGAACCTGTCATTGAAGTAACCATACAGGACTGATATGCTACTTTTTCTGTGAGTTCTATATGATCGGGATCGTTCCTCCATACTACATTGTTGAATGAGTTGTATTGCGTCAGGGTTCTTAAACCAAAACCATCATCGCCTATCCGGCAGGCATCGGTTATACCTATCAGTTCAGGGCGGATACCCCAGCATGCAAGCATGAAATTATCTTTTCCTATTTCATTTCTTATGGACTTAATGATATTGCGGAATGCTTCAACCCTGTCAACATTCTTTTTTTTGAAAAATGCTGTATTGCTGTTATATCCTTCATACATAAGATGCCTTAATCCATCCACCTTGTAATATTTCCAGCCCGTATTTTTAAAATGACTATATGTTGGTTTTATCAAAGTGTTGATAGTGGCAGGATTTGAGCCGTCCATTGAATATCCTACCCATCTGCCTTTTCCAGGTTCTCCTTTTTCATCAGTTACAAACAGTGATTTATTTTTAAAGGCATAATCTCTGTTGTGAAATGAGGCATACGTCCATATTCCCGGTTTAAAACCCTTATCAGAAATATATTTGGAAATGTGCTCCATGCCTGAAGGGAATTGCTTGTTGGAGTTGATCCAGTTTTCTGGTAGGGATCCTTCCTGCTGATACCCATCATCGATTTGTATATAATCCAGCCCGTAAGGACCGAGTTTTTCTGCTAAAATATCCGTTACCTCTTTGATATCCTTTTCTGTAACATCCCTGAAAAAAGCATACCATGAACACCAGCCTGCAATAGAATTGTTCCATACATTATAATTCCAGGGTTCAAAATATTTAAGTCCTCTGTGTTTTTGATAGTACCTTGGCTTAAAGAGGAAACATATTTCACTGCCTGAAATTTCAAATTTAAATTGATTTTCCTTTTCGGTTTGCAACGAAGGCTCAATTTTTATATTTGACTGTTCTATCGACAAAGACCAGTCATATTTTCTATCATATACTGCTTTATTGAGCAAACTATGGCTTAATCCATAAGAATGCCTTATAAAAGTGCTGCCAATATTCCTGTTTTCTTCGCAAGGGAAAGACTGTTCGCTGCCAAAAATGATACCTGTGATCTTTATTTCCTTTCCGGTATTTGAAGTCAAAGTGAAAGAATGATGAACAGCTGAGTTAATCTCATCTTCAACTTCACGGAAATAATAATCAGAAGGATTTAATGTGATAACAGCATTTACAATTATATTTCCATTGTATGTGATAATCAGTGTGTTTTCCTTTATTTCGACCACTGCAGGTTCATTGGGAGGTATTTTGTCATTTGAGGTTTTTTGTCCAGCTAATTGAATTAAATTGCAGGAAAGGATGATCAGAAAAAATATGTATCTCATTGTATTCAGGTACTTTTGATTATTTACTTTTATTAAGCATTGCAAATGCCAATACATTTTTTACAAAAATATTTAATATGAAGGCACCAAATACCATTTTGTATTTATTTATAATAATTATCAATTGCTGTATTTAAGAAGTACGATTTATAAAACTAAAAACTAAGAGTGAAAAACTAAAAATTAAAAATTTACAATTCAAAATTTACAATTAACAATACTACATTCCATTTAATACCTGACAATAATGTTCGCATTTCCAATATTCCTAACTATATCTTTAAATAAAATGACTCCTGGTTAAATATTTTTGAAAAATTGATTAAAATATTATATTTTTGTAAATCTAATACTTCCTGCCGGAAGCAGCAGGTCAGTTGCTGATATTTTTTTTTCCTGCCGTTATTTTTTAATTGCCAAAATTCAAAATTATGAAAAAATTTAGTTGTTTTTTGGTTTTATACATGGTTTTTACAACCTGTACACCATTAGTTGACACAATATCTGAAGAGAGAGATTGTGTTTATTACAGCAAACCTGTAACCAGTCAGGTTCCACTCAAAGACACTTTACTTGTAATGACCTGGAACATCAGGTTTGGATGCGGTACTGAGATTCTCTGGTTTGGTGATGCTTGCGGAAGCCGCACTGTTTTGAAACAATCGGAAGTGAATTCTAATCTCGACAGGATTATTTCCGAAATAAACAGAATTAAGCCTGATATCCTTTTACTACAGGAAGTTGATTACGATTCGAAACGGTCTGCTTATGTTGACCAGATGCAATACATTATGGACCGGACATATTTCTCGTACGGGTATTTTGGAACCCTGTGGAACAGCCAGTTCATTCCAAGTGATGGTTTAGGCAGATTAAATGAAGGAAATACCATTCTTTCAAGATGGCCGGTTACGGAAGGGAAATTATATCCTCTTCCACTCAGAGGTGATATTGATGCACTTACAAAATACTTTTACGTCAGGGAAACAGTAATGTCCGCAAAGATTACTATGGGAAGTAACAGAGATTTCTATGTGATAAATACACACCTTTCAGCATTCTCTACTGATGATACCAAATTCAGACAATTGGAAAGATACCTTGAAATATGTGATTCAATTTCTGGTTTGGGAAAACCGATGGTCACCGGAGGAGATTATAATCTCATTCCACCAGGTTCTGACAAAGTTGATTATTGTTTTGATGATATTTGCCCCGAGGAATCTTACCACCAACCGGGAGATGATCCACAGCACAAGGAAGGAAGTTATTATGCAGAACAATTAGACTGGTTAAATCCGCTATACAACAAATACTTTGCATCGTTGCCATTAAATGTTTATAAGCAGAATCAGTCAAAGTATTTTTCACACGCAACAAAACCTGAATTAGCTTTTGATCGAACACTTGATTATCTTTTTGCTAACCGGCCTTTTGTTGCCAATTCACATAAAACATGGCAAGAATTGAGAACTCAGTCTGATCATGCCGCTGTAAGTGCACTTTGGATAATCAAATAAAAATTTAAACCATGAAAAAATCAATTTTAACTGTTATTATAATAGTAATTGGCTTGCATCATATCAATGCTCAGTCTAACAGTCCTTACCGAAATTTTGGGCATAATGCAGAAAATATGGCAAAATCTCAGTTGCGGTATTCACTATTCACTTTTTCTGAATATGGGATCAATGATCAAATCACCTTGATAGCTCATCCACTCTGGGTTTTCCTGTCTCCAGATATATCGTTGAAATGGAATTTATCAAAAAATTCTACTACTGTTATTTCGTTAATGCATGGACTATCTTGTCCCACGCCAATATTAAGTCTGATATCACGAAAAGGAACAGGAGGAGTGATATCACCTGAATTTGATATTCCATTCATGCTGGCTATTAAAAATGGAATTCTGGCTAACTATCATTTTTATGATAACCATATTTTTTCAGCAGGATTAGCAATTGAATTTGCAATGTTTAATGATAAACTGGAACCAGGTTCTTCAATCGACCTGCCGGTAATAGCACCTCGCCTTAATGTATTTTACAGAAATCCGGGAATTGAATTTAATATTGGGGTTGAGGGAAAACTTTACAACAAATTTGATTATTATACTAAAACTGAGCTATTTTTATTTCCATTTCAGAATAAAAATTTCAAGGAAGAATATGGCAATACAAATGGATTTTTTGGTGAATTAACAGGTATGGCTTTTTGGAACATCTCTAAAAAATTCAAACTTGGACTTGGAGGAAGGTTATGCTATGGTTCTTATCCTTTTGGCACACAATGGCATCTTTTACCTGCTATTGATTTTGTAAAGTACAATAAATGATAAAAATCAATAGTAAATATTTTACCTGAACAGTTATTACATCATCATTAACTGATTCAATCTTTATTAAGTGAATCAGGGTTAAAAATACTCTGTTGTTCAACCATTGATTCGCTTATAATATAAAAATACTGATAAAATCAGGAATTTTGCAGCTATCAATCTTTGCATTTTGAAAAACGTAGTAATTTTAAATATATAAATAATACTATATCAATATTATAATGCATTCTCCTATATTAATTTTATATTAAAAATTTTGTTAAAAATGTTTTAGAAAAAGTTTTAAATTAATTTTACTGTTTTTTTACATTATAATAATTCAGGAAAAAATTTTAAAATAAATTTATGGAATCAATTTACCTTGTATTGATAATTATTTTGGGTTTGCTTGCTATTTCAGACCTGATAGTTGGGGTTAGTAATGATGCTGTCAATTTTGTTAACTCAGCCATAGGTTCGAAGGCATTTAAGTTTAATGTAGTTATGGCAATTGCTGCCCTTGGAGTGGTAGTCGGCGCAATATTTTCCAAAGGGATGATGGAAGTCGCAAGGTCAGGTATTTTTAATCCGCAGCATTTTTATTTCAGTGAAGTGATATTAATTTTTTTGGCTGTAATGATTACTGATGTTATTTTGCTAGATCTTTTCAATACATTTGGATTACCTACTTCCACTACAGTATCCGTGGTCTTTGAATTGCTTGGTGCCTCGGTTGGCATTGCAATGTTAAAGATATTGAATCAACCCGATCATTTGCCACTGATAGATTATATAAATTCTGAAAAAACGATTGTAATAATTATGAGTATTTTATTGAGTGTGGCGATTGCATTTACATTTGGTGCCATAGGTCAATATCTGAGCAGGCTATTGTTCTCATTCGACTATAAAAGGAAATTAAAATATTTTGGCGCTCTGTGGGGTTCATTTGCAATTACTGGCATTACTTTCTTTATTCTTCTGAAGGGGGCTAAAGATATGTCATTCATGACTGATGAATTAAAATCATATATTAAAGAAAATAGTTTCCTGATTATGATGTATTGTTTTGCTTTCTGGGCAATAATACTTCAGTTGATAATAATGTTTACAAAATTTGATATTCTCAAACTGGTTGTAATATTTGGAACCTTTGCCCTGGCACTTGCATTCGCCGGTAACGACCTTGTCAATTTTATCGGAGTTCCGCTTGCCGGATTAGAATCTTATAAACTTTGGATGGCCTCAGGAGCAGATGTAAATGTGTTTACTATGGAAGGATTGGCAGGTGACGTTCAAACCCCCGGTCTATTATTATTGCTGGCAGGTGTAATAATGGCAATAACTCTGTTTGTCAATAAGAAAGCGAGAACAGTAACTGAAACTGAAGTAGGCCTGGGAAGACAGGAAGAAGGATATGAGCGTTTTGGTTCGTCAGCTTTATCCAGATCTGTTGTACGTGGTTCTACCAGTATCGCAAAAAAACTCAATAAACTACTTCCTGATTTTTATAAAAAATATACGGAAAAACAATTTGACAGGTCGGTTTTTGTATTGAAACAACAGGAACTGGGTAAAAATGCCCCATCTTTTGATTTACTAAGGGCTGCTGTCATACTTGCAGCCGGGAGTATCATTATTTCAGTTGGAACCTCATATAAATTGCCTCTTTCCACAACTTACGTTACATTTATGGTTGCTATGGGTGCCTCGCTAGCTGACGGAGCATGGGGTAGAGAAACCGCAGTTTACAGGATAACAGGTGTTTTATCAGTTATTGGAGGATGGTTCCTTACAGCTTTTTTTGCCTTTACTTCAGCATTTTTATTGGCCATATTGTTTTACTACGGTTCATTTATTGCAATTTTTATTATGATTGCAATAGCGGGAATAATCGTATTCAGGACTCATGTCATGCATAAAAAGAAACAAGAAGAAAAAGTAAAAAAAGCAGAAGATGAAGAACCAGAGAAAATTTATACTATTGAAGATGTGAGAAATAAAAACCTGAAAAACTTTAGAAAATACAGTGAAGATATTTATCAGATTCTCATCAGATCTATTGAAGGATTAGAAAATGAAGATCTCAAAACCCTTAGCAAAAACTATAAAAAATATTCTAAACTTCTTAATGATTCCGAAGAGAAACAGGGTGAAATCAACAAGGTAATAAACAGGGTACCGGAAAGTGATATCGAGATCAGCAATTATTATACCATCAATCTGTATTACTTAAGGGAAATCATACAAAGCCTTAAAAATATCACCTGGGAAACATTTCACCATGTTGATAACAATCATAAACCCTTGCTTAAAGTTCAGACTGAAGAACTTATGGAAGCCGTGAACCTTGTAAACAGCCAGATAAACAGTTATGTTGAATTTATTCAAGGAAACCTTCCGCTTGATTTTGATTCCAAACATGAAGAATTGATCAACTTTTTCAATAAGCTAAGAAGCAATCAGATAAGAAGAGTTAAAAATAAAGAAGTTGGTAACAGAAACAGCGTATTATATTTTGGGATTGTAGGCCATTTGAGAAGTATAAATAATTTCACAAAAAGACTTCATCTGATTGAAACAAATTACCGGAAAAGCAAAGGTTTTTATTAATTAGCCTTAGTTCGATATATGAAATATAACTGGAAAGGAATATAAGATTCCTCACTTTATTAGGAATAACCTGAACATTGTTGGTCTTTAGGGATCTGATATGGGCGGCAAAGCATCCATCTTTTAGCCATTTTTAAATAATTAAATGTCATTCTGACGAGTAAAAACCAGGATGAATCTTATATTTATATTAATTCGAATGCACATAAAATAAATATTTAGTCTCCAGCTCAGAATTCCTGATTTTCTATTTTTAACCTTTTTAAATGTATTAATACCTAAAGCATATCTGTAATAATACCTACAAAGTTGGCCTAAATAGTTATTCCATCGGCATTATATTTAAAATGCTGACCGAAGTGCTTGTGCTGACCGAAGTGTCAGTACCGTTATGAAATTGAACTATAGAATAATTTTAAATGGTATAGATGTTGTTTAAAAATTCAGGGAAAGGACAGTGCGATCCCGAAAACGATCGGGAGTTTGAGCAAGAGAATGCAGGAAATTTTACCGAAACCTTGTAGGTAAAATTTTCGTAACTGAAATAGTTATAACTTAATGTTTTACAATCAATAAAAGGTTTGCGAGTTTAATTTCGCACGTCCCGACGGAACTGTCGGGATTGCTACTTTTTGCCGGCAAAAAAAGTAGAGAAATTTTTAGACAAATTAAAATTAAGTGTTTGCAAAATGGGGTTCAAAATTAAACAAATATATATTATTGCATTTGCTTAAATATCAATAATTTACAAGCGTCTTAAACATTTATTTTTAAACAACTTCA
>JBLMZC010000002.1:0-104628 GCA_050258615.1 Deltaproteobacteria bacterium | reverse complement strand
GAAATTTTACCGAAACCTTGTAGGTAAAATTTTCGTAACTGAAATAGTTATAACTTAATGTTTTACAATCAACAAAAGGTTTGCGAGTTTAATTTCGCACGAGCTTTTTGCTACTTTTTGTCGGCACAAAAAGTAGAGAAATTTTTAGACAAATTAAAATTAAGTGTTTGCAAAATGGGGTTCAAAATTAAACAAATATATATTACTGTATTTGCTTAAATATCAATAATTTACAAGCGTCTTAAACATTTATTTTTAAACAACTTCAATATTTGATACAAGACAAGACCCTGCTAAGTTAAAAAATAATTGATTTAAAAAACGAGCAAAAAAATATTGAGGTTTCTACTAAATCAAGCCATCTGTCTCATTGATTGCAAGACCAAAGAGCATAAGATTGAGTGCCTTCAAAAACATCAAATATGATAAGCTTGATTATACTTATCCAATTTTGATTAAATAGGTTTATCTTTGTGTTTGTTTAAATACTGCAGAAATGATCTATTTAAAAAACGCAACTTATATAGACTGGAAAACACTTGAGTTTGAAAAAACCGATATTTTTGTCGCAGAAGGTGAAGAAGGTAAAATTTCATTCCGGTCAGAAAATGAATTACCGGCACATGATAAAGATATCAAAATAATAGATTGTACGGGAAAATACGTTACAAAATCTTTTGTTGTCGGGCATCACCATGTATATTCCTCACTTGCAAGGGGAATGGGAGCACCCAAAAAAAATCCTGCCAATTTCCTTGAAATACTTGAATACATCTGGTGGAATCTCGATAAATGTCTTGATGAAGAGATGATCAGATACAGTGCACTCACAACAGCAATGGCATGCGCTAAAGCTGGTTCTACTTTCGTCATTGACCACCATGCATCACCAAATTTTGTAAGAAATTCGCTCCAGACAATTGCTGAAGCATTTGATGAAGTCGGAGTATCACATCTGCTGTGTTATGAAATAACTGATCGCGATGGTCTTGAAATAGCAGAAAAAGGACTTGAAGAAACAGATTCCTGGTTACAAAAAAAGCAGGGACTCGTTGGCCTTCATGCTTCCTTTACAGTTGGAGATGGCACATTTAAAAGTGCTGTTGATTTGATGAAAAAATATAATTCAGGCATCCACATTCATGTTGCTGAAGACCTTGCAGATCAGGATCACTGTATGAAAAATCATGGTAAAAGAGTGGTTAACAGACTTTATGATAAAGGAGTCCTTGATTCCTCCAGAACAATTCTTGGACATTGCCTGCATCTGACTGAATCTGAAAGGGATTTGATCCGTAACTCCAAAGTCTGGTTAGTCCAGAACATGGAAAGCAACCTTAACAATAAAGTAGGCTATTTCTCGGGACATAATCTTGGAGACAGGATCATGCTAGGAACTGATGGAATGCACAGTGATATGATTCAGAGTGCTAAAGCTGCATTTTTTGCAGGACAGCAAACCGATAACATAGATTACCAATCAGCATATAAAAGGTTTAGAAATACCCATAAATATATTTTAGAAGGAAATTTCAAAGGGGATGGTGAAAATAATCTTGTCATTTTAGATTATGACACACCTACAGATTTTAATTCTTCCAATTTTTTAGGTCATTTCCTCTTTGGTATTAATTCCAATCATATACAACATGTGATTTCTAATGGTAAACTAATTGTTGAGAACAGGAAAATAACCTGTGTCGATGAACATGAAATACTTGAAAGATCGAGGAAGTTGTCTGTGAAGCTGTGGGAGAAGATGAGGAATACTTAAATTATGATTTTAATATGGCAAATTCAGTGATACAATATTTCGGCTATGCAGCGTCAATCATCATTGCTGTTTCTATGATGATGAGCTCTATTGTGAAATTCAGATGGATCAATCTAATCGGTGCGTTGATATTTTCCATTTATGGATTTACATTTGGAGCTTATCCGGTAGGTTTTCTGAATGGATTCATTGTTTTAGTAGACCTGTATTATTTATCAAGAATTTACAGCAAAAAAGAATTGTTTGAAACACTTGAGATCAGTCAGGATAACAAATATCTGCCGCGTTTTCTCGAATTCCATAAGACTGAAATACAAAAATTCTTCCCTGGTTTTGTATTTGATCCTGAAGAAAAATATATCAGTTTTTTTATTTTGAGAAATATGGCAGTAGCAGGAGTCTTCCTGGCCAAAAACAAGAATAATGACACGTTAATAGTAGATCTTGATTATGTCATACCTCAATACCGTGATTATAAAAATGGTAAACATATCTACTTAAGGGTTATGAACAAATTTATGAGAAATGGATTCAAAAAAGTCATTGCCTCAGGTAATAGCAAAAAATATGCTCAATATCTTAAAAAGCAGGGATTCTCACAGGTACAGGATGGTCTTTATGAAAAAAATCTGTTTTGAATTATGGAATTGCTGATAAAAAACGGAATTATAATAAATTCTAACCGGACAGAAAAAGCAGATGTTTTTATAAAAAACAGGGAAATCGCTTTAATCCGGGCTAATATTGATATTCCTGAAAATGTAAAGGTGATAAATGCTGAAGGTAAATATGTAATTCCGGGAGGGATAGATCCTCACGTCCATATGCATCTGCCCATATCAGGAGGATTTTCAAGTGATGATTTTCGTACCGGCAGCAGGGCAGCAATATTTGGTGGCACCACTACCCTGCTGGATTTTGTCACTCCTTATAAATCACAGTCTTTGGCTGAAGCATTAGATCAAAGAAAACTTGAAGCTGAGGAATCTATCACTGATTATTCATTTCATGTAAGTCCGGTTGACTGGCATCAGGGTATAGATGAGGAAATCGCACAATGTATTGCGGAAGGGATAAGTTCATTCAAAGTATATCTGGCATATCTCGATACCATCGGGTTAAACACAGATGTTTTCGAAAAAGTATTAAAAACAGTCGGCAGGCTTGGCGGAATGGTTACCATTCATTGTGAAACCGGTAAGGAAATTGAAGAAAAAAGAACCCAATTTTTTCGTAATGGAAATACCCAACCTGCTTATCATCCCCTTTCAAGACCTTCTGATACTGAATCAAATGCAGTAAAAAAAGCTATTGCCCTTGCACGGAAATTCGATTGTCCAATTTACATAGTACATGTTTCATCCGGAGAATCATTGATTCATATTGAAAAAGCAAAATCGTCAGGGCAGAAAGTTTTTGCAGAGACCTGTCCTCAATATTTACTGCTTGATGATTCAAGATATCAGGGAATTTTTGAAGAAACTTCAAAATATGTAATGAGTCCTCCTTTGCGTAAAAAAGCAGATAATGATGCACTTTGGAATGCTCTGGATTCAGGTATCATAGATACAGTAGGAACCGATCATTGCCCTTTCACTCTTGAACAGAAAAAATATGGAATTAATGATTTCCGAAAAATACCAAACGGAGCAGGCGGTGTTGAACACAGACTTGAATTGCTATATACCTATGGTGTATTGGCAAATAAATTATCATTGAATAAATGGGTTGACCTATGCAGTGCAAAACCTGCAGAATTGTTTGGTTTGAAATCAAAAGGGAAAATAGCAGAACGAATGGATGCAGATATCGTAATATGGAATCCTGAATATGAAAGTACTATTTCAAAAAATACTCATTACCAAAATTGCGATTTAAACATTTATGAAGACTTCAAAACCAAAGGCAAAGCTGAAACTGTGATCAGAAACGGTGAAATTATGGTTGAAAATGGCGAGCTGAAATTTGAATTGTCAAATGGAAAGTACTCAAAAACACATCGACCATAAATTTTGGCAAATTATTGTTGTTTTACTTTCAAGTGTTTACATATTATAATTTTATAAAAGGATTCTAATAAATTCTTTTTTAAAAAATAGAACTTTGTTGCAACTATAACTAATTCTTAATAATTTTTTAAAAATATCGCTTGTAAAATGAATATCAATAAAAAAATTTTAATTATTTCGATGATATTATTCTGGAGATTTACCTCAGACTCCCAAATTAACTGTGTATCCCATGATAAATTGCTAATATCTTTTATGATAGACTCATCCAAAACAATTGAATTTGAAGAAAATAAAATTGGTAATTACTTTCCCTCTCCTTTTTATTCACAGGATGTAATGTGGACCGAAAGATATGAATGGAATATTAGGTCAACTAAATTCACAAAACTTTCAGAGTTATATGGAGAAGCATTAAAAAATAAGGATATTCATAAAAACATGGTCTGGAAAGACCGATTTACAGATGATGTTTACATTGGAATTTTTGATAAATTGTTAAGATTCAACAAAAATAAATTAAATTATGACACATTAAACATCAAGCACTTAACTTCATTTTTGGACTTAAATAATTACATCCTATTCGGGACTTTCAATGGTTTATATTTAATGTATCGAAATACCAATAAAATAATATATGAGGATAAACTACCTCAAAATATAATAATAAACTCCATAGAAAACTATAATGAAGATACCGTAATAATCAATAGTATTTTCTTATATGACACTAAAAATCTGACAGTTCAAAAAAAAACAACTATACCTGATTCAAAGGTATTTGATCGAAGTAAGGAATATTCTTTTCAAGTAAGAAAGAACTTACCGATGGGTGAAAATTTTGCAATATGTAAAAGTTCAGAATGTACATGGTTTTACAGAGAGAATGATCTCTTTTACACCAAAGACAATAAATTGTTCTACAAATTTGTTAATTTTCCTCAAGGTTATATCAGACAATTTGAACAAGATAGTTTAAATCTATATATATTATTCAACAAAAAACTGATCATTATAAGTAAAAATTTCATTTTCAAAAACTCTATTTTATATGATTATGAAGAATATAATCGGCTCGTTGAAAATTATTTTAAAGAATCCGAAATTATATATGGTTCAATCCGAAATACTGAAAAATTTATTAACTCTGTCAAACTTCTATATAAAAATAAGGAATATAATAAATATACTGATATAAATAATTTGATAAAGAGTATGCCATCGCACCTTGAGAATGCAATAGGCAATGACAATATCTTAAACATTATCAATTTATTGGATAAAGGCAGTATAGATGGCAAATTTAGGTATTATGTTTTGAAGGGTTTAAATAAATACTATTTAACAAAAGCTGATGTTCGAAATTCTATAATTTTTTTTAAAAAAATGAAACAGGAATTTCCGGAAATAAATGAAGAATGCGTTATAAAATCTTATGATAGTGCATTAAAATTCAGTTATTCTCTTGACAGTCTGGAAGCATTAAATCTAACACCAGACTCTTTGATTTTCAACCAAGCCGTATTAAGAATGAAACTAATAGAATCAAGTTGTTGGTTTGGTGATTCATATTATATTCTCGATATCGTAAAAGAAAAATACGAAGAATTACTCCAAAAGTATCCTCAAAGTAAATTGGCTGATAATGCTGAACTATGGCTTATTGAAAATCAGTTCTCTGGAGATGAAGGAGGTTTACCAACATCGTCGATAATTTATTTTCAAGATTTTAAAAAAAAATATCCTGATTCTGATGTGCTTTTTGATGTGGCAATGAATATATCCCATGCATATATGAACTGTGAAAGTGAAAATCCTGATACAATTGTCAATTGCTATGAAAATGGAATCATGGAACTTCAGAGTGTATTAAATCAATTAAAAAATGATTCTTCTAAATATAATGTAATTCTAAGTTCCATAAAACAATTAAATTATGAAAAAATATATAGAATTTTCAAAATTGAATTATCTACTGAAAAAGTAAAGTTTTTAAAAGGAGAAGATATTACAATCACTGTTAAAATTATAAATTTAACCTCTAAAAAACAAAAAATCAAATTGTACAATAGTAGCTCAAAACTAACTTTTGGTGTAAGTAGTGAAAATGTCAAAAATTGCTTTATCCCATCAACCAAAATAGATACAAAAATGATAGAACAAACACTATTAAGGGAAGAGCCAATAATACAAAAAGTTATATTAAATAAAGATGCAAGAGATTGGAGCAAAGGCAGAAATGGAAAATTTGTATTAATTAAACCAGGAATTTATTATATTTCGGCTATGGATAGCAATTTACACTTAAATTCAAACCAAATTAAGATTATTGTTGATTAGAAATGAATTGTAATAACCACGATATCATCTGGCAGTTTTATACGAAGGTAGGTCGGCTGGCAGTCCACATTCGGCAGTCCGCAGAAGATTTAACAACTTTTATCCTTCAAATTTTTCACTATTACCTTTTCACTCTTCACTTTTCACTATTAACTTTTCACTTAAAAAACCCTTTTATTACCTCTGTTTAAAATACCCTGCAAGACTTCAGCGGGATTTTCAAACCTGTTGGTAAACATCATTGCAGCAATAATATATGGCTTATATCCGGCTTCAATATAGGTTCTCAGCCTGTATCTTTCAAATACTTCTGCATTTACTTCCCCTTCACTGCATGACACTCCACTGATGTCCGCAGGCAGGCAATGCATATAAAGGGCATCCTTATTTTTTGTTACATTCATCATATCTTCATTGTACTCCCAGTCTTTAAATTTTGCATTGTTGGCAAGGCATACCTGTTCAAGATCTTTTAATCCGGATCTGTCAGAATTTTTGAGCAATTGTGTACGCTGCTGCATGATATGAAATGGTGCCCAGCTCTTCGGATAAACTATATCTGCATCTTTCATAGCTTCCTTCATGCAATGACTGACATTAAATGAACCTCCATTTTTTGTAGAATTTTTCCGTGCAAGATCCACAACTTCTGGTATGAGTTCATAGCCTTCAGGATATGCCAGTTCTATATTCATACCAAATCTGGACAACAATCCAATTATTCCTTGCGGCACCGACATCGGTTTACCATAACTCGGTGAATAAGCCCAGCTCATCACAATCTTTTTTCCTTTCAAAGCTTCCAGCGAACCAAAAGTATTTTTAAGATGTAAAAGGTCAGCCATCGATTGAGTCGGATGATCGATATCACACTGCAGATTGATTATTCCAGGCCTGACAGGTAATACACCTGATTCAAAACCTTCATCAAGAGCATTTCCAACCTCTCTCATATATTTGTTGCCTTCTCCAAGAAAAAGGTCATCCCTGATGCCGATAAAATCCGACAGGAATGAGATCATATTGGCTGTTTCCCTCACTGTCTCACCGTGAGCTATCTGAGATTTCTCCTCATCAAGATCAGCCACGGCTAGTCCCAGAAGATTGGCAGCAGAAGCAAATGAAAATCTTGTTCTCGTACTGTTATCCCTGAAATTGGATATTGCAAGACCTGAATCAAATACCTTCGGTGAAATATTTTGCCCTCTAAAATCCTTCAATAAAGTAGCTACTTCGAGTATCATTTTCAATTCATCTTCACTTTTTTCCCAGGTAAGCAGAAAATCCTTGCCAAACAGATTACTCTGCAGCTTTCCTATCTCATTAATTTTTTCTTTGAAATTCATATTTATTTTTTTATTAATCTATATAAAATTGTTTTATATTTACTTATAAATAACTGTTTTTTTAATATTTATAAACCTTGCTTTTTGTTATAATAATTAAAATTCATCTCCCACGAGTAAACAGGGTCGCTCTGCATAACAATACTTTGTTTCAATTTTGATCTGGAGTGAGTAGTTTCTAAGCTTCCAATGAAACCTGCCTCCTCCTAAAGACCTTACTAACTGATTCCCGATACTCATTTTTAATTAGATAGGGATGATTTCGTGCGAAAGAAAAAAACTCATTAAATCAATCTTTGGTCTGTCAACAGTGTTTTAAAAATCATAATGGATATTTATTAGCACTGCAAAAATAAAGCGTAAAAATACAAAAATATATCTTTCATATTACATCATTAATCCAAATTTCTTACTTTAGCAAATTCATTTTTCCAAGTAAAACGAAAATCATAGAGAATGCATTCTTCTGAGGCTTATAAACCAAAAAATAAAATAAGGATCCTTACTGCAACTTCCCTCTTTGACGGGCACGATGCTTCGATCAATATAATGCGACGCATTATTCAGGCTACAGGTGTTGAAGTGATACATTTGGGTCATAACAGGACTGCAAATGAAATAGTTAAGGCAGCATTGGAAGAAAATGTTCAAAGCATAGCCATAACCTCTTATCAGGGTGGTCATCTTGAATTTTTTAAATACATATATGATCTTTTACATAAAAGCGGAGGCAAACATATAAAAATTTTTGGAGGTGGAGGAGGGACAATTCTTCCTGAAGAGATAGTTGAGCTGGAAAATTATGGTATTGCCAAAATCTATAGTCCTGATGATGGAAGAAAACTTGGTTTACAGGGTATGATCAATGATCTTGTCGAGAAAAGCGATTTCCCCCTTGGAAAAGAATTATCATACAACATCGATGAATTAAAAAAAGGAGAAAAAAATATTATTTCAGAATTTATCACTTCGATAGAAAACTTCCCTGAATTACACAAAGATCTGATTGACGAATTAAATGATAAAGCTAAAAATATTAAAATTCCTGTTTTAGGTATCACAGGGACCGGTGGAGCAGGTAAATCTTCTATAGTTGATGAAATATTAAGGCGTTATTTGTTAGATTTTCATGAAAAAAGCATTGGCATCATTTCTGTTGATCCCTCAAGGAAAAAAAGTGGTGGAGCTTTGCTTGGAGATCGCATAAGGATGAATTTCCTTAATTCCGGGCATGTTTATATGAGATCCATGGCTACCAGGAGTTCGAATATCTCTCTTTCAAGGTATATAAAAGAGGCTTCGAATATTCTAAAAATAGCAGGGATGGATTTGATAATTCTGGAGTCATCGGGCATTGGTCAGGCTGATTCTGAAATCGTTGAATACGCTGACCTGTCTTTGTATATTATGACTCCGGAATATGGAGCTCCGACTCAACTTGAAAAAATCGACATGCTTGATTTTGCTGATTGTATCGCAATTAACAAATTTGACAAACGGGGAGCTCTTGATGCTTTGAAGTATGTGAGAAAGCAATATCGAAGAAACCATAATTTATGGGATGGAGAAGATGAAGATCTGCCGGTTGTTGGCACAGTCGCATCACAGTTCAATGATACAGGAACGACAAATCTTTATAAAAAGCTTTTAAAGCTGATAGAAATAAAAACCGGAAAGGTTTATAATTCAGAAATAAATAAACTTATTGAAGATGAACAGAATCAGGAGATAATTCCTCCCAACAGAGTCAGATATCTTTCTGAAATTTCGGAGGAAAACAGAAAATATAATACATTAGTCGTTGAACAGGCAAAAATAGCATCAACGATTTATGCCCTCAAAAAATCAATGGAAATAATTGAAAATAAAGATGCTTCGGGTATATTGTACTCTGAATCTGAAAACCTGAAAAAGAAAATGATTCCGGAGTTTCTCGAAAAAATTGACAGCTGGAATGAAACAAAGGAAAGGTTTTCTTCAGAAATATTTACATACAAAGTCCGTGGCAAAGAAATAAGGGTCAGAACACTTTCTGAATCTCTGTCACACACTAAAATACCTAAGATTGCGTCACCAAAATATAATGACTGGGGCGATATACTGAAATGGATATATCAGGAAAACTTTCCAGGAAACTTTCCTTACACTGCAGGTGTATATCCGTTTAAAAGAACTGAGGAGGACCCAACCAGGATGTTTGCCGGAGAGGGCACACCTGAGCGAACAAACAAAAGGTTTCATTATGTGTCGCGGGGCATGCCTGCCAAAAGATTGAGTACTGCTTTTGATTCTGTCACCTTATATGGCGAAGATCCTGATCTGAGGCCTGATATTTATGGAAAAATAGGTAATTCAGGAGTTAATGTTTGCTGTCTTGACGATGCAAAAAAACTCTATTCAGGTTTTGATCTTTGTGATCCTAAAACTTCGGTTTCAATGACCATAAATGGTCCGGCACCAACTATGACCGCTTTTTTTATGAATGCTGCCATTGATCAGCAATGCGAAAAATATATTGTTGAAAATGGCTTGCAGCATCTTGTGGAAGCAAAACTCAATGAAAAGTATCAGGACCAGCCACGACCAAAATACAATGAAGATCTGCCTCCGGGGCATAATGGCCTTGGCCTGTTACTGTTAGGAATCACCGGAGACCAGATTTTGGATCACGAAGTTTATAAAAAAATCAAAAATACAGCACTTTGTTCTGTCAGAGGAACAGTTCAGGCAGATATATTAAAAGAAGACCAGGCTCAGAATACCTGCATATACTCAGTCGATTTCTCATTGAAAATGATGGGCGACATTCAGCAGTATTTTACCGACAACTATATTTCAAATTTCTATTCTGTTTCTATTTCAGGCTACCATATTGCGGAAGCAGGAGCAAATCCTGTAACCCAGCTTGCTTTCACCCTTGCAAATGGATTTACATATGTGGAATACTATCTTGCCAGGGGAATGAAGATTGATGATTTCGCTCCTAATCTTTCATTTTTCTTTTCAAATGGAATGGATGCTGAATACGCAGTCATAGGGAGGGTTGCAAGAAGGATATGGGCTAAGGCAATGAAGTATAAATACGGTGCCAACGAGAGATCCCAGATGCTGAAATATCACATACAGACATCAGGCAGATCACTTCATGCACAGGAAATTGAGTTTAATGATATCAGAACCACACTACAGGCTTTATATGCCATCTATGACAATTGCAATTCCTTACATACTAATGCCTATGATGAGGCTATCACTACCCCGACAGAGGAAAGCGTAAGAAGAGCTCTTGCTATACAATTGATAATCAATAGAGAAATGGGACTTGCAAAGAATGAAAATCCAAATCAGGGTTCATTTATCATAGAAGAACTTACTGATCTGGTTGAAGAAGCCGTATTATATGAATTTGACAGGATCACCGAACGTGGGGGGGTTCTAGGAGCAATGGAAACCGGATATCAGAGAAGCAAGATACAGGAAGAAAGCCTTTTTTATGAAACTAAAAAAACGGATGGAAGCCTTCCTATTGCCGGAGTAAATTATTTTTTATCCCGCGAAGGTTCCCCTGTTATTATACCTGATGAAGTTATTCGTTCTTCCACGGATGAAAAACAATCGCAGATTGATACTTTAAATAATCTCCAGAGTCTGAACACAAAAAATGCTGAAAATTATCTCAGGGAATTGCAAAACATAGCTATAGAAGGAAAAAACATATTTAGCAGCCTTATGGAAGCTGTTAAATATTGCTCCCTCGGACAAATAACTCATGCATTGTTTGATATAGGAGGCAAATACAGAAGAAGTATGTAATTAAAATCAACGTTTTAATAAATAATAATTAAGCCTGAATAATTAGACAATGATTTTTGTTAAAAAAATAAACTTCTTGTCTGATTCAGAAAATATAAAGATTTTTAAATATAATTAAAATACACAAACTGCTTAAATGAGAAACACTTATTTCGACCTGATAGAACAAAGCTATTACTTTCCACAGGAAGGCTTTGATCTAAGAGATGGATATCTCACCTTTCATGGAGTTAGCCTCAAATATCTTATTGAGAAACATGGGACTCCATTCAGGTTTATCTATCTGCCAAAAATAAGCGAACAGATAAAAAAAGCCAGGAACTTATTTAACAGGGCAATAAAAAATAATAATTACAAAGGAGATTATTACTATTGTTATTGTACGAAATGCAATCACTTCCACCATGTTATAGGTGAAGCTTTAAAACAAAAAGTTGACCTTGAAACTTCATCCTCTTTTGATATTGACCTGATCATGAATTTGTATCGTGAAAAGAAGATCGACAAAAACCGTAAAATAATTCATAACGGATATAAAACCGATGAGTACCTACGAAAAATTCTTGAATTGCAGGAATTTGGATTTAAAAATTCCATAATAATTCTCGATAGTGTTAAAGAATTTGACAGGATTAAAAAACTTGAGCCAAAAAAGAAGATCAAAATTGGACTCAGAATGGCCATCAATGAAGAAGCCCAGTCAGCATATTACACATCAAGATTGGGTATCAGACACAACGAGATGCTTAGTTTTTTCAGGGATAATATCAAAGATAATGAATTTATTGAATTCAAAATGCTCCATTTTTTCGTTGACTCCGGCATCAAGGATACCCTTTACTATTGGGGTGAATTTCAAAAAGCCCTGAATCTTTATATCGACCTCAAAAAAGAGTGTGAAACTCTTGATTCTTTCAATCTCGGAGGAGGATTCCCCATCAGAAACCACCTAGGATTTGAATATAATTATGAATACATGATAAATGAGATCATTGTTAACATAAAGGAAGCATGCCAAAAGGAAGGAATCCAGGAACCAGATATTTACACCGAGTTTGGAAGATATACAGTTGGTGAATCGGGTGCCATTATTTTTGAAGTTCTGGAACAAAAACAACAAAACGATACCGAAATTTGGTATATCGTCAACAATAGTCTGATGAATACAATTCCCGATTCGTGGTCGATTCACGAAAAATTTATTTTACTACCTATAAATAAATGGGACATCGAATATCAAAGGGTAAATATCGGAGGAATCAGCTGTGATCATTCCGACTATTACAATTCCGAGGACCTCAATCAGGAAGTCCTGTTACCTAAATATACAAATGAAGATGCAGTACCACTCTACCTGGGTTTCTTCCATACGGGTGCCTATCAGGATGCCATCAGTGGATATGGTGGAATAAAACATTGCCTTATACCAGCTCCCAAACATGTCATTATTGACAGGGATGAAAAAGGAAATATAATCGATTATGTATATCGAGAAGAGCAGAATGTTCATGAAATGTTTAAAATACTTGGATATCACACATGAAAAATTATGCAGGAATAGAAGACTTTTATGCTCAGTATGATAATGCTGCAATATTACTGCAATCCATACCATACGATGGAACCAGCACATGGGGCAAAGGTGCAGACAAGGGTTTTGCCGAATTTCTTGATGCAGCTGAAAACATGGAATTATACGATATTGAAACTGATACTGAAGTTTACAGGCAGGGTGTATTTATATTGCCACACATTGAGGAAAATAAAACCCCTGAAACTGTTTTTAACACTGTTTATGAAAAAACTGCTGAATTATTGAAAACCGGAAAATTCCTGACTTTTTTTGGTGGCGAGCATTCTATCAGCATTGGAATAATCAAAGCTTTTTCTGAAAAATATAAAGATCTTACTGTTCTGCAGCTTGATGCCCATGCAGATCTCAGAGAAAGTTACCTCGGTTCGAGATACAATCATGCCTGTGCTTTGCACGAAGCGTCAAAAAATACAAATCTGATACAGGTAGGAATCAGGAGCATGGATATCAGTGAAAATGAATTCATGGACAGAAATAAATGTTATTTTGCTCAAAATATTTTAAGGAATGAAGAGTGGATGGAAAAATCATTGCAAAAAATGACAGATAATGTATACATCACTCTTGACCTTGATGTGTTTGATCCATCTGTTATGCCTTCAACAGGCACTCCGGAACCGGGAGGTTTGGATTACAATACTATTATAAGATATCTCAGGCAGGTTTTTATGCATAAAAATGTGGTAGGTTTTGACATTAATGAATTTGCACCAATAGAAGGACTGAAAGCCCCACAATTTTTGGTAAGCAAACTTTATTATAAAATGCTGAGTTATAAATTTAAATATTGAAATACAGTGATCAGTGAACAATGATCAGTGATCAGTGAAAAGTGTAAAATGTAAAATGAAGATGGAATATTGGAGTGATGGAAATTCAATTCGTAATTCGTAATTTATAATTCGTAATCCAACCATCCAAAAATTTACAATTTACAATTAACCATTTACAATTAAAAATTAAATAATATGAACAAAGGACCAATTTCGAATTTTATAATGCATCATTACAGGCATTTTAATGCAGCTTCACTTGTAGATGCAGCAAAAGCTTATGAAGATCAACTGAAACAGGGAAATAAAATGATGATAACTCTTGCAGGTGCTATGAGTACAGCCGAACTTGGAGTATCGCTGGCTGAAATGATAAGACAGGACAAAGTACACATCATTTCCTGCACAGGAGCCAATCTTGAGGAAGACATAATGAATCTCGTTGCACACAGCCACTACAAAAGAGTACCAGAGTACAGAGATTTCACTCCCCAAATGGAATGGGATTTGCTCGAAGAGGGACTCAACAGGGTGACAGACACTTGCATACCTGAAGAAGAAGCATTCAGACGACTCCAAAAACATATTTACCAAATCTGGAAAGATGCAGAGCTCAAAGGGGAAAGATATTTTCCACATGAATTCATGTATAAAATGTTGCTGTCAGGAGTTCTTGAACAATATTATGAAATTGATCCTAAAGATAGCTGGATGCTTGCGGCAGCAGAAAAAAACCTCCCTATAGTCGTTCCAGGTTGGGAAGATAGCACTATGGGAAATATTTTTGCCTCATATTGTATCAAAGGTGAATTGAATGCCAGAACGATGAAATCAGGCATAGAATATATGCAGTGGCTTGCAAAATTCTACAGTGACAATTCTAAGAATCAGGGAATAGGATTTTTCCAGATTGGAGGTGGAATTGCCGGAGATTTCCCAATCTGTGTTGTCCCTATGTTGTATCAGGACCTTGAATTGACCGATACTCCATTTTGGAGCTATTTCTGCCAGATATCTGACAGTACTACCAGTTATGGTTCATATAGTGGAGCAGTGCCAAATGAAAAGATCACCTGGGGCAAACTGGGGATTGATACCCCAAAGTTCATCATTGAATCAGATGCCTCCATTGTTGCACCATTGATCTTTGCGTATTTGCTTGGATGGTAATAAAGAACTTAAAAATAAAAAAAAAGAGGAGTAACGAATAGACTCCTCTTTTTTTTACCCCCCGCTGTCGAAAGTTTATTGCAACTTCCGACGTATATTAAACCCGCTGTAGTAGGATGGGTTGATTTATTCACAAGGAAGGAATGCTGGGATATAGAAAGTATCGTCAGGACAGAAAAGATTTGATAATCAATGCTTATGTCATTATGAGCAGTCATATACATATAATATGTAGAGCAGAAGAAGGTAGGTTGTGACGGATTATCAGCAATTGTAAGGGATTTTAAGAAGTTTACATCAAAGCAAATACTTGATTTTGTGTATTGAATGATAAAAAAGAAAGCAGGAGAGAATGGGTAAAAGTAGTTTTTCAATATCATGCAAAATATAATAAAAACAACACAAATTATCAGGTATGGCAGCAAAATAATCAACCGAAACAGTTATTAAATCCAAAATTTATTAGTCAGAAATTGAATTATATTCATAATAATCCTGTGGCAGAAAATATTGTCGAAAAACCTGAAGATTATCTATATAGTAGTGCAAAGCAATACATAAAAATAGAAAATAAAATATTGGAAGTAGAGATAATAGATTTTAGTTCCACAGAAGGGTATATTCCGAGATGATTATTTATATTTGTCCGAAGTTTTGGAAACTTCGGACAGCGGGGAAAAATAAATATCATCTTATAATTAATATTTCTACCACGATTTCTTATAATACTATAATTTTGTAGTAAATATGGAGTTTTGCTATTATTTGAACTACATTAAAATATATTATTATGAAATTCAAATTGATGTTTTTGTTGGTGTTTTGTGTAGTAGGCCTTCATTCACAAAAAGCAGTATTTTTACATCACTCTACAGGAAATGGTGTATGGAATGGTGGCAAAGGTGTTCCTCAGTATATTAAGGAATATAATGACAAAAACGGTACGAGCATATCGGTTCAGGAATTGAGTTACCCTTCAGGTACTTATCCATGGGAAAATTATCCTTATGACTATTGGAATTTATGGATCAACGGTGCATGTCAACAAAATGTTCCGGAAAGAGAATGTCTGAATAATTTATGTTCAAAATACAAACTTATTATTTTCAAACACTGTTTTCCGGGAGCTGGAATTCAAGCAGATAATGGCAATCCAAATGTCAAATCACCTGAAAAAACACTTGGAAATTACAAGGCACAATACCGTGCCTTACTAAAACTTATGGACAGTTTCCCTAACAATAAATTTTTGATATGGACGCTGGCACCACTTCATAGAAAAGCTACTAACAATAATGAAGCTACCAGAGCTAAAGAATTTGTGGATTGGGTCAATAATTCCTGGCTCAAAGAAGATGGAAAAACTCATCCGAACATTTATATTTTTGATTTCTTCCTGCTTGCTGCAGAACAGTCATTATTTCCAGTTTTGGGAAATACCTGGTGTTTAAAATACTCCTATGAAGGTGATCATAATGGCAACGATTCACATCCAAATAATTTAGCTAATGATTTTATTGCACCTTTATTTGCTGAAGCTATTACAAAATGTTTTCAAAATACAAGTTCAACTGAAGAAATGGAACAAGATATTATGTTGTATCCAGTACCTGTAAGTGATATACTTACAATTGAGAATAATGAAAATTTAAGTGAAGGCTTTTCTGTTTTTGATATTTCTGGCAAAAAAGTTATTGACAGGAAAGCAGGTAGTGAAGGGCAAATAAATGTTTCTCATTTGAATACTGGGGTTTATTTTCTAAAATTCTTTAAAGGGAATTTACCTCGAACTATAAAATTCATTAAAAAATAATTTTTTTTAAAAACTCACGCAACCATATGTAATAGAAGTCAGGTATTGTTTTGTGTTAATTAATTCATCACTAAAATTTTTACCAATGTTAAAAAGAATTTTTGGTTTATTATTGATTGCCTCATTGGCATTCGTTTCTTGTACAAAAGACAGTTATACTCTAAGTGAAGAAGAACTTGCAGATTCAGTTATCGATCTGAGAACAGATTCCTTGCCTTGTTTTCAGTTTGTATTTCCAATTTCATTCCAATTGCCGGATCAATCTGTAGTTGAGGTCAATTCACTGGAAGAAGCAAAGATTTTAAGAGATTCAATAGGACGCAAATTAAAACTTGTTTATCCTGTTCAGATAGTTAATTCAGCGGGTGAAACTGTTACAGTTGCAGATCATGATCAAATGCACACGATCCTTGCAGACTGCGGAATATTTCCTGAAAAAGGGAAAGGAGGTCATAAAGGTCATAAAGGTCATGGAGGCAAAGGAGGACATGTAGGACATGGACCAAAAGGATTTGGACCTTTGTTTGACAATAAATGTTTTCAGTTTTTATATCCTTATTCAGTAAAATTACCTGATAGCAGCACAGTTCAGATTGATTCTGCTGGAGAATTGAAAGAACTTATAAAATCAGTTGATGGTAAAATAGAACTGGTTTTCCCAGTATCAGTTATCAAATCAAGCGGAGAAACTGTTACCGTGACATCATCTGAGGATTTAAAATTATTGCTTGATGAATGCAAGCCTGACACTCTTGGTAATGGTGGTGGTCATGGCAAACATGGTCATCATGGCAAAGATTGTTTTGAATTGGTATTTCCATTGACGATGGTATATCCAGATGGTACAACTGCTACCTATGATGATGAATCAGCATTGAAGGCTGCTATGGAAAAATGGAAAAAAGAAAATAAAGGAAACAAAAATGGCAAACCTGAGTTTCAATTTCCAATCAAAGTAATAAAAACTGGTGAAACAGAACCGACAACAGTGAATAGTAAAGAGGAGTTAGAAGAATTGAGAAAAAATTGTTAAAGAGTGTTATTAATTATTTGTTTGAAAAGTGCAGGTGTTTAAGCACCTGCCTTTTTGTTAAAAGTTAAAAATTTGAGGGGAGACGTAAACATTGGATTAATAATTGAACAGGTAAAAAAATCAAATGAAGCTGCTGAGTTCAAGTTATTCAGACAGTATTTTCCCTATGTCAAGTCTATTTGCATACGATACGGAGCAAGTGAAGATGAAGTTCAGGAAATGGTAAATGATACATTTTTAAAAATATTCAAGCACATTGACAAATACGACCCAGAATTTGAATTTAAACCCTGGATCAGGAAAATCTGCGTTAACTGTTGTTTGACATACTATAAAAAATATTTTACTGATCAATTTAAAGTACCACTTGACGAAATCAGAGAAATCGAAACTGATAAGACTTATGAAATTATAGCAGATGATCTTTCACCTGATGAATGTCTTCAGATGCTCAATAAATTGACTCCACAATACAGGACTGTATTCAATCTCTTTGTTTTTGAAGAGATGAAACATCATGAAATCGCAGGTGAACTCAACATTTCAGTTGGCACTTCCAAATCAAATCTGAATCGGGCTAAATCACAACTTATTGAAATCATTAAATCAGAAAAACCTCATTTATTCAACAAAAAAATTGTGCTAAATGGATAAATTTATACAAATTTTTAAAAATAAAATAAAGTCGCTCAAAAAATATGAAATGAGTGAAAATGACTGGCAAAGCTTTGTTCAGTATAAAAAAATCCATTCTGTACCTCAGAATTCAAAATTCTATTTGAATAGGAAATTCAGGATAGGATTTGCAGGGGCCGCATCTATTCTTGTAGTTTCAGTATTTGCATTTTTTGTCGAAAACCATTTCAATTTTTTTGGATCTAAATATGCAAATGCAAGCAACAAAATCAATCATAAAGATACATTTTCCGATTCTAACAAAAACTTAGTAAAGAATGATTCCTTTGTAGCAATAAAACAATATCAAAATATTACATCAGATAAAATTAACCCAATCAATTCTGAAATAAAAACAATTAAGAACAACGATAATAGTAGTTTTGATTCAGCTTCATCTGTTAAAAAACATAAAAATAGTGTAATTAATCAAAAAGCATTAGACAAAATTGTAAAATTTAATATAATTGAAAATAATAATTCATTAGCTATACCAGAAATGGTCAATAGTAAATCAGAGAAAAAAACATCAAGTATTGAGTCAGATGCAAAAAAAATAAAGACTGAATCAAAAAATGATATTTATACACCAGTAGAAAATAAATTGTCGAATGTTGAAATTTCTAATAATCCCAATTCTATGATTAATAACGGTGCATTATCTAAGCTTGCTCTAAAAAAATTCAGTATACATAATTCAAAACGAAATTTTTTATCGGATACAACAATAATATATGTTATACATAATTCAAAAAGAATTACGAGTAAACCTCATTTCATAGTTTCAGGAACAGTAGGCTTTGTCAAACCTTTTAAAGATCAATTCGACAGGAAAAAACTTTCAGCAAAAAATTTATCTGTAAATTACTATTTATTAAAAAAACTCAGACTCGGCATAAATTATGGTGTTAGTAGTGATATTTCAAAAATTGAAAGAAAAGAGAAATATCCTCGCCTCAATGATGTAAAACCTCACCATCCTGATGTTAAGCTTGAAGAATTGACAATGAAAACTTTGCATAAAAAAATTGGAATTGAAGCAAACTATGATGTTCTTACATATAAAAGATTTATAGGTTCTTTAGGATTAGGATTTAAACATGATATTTCAAATAATTACAATTTCAGGCTCAAAGTCAAAGAAAAAGATGGAATGCAGTATTTTGAAGAACAAGAACAAAAATTTATTGAAAAAAACAGAAACTATTTAGTTCCAAAACTAAGCATAGAATATCAAGTCCTGGATAACATCAGGCTCAAGAGTTTGGTAGAATATGAAGCTTCTATTTCAGATCTATCAGAAAAATATCTGTCTTTGGAAGCAGGAATTGCATTTTGCTTCTAATTATTTACAAAAAACAACAGAGCAAAAGATAAAATGAAGTAGCTAAATTATATCACACCTGAAATATTTTTATTAATAAAGATTTGAAATTTAATTTTACTTTTAGCTTTTGCATTTTTTAGGTTTCATAACTAATTTTCTTCCATTGAAAGTACATTATTTCTTTCAGATTTCAAAAGTTCAGAGATCTGGGCCTGTTGTTGCTGGACGATCTTTTTCAGTTCATCGATCTGGGATTGTTGTTCCTTGACAGCTTCGACGAGGACTGCGGTCATTTTATCATAAGAAACGGATTTATAGCCATTATCTTCTGTCACTACGAATTCAGGAAATTCATTTTCAAGTTCCTGCGCAATAAAACCAATGTGTTTCCCTTTACCTTCAATAATCTGTTCATCTTTTTTCAGGTCGTAACGTACTCCACGAATTTTTGAGATCTTTTCCAGGGAATTTTCAAGAGTGGTGATATTCTTTTTATAGCGGATATCTGAGTTGGTCAACCAGGAATAACCACTCTCCACCCGGCCATTTCCGGCAGTGATATCCAGTTTCTGACCGGGATCAATATTTCCTATCCCCAGGCGGCCATTTTTAACAGAGACATTGCCACCATTGTACAGATAAAGGTGTCCCTGGGAAACATTGATACCAACCGCTGCCACATAACCCGAGCTACTGTAAAATCCGATATCTGAGACATTGGTGGATTGGATCCTGATTCCCGCATCTCCAGAGTTATTTCTCAAATGTACCAATTCTGCGGGGCTATCAGTTCCGATCCCGATATTTCCATTTTTCAAAACTGTCATAGCATTTTTACGGTTGGTAGTACTGGTGCCGTTTCCAATAACAAATAGTCTGTCATCTGTATCCCAGGCGATTGAACTTGTGGGCGTATAAGAAGTTGCATAAGCCCCAAAAACGGATTCAACAAATGAAGGAGCATCATTACTTAAACCTGTGGCAAGTGAGTTTTTCCCTGAAGCGCCATTTAAATTCCCCATGACTGTTGAATAATCACCATTTGCTGAATTACTTGCTCCCAAAGCAGTGGCATTTAATCCATTAAGCCAGTTATCTCTTCCCAGTCCGACAGAATTTATTCCATTTGCTGTAATAAGTTCTCCTATGGCAATGGAATTTGCAGCATATGCTGAGGAATTCTGCCCTATTGCAACTGAATTTGCTCCTTCCGCAAACATACCTTGTCCAAGTGCAATTGAATTAGCTCCTTTCGCTGTTGGATCTTGTCCCAATGCAACAGAATAAATACCAATATTTGCTTTGTTCCATTGTGTGCCACTAACATTACCAGCTCTGAAAGCAGCCTTGTCTGGATACCACATCAACCTGGTACCTGCACCGGTGGTAGCCGGTTCACCAGGGGTTGTTTTGTAAGATCCCGCAAACAGTACATTGCCTTCGCTTGTTCCGATGCCATTGATGTGGAGAAGTGCATTGGCATTAGGCGTTGTTCCGATGCCCACATTACCGGTATTCGTGATTCTTATCCTTTCCGTATTGTTTGTACCAAATGCAAGATAGTTATTGGAACGGTTGTATATCGTCCTATCGGCACCGGATACATGAATATTACCAGCGACTTCCAGTTTTTCATTGGGAACGGTTAAGCCTATCCCGACATTGCCGACGTTTGTAATTCTGGCTCTTTCCGTGTTATTGGTTCCGAAAGCCAGGTAGTTATTGGAGCGGTTGAAAATCGTTCGGTCGGCACCGGATACATGGATGTTTCCGGCCACTTCCAGTTTTTCATTGGGAATTTCGGTGCCAATACCTGAATTTCCGTTTTTCAGAATGGTGAAGGCATTATTTCTTGCGGAATTTTCAGTTCCATTACCAACAACAAACAATCGATCTCCTGCATTCCAGACATTTGTTCCGACTGGAGTGTAAATCGTATTATATTGACCTAGAACTGTTTCAGCGTAAGACGGAGCAGTCGTATATGAGCCAAAAGCTGTTGATGAGTTCCCTGTTGCATTGGTATTTACACCCAGTGCAGTTGCAAAATCGTTCGATGCAGTTGTACCATATCCCAGTGCAATACAGGATGTTGCTGAAGCTTTTGTATTAAGACCCACTGCCAATGAATGCGTGCCTATGTTGGTTTTATCCCACTGGTTTCCCTCAACCTGCCCCACACGAAATGCTGCATAATCTGGGTACCACATCATTCTGGTGCCAGCACCTGTTGCAGGAGGATCACCGGCACCGGAAATTTTCCTTTGCCCTGTGAATAATACGTTTCCTCCTCCGGTACCTGTACCATGGGTGTGCAGGATGGCTTTGGGGTTGGAGGTGCCAATACCGATGCGTTTATTTGAAATATCGCCGTAAAGAAGCAGTGAATCTCCGATGACCATTTGATAACTTCCTGTTGCTGAAGGCGTTTCTACATTATCACCCACTAAGATGTTGTAGTTTCCGGAGGTAATATTCTTACCTGCATGATGACCTAAGACAATATTGTGGGTTCCGGTTGTGATTTCAAAACCGGCACGGTTACCGAGAGCGGTGTTCAAATTACCAGAGCTGTTTTTGTAGAGAGCCTCGGACCCGATTGCAGTATTGTTGAAACCAATTTCATTTGAATTGAGCGCACTATGTCCAAGAGCACTGTTGCCTGATCCGGAAATATTTGCGTACATGGTTACCGTGCCTATTGCAACATTGTAGTTGCCGGTAGTATTATTGAATAGCGTTCGTGAACCATAGGCTGTGTTGAATTTGCCCTCTGTATTATTATTCAATGAATTCCATCCGGATGCAGTGTTTTCATATCCGGTAGTATTGGAGTTCAAGGACTTCAATCCTACAGCACAGTTATAGCTTCCTGTGGTATTGGCATAGAGCGATTTTGATCCTATGGCAGTATTACCCGAAGAATGGCCAGAAAGAGTTGCACCTATACCATTATTATACAAAGCGCTGTCTCCTATCGCCACCAGGTTGCTTCTTTCCGTATTTGAATACAAGGCCATGATCCCTACTGCGATATTTGAATTACCAGTGGTATTGGAATACAATGCATGATATCCAAGAGCACTGTTGCGTGATCCTGATGTGTTTTCATTCATAGCCCTGCCTCCTGCGGCAGTGTTGTAAATACCGGTATTATTTGCAGGATTAAAACTCCCACGGAGCGCATGAGTTCCTATGGCTGTATTGTAAGCGTCAAAGGCCACGGAATTGCTGTCAGCAAACATCATGGCACCATAACCTATGGCTGTATTTCTGTTTTTTGCCCTGTTAGATTTCATAGCAATGCCACCAATGCCTGTGTTGAGAAGCCCTGTTTTCAGGTCCTCAAGGGAACTATAACCTAGTGCTGTATTCTGATTTCCAGATTTTATGTTTGCCATTGAATTAGAACCTATGGCAGTATTTGCATTTTCACTTCCATTATCCTTTTTCCCGGTATATTTGCCAATATAGACGGAACTTCCATTATTGACCGGCTCAATAGTGGAAGCAGATATTTTGTATTTTTCAATTCCGTTAAAAAATATCCGTAGGGTGTCATCATCCGTTGTAGGTTGCCGGAACGAAAGGTAACTATCTCCATCGCTATCGGATACACCATGGTTATTAGTCTCACTGATCAGTTTTTTCCAGCCTGAAGTGATCCGGAAATAAAAACAATTGTCTGTGGTGTTGAAGATCATTAGTCCATCTGCCGGGGTAACAATGGCATTCATTTCAGCCCCGGTCATTCTCGGAATGAGCAATCCCTTGTTGGTGCTGCTCACATCAAGCATAGCTGAAGCATCTGGCGAAGAATTGGTTTCATTGATTCCAACCTGTGCAGATAATGCAGTTATCCAAAAGGATAAGACTAATAAAGCAATAATTCTTTTCATAATTGCAATTTTTTACGTTATTTAAATATTAATATTTATTTATATTTTTGTCATTTCAAGATAATTGGCAATCTTTCGAAGTTTTTTGATTTATGTTATTTTCCTGATTGCAAAACATCAATATCCATCTTATAATGCAAAAATATTTTAGTAAATTGATTTTTTTTCAACTTTGTGGTCGAATGGCTTATATTGTACTTTGAAATGCATGATTATAGTGCTGAATGGAATATAAATCTACTTTTCTTTATTTATTTACATTTATATAACTTGGAAAATCCTCAAATACATATTGAAGTTGTTTAAAAATTCAACGAAAGGACAGTGCGAAATTATGTTTGAGCTTGAGAATGCAGGAAATTTTACCGAAACCTTGTAGGTAAAATTTTCGTAATTGAAGTAGTTATAACTTACTGTTTTACAATCAACAAAAGGGTTGCGAGTTTAATTTCGCACGAGCTTTTTGCTACTTTTTGGCGGCACAAAAAGTAGAGAAATTTTTAGACAAATGAAAAATAAGTGCTTGCAAAATGTGGTTCAAAATTAAACAAATAAATATTACTGCATTTGCTTAAATATCAATAATTTAAAAGAGTCTTAAACATTTATTTTTAAACCCCTTCATTTATTAACACGTTATTTAGAGTTCATTTTTCATAGACTGAGTTACAATGGCAAATCATTACCTCAATCACATTTTAAAAATAAGTATCAATATTCTTTAGAAACTCTGTTATAAAAGGCCAGAAATTGTTTAATTTTAAAATGTTATAAAACTGGAGGGTTGATCTTATTAAATTTTTTTTTTATAATTTTGTAAAAAAAGTAATAAATCATAAAAAAAACAGTAATTATCTTAAGAGTATATTTTGACAAATAAATTAAATATCCTTTATCATGCCAAAAATTAAATTTTACATCCTGTTTGCTTTTTCATTATTATTCTCAAAAATTGAAGCACAACAAAAATATGAACTTATTCAGTATAAAGGCTTGCCACAGAATACGGGAATAAATGATATTGTATTGGGTGATGGAATCAGCTCATATATTGCAACTGACAATGGTTTGTTTTATATTCCATCGGTTGCTGTTGAATCCAGAACTATAATACCAGGGAAAGCGATTGGTTCATTATCAGGATTTCAGAATAATTCATTTTTCATAGGAGGTGACAACACATACTCAAACTCTTTAAAACCTTCTACCCAGTTTACTGTAGGAGACAAAACGGTAAAAATATCAGCTTTGGAAAAAGTAAAGGATGAATTATGGGTTGGGACAAATAACGGGGTTTATGTCGCGAACATAAGAAATAATAAAATTACAAGACACCTTAATCCAAATAACTCATTATTAATCTCCAAACAGATAAGTTTCATTCATTATGATGTATTTGGGATCATCTGGATAGGAACTAAAAATGGTATCATCAGAATTGACGAAGAAAACTGGAAAATATATGAAAAAAACCATGCTTTTGAAGGCATTTTTGAAAATGGTGAAGGATTATGGGTTTTGACTGATAAGGAATTGTGGAATATTGACAATATTAACAAATCAAACAGATGGTATAAATTAAATCTGAAAAAAGACCTGAAAAAAGGCGTGGTAAATGACCTCGTTCTTGATTCTAAAGGTCGTCTGATAATTGCTTCTGACATTCTGGTAAGATTTGATCCTTATACGAATAATATTGAAAAATTTGGCAATGAATTGGGCCTTATAGCCCAAAAATGCAATGCACTTGCCATCGACAAGGAAGACAGGGTATGGATTGGAACTAATGATGCAGGGTTATATACCCTTGGATTTAAAGACCACCTTCAGACAGGTCGGGTTAAAATTCCTCTTGACATAGCTCTGATCAGCCAACAACCAACCTGTTTTGATGAAAATGATGGTAGCATAAAACTAATGATCAAAGGTGGCTCAAAAAACATTGAAATTAAATGGTCTACGGGAGAACAAGATACAAGAAATCTTGAAAACCTGGTAGCAGGAGATTATAGTGTTACTGTCACAGACTCAAGAAAAGACACTATTACCAAATTTATAACCTTATTAAATCCTAAAAAACTTGAATTAAAAATAAATTCTATTAATAAAAATCCAACTGACAACAGAAGTTCAGTAAATTTTGATATTTCAGGTGGAACTCCCGGATTCAGACTTGAAATAGATGGAATCGTTACGGAAAATCCTGCCAAAGATGTATTCCCCGGTAAGCATAAAGCGAAAATCACTGATGTTTTTGGATGTTATGATGAAGTTGATTTCGAAGTCGAAGGGGAAGCTTCATTCGCTGATATTGAAGCTAAGGATATTAAAGTTGGGCAGGTACTTCAGATTGAAAATCTTTACTTCTTCGCTGATTCAGTTGAAATAACAAATTCATCAAAACCGGTTCTTGACGAAGTATATAATTTCCTTTCGGCAAACATGGACATCTACGTTGAGATCGGAGGCCACACAAATAATATCCCTCCTGACGACTATTGCGATAAGTTATCAACATCACGAGCTAAAAACATTGCAGAATATCTCATTAACAGGGGAATTGACAGAAGCAGGGTAAGTTTTAAAGGCTATGGAAAACGATTTCCAATCGCTTCAAATGAAACAGCAGAAGGAAGAAGAAAAAATCAGCGGGTCGAGCTGAAGATACTTGGGATTGGTAAAAATTGATATAAACTTATGTTAAAGTATTACTTTTTGCATATTCTGCTGGGTATAATGTATTATCCAATATTTTCATATGCCCAAATCACTTCAGATAGTCTCCACTCAGATTCTCTCGGATATTATTCTGATGAAGGTGAGATGACAGACATTGAAAATTACGAATATTCAGAAACAGATGAATATTATGAAAAAAAAGATATAAGGCATATGGGTGAATTGAACTTTATTCTGAGCAAAGGAGTTTTTCCAAAAAAAAGAAAATTTACACACAGGCCAGCCGGATTCGATTTAGCATATTTTAGGCAAATTAATGAGAATGTTCCGTTATTTGGGACCTTTGGATTTTCATGGTCCTTTTATGGATTTGAAAGTCTTGAGTATTTTGAGCCATCCGGAACAACAGATTATGGAGATGATTGGGAAGAGACATTCAACGCTAATATATTAAGCCTTAACGCAGGTGCAAGATACTTTGCCGGAAAAAACCGGAAGAGTTTTAATCCCTATTTTCAGGTCGATTTCAAATTCAGGTATCTGTTCGGAATGATAAGCACAAAAAATATTGAGTACGGAGAGACAGTTGACTCTTATACTAAAGGAGGAAACGGGAGTATTGGATTTGGGATTACTAC
The DNA here is from genome assembly GCA_050258615.1 of Deltaproteobacteria bacterium. Classification (GTDB taxonomy): domain Bacteria; phylum Bacteroidota; class Bacteroidia; order Chitinophagales; family Saprospiraceae; genus JADJGA01. The sequence goes on along the minus strand of JBLMZC010000002.1, from coordinate 77,742 downwards.
CGGAAGCCTTGTAAACCTTGGCAATGATAATTTAGCTCTTAATTTATCTGTCACTTTCGATGGAGGTGGAGGAATGAAATATTTTCTCAGAAAAGACAATCCAGGACCGATTGTTTATGTGACTGATAATTTTGAACAAAAGCTTTTACCAACATCCTTGTTAAGTTTCAGGATAGGTATAATATTTTTCTGAAAATGGACTTTTTTCATGAAATTCAGCAGGAAGAGATATTTGGACAGGAATTCACCATTTCTGTTGATAAAAAACAGACTCCACTAAGAATTGACAAATTTCTTCAAAACAGGTTATTCAATGTTACGAGGAACAAAATTCAGGCGGCCATCGACAATAATATCATCAAAGTTAATGGAGAACCGGTTAAAGCCAACTATAAAATAAGACCAAATGATGTAATAACGGGTATCATCCCAAAACGTCATGATTTTGATGCTGAAATAATTGGTGAAAATATTCCTTTGAATATAGTTTACGAAGATGATGAACTGATGGTAATAGATAAACCTGCCGGTTTGGTCGTACATCCTGGAGTGTCCAACTACAGCGGCACTCTTGTAAATGCACTTAAATACTATTTCGACAATAAAAACCTGCCTGTCCTTGACGGCAACAATAATGATCGTCCTGGCATCGTACACCGCATTGATAAAAACACATCAGGATTACTATTAATAGCAAAGACTGAGGATGCAATGACCAAACTTGCTGCGCAATTTTTTCACCATACTATAGACCGTGATTATTTAGCACTGGTTTGGGGAAATTTTAATGAAAATGTTGGCACTATTGATATTAATATTGGACGTGATCCCAATTTCCGGAAACAAATGAAAGCCTTTCCTGACAATGATGAGGGGAAAAGGGCAGTAACTCACTATTCTGTTTTAGAAGATCTATATTATGTAAGCCTCATAAAATGCAGCCTTGAAACCGGAAGGACTCATCAGATCAGAGTCCATCTCAAGCATACAGGACATCCGGTTTTTAATGATGATACCTACGGAGGAGAAAAAATTGTTAAAGGAACGATCTTCTCGAAATACAGCCAGTTTGTTAAAAATTGTTTCGAATTACTCCCGGGACAAGCATTGCATGCTCAGACTTTAGGCTTTGTTCATCCTTCTTCAGGAGAAAAAATGAATTTTACTTCTCAGCTACCTCCGGAATTTATGCAATTGCTCCAAAAATGGAGAACATACGTTAACAGCAGGAAAAAAGAAATTTAATCTGTATCATCGGGTTTAATCATAGTTTTCAACTTTCAACAGCAGAACCTGATTCTTTTATTGCATTTCACAGCATTAAGTCTGTTTTTTTTGAAATTGAACAATATTTTTCAAAAAAAATAAGGTATTTGGAATTTTTTTTAATAATTCTTTGTTATATTTACATGTTGTTATTATTATCCTGTGCGCCAATTAAAAATAGAGCATAAAATTACTAACAGAGAAAGCGTTTCTCTGGAAAAATACTTAGCTGATATAAGTAAAATAAGTATACTTACCCCTGAAGAAGAAGTAAGTCTTGCAGGCAGAATAAGAAATGGTGATGCTGAAGCATTAAAGATAATGACAACAGCCAATTTAAGATTTGTTGTTTCGGTTGCAAAACAATACCAGAACCAGGGGTTATCTTTGAGCGATCTCATTAATGAAGGGAATGTCGGTTTGATAAAGGCTGCAAAACGATTTGATGAAACAAAGGGATTCAAGTTTATTTCATATGCTGTATGGTGGATCAGACAATCTATCCTGCAGGCTATAGTTGAATATTCAAGGATTGTAAGGCTTCCGGTCAATAAAGTAACAAGTTACAACAAAGTTCAGCAGGCATATTCTGCATTTTTTCAAGAATTTGAAAGAGAGCCGTCGGTCGAGGAGCTATCCGAGTTTCTGGATATGCCCGTACACCTGATCAGTGACCTTCTGAGTATGACCAACAAACACTTATCTTTCGATTCTCCTCTTGGTGATGAGGATACAGAAGCCACAATGATTGATTTTTATGTTGAAAACGATTATGAACAAACAGATAATTCTCTGCTCAGAGAGTCACTTAATAAAGATATTGACATTAAACTAACGATACTTTCGCCCAGGGAAAGAGAAGTATTAAAGACCTTCTACGGACTTAACGGTGAGGAAGAACTTAATCTTGATGAAATTGGTGAAATGTTCGGTTTATCAGGAGAACGTGTACGCCAGATCAAAGAAAGAGCTATCCATAAACTTAGAAGAAGTTACAAAAGAAACATGTTTAAATAATTGTCATTTCGAACGAAGGGTTATCACAGGACAAATGATTTCTTCCATTGAAATTCCTCCATGTTGAAAAGTATCATTGTACATTTTTAAAAAATAATTGTAATTATTCGGATAAAGGAAATAAAAATCCTCCCTTGCAAAAATATACCTTGAACTTAAATATGGAGAAGGAAGACCTGCTTCGTCAGGTTTGTCTATCAAAAACACATCCTTCTGGCTGAACTGCAGATTCTTTCCACTCTTATACCTGAGATTCGTAGTTGTCTCTTTATCACCTATTACCTTTGAAGGCCTGTTAACCTTTATAGTGCCATGGTCAGTTGTAATTACAACCCTCACATTCTTTGTACTCAAATATTGCAAAGTCTGCAATAGTGGGGAGTTTCTGAACCATGTGAGTATTAATGATCTGTAAGCTTTTTCATCATTCGCAAGCGCTTTGAGCACATCAAGCTCTGTTCTGGCATGAGAAATCATATCGATCATGTTATAAACCAGGACTACCAGATCATAATTGATCAGGTCACTTGCATTTTCCAGAACTGATTTTGCAGCTTTGGTATTAAGTATTTTATTGAAACTCAGTTTAATATCCTTCCTTAATCTTCTTGTAAGCTGTTCTTTCAATAAATCCTCTTCATGCAAGTTCTTGCCACCTTCTTCAAAATCATTGACCCACCATCCAGGATACTTTACTGAGATCTCTTTAGGCATCATACCGGCAAAAATAGAATTACGGCTATATTGCGTTGTGGATGGTAAAATACTGAAGAAATACTCCTCGTTTTCCTTTTTAAACATTTCCAAAACCAAAGGTTCAAAAACTTTCCAGTGATCAAATCGCAAATTATCAAGTAAAATGACAATTGTTGGAACATCGGATTCCATTTTTGGCAATATTAATGATTTCATCAGATCATTTGACATCACGGGCTTATCTTCTTCCCCCTTAACCCATTTGATATAGTTCCTGGCGATATATTTAGAAAACTCTGAGTTCGCATCATTTTTTTGCGTAGTCAGGATTTCAGCCATCTCATGTACATTGCTGTTATCAAGAATCAATTCCCATTTTACAAGTTTCAGGTAAGTATTGGCCCATTCATCATAATTCATGCCACTGCTTATGTCCATAATTATATTGCGGAATTCCTGCTGGTAATCAGCTGTAGCCTTTTCTTTAATTAACCTGTCATTATCTATGATTTTTTTAAGTATCAGCAATATCTGATTAGGATTAACAGGCTTTATCAAATAATCTGTTATCTGCGCACCGATAGCTTCTTCCATAATACTCTCAGCTTCATTTTTGGTAATCATAACCACCGGGATAATAGGTCTTAATTCCTTAATCCTGCCGAGGGTTTCCAACCCAGAAAGACCAGGCATTGACTCATCTAAAAAAACAATATCAATATCATCATCGTTTTGCAGTTTTTCAAGCCCGTCATAACCATTGCTAACTGTAGATACCTCATATCCTTTCTTATTCAGGAAAAACAACTGAGGTTTAAGGGTCTCTATCTCATCATCAATCCATAAAATCTTTATGCTTGCCATTTCTTTTTATTTACCAAACGGAATATTTCATATAAAATTTTAAATCAGCTTTTCAATTCATTAATTATATATCAAAACTTTTATATGTGACTTTTTCTTAAAGATGCGTCACAATCCTTGTATGATATAAAAAGAATAATGTTTGATTGTAATTTATCTTAAAAATTGCTTTTCATCTCGATTTTTTTTTAATCATATTTATTATTTAATTAAAATAAACTTTATCATGAAAAAAATTAACCTTACTCTACTTTTAGTGTTTGTTGTTTATGCATTTACCCTTAACGCACAACCAACCAATGCTATACCCGGCAAATGCTATGCTAAATGTAAAATTCCTATGAAAACAGAAACTGTTTCAGTTCCTGTTACAATCAAAGAGGCTTCGATGAAAGTTCAGATCAAAAATGCAAGTTTCATTGATGCTACAGAAAGAATATTGACCCAGGAAGAAAGTAAAAACTACAGTGCCGTCAATGCAAAATTTGGAAAAGATTCAAAAAGGGTGATGACAAAAGAAGCATACAAGGTGTTGAAAGTTGTTCCTGCCAAATTCGAAACTGTAACTGAGAAAATTCTAGTTAAAGAAGCTTACAAAACTGCAAAAGTATTTCCTGCAACTTACAAAACTGAAACATTTCAGGAAATGGTTAAACCTGGTTACACAACCTATGAAAAAAAACCTGCACAATTCAGGGAAGAGCTACAAACTATAGAAATCTCTCCAAAATCACAAAAATGGATCCAAAAACGAGATTCAAAGAATTGCCTGGGAACAAATCCTGACGATTGTATGGTATGGTGTCTGGTCGAAACTCCGGCTGAGTTTAAAACTGTTACAAAAAAAGTTTTAGTTGGTTGTGGTGAAGGCTGGGACATTAAAGGAGATGACTGTGTGAAAGCTGTTAAAGTTGATCCGGTTTATAAAACTTATACTAAGAAAGTGGTTTCAACACCTGCAAGGGTTGAATACACAGAAATTCCAGCACAGTATAAGGAAAGATCATATCAGAAACTTGTTTCAGAAGCATCCGTAGTAGAAGAAGTTGTTCCTGCTACTTATTCTGACTTTTCTTTCGAAAGTGTGAAAGCTGATGCTTCAGCAACTGAAACCCCTGTTCCTGCACAGTATGAAACCAGGTCATTCCAGAGACTTGGCTCTGATGCAAGCCTGATGGAGACAACAATTCCAGCAGAAGTTATAAATATCCAAAAAACTAATATAGTATCAGCAGGTGGATTTGTAGAAGATTGGCGAGAAGTAGTATGTGAATCTGATATTACTCCTAGATTGATAGCACAGGTTCAGAAAGCATTGATTGACAGAGGTTACAATGTCGGACCTGCAGGTATCGACAATATCCTTGGTGAAGATACAAAGGCAGCTTTGAAAAAATTCCAGCAAGATAAAGGTTTACCAATCGGAAGTCTTGATTTTGAAACTTTGAAAGCATTGGGAATTAAACAATAAAAACAATCATTAAAATGAAAAGCCTCCGGGATTTCCGGAGGCTTTTTTTTTATTATTCCAAATATTATTGATTTGATTTAAATCAATATCACTATATTTGTCATTTTTTAATCAACATAATAAAACAATGAAAGATATAGTATTCGACCTAATTGAAAAGGAATTTAAAAGACAAAGTCATGGTATAGAACTGATAGCTTCAGAAAATTTTGTGAGTGAAAATGTCCTCAAAGCCATGGGTAGCGTAATGACCAACAAATATGCCGAGGGCTATCCCGGAGCCCGTTATTATGGTGGATGTGAAGTTGTAGATGAAACAGAAAATATAGCTATCGAAAGGTTAAAAAAACTATTTGGCGCTGTTTATGCTAATGTTCAGCCACATTCAGGCGCACAGGCAAATGCAGCAGTTTTCATTGCACTATTACAACCGGGAGACACTATTCTTGGTCTTGATCTTTCTCATGGAGGCCACCTGACTCATGGTTCCCCGGTAAATTTCTCCGGCAAATACTTCAAAACAGCTTTTTATGGTGTAGAAAAAGAAACTGGTGTTATTGATATGGATAAAGTCGCTGAAACTGCAAGAAAGGTCATGCCAAAGCTTATTATAGCTGGTGCTTCAGCATATTCAAGAGATTGGGATTTTCGTCGTTTCAGAGAAATTGCCGATGAAACCGGTGCATTTTTACTTGCTGATATAGCACATCCAGCCGGTTTAATTGCAACAAAAAAACTTACGGATCCTCTGCCATATGCACATTTTGTAACTTCAACAACTCACAAGACCCTTAGAGGGCCACGCGGAGGTGTTATAATGATGGGTAAAAATTTTGATAATCCTTGGGGAAGATTGACTCAAAAAGGCTCACCTATTAAAATGTCAGCTATTATTAACAGTGCTGTGTTCCCCGGATCACAGGGAGGACCTTTGGAGCATGTTATTGCATCAAAAGCTGTTGCATTTGGTGAGGCACTTTCAGAGGACTACAATAAATATATAGATCAGGTCATTCTAAATGCCCAGGCTATGGCAAAAACGTTCGTACAAAAAGGTTATAATATAATTTCAGGAGGCACTGACAATCATCTGATGCTTATCGACCTCAGAACCAAAGGCCTGACTGGCAAAGAAGCTGAAAATACTCTTATTAAAGCAGATATAACTGTGAATAAGAATATGGTTCCATTCGATGATCAAAGTCCTTTTGTAACTTCGGGAATGAGAATTGGTACTCCTGCTATTACTACCAGAGGTCTCAAAGAAAATGATTGTATTCAGATAGTTGACTGGATAGATTATGTACTGATGAATAGGGAAAATGATAAAAAAGTAGATTCCACCAAAGTTCAAATCAATGAATTTATGCAGAAATTCCCTCTATATCCTGTTATTAACGGGTAAATACATATTAAAAAAAATATTAATTTTTAATTTATAAAGCAGCCTCAATGGTTTTTTACTTTGGTTCAGCAGACAAATTGATTTATTACGTTGTAGCAAAAAAAAATTTAACCGAAAACGATTTACAAAAGCTTAGCTGGTTGTTTGGAAATTGCTTACAGGTTCATTCTGATATCATTACCGGAACATTTATTGGGCCCAGAAAAGAAATGATAACTCCATGGAGCACTAATGCAGCTGAGATATGCGTGAATATGGGTATAAGTGGCATAGATAGAATTGAAGTTTTTGAAAATAAGGCTTGTTCTGTTTCATTTGATCCAATGATCCAGCAGGTTTTTTATGACTTGAATTCTGAAACTTTAAAAATCGATAAAACACCTGAAGAAATTCTTCCAGTTGATAATATTGAAGAATTTAATTTATTACAGGGGCTTGCTCTTTCTGGTGATGAAATTGGTTACCTGAATGAATTGAGTAAAAAGCTTGCTAGGAAACTTACTGACAGTGAGATTTTCGGTTTTTCACAGATAAACTCCGAACATTGCCGGCATAAAATTTTTAATGGTGTATTCATCATTGACAATAAAGAAATGCCTTACAGCCTTTTTCAATTGATCAGGAAAACATCAAGTGCCAATAAGAACCGTATCGTTTCTGCATATTCTGACAATGTTGCTTTTATTGATGGCCCCAGGATAAAACAATTTGCCCCAACAGATCCTGCAAATCCAGGGAAATATGACATCAGGGAAATCAAATCTATCATTTCTTTAAAGGCTGAAACACACAATTTCCCTACAACTGTAGAACCATTTAACGGTGCTGCAACTGGATCAGGTGGAGAAATAAGAGACAGGATGGCAGGTGGAAAAGGAAGTTTTCCTCTGACTGGATCAGCGGTTTACATGACATCCTATACCAGACTGAGAGAAAACAGAGTTTGGGAACAACATACTGAACCCCGCAACTGGCTTTATCATGATCCGGTTGAGATACTTATAAAAGCTTCAAATGGAGCCAGTGATTTTGGAAATAAATTTGGGCAACCACTTACCTGTGGTAGTCTTCTTACTTTTGAATATTTCGATCAGGATAAAAGCTATGGTTATGATAAGGTGATAATGCTGGCAGGAGGTGTTGGCTATGCAAATGAACTTGATAGCCATAAAGATGTTCCATCTTCAGACGACAACATAATTGTAATGGGTGGCGATAACTATCGGATAGGTATGGGAGGAGGTGCTGTATCGTCAGTCTCTACAGGACAATACTCTAATTCCCTGGAATTGAATGCCGTTCAAAGATCAAATCCTGAAATGCAGAAAAGAGTATATAATGTAATTCGTGCTCTGAGTGAAATGGGCAAAAACCCAATTGTTTCAATTCATGATCATGGAGCCGGAGGACATTTGAACTCATTATCAGAACTCATCGAACAAACTGGAGGAATTATTGAAATTGATAAATTACCTGTTGGGGACCCTACCCTTTCATATAAAGAACTACTAAGCAATGAATCTCAGGAAAGAATGGGCTTAATAATGAAAAATGAAGATCTGATTTTGATTGAAAAACTTTGTCAGAGGGAACGAGCTCCATTTTATGTAGTAGGGAAAGCTACCGATGATAAAAAGCTGGTTATTTTTGACAGTAATACAAATGAAATCCCATTCAGGCTTGATCTGGCCGACCTCTTCGGGAAACCACCTCAGAGCAAACTGGAAGGAGAATCAAAAGAACTATTATTTAAAAATGTAAGCTTCTCTTGTAATAATATTTACGATTATGTGAGACAACTTTTGCAAATAGAATCTGTTGCCTGCAAGGACTGGTTGACCAATAAAGTAGACAGATCTGTAACAGGGCGGGTAGCTATGCAACAAAATACAGGTATTTTACACCTGCCTCTAAATAACCTGAGTGTTACAGCATTGGATTACGAAAGCAGGAGCGGAATAGCAAATGCTATTGGCCATGCTCCAATTGCAGGTTTAAAATATCCTGAGAACGGGGTTCGTTTAGCAGTTGCGGAAGCACTAACCAATATAATATGGGCTCCGGTTAAAAACGGGATTAGAGGCATTTCACTAAGTGCAAACTGGATGTGGCCTGCGAAGAATAAAATTGAAAATGCCAGGCTGTACAAAGCAGTTAAGGCTATTAGTGATTTTGCTATTGATCTTGGAATTAATATACCCACCGGAAAAGATAGCCTTTCGATGACTCAGAAATACCCGGATGGAAAAGAAGTCCATTCTCCTGGAACTGTTATTATTTCAGCTGTTGGTGAAGTAACTGATATATACAAGTCTATTACACCTGTTTTAAAAAGTGTTCCTGAATCATCCCTGATTTATATTGATTTTTCTTCTGCTGAAGATAAGATTGACTTCAGTACATTTGCTACAATGACAGGAGGATTAGGGAATGATCCGGCTGATATTAATGATCCGCTTTATTTTGCTCAGACCTTTGAAGCTGTCCAGTACCTGATAGACTCTGAATTATTGCTTTCAGGTCATGATATAAGTGCAGGTGGAAAAATTGTATCATTACTTGAAATGGCATTCTCAAGTGAAGGAATGTGCATTGACATTGATTTAACATTCTTAGATGAAATAAATTCCTTCAAATTTCTTTTCAGTGAAAATCCAGGCATTTTTATTCAGACTGATAAAACACAAACCGTATGTGAAGTTTTAGATAGCAGAAAAATCAGTTACACTATAATTGGCAAAGTAATGTCAGGCCAGGTGATCAGGATCAAAAATCAAAAAGAAATCCTGAGTTTTCCGGTTTCTGAATATAGGGATATTTGGTATGAAACCTCATATTTGTTTGACAAAAATCAAACAAAAAAAGATTTAGCATTAAAAAGATTTGAGAATTATAAGCACCAGGCTTTAAAATTCAGTTTTCCTCCAAATTTCACAGGAAAGCTTAATTCCCAACCAAAAAGGTCCATCAATGCTGCCGTTATAAGGGAAAAAGGAATCAATGGAGACCGTGAAATGGCCTTTGCTTTATATTTGGCAGGCTTTAATGTCATTGATGTCCACATGACAGACCTTGCAGAAGGAAGGGAAACCCTTTCAAATATCAATATGCTTGTTTTTCCTGGTGGATTTTCAAATTCTGACGTTCTGGGCTCGGCAAAAGGATGGGCCGGAGCTTTTCTTTATAATGAAAAGTCAAGGAAAGCTATTGAAAAGTTCTATAGCCGTAAAGATACAATGAGTCTTGGAGTTTGCAATGGATGCCAACTTATGATGGAACTAAACCTCCTAAGCTCCGGAGGGCATGAAGGACCAGTAATGGAACACAATGATTCAGGAAAATTCGAATCGGCCTTCATTACAGTAAATATTGAAAATTCCCCATCCATAATGCTTAAATCACTGGAAGGAAGCAGACTTGGTATATGGATTGCACATGGTGAAGGAAAATTCAATCTTAAAAACTTTAAATCGTCCGATTACAACATAGCCCTGAAATACTCGTATGATGAATATCCGGGAAACCCCAATGGTTCTGAAATGAATACTGCTGGGATTTGTTCAAATGATGGACGACATTTAGCTATGATGCCACACCTTGAAAGATCAATATTCAGATGGCAGTGGCCATATTTTGATGATAGCAGAAAAAATGATGAACATACTCCCTGGATTGAAGCTTTTACAAATGCAAGAAAATGGCTTGAAGAGAACAGTGATCAGTGAACAGTGATCAGTGAATAATAAAAATAAATTAAAAATAAAAATAAAAATTTATAATTAACAATTTATGAAAATATCTTATAACTGGATCAGCAATTATATTGACTTACAAGGCATCACGATTGAATCCCTTAGTGATATTCTGACAACTCTCGGCCTGGAAGTGGCCAGCGTTGAAAAAACTGAAACCATCAAAGGTGGATTGAAAGGAGTTGTTGTGGGAGAAGTAAAAGAAGCTCAAAAACACCCAAATGCTGATAAACTTTTCACTACTAAAGTAGATATTGGGTCAGGCAGATTTCTCGATATTGTATGTGGGGCACCAAATGTAGCAGCAGGCCAGAAAGTGATGGTTGCAACAGCAGGTACAGTTCTATATGGGAAAAATGATGAGAAAATAGAGATCAGGAAAGGAGTGATCAGGGGTTCTGTTTCTGAAGGAATGATCTGCGCAGAAGATGAACTTGGCATCGGTGATGACCATTCAGGGATTTTAGTGCTGCCTGTTGACACTAAAATTGGTATTTCAGCTAAAGAATACTTTGAAATTGAAGAGGACTGGGTATTCGAAATTGAACTTACACCCAACAGATCAGATGCCACATCACATCTGGGTGTCGCAAAAGACCTTGCAGCATACCTCAAAATCAATAACGGCCACAACGGAAATGTGATATTGCCTGATATTCATGAATTCAGTATTGATAATGAATCGCTCCCGGTCGAAGTGATAGTCGAAGATACAAACAGATGCCCAAGGTACTGTGGAGTGACTATAACGGAAATTAAGATCAAAGAATCACCAGCCTGGCTAAAAAATCATCTTTTATCGATTGGTTCACGACCTATAAATAATATCGTTGATATCACAAATTTTGTTTTGCACGAACTTGGTCAGCCCCTCCATGCCTTTGATGCTGATAAAATAGCAGGAAAAACACTAAGGATAAAAACTTTGAAAAAAGACACTCCATTTGTAACTCTTGACGAAGTAGAAAGGAAACTTAGGGATGAAGACCTTATGATATGTGACGGCAATTCGGTTCCTTTGTGCATTGGAGGAGTTTTTGGTGGACATGTTTCTGGTGTTTCTGAGAGCACACAATCAATATTTTTGGAGTCAGCTTATTTCAACCCCAAAAGCATCAGGCTTTCAAGTATGAAACATAATTTGAGAACGGATGCTGCTTTGATCTTTGAAAAGGGAGCTGATCCTGAAATGACTTTATTCGCTTTAAAAAGAGCTGCCCTTTTAATGAAAGAACTCGCTGATGCAAAAATTTCTTCACAAATCATCGATGTCTATCCCCAAAAAATAGAAAAAGCAGTAGTTAATGTCTTCTATAAAAATGTGAATAGTCTCATCGGGATTGATCTGTCCGGCAAAGAGATACACAGCATACTTGAAGCACTAAATTTAAGGATATTATCAGAAAACGAAGCATCGGTGACAGTTGAGATTCCTGGAAATAAATATGATGTAACCAGAGAAGCTGATGTGATTGAAGAGATCCTCCGTATCTATGGACTAAATAAAGTTCCAATTCCGGCTAAAGTAGCAGTTTCAATCAATGTTACTGAAAATAAAGAAAAATATAAATTCAGGAACTATTTAGCTGATTATCTTACAAATCAGGGATTTTATGAAGCAATGAGCCTTTCATTGACTGAGTCTGAAAAATATTTAAAGTCATTTAATATTGAAAATGAAAGATATATATATATAAATAATACCTCAAATGTCAATCTTAATATAATGAGACCTGAATTGATGTTGAGTGCACTGGAGAACCTCAGGTTTAATCTTAACAGGCAGATAAAAGATATCAGCATGTTTGAATTTGGAAAATCTTACCAGTATTCAGGCAATGATATAAAGGAACAGGAATTTTTGAGTTTCTACATTACAGGTAAAAAATTTGAAGAGTCTTGGAATGCCGATAATATTAAAAAGGTCGATTTTTATACCATTAAAGCCCATGTAGACAATATCCTGGAGAGATTTAATATTTTAAAAACCCAGCTATTGCCTATTGAGAATGATGATAGATTTGAGTATGGAATGAGAATAAGCAAAAACAATGTTTTACTTGGAAAATATGGGAAAATTAACGCACAAATAGCTGACAATCTCGATGTAAAACAGGATGTTTTTTACGGTGAGCTTGATTTTGAAATTCTTGTCAGAACAGCTGGAGAAAAAATCCAGATTGGAGAGATCAGCAAATTTCCAAAGAGCAGGAGGGATATTGCAATAGTAATTGATAAAAATGTAAAATTTGAAGATATTGAAAAAACAGCTTCGAAAGTGCTGAAAAAGATTTTGAAATCTGTCAATCTTTTTGATGTTTATAAAAATGATGAGCAACTTGGTACTGGCAAAATCTCATATGCTATATCGCTGATATTTGAAGATAAAACCAGAACATTACAGGATAAGGAAATTGAAAAGGAATTGGGGAAATTCCTGTATGTACTTGAAAATGAGTTTGGAGCAAGAATAAGGAAATAAAGTAGCTATTTGCAATTAATTGTTTTATAGCATTTTATTTATTTCCTTTAAATACTATATTTTATTTAATCAATAAACATTATGTTATGAAAACAATTTCTGTTATATTCTTTATCCTGATTTATTCTTTTTCCCCAACTATCACCGCCCAGATTGAGGATAACTGGAGTGAAGCAGGTAATGCTGCCTACAACAGCAAGCTTAAATCCATTGCTTTTACTACTGATCTTAAAGGATTTGCAGTTGGCTCCGGTGGTTCATTTCTTAAAACTGTTGATGGTGGCTTGAGCTGGGTTGCTTATAATACCGGATTCAACTTTCATTTTAACAAAATCATCTTTCTCAATGAAAATAACGGATACCTTGTAGGGAATGTTAACCAAAACGAAGGAGGCAGGTTGCTGAAAACAACGGATGGAGGCAATACATGGAGCTTGTTGTATTCTGATGCTGTCAGATTTCATAATATTTTTTTCAATCAGACCGGTATGGCATGTATAGTAGCCTATGAGCGGTTTTATAAATCAGCTGATGGAGGAATTACCTGGACATATGTTAAAGTAAATGGTGCTTATGATATTTATTCAGTATATTTTAAAAATGCTATTGATGGTTTCATAGCAGCAAATGGTGGTGGATTCAAAACTTCTGATGGTGGTGCTACCTGGACTGAGTTCCAGGATGGAACATATAATGATGTGATGTTCACAGACAATAACAATGGTTTCATGTCATCCAATAGTCAGTATACAGTTCTGAAAACTATAAATGGAGGTACTAGCTGGTCAGAAACCGCTTCAACAAATATAGGTTTTTGCAATAATATTTATTTCAAAACCAGCCAAAATGGATTTGCGTGGTCAGATGCTAATACAGTACCCGGAAAAATAGCACGTACTACTAATGGAGGAACTACCTGGACACAGATCACCCTCCCTTCAAAGGTCGCCATGATGGATATGGCTGAAAAACCGAATGGAGAGTTATTTATGAGTGGTGATGGTGGAAGCATTCTGAAAAGTACAAACGGAACAAGCTGGACAATAGCAAGTGAAGGGCTTTTCAAAGGCATGCTGAATGATATGTGTTTCGCTGCCAATAATACCATTTTTGCATGTGGTGAAAATGGCATAATTGTAAAAAGTACAGATAACGCAAGCTCATGGACAAGACTCAATTCAGGTACCGATGTAAGACTATGGGGGATCGCTTCAACACCATCAGGTAGCTTGTTTGCATTCGGAGAAAACAAAACCGTTCTAAAATCAATCAATGGTGGCACAACATGGACAAGTTCCAATACAGGCTTCGATAAAAACGAAGCAAATCAGGGTGAAATTAAATTTATTAATGACAATGTTGGTTTCATAGCTTTTGATGATATATTCAAGACTACAGATGGAGGCAAAACCTGGAATAAAGTATTGGATACTCTTAATTCGTGGAGCATTGAGCCAATAGATGTCAATACAATTTATGCTTCAGGACTCTGGGGAGTATTTAAAAGCGTAGATGGTGGTAAATCCTGGTCGAACATCAATAAACAACCTAAAATTTTTTGGGGATTTGACTTTTTAGACCCTTTGAATGGAATTGCTGCCTATCAGGATTATTATGCCTATAAAACTGTAGATGGTGGCACCAACTGGACGAGGAAAAGATTGGAAGGAATGGAGTTGAGAGATGCTGCTATGGTTGACATGCAAACCATGTATGTCGTCGGAAAGAATGGTATGGTTGGCAAAACTTCTGATGGAACAGAAAACTGGGCGTTTGTCAACAGTAATACGACCAGACACCTATTCGATATTTTCTTTGGCCCGGATGGAACGGGATATATTCTTGGAGATGATGGCATGATACTAAGAAAACCCTTCGTTCAGACTTACGATCTGACATTTATTGTTAAAGACAAAAACGGAACAAATGTTAATAATGCTGTAGTGACATTGAATGGATTTGGTTATCCGGCGGGCACTTATAATATAAAAGGACTCATCCCTGGCAATTATGAATACAACATCTCTGGCGCAGGATATTGTGACGTGGAAGGATTCATCGTCCTGATTTCAAACTATACTGAAAATGTGATCCTGGATAACTGTTTCAACCTCCTTTTTACTGTCACAAACATATTTGATGTCCCGATCGATGGAGCAGAAATTGAATTTGGAGATTCAAAGATCATGACAAATAATTCAGGAATAGCTAAGATGAATTTCAAAGGTGGCACAAATGTAAATTATAAAATCTCTGCCACTGGTTTTAAATCAGTTACAGGTAAAACAGATGTAACTAAAGATACTAATTATGTATTCAAACTGGAGACTGATCTTAAAGCTCCTGTTGCACTTCCGGCAAGCGAAATTACACACAGCAGTTTCAAAGCAAACTGGAAGTTACCTGAAAACTCAGACAAAATAATGCTTTATGTATCAGAAGATAATTTCATAACATTCCTTAACGGTTTTAACGGATTTGAGTCAAACGATACCAACACTGTGATTATAGGATTAAAGCCGCAGACTACTTATTCATACAAATTAAAAGCGAAAAATAGCGATGGTGAATCTGATTTTTCAAATATAATTTCATTAACAACAAACACAAGTTATATATTTGATCTTGAAAATAAAGGAAATATTAAAGTTTATCCAATTCCTGCATCTAATACTTTAAATTTTGAGTTTTCTTTTCCTTGCAATTGTAATATTTATATAACTGATATACATGGTAAGGTTTCTGGGAAAAATAAAATAAATGGCAGTAACTTTTGGAATTATGATATAAGTAATCTAATACAGGGAATTTATTTGATCAGAATAACTGATGGCATTAATTCATATATGAAAAAGTTGATAAAGAATTAATAATTAATAAATATAACTGTTATTTAAAAATCTTTACTAATATGTTTTTTATATATTAGTAATTTCAATAATATAGTCTTTTGCTAAAAGTTCTTTTTGTCTTTGTGGCAGTTGCTAAATCATTGATTTATACAGTTTCGCCGTGAACCAAATTAGGCTCTATGTTTTACTTTCAAGTATTTCAACTATATTTATACAATATCAATTTTTAATGAGATTCAGAGCTTCACTTACAGTTTTTACCGGTAAATTACAAGAACCATTGCAACAAATATAAATATTCGTTTCGTTTTCAACGAACCTGTTTTTCAATATGGACAAATCAGAACTAATGCATGCAGCTGCCAGGATAGAATTAGGTAAATACTTCCTTTTAAATTCATTTGCAATATCAAAAGCATTTGGTCCTGTAATGCAAATCTCATTAAAACTAAAAGACATAGCAGCATAAAGATTTAACCAGTTTGAATAAGAAGTCGCAGAATTAGCCATATCATTGACCATGTTTTTCAGCATCTGTTCTGAAATATCTAAATATTTTTTTTGACCAAAATAATGACCAAGAAATTTAAGATTCTTTGCCATAACTGAATTGGCAGATGAAATAACACCATCATAGACTTCAATTTTTCTGGTGATTAGCTGATCTTCAGATGTAAAAAAGAACATTCCAGAAATATTATCAAAAAAATGGTCTAAAACACGGTCGCATAAAGTTTTAGCCTTAACAAGATAATTCTCATCGAAAAAAATCTGGTATAGAGACATATATGCGTTTATAAGCTGGGCATAATCTTCAAGAAAACCATGTACAGAACTGATTCCCCTGGAAAAATTGTGGAATAAAAAATTATCGTTGTGTAAAAAACTTTTTTCGATAAACCTGACATTATTTAATGCACTCTGAAGGTATTCCTCTTTATCAAATGCCCGGTAGGCATCGCAATAAGCTGTAATCATAAGTGCATTCCATGAACAAAGAGATTTAAAATCCAGTTCAGGTTTATTTCTTTTTTTTCTTTTTCTTTTTAAGTTTTTTACACCCTTTGAGTTTCTTGCATGTTTTGCATTTGCCATCACATTTTTCCATGTTTTAACTTTTTGTTTTAGTTCTTCGATTTCTATATTATTTTTAGCGGAAAATAATTCATCTTTATCAGTTCGGATCAGAATGTATTTACCATTTTCCCATTTACCAAATTCATTAAAATTGAAATAATCACTAATCAATTCAAATTCATGACCAAATAAATCCGTCAATTCATCCTTTGTCCATACATAATAGGCTCCTTCTTCCTTTTCCCCGATTTCATTTTCACTATCGGCATCAAGTGCGGAAAAGAAATTACCATCTTCACCGGTTAGCTCGTTTTTCACAAACTCCAAAGTTTCAATAACCACTTCCTTGAACAATGGGTTTTTAAAATGTAAAAAGGCTTTTGAATAAAGACTTACTAACTGGGCATTATCATAAAGCATTTTCTCAAAGTGAGGGATATGCCACTTTTTATCGGTACTATACCTTGAAAAACCACCTTCAACATGATCATAGATACCCCCAAATGCCATTTTTTCAAGAGTAAGGATTACATGAGACTCAATACTTTTATCCCCTTGCAAAGCAGAATACATGAGGAAAAACTCAAGATTATTAGGTAAAGGGAATTTCGGAGACTGATCAAATCCACCAAAATTTTGATCGAAATAGGGTTTTATTTTGTCGACGGTATTTTTAAGAAAATCTGGACTGAATTTATGATATGAATTGTTTTTCGTAATCAATTCATAATCTATAAGCCCTTTGGTGACTGAAGTTGCATATTCTTCAACTTTTTTTCTGTCATCAGCATAAAGTCCGGATACTTGTGTCAATATATCTATCCACCTTCTTTTGGGCACATATGATGCTGCCCAGACAGGCCTTCCGTCAGGAAGAGCAATGATGTTCAAAGGCCAGCCACCTCTGCCCGTTATCAACTGAAGGGCTGACATATAGACATGATCTACATCTGGTCTTTCTTCGCGATCAACCTTGACACATACATATTTTAGGTTCATCAATTCTGCAACTTCAATATCCTGAAAACTCTCTTCTTCCATCACATGACACCAGTGGCATGAAGAATAACCAATAGAAATAATTAGCAGTCGGTCTTCATCCAATGCTGATTGGAGTGGTACTTCGTTCCATGCTTTCCAGTGGACAGGATTAGATGCATGTTGCAGAAGATAGGGACTTGTTTCAAGAATCAGATCATTCGACATTGTGAAGTATAGTTGGTAAATATTATTTAGACACAATCTAATCAAAAAACATAATCATTTTATTATTGTTTATTTTTTCTTCTTATTTATTCAAAACTTTAATATTTAGGTATTTTTGCAAGCAAAATAAAATTCATGCTAAATAAAAACTCAAAACCAGATACAAGGCTTATTCATTCCGGTTCCTCCAAAGACCAGTATGGAAGTGTAGTCACTCCAATCTATCAGACATCTACTTTTTCATTTCTTGATGCTGATGATGGGGCTGACAAATTTGCAAAAAAAATTCCGGGATACATTTATACCCGTATTGGGAATCCAACAATCACTGATCTTGAGAACGCAATGGCTGATCTGGAAAATGGTTTTGGAGGAATAGCAGTTGCATCCGGGATGGCCGCTGTCAATCTTGTTTATATGGGATACCTTAAATCCGGTGATCATATTGTAGCTTCTGATGCAGTTTATGGTCCCTCGAGGGTAGTGCTTGAGACTTTCTACAAACAGTACAATGTAGAATCATCATTTGTAAATACATCATCAATCGAAGAAATAGAAACTCATATTAAAACCAATACAAAACTACTATATCTAGAAACACCGTCAAATCCTACGATGTCTATCACTGATATAAAAAAAGCATCGGAAATCGCACACAGCAAAGGAATAATCGTTGCTGTCGACAATACTTTTTCAAGTCCGGTTCTTCAAAGACCCCTTGATCTTGGTGCTGACATTGTACTACATTCAATTACAAAGTTTATTAATGGTCATGCTGATGTTGTTGGTGGTATAGTGGTAGCTAAATCACAGGAACATTATAAAAAGCTTAGAGCACTTATGGTACTGACAGGTGCAAATATGGACCCGCATCAGGCTTATCTGACCAGAAGGGGTCTTAAAACTCTGTCAGTTCGTATTGAAAGAGCAGAAAAAAATGCAATCGAAATTGCCAGATATCTTGAAACCCACCCCAAATTGCTTAAAGTAGCATACCCGGGATTGCCTTCGCATCCACAATATGAACTTGCAAAATCTCAGATGAGCGGCTTTGGAGCACTTATGGCTTTTGAATTGAAAGGTGGATTTGAAGCGGGTAAAAAACTTATGAACAACGTAAACCTTTGTATCCTTGCCGTCTCGCTCGGAGGTATCGAAACTCTGATTCAGCATCCGGCAAGCATGACTCATGCCTCGATGACAAAAGAATCCCGAACAGAATCAGGTATCACTGATGGTTTGGTAAGATTGTCTGTCGGAATTGAAGATGTGAGAGATATTATTGATGATCTGGAGCAAGCTTTGGAGAAAGTGTGATTATATATATTTGATTATGATAATCTATATTTAAATTGAATTTGAAAATTGATTTTAATTAATGCTTTCAAGTACAAGTACTGTATCTTATTATAAAACCGATTAGTTCAATTCCACAAAATCGCGTATTGTAGATTGATATATTTTTTTGATGAAACAACGTTGAATGAATAAGATGGATTTACTTTAGAGTTTAATAAAAAAAATCCCGGTCATGCCGGGATTTCTTATTATTTCAATGCAGCTAATGCAGAGTCATAATCAGGTTCTTCAACTATTTCAGGAACCTGCTGAGTGTAGATTACTTTTTTATTTTCATCAAGTACAACTACTGATCTTGACAATAGTCCTGCGAGAGGACCATCAATCATAGTAACTCCATAAGCAGTACCAAAATCATTATTTCTGAATTCAGAGAGATTCACTACATTATTAATTCCTTCACTTGCACAAAACCTGCCATGAGCGAATGGAAGATCTTTAGAAATGCATAATACTGTAGTATTCTCAAGCCCTGCTGCTTTTTCATTAAATTTTCTTACTGATGTAGCACAGACTCCTGTATCAAGACTTGGAAAAATATTCATAACAAGCCTGCTCTTGAAATCCTCCAGTGATTTAACTGATAGATCGGTACCTACTAGTTTGAAATCTTTAGCGGTTTCTCCTACTTTTGGTAAATCACCAATAGTATTTACTTTATTGCCTTTAAATGTAATTTCTGCCATTTATTAATTTTTTGAAGTTTATGAAATATAATGAGAAACACGGTAAATCGAATTAAGTTGATAAAACTGCTTATTTATTTTAATCAAAAATATTTTTTTTGAGATATTTGCAGGAAAATTTAAGTTTTATGAATACTTCTGAAGAAAGGTGGCTTTCGAAATGGGAAAAAATGCGATCGAAGGGCCAACTCAAATATGCACTTTACAATGCCTTTGTAGTCTCGGTTTTGATTGCTTTTACAGGGTTTTTATTTGTTTATATAACTAATTATCAGCTAAAAACCTCATATTTGAATTTTGCGCTGGTTCTGTTTTTTGTAATGTTCATTTATAAATTTATTAAGCATTATTACTTTGACTGGAAAAAGAATGAAAAATCTTATAGTGAATTAAAAAACAATAATTTAATACAAAATTAAACTGAAATACAGACCAATACAGATTATAATATTATCTTTGCGACTTTATTAATTTTATCGCATAAATGGAAATTGCAATAATTGCTCATAATGGGAAAAAACCTGAAATGGTCAGGTTTATAATGGAACATGCCAAAATACTGAAAAATCTTAATATCGATCTGGTTGCTACAGGTACAACTGGAAAATATGTGGAAGAAACTGGTCTTAATGTCACCAGATTCTTATCTGGTCCACTCGGCGGAGATGCAGAGATTGCAGCAAGGGTCGCACAGGAAAAGACAAATATGGTAATATTTTTCCGGGATCCTCTTGACAAACACCCACATGAACCGGATATTTCAATGTTGATGAGGCTTTGTGATGTTCACAATGTACCTTTGGCTACAAATCCGGCCACTGCAACTTTACTTCTCAAAGGGCTTACATCAAAATAGTATTATTAATAGAAAAAAAAGATTATGTTAGCAAGGGTAATATTTATTTTAATAATAGCATCAGGAACAATTAGTTGTGCATGTAAAAAAAAGAACGAGCAAACAAGATTTTCTGATTCGGTTTTAAATATTGAAAGATTAGCATGCAACAAATTCAATCAAGATTTTGAAATCCAGTTCAATAAAAAAGGTGATTATGCTTTAGTGCATACTTCGAAAGTGAACAGTTCGCAACAGGGTCCTGATCTGACTTATTTTATATATTCATTAGATGATAAAAAAATAATTATTGAGGACTCAATGAAAGTGGGAAAAATCTTATGGAGTGATAAGTACTCGATAATTGCCAGTGAAAAAGAAACTTTTCCTTCAAATAATACAAGGTCTTACAAATTTAATCTTAAGAAACGAAAATACAGATATCTATAGAAAAACGATTTATCAATTTTCAGGATTTGCCTGCCACATCAAAAATGCTTTGATAAAACCATGCAGATCACCATTCAAAACATAATCCGGATTATATGCTGTAAATCCTGTCCGGTGATCCTTAACACGTCTGTCGTCCATCACATATGATCTGATCTGGGACCCCCATTCATTTTTCATCTTTGAGCTTTCTATTTTATCCTTTTCTGCTCTCTGCCTTTCGAGTTCCTCTTCATAAAGTCTTGATTTGAGCATTTTCATAGCTTTATCCCTGTTCATATGTTGTGACCTCTCTTCCTGGCATTCAACAACAATCCCTGAGGGTATATGTCTTACTCTTACTGCAGATTCAGTTTTATTTACATGCTGCCCCCCTGCCCCACTTGACCTGAATGTATCCCATTCAAGATCAGCAGTATTTACATTTACTTCGATTGAATCATCAATTAAAGGGTGTACAAATACTGAAGCAAATGATGTCATCCTCTTACCTTGTGCATTGAATGGACTAACTCTGACAAGGCGGTGAACACCATTTTCTCCCTTAAGCATACCAAATGCATACTCTCCTTCAATTTCAAGTTCCACCGATTTTATACCCGCAATATCACCATCCACCTTGTTCAGCAAATGCGCCTTATATCCATTTTTTTCGCTCCACATCAAATACATCCTGTATAGCATTTCTGCCCAGTCATTGCTCTCGGTACCTCCTGCACCCGCATTTATTTCAAGAATGCAGGACAATTCATCTTCCTGCTTGTTCAATGTAGTCTTGAACTCAACATCCTCTAGAAATTGCAAAGATGACTCATAGTGTTCATCCAGTTCTTCTTCAGTCAATTCTCCTTCTTTATAAAACTGATAAAGTGTATCAAGGTCTTCAATAGCTAGATTGATCTGGTTAAAATCAGATATTATCCTTTTGTTTGATTTGATCACTTTCAATATTGATTCTGCCCTTTTCGGGTCGGACCAGAATCCGGGATCAAGTGACTGTTGTTCATTGTCTTCCAATTGGAGTATTCTTTTATCTATGTCAAAGATACCCCCTTATCAAAATCAAACGACTCTTCAAGTCCTGAAGTTGTTCATTGGTCATTTGCCTTCTTTTTAATTTAAAAGGACTTTTACTAAATTGAAAAATAAAAGTCCTTAAATTTATTTACAATAATTAATTTATTTTTTAGGACTAACTGATAAAATTTCAATGTAGAATACCAGATTAGCTTTTTCAGGTATTACCGGCGGTCTGCCTGCTTCGCCATAAGCAAGGTTATAAGGAATAAATAGAACTGCTTTATCACCAATATTCAATAAGGAGACAACTTCGTCGAACCCCGGTATCATTTGATTCTGACCAACATTAAATTGTAAAAAATCACCTCTTTCTACTGAGCTATCAAATTTATTTCCATCTTTTTCTGTAACACCATGATAAGCAACACTTACCAGGTCATTTTTCATTATTTTCACTCCGGTACCTTTTTCAACAATATAATATTTAACACCAGCCGGACTTAACTGTAACTTTGATTTTAACTTACCACTTTTGAAATCGGTTAAAAGAGAGCTAACGAGCTTTTCAATTTCAGCAGTTTTGGGTTTGGCAGCTTCCATTTTTTTCATTTTTTTTGCTTCCTCAGCCTCCTGTTCTTTTTTCAATGTAGCTTCATCCGTAATTTTTTCTAATTTTAAATAATAAAATACCGTATCGATATTTTCCATTCCCGGGGCCTTTTGTTCAGGAGTCAAAGGCATTTTAAATAAGCTGCTATCACCAAGTTTCATTGAGTACAACATCTCAACCAATGGAATAGTACTACTATCCAATTGCATTACCTTGTCCATAGCCCATGTTGCGGAATCTCTTTTGTCGGCTAAAATAGTACCATCATTTCCCTTCACCAAAAGGCTAAAATATATATAATCACCTATTTTTGATTTGGGGCCGTTGCCACTCTTTAATAACGTATATTCACTTTTACTCAAGGGAAGTTTTATAATTTTCTCTCCTTCTTTTTTACATGACGCAATAAGTGCACCAATAGCTAAAATAAAAACAATTTTTTTCATCATAAAAATTTAAAAATATTAATTAATGTTACGAAATCACGTAATATATATACTATTCAATTTCAATATAAAATGCTAAATTTGATTTTTCCGGAATAATTGGAGGCCTTCCAGCTTCTCCATAGGCCAATGTATATGGTATAAACAAAATGGCTTTATCACCATGTCCCAGAAGCAGCATTGCTTCATCCCATCCTTTTATCATCTGTCCTGCTCCTGCCATGAACCTCAGTTTCTCACCCCTGCCTAAAGAACTATCAAACAATTTTCCGTCAGCCATAAGTGCACCATAATAATCAACAGCTACCATTTCATTTGCTTTGATTATTTCTCCTTTTGCTTTTTCAATCACAAAATACTCCAGTCCTGACTTTGTTTTGATGATTGATTTTTTCAATTCCCCGGCATTATATTTTTTTAACAACTCTGCCACTTCTGTTGCAACCTTTGTTTCTTTGATTTTCCCTTCTTCCATCTTAGCTTCCCTAAGCTTTTGTTCTTCAGCCATTTTTAACTGCATTGTAGCCTGATCAATTATATTATCACACTTAATTATGTATATCAACGAGTTTAAATGCGCAAGTTCAGGAGATTTTGTACCTTCTTCAAGCGGAACTATTATCCTGACACTATCACCAACTGACAGGCTATATACGAGTTCCATAATCGGAAACATTGTGGTATCAGCTTCTCTAATCTGATCAACAGCAGGATTTCCTGCCCTACGGTCAGCTAGAACTGATCCATCATTGCCAAATACAATTAAACCGAACTCTACATAATCACCTATTTTACCTTTTATTCCGTTTCCTTTTTTAAGATACTCAAATTCTGCACCAGTTACCGGGAGTTTGGCCTTTTCAGGCAAATTCTGTCCCATTATATCGTTAATCGAACAGGATATGATCAGAATCAATAAATAAATAATTTTTGTTGTTTTCATGTACAATATTTTAAAATTAATCAACTATTTCATTCAATTTAAGCAAATAAATAAGGTCTGAGTCTGGTTCGACCATCATGGGTTTCCCAATATTTCCATATGCTTTTTTTGAGGGTATAAAGAATACAGCTATCATACCTTCATTCATCTTAGTCAAAGCATTATGCCAGCCTGGAATTTCATTTGAAGACCCTAAAATAAGCTCAGTATCCTGTAATCTCAAAAAAGAGTTATCAAATTCCCTGAGTTCATTCTTAGTCAATCCAATGTAATCAAAATGAACTCTCTGGCCCTTATGAGCAAGTTTTCCATTTCCATTACTAATGACAAAGTAGGAAATTCCATCCTCGGCATTCACTAAATCAATACTTTTTTCATTTCTTTTGAGAGCTCTGAGTTTTTCAAACATTGTCTCCCTCAATTCATAATATTTCTCATCAGTCCTCGAATTTTTATCTATTCGGTTTTTCAGGCTGTTGCGAATATAATCAAGAATTTGCTCCTCATTCATAAAATCAATCACTTTAACAGCGAAAATCAATGTATCTGAATCAGCGAATTCCTTTACCTTTTTTTCTTTGCTCAGTGGGACTTTAAGGATCGCACTATCACCTTTAGCAAGGTATAGAAGCATCTCTGATACCGGGGCAAGATCTGAATTTAAAATGCTATCTCTGCTAATCTGCTCCTTTAAGTAATTATCTGGAGTCCTGTTGTCAAGAAAAGTTTTTCCATTATTATCAAAAAACAACATACTGTACAACAGGTACTGTCTATTTTTTGCAAGTTCGCTGCCCCCTTTTTTTAGTATTTTATACGAACCATGGTTTATCTTTAAGGGAATATATCCTGATTCTTTATTACACGATAAAATAAAAATAAAAATCAATATTGCATATAAATACCTCATTCAGGATCAGTTTTTTAAATGATTAGGCAATACTGATTTAAATCTGGCAACTACATCCTCAAGTTTTGCAAATGCCTGGCCTCCGGCAGCATTCTTATGTCCTCCACCTTTGAAATGCTTTCTGGCTATTTCTTGTACTGAGATATCTCCTTTTGATCTGAGCGAAATTTTCACAATTGTAGGCTGTTCCGTAATAAGTGCTGCAAGTTTGACATTTTTCATCATCAATAAATAATTGACCAATCCTTCGGTATCCCCTCTCAGTATTTCATAGTCTTTATAATCCTGCTTTGAAAGTGTTATGATTGCTGTTTCATATTCCGGAATAATTTCCATTCTCTGATTGATACTATAACCAATTAGTCGCAATTGTTTCTCTGATAATGAGTTATAAATTTTATTCTGGAGTTCGGATATGTCTATTCCTTCTTCCATCAATTTGGAAGCTACAAGGAAAGTTTCAGAATTCGTACTATATTTAAATGAGCCGGTATCCGATATGATTCCGGTTAAAAGGGATTCAGCTATTTTCTTATCGAGATAAACACAATTATCAAGCCTTCTGAAAAACCTGTAAACAATTTCTGAGGTTGAACTGGCAGTAGTATCAGAAATGATAAAATCAGCAAAAGGTTCAGGATCAAGATGATGATCGATTAATACCTTTGGGACATTAGTCGCTATCACATGTTCTCCTAATGTATCAATTCTGTCAAGACTGCTGAAGTCGAGAAAAAATATGAGATCGCATTTCTTAATCAATTCGATTGATCTGTCTTTTTCGAAATCAGATATTATTATATCGTCAGTACCAGCCAGAAAAGTTAGTACAGATGGAAATTCACTCGGAAAGATAACATCAACTTTGTGTCCAATTTTTTCAAGGTACAGCTTCAATGCCAGTGAAGATCCAATGGCATCACCATCAGGATTCCTATGCGAAAAAATGATAATATCTTTCGAAAATGCCAGTAAATCAATAATTTGCTGAATATCTTCCATCTGATTTTTAAATTGCGTGCAAAGGTAAGAATTAATAGTAACTAAATGGTCTATTTTAATAATAATTTTAAAAGAAGCAGATAATTAGAAATAGCTTATAAATGGCAATCAAAACTTGTTTTTGAATATAAAACATCAGATAAATTACAGGATTTTATATTGCTACCGATTAAATCTGTCAACTTGTCTAAATCAAACTTCATAATATTCATCAAAATCATCAAAATCATATTCTTTAAACTCATCAATCACTCTTCGTTCTTTTTTCGTCGGTCTTCCGCTACCCTTCTCCCGGTATTCAGTACCTCTGCTTATTAGAAACAATGTTTCAAATTTACGAAGTTCGGCTTCTGGTGTCAGGTTGATATAACATAATTTCGCAAGATCTGATGAAACCCTTTTGGAAATTAACTTTTCTGCTCTTATTATAAAAACAATACCTGCTTTTCTAATATAAATTTCATCTCCCTGCTTTATTTCTGCCGAAGCTTTTAATGTCAATCCTTTGCTATTTCTTATATTTCCAGATTTACAGGATTCAGTGGCCGATGTCCTTGTTTTAAAAAATCTTATGCTCCACAGCCATTTATCAATCCTGACACCCTGCATTTTATTCACTTTTCAATTCAGGATATTTCAAATGCATATTTTGAAGTGTTTCAAGCACTTTAGAAGCAACAAAGAAATTTCTGTACCATTGTTTATCAGCAGGCACTATATACCATGGAATTGTGCTTTGATTCAGTACATCTTCATAAGCTTTCATATAATCTTCCCATTTTTCTGATTCTTTCAGATCATCCGGATTGTGTTTCCAGGCTTTTTCATGGTCTGACATACGCTCAGCCAGCTTTTCCAACTGTTTCTCTCTGGTAAGATGCAAATAAAACTTGAGGACTGTAGTATTATTATCAAATCCAAGTAATGTTTCAAAATTGTTGATAGCCTCAATGCGTTTTTTTACCTTATCTTCATCTATCCATTTATGAACTCTCTGAATAAGCACATCTTCATAATGAGATCTGTTAAAGATCCTTATCTTACCTTTTCCGGGAACTACCTGATGTACTCTCCATAGAAAGTCATAAGACATCTCTTCAGGTGTAGGTTTTTTAAAAGCATAGCTGCAGACCACCGAGGGACTAACATCCTGAAATACAATCCTTGCAGTGCCATCTTTACCACTTCCATCCATCCCCTGAAGGATAATCAATAAAGCATGTGATCCATCTGCTTCAAAAACCCTGCTTATCTCACCAATCTTTTTAACGATTACGTTTGTTTTTTCTTCAACATCATCTTTATCAAGATGGCCGGGAGGCAATGTTGAAATTTTATTCAGGTTAATCATAATTATTTAAGTATTCATTTTATTTCGTTTCACTAAATATGAATTAAGAATATCGTAAAAACCTTTTCCAATATCTGCATTTACATAATCGATATTAAATTGCAGGCATTTATTCACGATTTCATTCCTGTATTCGTTCATCTTGGACACATAAAGACTCTTTATTTCAGCTGACTGAAGTTTTATTTTTTCATCAGTTTCCATATCAATAAACAGATATGGCCTGTTTTCATATTCAAATTCAAGCTCTTTTACATTATCTGTAACATGAAACAGAATCACCTCATGTTTTTTATACTTTAAATGTAACAGGGCTGAAAAAAGACTTTCGAGGGTTTCATCCTGACTCATAAGATCAGAGAAAACAATAATCAAAGACCTTTTGTGTGTGTTTTCAGCGATTTCATGCAATGCATCGCTTGTGAATGTTTTATGATTTAATTCAGGGTTTGCAATCAATTTTTGCAGATAACTTAACAATAAGTTATAATGTCTGGTATTTGATTTATTCTGTGTATGAACATTTACTGATTCTTCAAAAAGTGACAGACCAAATGCATCTCTTTGCCTCTTCAGCAAATTCATAAGCGAAGCTGCTGCCAAAGCTGAAAATCTGAGTTTATTGATCATCTTACTATCAGGCTTTTCTGTTGGAAAATACATTGAAGAGGAACAATCAATTACTATCTGGCATCTTAAATTGGTTTCTTCTTCATATTTTTTCGAATATAGCTTATCAGTCCGGGCAAATAACTTCCAATCGATATTCTTCAGTGATTCTCCTGAATTATAAAGACGATGTTCCGCAAATTCTACTGAAAACCCATGAAAAGGGCTTTTATGAAGCCCAATGATAAAACCTTCCACTACCTGACGGGCAAAAAGGTCAAGGTGTTCTATACTTTTAAGATCATAATCATTAAAAAAATCCATCCAGTTGATTTTAAATATTGTAAAAAAAAACAGGCCCCAGAGAAAACTTAATTTTAGGGCCCGGATTTTTATTTCAATAATGATTCAACTTTTTCAAAAAAGAAAGTTTTAGAACCTGTTCCTACATGTCTTTCCACAATTTGTCCATCCTTAAGAAACAGGACAGTAGGAATGCTCCTTATTCCGTATTCGACAGATGTATCAGGGTTAGAATCAACGTCAAGTTTTCCAACTTTGACCTGAGGAAACTGAGTAGCCATTTCTTCTATTATAGGTCCGATCATTTTGCATGGTCCACACCATACTGCCCAAAAATCAACCACTGCCACTCCTTTGAAATCAATAATTTCTTCTTTAAAATTTGAATCTGTAAGTTCCAATGCCATGATATGCGAAGTTTTGAATGATTAAAAAAAATATAGTAGTAAACAATAAAGTTAAAAAAATATTACATCCTGAACCTTGAATTAACAAAAAAAAGACGTTTAAGTTCCTTTAATAAAATTTGAAAAAGGAATTAATATCATTATTTGACATAGCATCCGTCAATAGCTGTTTCGTCAGGACTGACAAAATGAAGTCTTCCATCCTTATCTTCAGCCATGAGTATCATTCCATTTGATTCGATACCTCTAATATTCCTTGGCTGTAGATTTGTAAGAAGCACAACTTTTTTACCAATTATTTCTTCAGGTGAAAAAAACAGGGCGATTCCTGAAACCACATTTCTTGTTTCACTTCCAATATCTACAGTTAATTTAAGTAGTTTATCTGATTTTTTTACACTTTCAGCAGTTTTTATGGTTCCAGTTTTAAAAACCAATTTTTGGAAATCACCAAATTCGACAGCAGGGATAATTTCCTCTTTTTTATTTTCCCTCTCTGCTGTTTCAGTTTTTCCATCCACCTTTTCCTCTGAACTTTGATTCAGCTTGCTGATCTGAGCTTCAATTGTTTCATCTTCAATTTTTGAAAACAAATGCTTTGCTTCACCTATTTTATGACCCGGTTCTATCAATAATTCACCAAGTGATAAACTGTCCAGTATCTCCAGTAATTCTCCCTTTTCTTTAATTGCACTGAGATTCAGCATCTCCCGTATTTTATCAGATGTGAATGGCAAAAATGGCCTTATGGCAACAGAGATGGCGGTGATTATCTGAAGCAAAAGATTCATAAGCGCATCAACTATCTCAGGTTCATCTGCAAATAATTTCCAAGGTTCATTGGACTGAAGCAACTGATTGCCTTTTGATGAAATTTCCATAAGAACTCTTATTCCTCCCCTGAAATCATATTTTCTAAGGTGAATATTCAATTCCTGGAGGTCATCATGCAGACCAAGCAGTTCTGTTTCATGAAATCCGCCAAAATCCTGATCCCAGACGCCATTGAACATGCTATCCTGATCAAATTCAGGAACAATTCCTTTATAAAATTTGTGCGTCAATACCACTACCCTGTTAATGAAATTTCCTAGGTTATTAACAAGTTCACTGTTGTTTGTGTCCTGAAAATTTTTCCATGTAAATTCACTATCTTTTTGTTCCGGCATATTCCGTATCAGATTATATCTCAATACGTCAATCTGATCAGGAAAGTCTTTTATATAATCGTTAACCCAAACTGCCCAGTTTCTTGATGTGGAAATCTTCTGACCTTCCAGATTCATGAACTGATTTGCAGGAACGTTGACAGGTAATATGTAATTGCCTTTTGCTTTAAGAATTGCCGGAAAGATAAGGCAATGAAATACGATATTATCTTTACCTATAAAATGGATTAAAGCAGTATCAGGATCCTGCCAATACAGCTTCCAGTCCTTATTGTTTTTTTTAGCCCAATGCTTTGTGGCAGAAATATAACCAATTGGAGCATCCATCCATACGTAAAGCTTTTTTCCTTCAGCTTCAGGAATTTCTTCAGGCACATCAACACCCCAATCAAGGTCCCTTGTCATAGCTCGGGCCTGCAATCCACTGTCCAGCCATGATTTGCACTGACCCAGGACATGAGTTTTCCAATCCGACGGATCATGATGATTTTCTCCCTCCAGTTTCCCTTCATTTATAAATTGCCTCAACCATGATTCATCTTTGTTTAAGGGTAAGTACCAATGTTTAGTTTTTTTTAATACAGGCTTTTCATTACTTAACACTGAAACAGGGTCAATGAGGTCCATCGGACTTAATGAAGAACCACATTTCTCGCATTGATCACCATAAGCTTCCTCATAATTGCATTTCGGACATTTACCTTTTATATATCTGTCAGCAAGAAAATGCTGTTCCCTGACATCAAAATATTGTTCTGATTCCTTTTCTTCAAAAACACCATTATTATACATATCAAGGAAAAATTCCTTTGCTGTCTCATGATGCAGAGTGGAAGATGTCCGGTGATAAACATCGAATGAAATACCCATCTTTCTGAATGCTTCTATGAACATAATATGGTACTTTTCAACAAGTTCTTCAGGTGTAATACCGTCTTTCCTGGCTTTAATGGTTATAGCAGCCCCATTTTCGTCAGAACCGCCTATATAAACCACATCCTTGTCCATTAATCTTAAAAATCTGACAAAAATGTCGGCACTGATATAGGCACCTGTTAAATGTCCGATATGCAGAGGTCCATTAGCATAAGGCAAAGCTGAAGTAATCAGGTAACGTTTTGGATAGAACACTGTTATTGAAGTTTAATTTAATAAAGTGCAAAAGTAAACATATTTATTATTATATTATATAAACTATTTAATTATATGAGAAATTAAAATTGAAATCTAAAAAAAATTTTATTTTCACTATAAAAAATAGCTGTCAACCAAGATTTTATTTTATTAAATATCAAAAAAAACAACCCTATTATACTCAAAATGTTAAATTTTATTTAAATTCGCTAAAATTATAATCATTTACCGGTAATTTACGTCTGTAATTATTGAAGAAAAATAAATTATTAACATCAAAATCAATATAAAGGTTAAAGAAAGATAACTTTGAATCATTGGTTTTCTTAATAAATTCAAGCAAAATATAAAAATGAGTAATACAAATTACATAGGTTTGAGATATTTAAATACAATTTTAATTGTCATATTTATTACGATTGGCCTGAATGCTCAGAATTTTGGAAAAAACAAGGTGGTATATGGAAACTTTAATTTTAAGGTGTTGGAAACACCAACTTTCAGTATAAACTATTATCTCAAAAATCAGGATAAGCTCCATGAGATTGGCAAACATGCAGAAATATGGAATAAATTACACGAGGCTATATTGATGGATACATTGCCTGCAAAAAACCCTATTATTTTATACAGCAATCATGCTGATTTTCAACAGACTAATACTATAAACAGCGAAATCGGAGTCGGCACAGGAGGAGTAACAGAAGCTTTTAAGAATAGGGTAATTATTCCTTTGACCTTCACTAATCAGCAGAATTACCATGTACTCGGTCACGAACTTGTTCATGCATTTCAGTACAATTTGATATTGAATGGTGACTCGACCTCCATGAGGTCTTTTCAGAATCTGCCATTATGGATGGTTGAAGGAATGGCTGAATATTTATCAAAAGGCAGAAATGATTCTTACACTTCTATGTGGATGCGTGATGCTGTAATTAATAATGATATTCCTGAAATAAAAAAACTTGATTACCCGGAATACTTTCCCTATAGATATGGGCAAGCATTCTGGAGTTTTATTACCGGCACATATGGAGATGAAGCCCTTAATCAATTTTTCAAAAACACTGCTATTTTCGGACTTGATATTGCTATTGATTCAACTTTTAAAACCAGTAAAAAAGAACTGAGTGAAAAATGGGTAAATTCAATTAAATCACATTACAAAAATTTCATCAAATATGATAAAGTGAACAGCATCGGACAAAATATCATTTCAGAAAAGAATGCAGGAGAAATGAATGTGAGTCCGGCCATCAGCCCTAATGGAAAGTATGTTATTTTCATTTCTGAAAAGGATGTATTCACTACTGACTGGTATCTTGCAAATGCCAATAATGGAAAAATTATAAAAAAAATAAGCAGCAGACTAAAGGATGCTAATATCGACGATTACAATTTCCTCGAATCATCCGGAACATGGTCTCCCAAAAGTGATAAATTTGCCTTTGTAGCTTTTGAAAAGGGAAGGAATATTATCGTCATCAAAGATGCTGAAACAGGTAAAACAATTTCAGAACATAGACCCAAAGACCTGCATTCCTTTACAAATCCTCTTTGGTCACCTGATGGCAATTTCATAGTATTAACAGGATTACAGGAAGGACAAACTGATCTTTTTTCGTACCATCTCAAAACTGGAAAACTAAATAAAATTACAGATGACAAATACTCTGAAATTCATTCCGATTTTTCGTCAGATGGGAAAAATATTGTTTTTGCTACGGACGAAATTAGTATGAAAGAAGGAATGACAAATGGCAAATGGGTTTTCAATATAGCGGTACTTAACGTTGAAACTGGAAAAAAATCGCATTTCAGATTTTTTAAAGGTGCTGATAATTTAAACCCTGTTTTTGATGCTGAGAACAATATTTATTTTTTATCTGACAGAGATGGATTCAGGAATATGTATATGTATGAAACCAGTACTGGAAAAATAATTCAAAAGACAGATATAATGACAGGGATCAGTGGAGTGACTGAATATTCTCCTGCTATTTCATTATCAAAAAAAACGGACAGAATTGTTTATACACTATATTATGATAAGCAATATTCTATGTACCAGGCAAAATCAGAAAAATTCTTAAATAAAGAGGTAGCTCCTGATGATGTTGACATGAGAGCTGGTACATTACCAAAACCTGAGATCAACAGTACTGATCTTGTTAACAACAACCTTAAATTATCAGATAAGCTTATTTCAGAAGAAAAAAGTGATTTTATTCAAAAAGCTTACCGTCCACATTTTAAACTTGATTATATCGGGGGAGGCACAGGGATTGGTATTGGAAACTCAACTTTCGGAACTTCATCAGGTATGGCAGGTGGAGTAGATATGCTATTCAGTGATATGCTTGGCAATCATCAGTTATTCTCAAGATTGGCTATCAATGGAGAAATCTATGATTTTGGAGGACAGTTTGTGTATATGAACAGACAGAGCAGGATAAACTGGGGAGCCGGTCTTGTCCATGTTCCATATTCTTTAGGATATTACGAAAGTCCTGTCTATGAGACGATCGGCAATGTTGTTTACCTCCAGCAAACTACCAATCTGCTAAGGATCTTCGATGAAAGATTGAGTTTATTTGCCCATTATCCATTCAGTACCAGGCTAAGGCTTGAAGGTGGAATTGATGGCGGATACAGAAGTTTCAGGGCAGATCAGATCAAAGACTATTATTATCCATTTTACCCATACGATTACGCAGGACAGGACAGGGAAAAAATACCTGTTGGAGATACAATAGGTTTAGGATATAACATTAACATTATC
Source organism: Deltaproteobacteria bacterium (assembly GCA_050258615.1). Taxonomy (GTDB): domain Bacteria; phylum Bacteroidota; class Bacteroidia; order Chitinophagales; family Saprospiraceae; genus JADJGA01. The sequence continues at coordinate 43,635 of JBLMZC010000002.1, read as the reverse complement.
AAAGGGTTTAGTTCGAGTTTAAACATGGCCCTCGTTGGTGACAATTCATTCAACGGACTTACTTCTCCACTTTCAGGATATAAATACAGGTTAGGTGTTGAAAAATATTTTGGTGCAGATAATTATTACAGTACAAATATTGATGCAAGGTATTATTACTGGTTGAAGCCTGTAAGTTTTGCCTTCAGGGCACTATCCTATTTCAGATTTGAAAAAGATGTAAATTCAGTTTATCCGGTGTATATTGGACAAATGGGTTTGGTAAGGGGATATAATTACCAGCTTTTCTCAAATTATGTCCTTGATAATAACGATTTTTATTACGACCAACTTTTTGGATCAAAAGTATTGATGGGGAATTTTGAAATAAGATTGCCTTTTACCGGTATAGAACGCTTATCACTGATAAAATCCAGGTTTTTGATGAGTGACCTTGCTGCTTTTTTTGACATCGGGGTTGCATTCGATGAATTCTCTCATTTTAAGGATGGAGAAAGAATACTGACAAAAGATACATCAGGTATTCCTGTGGAAACCTTCAGAAAGCCTAAAATAGCTAAAAGTGCAGGGGTCGCACTAAGGGTTAATCTTTTTGGTGCTCTTATTATCGAACCTTATTTCGCATATCCTTTTGAAACAAACAGTAAGTTTATTTTTGGATTGAATCTTATGCCGGGGTTTTGATTAGCATCCAGGAATTTACATTCCAAAAACTTTTTGCATTCGAAAAGGATGCTTATTTTTATTGGCTTTTCTATCCAAATATCAATTAATAATCCTTTTTTTAAATTTTATAAAAAGTTTTTTACCAATTATTTATAATAATCAATTTTAATTCAGTTACTTTGCGGTCTGTTTTTAAAATTAGTAAATTAAATATTAAAAAAAAATGAGAAAAGCTGATTTAGTATCGAAAATTTCGGATGAAACAAATGTTGCTAAAGTTGATGTTTTAGTAGCACTTGAAAGCCTTTTTACGGAAATCAAAGACGCATTGGCCAATGGTGAAAATGTTTATATTCGTGGATTTGGTTCTTTTGTTTTAAAGAAAAGAGCAAAGAAAATAGGAAGACATATAAAAGAGAACAGGCCAATTGAAATTCCTGAGCATAATATTCCATCTTTCAAGCCTTCAAAAGTTTTTGTTGATATAGTGAAGGAAAAATCTGAAAAGAAATAATTTTTTAAATATAAACATTTTTGTATATGCCAAGCGGTAAAAAAAGAAAAAGACATAAGATAGCAACTCACAAAAGAAAAAAGAGGCTAAGAAAGAACAGACATAAAAAGAAATAAGAAAAACATGAATTAAGCTAAGGAAGATGGAGCTCATTCATCTTCCTTATTGTTTTGTTCCACCCATTCTAATGATAAACAATATCAAATGTGGATAAAGAATTATTAATTAACTCAAAGAACGGATCTGTTGAGATAGCTCTTATTGAGGACTCCAAATTAGTGGAATTTCATGAGGAAGTTACTAACAGTGAGTTTGCTGTTGGGGATATTTATTATGGCAAAATCAGGCAATTAATGCCCGGACATAATGGAGCTTTTGTTGATATTGGTTATCTGAAAAATGCTTTTCTGCATTATTCTGATCTCGGCCCGCAATTGGAATCCTTGCTAAAATATATAAGAATTGCTGAGAATGACAAAAATTCAGCCCCATCTCTTGATAATTTCAAACTTGAAAACGATATTGACAAGAATGGAAAAGTTGTTGATGTTTTAAAAAAAGACCAGAACATTATTGTTCAGATACTTAAAGAACCAATATCAACAAAAGGACCACGCCTGACCTGTGAAATAACCATAGCAGGCAGGTATATAGTGATGACTCCATTCTCTAATAATGTGTCCATATCTAAGAAAATCCAAAGTGACGATGAGGTCAAAAGGCTTAAAATACTGATTGAAAGCATAAAACCTAAAAATTTCGGGATAATAGCAAGAACAGCAGCAGAAGGAAAAAGCGTATCTGTACTTCATGAGGAAATGAAATCTCTTGTGGACAAGTGGAATAAAATGTTTGAAGAACTTAAAAATTCAAAGCCTCCAGTAAAATTGCTGACTGAGATTGATAAGGCATCAGTTTTACTCCGTGATATTCTGAATGATTCATTTAATAAAATTATTGTTAGTGAGGACGATATATTTTTAAAAACTAAAAATTATTTAAAACAGATAGCCCCTGATCAGATAAAAATACTGAAAATGCACAGGGGAAAAAGCACACTTTTCCAGGCTCATGGCGTAACAAAACAGATTAAATCATCATTCGGAAAAACTTATACATTAAAAAGCGGAGCCTATATAATAATAGAGCATACTGAAGCTATGCATGTTATCGATGTGAATAGTGGCCCTAAACTCAGGAAAGATTCACAGGAAGAAGCTGCAATAGCAGTTAATCTTGAAGCAGCAGAGGAAATAGCAAGGCAATTAAGATTAAGAGACCTTGGAGGATTGATTATCATTGATTTTATAGATATGCGTTCTTATGAAAATAAAAAGGTACTCTATAAGGAAATAAAAAATTTCATGCAAAATGACAGGGCTCAGCACACAGTACTTCCATTGAGCAAATTCGGGCTGATGCAGATCACCAGACAAAGAACTAAACCTGAAATCAAGATAAATACAATGGAGATTTGCCCGGTATGTGATGGTACAGGAAAAGTAACTCCCTCAATTCTGATTATTGATGATATCGAAAGAGATCTTAAGTACATTCTGAATTCAGGCCATAAAAGCAATTTATCAGTGATTGTCCATCCTTTTGTTCATTCATATCTTTCAAAAGGATTTCCCTCAAAACGTATGAAATGGTTTTTCCGGCTTGGAACATGGATCAAACTTACCAAAAATGAAAATTTCAGTATAAATGAATATAAGATCCTCGACAATTCAGAGGATGAAATAAAGCTCAATTAAAAATCCAGATTGAAAACTAAAGTTCTTTTCGGAGTTCTTAACTGGGGACTTGGTCATGCCGGAAGATCAATACCTGTGATTCAAGAATTGATTGACAATGATTTTGATGTATTTATAGCTTCAGATGGTGAAGCATATCAATTATTACAATCCGAATTTCCTGAACTAAAATATTACCAATTACAAGGCTACAATATCAGATATCCATTTAAATCAATTTTCCTAAATGTGTTCAGATATGCATTTAGTATATTGTGGGCTATATACAGCGAAAACAGACAAACTAAAAACCTGATCAAACAAATTGTTCCTGATTTTATCATATCCGACAACAGATATGGTTTCAGAAACAGATCTGTAACATCAATATTTATCACTCATCAGACTACCATCCACCATAAAAACGGTTTGATAAAAACCCTTGCGAATCTTCTGAACAGATATCTGCTTAAAAAATTTGACAGGATCTGGATACCTGATTTTCCTGGTGAAATGTCTGTTGCCGGTAAGCTGAGCAAGGTTGGTTTTAAAATCCCCTGCAACTATATCGGAATTCTGAGCAGATTGCAAACAATTAAAAGTACTCAGGTTTACGATGCCGGAATAATCCTTTCAGGTCCTGAACCACAGAGAACAATTTTTGAAAACTTACTAAATGATCAGCTGAAAAATATAAGTTTGAAGATTCTTTTAATCAGAGGTGTATTTACCGGGCACAAAGATGAGCTGAAAGCTTCATCATTAAGAATTATGGATCATGCTTTTTCTGGTGAATTGAACAAACTGCTTAATGAGTGCGATATCATTATTTCAAGATCAGGTTACAGTACAATAATGGATATTATAAAACTAGGCAAAAAAGCTGCTTTTATACCTACTCCAGGCCAGACAGAACAGGAATATCTTGCTGAATTTCTTTACCAAAAGGGATTTTATCCATACTTTGATCAAAATGAATTTGACCTGAAAAAAGCAATCATGGAAGCAAAAAACTTTCCCGGAATAAAGTCATTTGATAAGGATTATCTCAAAAATGCAGTGATGCAATTGAAAGATTTATAATATCTCCTGATTGCTTTAATTCCAAATATTCTCATCACCACAATCATTCGAGCACAAGGCCAGGTGATCTTATCTCAAGGTATTAAGAGATTCTTCAAGAATTCTTATCCTTTCTTCACCATCAGCCAGTTTTTTCCTTTCCCTGTCAACAACATCTGCAGGAGCACCATTTACAAATCTTTCATTGTTTAATTTTTTTGAAATGCTCTCTACAAAACCTTTTTGGTATATCAGCTCCTTTTCAATTTTTTCGATCTCAGCTTCAACATCAATTTCCTGATGAAATTCAAGCATGAATTTTTCATTTGCAGCCATAAAATGAAGTGTTGAAGGAACATCATCATTTTCAACAACGATTATTTCCGACAAATATTCAAGTTTCATAAGGAGTTCAGCTAACCCTGCATCAGTTTCTGAAAACAGAAGATTTTGAACTGAATCAGTATTTTTCACAAATAACTTAAGCTCATCTTTAGGTTTCAGACCTTTTGATGCCTTAATTTCCCTTATCCTTGTACTGATCTGTCTCGTTTTTTCCATGGCATCAAGTATATCCTGATTGAATCCCTGATAATCAGGATAATGGCTGATCACACAATCGTCCCCGTCTTTTCTTTCTTTGAGATAATGCCATATTTCTTCTGTTATGAAAGGCATAAAAGGATGCAACAAAGTCAATACCTTTTCATAAATTTCTACAGTTTTGCTATATGTATAGGTATCAATTTTGCCCTGGTATGGTGGCTTGATTGATTCCAGATACCATGAAAAGAAATCGTTCCAGATAAAATTGTATAATGATATTAATGCTTCTGACAACCTGAATTTATCATACTGATCATTAAGGTCAGAGATGACCTGCTGCAAACGGTTTTCAAGCCAGAGTACTGAAAATGTATTCTCTACAGGAGTTTCTTTGGTATCATCGGTCATCCATCCATTGACAAGACGCATGGCATTCCAAAGTTTATTGGTGAAATTCCTCCCCTGCTCTATCAGTTTTTCATCGTAAAGAAGGTCTCCTCCTGCCGGACTGCTGCTCAGCATACCAAACCTCACACCGTCAGCTCCGAAATCCTCTATCAATTTCAGTGCATCAGGAGAATTTCCAAGAGATTTACTCATTTTCCTGTGGAATTTATCCCTTACCATTCCTGTAAAATAAACCTGTCTGAAAGGTTTCTCATTAAACCATTCGTAACTTGCCATGTTCATCCTGGCTACCCAAAGGAAAATAATATCCCAGCCTGTCACCAGAACATTGGTAGGATAATAATATGAAATGTCCTTTTTATCAAAAAACCCGTTAAAAACCGATATTGGCCACAACCATGAACTGAACCAGGTGTCCAATACATCTTCGTCCTGTTTCAGGTCTTCAGGACCCAGGTTAACATTTCCTGTCTTTTGACGTGCCTGTTCCAGCGCTTTTTCAGCATCATAGTCAACGAAAATTTGTAATCCTCCATCGGTTTCAAGATACCAGGCCGGGATTCTGTGTCCCCACCAGAGCTGACGCGAGATGGTCCAGGGACGGATATTCTCCATCCAGTGTTTATATGTATTCTTTTGATTTGCCGGAATGAATTCAACTTCATCACTTACCACAGCCTTTAGCGCTGGTTCAGCAAGCTGATTCATATCCACAAACCATTGTTCAGAAAGTCTTGGTTCAATGATGGCATTTGTCCGTTCTGATTTGCCTATAGTGTGAGTGTATTCCTCTATTTTAACAAGATTTCCGGAGTTTTTCAGGTCTTCTATGATCAGTTTTTTACATTCAAACCTGTCAAGCCCGATGTACATACCTGCTGCTTCGCTCATAGAGCCGTCATCGTTGAAAACATCTATAACCTCAAGATTATGAGTAATACCGATCTCATAGTCATTGATATCATGAGCCGGAGTTATTTTCAATGCACCCGTTCCGAATTCAAGATCAACATATCTGTCAAATATTATCGGAACTACCCTGTTGACAAGTGGCACTATGACATTTTTGCCTTTCAGATGAGAATATCTTTCGTCTTTTGGATTGACTGCTACAGCGGTATCACCAAGTATAGTTTCAGGTCTTGTCGTGGCAATTGTCAGGTAGTCGTCAGTCCCCTCTATCTGGTAGCGTACATGGTACAATGCCCCATTTTCTTCAAAATATATGACTTCCTCGTTGGATAACACGGTTTTTGCCGAAGGATCCCAGTTTATCATCCTTTTTCCCTTGTATATCTTACCTTTTCGATAAAGGTCAACAAACGCATGGATCACGTGATTGCTCCTGATCTCATCCATAGTAAATGCAGTACGCTGCCAGTCGCATGACGCTCCGAGTTTACGTAGTTGCTGAAGTATAATTCCTCCATACTCCTCTTTCCATTCCCATGCATATTTCAGGAATTCCTCCCTTGTAATGTCAGATTTTTTTATCCCTTTTTCACGAAGCATTCCTACAACCTTGGCCTCTGTAGCTATCGAAGCATGGTCGGTGCCGGGTACCCAGCAGGCATTTTTACCCTCCAGCCTTGCTTTTCTGATCAGGATATCCTGAATAGTATTGTTGAGCATGTGCCCCATATGAAGTACCCCTGTCACATTGGGAGGAGGAATTATGATCGTAAAAGGCTCTCTTTCATCGGGTTCTGAGTGAAAATAATTCTTTTTCATCCAGTGCTCGTACCATTTCGATTCATTCGAAGAATCATATCTTGTAGGAATATCCATAGCTCTAAAAAATTTTGAAGTGCAAAGATAGGAAAATGGATAAAGTTTAAAAGAAAAAGATGAGCTTTTGTAACAAACAACTCATTAATCAATTTAAAATCAATTCCTGAATAGAAATGATTTAGTATTTTTGTTAAATCAATATTATTACACTATAGTCACCGTTTGTAATCATGGTGAAATTTAATATTTCCAATTGAAATCCTTATTCTGCCTTTTCATTAATTGAATATCAACTTCAAATCCACAATTTTCTAATCAGTTAACATGTTAAAAAAATGAACTTTAACAGATATCAATTTGATCCTGCTAATGATCAGAGCTACATGATTATTACTCTCATGCTAAAGTAAATGCTACAAGATGCAATTTAGTAATTAGAACAGGCAAGCTCATCAGAGCCAGTCAAAACGATATTTCATCTATAAAATTTTCCTGTTCATAGGGACAAATTATCTGTAAATCGAGTTCGTACAGGTAAAAAAACTAACACAATAATTTTTGATTCATAAATATCGTTTTATTACTGTAAAACATTTTCAATCATAATAAAAACTTTATCTATGAAAAAAATTCTATTACTGATGGTTTGCATTTTTGCTTTTGCAAACATTGTTGCTGCACAGGACAAAAAAGAAATCAAAAAAGAAGAGAAAAAAGTCATCATTATAAAAACTATTGATGATGACGGAAAAGAAATGACAAAAGTTATTGAAGATGGAGACATCAAAGATGGAGCTATCTGGATTGAAGAACTTGGAGATTCAATTAACATTGATGTTAAAATCGATAAGGATGGCGAGGGAAAAAGGATTGTAAGGAAATTTGCTATCCCAGATGCAATGGGAAAAGATGAAATTGATTTTCTGATAAGTGATATGCCTGAGTGCAAACTTGGCAAAAAAGATAAGAAATGCTCAAAACAGGATATGATCAAATGCCATGGTATGGTGCCAAACTTTGAAAATAAAGCAAAACTCGGGGTTTATATCGAAGATTTCAACGGAAATGTAAAAGTGACCAAAGTTATTGAGAATTCAGCCGCCTATTCAGTTGGAATATTTGAAGGTGATGTGATCACTGAAATTGACGATAAAAAAATTACAAATACTGAAGAACTCATCCGAGAAGTTGGTAGCCACAAACCTGGTGACATGATCGAGATCGAACTTAAAAGAAACGGAAAAACCAAAGAATTCAATGTCAGATTGCACGGTTCAGACCCTATGGGATTGGGTATTGTGAAGAAACATTCAATCATCAGATCTGAAGATATCGAAAAAGAGGTTGAGAAAGAAATGGAGAAAATTAAGGAACTTAAGGAAGAGAAAAAGCAGGATTAAATCATTCTCTAAAACTCTAAGATTAAAAAAGACTATCCGGAATTCCCGGGTAGTTTTTTTTATTCCTTTTTGTATCGATTGTACATTTGAATTACAAAAATAATTATTCCGATTAAAAATAAAATTAAAAATATCCTGAAAAAATAGCCCAGAACATTGCCTGCATGTACAAATATCAATGCTATCAAAATCAGTCTGTCATTATTTATTCTCATACTGAATTCTAATTTTAGTTAAAAAATCTACACAAAGTTAATCAAAAAAGCTAAAAAAAAATTAAAGATAATTTTGTCTTTTTAATTAAAAGTCATACCTTTGTTTTTAATTAATCTAAATATTGATAATGATTTTCAAAAAATATTGATAACTAATATCTTATACCTAAGAAATGAAAATTAACACAGAAACAAAAATTTCCGAGATCATCAGAATGAACCCCGATTCCATAGATGTCATAGCGACAATAAACAAAAATTTTAAAAAACTTAAAAATCCAATCCTGAGAAAACTCCTTGCCAGCAGGGTTTCTGTATCAGATGCTGCGAAGATCGGAGGCACTACACCTGATGTGATTCTTGACAGGCTTTCTTCAATCGGATTTATAGTAGAAAGGACTGTTTCAGCTGAATCACCAGGTATTTCTATCGGTGAAATGCCAATTAATGGATTAAAGATCATTGAGCTTGATGTCAGGGACATACTCAGTCAGGGCATTGATCCTTTCAAGGATATAATGCAGGCAATCAAGACACTTGGTCAGAATGAGGCACTTAGGGTGATAAACACATTTGAACCAATTCCATTGATAAAGATCCTTGAAGAAAAAGGCTTTAATTCTCAAGTTACAAGAAAAGGACAGGATGTTGTTGAGACTTTATTTGTTAAAAAAAATCAACGGGACCTATCTCCTGAAAAAGACCATACTGTCTTTGAAAACAAAGAGGAATTTGATTTGCAACTGAAAAAAATTGGCGACAAAATAAAATTGATCGATGTCAGAGACCTGGAAATGCCATTGCCTATGGTTACAATTCTGGAGGCTCTTGAAACCTTGCCTCAGGGATATGCTTTATTTGTACATCACAAGAGGATACCTCAGTTTCTCCTTAAGGAACTTGAAAACCGTTCATATAATTTAGTCTCAAAAACACTGGATGAATCTAATGTTGACCTGATAATTTACAAAATATGATTGGAGCCAGTATTCAGAAATCACCCCCAAAAAATGTAATACTTCCTCATTTTCTTGCAGGGTCAGTTTTTTTCATTCTACTCTCGGTTATGACATTGCTCAGCTCTGAAATATTGAGTGTATATTTTTACAGTCCCAGGTTACTTGCTATTACGCATGTGATTACTCTTGGCTGGATTACTATGTTTATCATGGGCTCTTTATACCAACTGATCCCTGTTATTTTCGAATCCAGATTATTCAGTTATAAACTAGCAATAATTAATTTCTGGTTTTTAACGGTAGGAATAGCAGGCTTTATTTTTTCTTTCTGGATTTCGTCTTTTATGATCCTACTGCCTTTATTTTCAACAGTTGTTTACCTGTCGGTCGTACTGTTTTGTATCAATATTGCATTTTCTTACAGAAATGCGGAGAAAAAGGATATTTCAGGAAGATTTATAATTACTGCTGTTTTTTGGCTATTTATAACAGTACTGTTGGGATTATTGCTTGCATTCAATTACAGGTTTGGATGGATTGATAACAGCAATTTTAAATATTTAAAAATACATGCAACTTTTGGATTGCTGGGTTGGTTTTTGCAGCTTGTTATGGGTGTAGCAATTACTCTTATTCCAATGTTTCTGGTTTCACATAAGTTACGTTTCAAATTGCTTCAATATACTTATTATGCCCTTAATGCCGGAATCATTCTTGTTTATATATACTGGCAATTTGTTCCTGAGGATGTGATTCTATATTCCGGATCGTTTTCTGTGGTCTTATCTATTGGGGTGTTCTTATTATTTATTTATGATTCCTTTAAAAAGAAATTACGAAAACTCGATATTGGAATGAGGCATTCGATGCTTTCCTTTCTTTACCTTATATTGCCTGTTTTAATGGGAATACTGATCGTATTAAGCAGTAATACAACAAGCAATCTGATTAATAAGGCAATCCTGCTTTATGGTTTATCAGCATTTTTTGCTTTTTTTACCAACCTTATCCTTGGGCAGGCTTTCAAAACTATACCATTTATTGTCTGGCTTCATACTTATCAAAAATTTGTTGGCAAGGCAAAAACTCCTATGCCAAGGGAATTGTACAATGAGAAAATAGCATTAGCTCAATTTTATATTTTTCATATTATGCTGGTCTGTCTGATGGCAGGAATTATTTTTTCAGAATTGATTCTGATCAGAGCAGGAGCAATTTTTATGATGATAACGGCTTTACTGTTTAGCATCAATATTTTTAAAATAATTTTCCATAAAAATAAAATTGTTGAAGTATGACATCGCAAAACATCACGGAGAATGAGAATATCATGGAGATACTAAAAACAGTAATTGATCCTGAAATAGAGATCAATATAGTAGATCTTGGGCTCATTTATGAAATAAAACATGACGAAGCCAATATTGATATCGAAATGACCTTGTCAACACCCGCATGTCCAATTGGGGATACAATAATAATGAATGTTATTGAAACTGTAAAACAAAGATATCCTCAACATGAGGTGAATGTAAATCTCACTTTTGACCCTCCCTGGAACCCTGACATGATCACTGAAGAAGGGAAGAAAATGATAAAATAAACTAAAACACTTTACTATTTTTTTGTCAGTTTTATCATTGAACCATCTTTTGGCGGATAAAGTGCTTTCTGTAATTTATCGTTGGTTTCAATTTCGATATCACCATAAAGTTCGATACTTTGTGTAGCATTTGAGGACTTGCTGATAAATGGTCCCCAATCCAGATCAAAAGAATGCCATGGGTCAGTCTGGATGAAATCACCTACTCTTATTGACATAATATTTGTTGTCAGACCTGCCTGAGCTGTTAGAGTACTTTGCCAGCTGATTGTATTCATGCCGGGGTCAGGGTAATTATTGGCTGAAAACTTCATAATCCATTTACTTCCATCAACATCCCATGTGAAAGTACCATCATAAAAATATGTTTTTATAATATTTTGTCCGATAGTTACAGTTTCATAATGAGTAGCCTTATCAAAAACAATTCTTATCTTTTTTCCTCCAAATGGCTGAATACTTGAAGGAGTAGTACCTTCCCAGGTTCCGATTAGCCAGTTTTCATTCCAGATCTGACCATTTGAATTATCACCATTATTATCATCATCTTTATTGCAACCTACAAAGATTAGCACCAGTGAATAAAAAAAACATATTGTCAAAACAGATAAAAAATTATTTAATGTTTTCATAATAAATGATTTTTATATTAAAAATTTAATTTATATATATAATACTTTTTAGCTTAATAGTTCACTTTAAACCATTTTTTTATTTAAAAAAATCCTATCAGACAATTATTTCAAAATAGCTACATTTTTTCATCCAATTTTTTTCAAAATACGGCAATATGTAAATACAAAATTAAATCATTTTTACACTCAAATCAAATTTTTTTTTGCGGAATCTTGAGTATTTTTTATGAACTTAAACTAAATTTATATAATTCAGATCGCTTCAGGTTGACTAAACTATTTTATTCTTCTCCTGAATGTTATAAGGATCGCTCTGAATGAAAGAATTTTATTCAAATTAGTTTCCAGTTGGTGGTTTCAACTTCAAAAGATAAGTAGTATAAGGATATGATTATTGATTATTTCAGAAATGATTTTAATTTATAAGGGCAACTATTTTCTGATTTTCTATTATGTCAAAGCGCTTTAATATTGGAAACAAATGTATTATGTTAAAACAAAAGTGGTAAATCAACACTTACGTGGGCCGATTATTGAATTAACAGTCAAAAAGCTTGCATTGGTATAAGCTCAGACTGATTTCAATTCCAGTTTTCCAACTGATTAAATTTCAATTAATTTTTTTGATATTAATAAGGATCAATTATCTGATTTTTTAAATCCATTGGGGAAGTAATAATTTTAATATTTTTATTTAGCTTTTCCATTCCTTTATTAACCTGACTACCTCCTGCAAGAAGGATTGTTTTTGGAAGACTGCCGGAAATAGTTCTCAACAAAGTTTCGATTTCTTCTTCAGGCATCTGAGTTATAAAAAAGCTGATTATAAAATCCGGATTGAGAGTTATGCCAGCATTTATAATATCTTCAGTAGGAACATTTTGACCAAGGTAAATGGCTTTATGCTTAAATTTTCTTACCAGGTAATATGAAAATAAAAGACTGGTTTCATGTTGTTCATAATATGGCAGAAAAAGGATAAATGTTTTGCTGTTTTCATCAGTTTCATCCAGCTGATCAATTTGACTTAGAAATTTTTGCCTGATAATGTTTGAAACGAAATGTTCATGTGCAGGAGAGATAGAATTGGTCAACCATAAAAATCCAAGTTTGTCCAGTAAGGGGTACAAAATAAGTTCCAGTGTTTTCTCAAATCCAATGGAGTAAATAGCTTCATCGAATATTTTATTAAAATACTCAAAATCATAACTTAACATTGCAGTCAGAAAATTCTCAAGCTCAGGAATCCTGTGAGTTGATTTTTTAACTAGATCAATGATCTCCTGATTTGGCACATCTTTGAAATCACCAATTTTATAGCCTTTTTTCAACAAACTCACTATATTCAGAATTTTCTTCAGATCTTCCTCACTATAATATCTGATATTGGTATCACTTCTTTCAGGTACTAAGATATTATACCTTTGTTCCCACATTCTGATAGTGTGCGCCTTTATACCCGAAAGTATTTCCAGATCCTTAATCTGATATTTCTGTGTAAATTCAACAAGCATAAAACATTACTTTGAAGAAATTACACTTTGAAAGTAAAATTGTTTAACAAAATCACAAATTTGTTAAACTAAACATGATAATCTCTATGAAATGTCAATTTTTTTTCAATAACTGGCAGAAAAATAGTGATTTTACAATCACACGGTTACCACCTTATCAGGGCACTTCCCCAGGTAAAACCACTACCGAAGGCAGCCAGCATAATTAGGTCCCCATCCTGAATTTTTCCTTCTTCCAATGCCTCAGATAATGCAATTGGAATACTGGCAGCTGTGGTATTGCCATATTTTTGTATATTATTATACATCTGGTCATCCCTCAGTCGCAGTATTTTTTGAACAAACTGACTGATCCTCAGATTTGCCTGGTGAGGAATAACCAATTTCAGATCTTGTGGTCCGAAACCTGAAGTAGTCAAAGCTTCCATAATGACTTCAGGAAATTTTCTGACAGCTGTTTTAAACACTTCCTGCCCGTCCATATAAGGAAATATCAGATTACCATCCAGCATTTTATGAGTCAAGACTACATATTTATAAATACTATCATCTGTGAACCCATACTTGCTTTTATCTTCATCATAATACCCTCCGTGCAGGCCGGGAGAAATTGTTGATAGCACTTCAGCATTTGTCCCGTCAGAATGAATATGAGTAGTCAGTACCCCCTTACCCTCTTCTGTTGTAGGTTGTAAAATTACAGCTCCCGCACCATCTCCAAATAACACACTTATTCCTCTGCCTCTGGTCGAAAAATCAAGACCACCGGAATGATATTCAGCTCCGACGAGTAAAATATTTTTATACTTTCCTGTCTTAATAAACTGATCAGCCACTTCCAGGCCGTAAACAAATCCACTGCATTGATTTCTTACATCGAGTGCGCCAACTTCCTTATGTGTAATTCCTAAATGCCTTTGGAGGAGGACTCCATTTCCTGGAAAAAAATAATCAGGACTTAACGTTGCAAAAATGATAAAATCAACTTGCTCAGGAGTTATTCCGGCATTCTCAATTGCAATTTTTGCTGCCTTTGCTCCCATGACCGCACTTGTTTCTTCCCCAGGTTTAACAAAGTGCCTTTCAACTATACCTGACCTTTCCTGTATCCAGGCATCTGAAGTATCCATAACCTTTTCAAGGTCAAAATTTGTTACTGTCCATTCTGGAATATACCTTCCAACCCCTGCTATTTTCGTTCTGTTCATAATTTAAAATTTTTGATAAAATTATATACAATATTTTAACAATTAAAATTTTTGAACACAATTAATTCATTATAAATATTTTAACTTTATCTTTAATTTAACTCAGAGTAAATTATTTATACGAATTAAATATCCAATTTCATGAATTATTATAATCAAATTGGTGAAATGCAATTAATTAGATAACTAACCTTAAGTTTAACATTTTTTTAAAAAAAGTATAACCAGATTTTGTAAGTTCAGGTTATTTTTTCATCAACCAGGTATTATCTTCCCTGTTAATATCTGCCAATCTCATAGATGGGTCAATGACAATGCTAATAATTTCCTTTTTGACATCTGTAAGTCTGAATTGATATTTGTAATCAACCCATTTCCATGAATCAACTACTCTGAATTCAAAATCATCGGCCTTTTTTGAACCAAAAGTCAGATCAACTGGTATATGATAATATTCAACTGAGCCATCACTAAAATTAATTTGCAAATCAAGTGGCATAGGCATAATAGTTCTTCTTGCCAGATCAACTTTAAGGGTGCTGCTTTCTAAATAAACTGTATCCAATCCAAAATCAATAACAGGTGACCTGTTGACAAAATAATCGAGATACCACTTCAATTCCAAATCTGAATGTTTTTCTATAACCCTTATAAAATCTTTAGGTTTTGGGCTTTTAAATTTCCATTTTTCAAAATAGCTTAGGAGGCCTCTGTTAAATGCCTGCCTACCTACAATATACTCAAGTTGCTTCAGAAAAATCATTCCTTTAATATATGCATTTACACCATAAGAATAATTAGTATTAAAATGGTCAGCATGTATATTCATAGGTTCTGTATAATATGACTTTATATATTCAAAAAAAAGTTCATAATCATCTTTATAAGGAAAAACATAGAATTCCCTGTTAATAAGTTTTTTTTCACTTAAATGCTTAAGGACTTCGACGGTAGCAAAGCTGGCAAAACCCTCATCCATCCAGTGATACCTGCTTTCATTAGTTGCTATCATTGAATGATACCAGCTATGCAATAGTTCATGTACAGATATTCCAACCAGACTGTTGAGATTTCTGTCACCTGTTATCAGTGTTGCCAATGGATATTCCATACCTCCGTCACCTCCTTCAATGAAATTGTAAAATGGGTAAAGGTAATCGCCATATCTTTCCTTCATAAATCTGAAGGCTTCTTTCATTATTTCACCAAGTTTCAGCCAGGTATCATTCCTGTTCACGGTATTCTGGTAAAAGAAATTAAATGTAACATTGCTGTCAGCCATTATAGAATAGGTAATATAATCACGATCAGCTGCCCATACAAAATCATGAACATTTTCTGCCTGAAAATGATATCGGATTTTATTATTTTCCAAGACTGATTTTTGGATCATTCTTGCCCCAGCAGCCACTTTGTACCTGTCATCTATATCTATAGTCACATCAAAATCACCAAATACTCCATAAAATTCCCTTCCAATATAAATATCAGGATGATATCCTTCATCATCATAAGCAACCACCTTAGGATACCATTGTGCCATACTATAATCAATACCTTCTTTGCTATCTCTCCCTGCCCTTCGAAGTAAAACCGGAATCCTGGTTAAGAACTCAATTTCAAAAACAATACTATCACCGGGAAAAACAGGTGTTGTAAGTTTTGAAGACAATATCGTTTCAAATATCTCAAATTTTTGAGGAGTTCCATTTGAACTGAATGACAAAATGCTTACACTTCCTTCTTCATTTTCTTTTAACTCAAGAAACTTTTTATCAATTTCCCTTTCAGGATCAATGATACCTGAAGATCTGATATCCATCATAGATCCACGTTTAAAAGCATTGTAGTACAAATGAAAATAAATCTTATGTAAAGTGTCAGGACTATTATTAAAATAAGTAATAGTTTCTTTGCCCTCAAAAGAGTTTTCTTTTACATTAACATCAAGATGAATTTTGTAATCAGCTTTCTGTTGCCAGTAACAATTGGCCTGCGCATTAATACTACCTGATAACAGAACTAAAACGATGAATGAAATATAATTAAGCATATGATTTCCAGAATTTAATTCTGTTTAGATCCAGATTATATTTTTTTCTGAAAATAATTAAAAACAAAACACTTAAAATAAAAAATTCAGCTGCCTGCAATAAAGGATTTACTGAATTAACCAGGTAGAGTGAATCGGTCTGGATAGCTGCTCCTTCATATGTAACAAATATTGCTCCAAACATATTGGTAGCAGTATGTATGCCGATAGCAAGCTCTATTCTGTCATCAATAATTACGATCAATCCCAGGAATATTCCTGCTATCAAATAATATGTCATCATTTGTACCACCCCATATTTCGCAATCTCCGGATTTGCCCCGTGCAGGGCTGAAAACAAAAGAATACTCACCAGAAATCCCGCAAAAACGCTGCCGGAATGATAACTCACTGCCTGAAACACATATGCTCTTACAAATAATTCTTCAAAAGCAGTCTGCAAAGGCAAAACTAACAGAACTACAAAAAACAAAATAATAAAAGTTGAACCCGGTCGCTTAAAAGAATAATCGTCGGGATTCAAAAAAATCAAAATCATCTCAAATGCTAAGAGCATTAAAAACCACAAACCTGTGCTCCAGAATATCCTATTCCAGTCTATTTTTTCATTCACCGAAAAAAGGCTTAAGAAATTCCTTCTGTGCAAATATTTTATCCCAAGGTACAATGCAGCCAAAGCACCTATGAATGTAAAAAGTATGAGAAAAAATCCAACATTTCTGTCTATTCCGAAAATTGCAAAATCCGGATTTTTACTGAATTCATTAAATTCTTCAGTTCCATACTCTTTATTGCCGTACATTTTATAAAGGACTGCAACGGTCATTGGTATCTGGCCGATAATATAACCTGCTATAACCATTATTATAGTAAAAACATACTGTACAAGGCCATTACGTCCCCGACCAGCATTATTTATGAAGCTCATTCTGTTGTTTGATATTTGGAGGGTTATTATGAAATCCTATTCCTTGTGCGGGAGCCTTATCATCATCAAAGTCTTCCCATGCTGAAATATCATCGATAAAATGCTCAACGAACCTCAGAACATTGATCTCTTTAAGTTCCTGCGGTCTTAAAATTTCAAGCATTGCCGGAGGTCTTGGCTCTCCTATACCTTCAATGAATGGGTAATTTATCCAGACAGATATCTTTCCATTAAAAAGTTGCTGGAACAGCAGACTTCCATTTGATCTTATCAGGGGTTTTTTCAGGTCATCATCTACCCTTTCAGAAATCCCACTTTCTTTTACTCCCATCACAAGCGATACTCCTTCAAGTCCTGAGTACTGATCATGAATAATGACTTCTGCATCAATTTTTGTCTGATCAATTATGGTTTCCAGAACATTGACTATCATTTCCTTTAATTCACTTTCCCATTTTTCTCTGTAAAGCTCAGTATTCTTTAATACTTCACTATATTGAGAAAGTTTTTTCTGTAAAATTGTTAGTTCCATATAAATAATAAATTAAGAACTCAAAAGTAAGAAAAACTATATGATAAATTGCAATGTTTTCTGATTAATAACTGAAAATGCAATAAAATTTTTTTCCGTGTTGGTAATTACCAGGAACAGTGAAGTACTATTAAAAAAAAAGTAAACAAGCTTAACACTAAATAAAAAACTAATATCAAAAAATTAACCTCCTGCTTTTTTTATATCCCTGAAGCCTTCATTTTTGAGTATTGTAATGATTAAATCCCTGTTTTGAGATTGTATCAGTATTTGATTATCTGATACTGACCCACCAGTACCCATTTTAGTTTTTATTTTCCTGGCAAGTTCTTTGAGATTATTTTCAGGCAAATCAATACCGGTAATAAGCGATACAGGTTTGCCGTTCCTGTGCTTTTTTTCAAGCCATATTCTAACAGAAAATTTCGAATAATCGGTCAATTCAGTGTCGTCAGATTCATTATTTTCAACTGAAAGATCATTAATATCCGATTTTTCAAATTTTAGATCATTTAATATACTGAAAGGATTTTTATTTTCCTGCATCAAAATACTTATTATTTGATCAATTCAAACGAATACTCGAGTGTATAATATATCTGACTCCCGGTCTCAGGATCCCTGCTTTTTATGAAAACATCAATGTCGGTTGTTTCGCTGATGTCTTTGTCTTTGCTGTCAAAAGTAACTTTGAGTTGTCCTGATGTACCTGGCTTTATGCCGGAGCGGGTATAATCGATAGTTGTACATTCACAAGCTGAAATAAAATCGATATATACAATTGTGTCACTTACATTAGTATAAGTGATATTAAAATAAACCTTATCACCCTTTTTTACCTGGCCAAGATCGTAAGAATCAATATCGAACCTCAGATATTCTGTTTCATCTGTTACAAGCTCATTGGTATTTGTTATCTGTCCATAATGTGAAGTAATTACACATGTGAAAAGGCTAAAAATTAAAGATAAACGAAACCTCATTTTTGCTGATACTTTATTTTAACCGATTAACGAATTGCTAATCCGGAAATTGTATTTCATACTCAGAATTCGAATAATATTTTTTATTTTTTTCTTTTATTTTTTTTTGCTAATTAATTTTATAGTGATATCTTTGCGCACTATTTTAAAAAGCAAAAAATTATGCCTAAACAAAAAACACATTCAGGAGCAAAGAAAAGATTTAAGTTAACCGGAACCGGGTTGATTAAGCATTTTCATTCGAGTGCATCTCACCTGATGAGAAAAAAATCCAAAAAGGCAAAAAGAAATCTTAGGACAGTAGATATTTTAGATAAATCTAACGTTGCAAGAGTTAAAGCTTTATTGGGAATTTAATTTATTATTTTTTAACAAGAATACAGGATTAAAGAATTCAAAAGGATCCCTGTATTTTTAAAAATCAAGATTATGCCAAGGTCAGTAAATGCAGTAGCATCAAGAAGAAGAAGAAAAAAGATCCTGAAAGCAGCAAAAGGTTATTTTGGTGCCAGGAAAAATGTAATTACAGTAGCGAAAAATGCTGTTGAAAAAGCATGGGGCTATGCCTACAGGGATCGCAAAACCAAGAAAAGGGCATTCAGAATGTTGTGGATTGCCCGTATTAATGCAGGTGTAAGAATGTATGGATTGTCATACAGCAAATTTATGCATGCTTTAAAACAAAACAATATTGAACTCAACAGAAAAGTATTGGCAGATTTGGCAATGAATGAACCAAATACTTTCAAATCAATAGTCGATAAAGTTAAATGATTTTTGCTTTTTTTGACTTAAAAAAACAGGTCTCATTTTGAGGCCTTTTTTTTGCACAACAAAATAAAATTAAATTTCGTTTCACGGACAATACATTTGCCAGTACAGCATTTTATTTTTACATTTTATATTGTACATATTTATATTTGGTTTTTTTGCCATTTTCGCTATATTATCTCTTATAATATTTTTATTGTTAAAAAAAATAATTATAAAATCCTGATTATTTAGTAAGATTATAAATATTTCTGTTGTATCTTTGTATTGTAAATTTAATTTGCAGCTCCCATTTATTGTTATTATTTTTATGCCTTGATTCGATATTGTTTAAAATAATATCGTTTTGTGAGTTTGATTAAATTAGATTGATAAATCTTTAAAATTGTATTATGAACTTTTTAATTCAAAATTACAGGAACAGATTGAAAAGTAATCTAAATGTGATTGCCACTTTTCTATTCATATGTTCGTTTTTTATCACTGGTCTTGAATATTCAATTGCACAGGCAACAATAAGTGGTGCTGTCTGGCATGATATAAATGGAAATGGAGAACAAACCGGAGAGCCATTAATGTCAGGTTTTACAGTTGAATTACGGAATGATGGCAGTGGAACCCTGGTTAATTCTGCCACAACAGGTCCGGGAGGTACCTATAGTTTCAATTCGATTCCTGTTGGAATTTACTATATAAGATTTGTTATTAATGCACCCAATATTATAACACCTAGTGGTTTTGGAACTCCGACAACAGATTGTGATGTCACAGGTGCAAATCCAGGTACAGGTCCTGGTTCGACTAACGATATAACGATCACCGGCACAGAAAATATAACTGATATTGATGCCGGTTATTATATATATGCTATTGTAGGCGACAGAGTCTGGCATGATCAGGATGCTGATGGTATACAGGATGGAGGAGAACCGGGAATAGGTGGAATTGTAGTTAATCTGACCGGATTATCAGGGACAAATGGGAATGTAAATCTCAATGCAACAACAAATGCCGTAGGAAATTATCAATTTAATACAATCCCTCCAGGAACAAACTATACAATAAGTTTTGATCCTGGAGCTACATATCAAATCACATATCGGGATGAAACAATTGAGGATAATGATAGTGATCCGGATCCAGCTAACGGGGATGTGACCAATATATCCCTAATCAGCGAAGATGATATCACAGATATAGATTGCGGGTTATACATTTTTGGAACAATCGGAAATCTTACCTGGCATGATACCAATGGAAATGGTCTTCAGGACGGGGGAGAACCGGGAATCGGAGGTGTTGATGTCACATTAAACGGCACCACAGGAAACGGTACTCCTGTAACTGAAACAGCTACTTCCGACGGAACTGGCAATTATCAGTTTTCAAGTGTAATTCCAGGCAATTATACTTTGACTTTCGATCTGCCTGCAGGATATACCAGGACATATGACAATCAGGGGGCAAATGACAATATAGACAGTGATCCGGATGAAACCACAGGTATTACAGCTGCTATTACTATAGTAAGTGATCAGGATGTTAATAACATAGATGCAGGATACTTCGTATTTAGTGAAATTAGCGGACAAACCTGGCATGATCTCAATGGTGATTCATTTAAAGCAGGTGAGCCAACAATAGATGGTATTTCCGTTACCTTAACAGGGACATCTGGCAATGGAACACCTTACAATGAGTCAAGAATAACTGCTGGCGGAGGCAATTATCTTTTTGACAATGTGCCACCAGGAACAAATTTTATGTTGCACTTTGATCCAAATCCTGCACCATATGATGCTTTGACAAATCCTACCGCTACTGGTGATAGCTATCCCGATCCTGTAACAGGTAACACAAACACTTTCAATGTCCAAAGCAACCAGCTTTATGAAGACATTGATGCAGGATATATCCAATATATTAATGTTGGTGATTTTGTATGGGAAGACATGAACGGTAACGGCTTACAGGATGCTGGTGAACCAGGTGTAGCCAATGTAACTGTACAACTTGGCAGAGCATCAGATAATTCCTTATTGGCAACAACGGTAACTGATGGAAACGGCAACTATCTTTTTGACGATGCTGACGAGGTCAGACCCGGTGAAATATTCGTTGCATTTTTTCCTCCGGCCGGTTATGCAATAATAGATCAAAATGCCGGCGCAGATAACATTGATAATGATGCTGACCCTGCAACTGGATGGACAGAAGATTTTACTGTGGAAAGTGGTGATGAAACTTTAGATTGGGATGCCGGAATTTTCAGACCACCGACGATTGGAGATCAGTGCTGGAGAGATCAGAACACCAATGGCCTTCAGGATGCCGGTGAATTTGTATTTCCCAATGTGGAGGTGAGATTGATCAGGGCTTCTGATGGTACAGAAGTTGATTTTGCATTAACCGATGGAAATGGACAATATCAGTTTGGACCAGATCCGGATATTAAACCCGGTGAATATTTTATAAGATTTGGAATTCCTGCAACTTTCCAGCTTACCGTGCCGGATGCAGGTGATGATTTAATTGACAGTGATCCTGATCCAATAAGTGGTGAAACACCAACTATTTTATTTGAATCCGGTGATATTGACTTTTCAATTGACGCAGGATATTTTGTAGAACCACCACAGGATTGTTTTGATCCAACCGTGGGTAACTGTCAGGAAGCTGAAGTTTTATGTGAATTAGCTGAATTAAATGAGTTTTGCACTTCAATGGTTTCTGCATGGCAACAAACACCTATTCCAGGTTGTGGAAGTGGCTATGCTTTTCATAATCCTTCCTGGTTTGCATTTGTTGCAGGATCAACAGATATTTATTTAATAATTCATGCTTCAAATTGTGTATCAGGAGGTGGAAATATAGGAATTCAGTGGGGAATTTATGATGATTGTGACCTCCAAAACGGAATTATTTTACAATGTCCTTGCGTTGACCCAGGTGATATTGATGTGTATCTTAACAACTTGACTGTCGGTCAGACTTATTATTTCTTTATAGATGGTTGTAGTGGCACGATGTGTACATACTGGATTGAAATAGTAAGCGGAGGTGGAATTCCAGAAGTTACCGGACCGCTGGGATATGAATGTGGCACAGAATTTCCAGATTGTGAAGATATTTGTGTAGGTGGTGATGTAACGTTCATTCTCCAGGATGTTTATAATGCAGTAAATTATGAGTGGAATATAAACGGAAACATTATTGAAACTACTGATCCTGAGATTACAACTCAATTCGATTCAGAAGGAACATTCGAAGTATGCGTAAAAGGCCTTAATGCATGTGATGAAGGTGAAGAGTTCTGCTTCCCGGTCACGGTAATTTCATTACCACCCGAAGATCTGGGAATATTTGAAGTTTGTGAAAATGATCTGTCAGCTGGATTTGATCCTCCTGGCTGGTTAGGCGGCACACTTACTACAGAAGGCACACATACTGCTGATTTACAAAATGGACAGGGCTGTGCTTATGAACAAATAGTCCAAATTATTAAACTACCAATTGAACAGCAGGTTATTGACACTATTGGCTGTACGAATGTTGATATGATTATTGAAGGTGAAACTTTTACAACAAATGTTTCTAACTATGAAATTATCGTACCAAATGGAGGAACAAATGGATGTAATAAAAGGATTCTGGCAACTATAAATTTTCTGGATATTGATGGTTATGTTGATGTGGCCTGTTCAGGTATTGCTGACAGACCAGTTAGACTCAACTTTTATTTATCATTGTTATTGGGATCACCAAGTATATCGGTTCAGTGGTTTAGAGATGGGATACCTATCAGTGATGATGATTCGAATATTTATGATATAAATGTTAATGAAAATGGGACTTATTCGATTGAGATCACATTGACAAGAGATGAAACTACTTGTATATTTGACGTTTTCAATACAGTTTTTGTTGACATTGAATCATTCTTTCCTAATGCACCGGTTGCAGTTGATTGGCAACAATCCATCTGTAGTAATTCGAATTCTTATATTCCTTACACAATTTCAGGTACTGATCCTGCTTTTACATATATATGGACATGGCCATCAGATGTTTATGCTGCCAATCTTTCTACAGACGGAACAATTCTTACAGTCAACTGGTTCGGTTCTCAAGGGGGTAATGTTTGTGTTTATGCAAGAGACCCATTCTGTGGAAATTCTGACACTATTTGTTATCCGGTTCAGGTTTTTGCTGCTCCGTCTTCTGCTTTCACCCTGAATGATACAATTTGTCTTACTGCTACAGATCTTGTCACCTATACAGGTACAGGCACATCAAATGCAAATTTCACATGGAATTTCAGCGGTGGCACCGAAACCAGCGGAACAGGAGGAGAAGGCATTGGTCCGCATACGATAAAATGGGATTCACCGGGACAGAAAGTTGTAAGCCTTGAAGTCATGGAAAATGGATGTCTTTCAGGATATTTAGAACAATTTGTCGAAGTTGTACCTCCTCCTTCATTACCTGTGATTACATGTACATCAACTGCTACAAGTGTAACTTTTGAATGGGATAATGTTACAGGTGCAACAGGGACACAGGTTATTCTGGTTTCCGGAGATCCCGGAACTCAGAATGGCAACACATATTCAGTTACAGGATTAAACCCACTCGAACAGGTAGTAATACAGTTGCAGGTCCAAACAAATGGAATTTGTCCTGGTTTTATTACAAATCCTGATACATGCCGGGCACAGGATTGTCCTTTGGTTGCTGTAAATTCATTTCCGGTTGATACTTCAATATGCTTCAATGGATCCAATCCGGCATTCAAGCTTAGAAAAGACATCAATCCAGCGGGTGCTGGGGTTATTACCTGGATAGGAAATGGGATCGTTGATGCCACTACTGGTTTATTTGACCCAAAAGTTGCAGGTATTGGAAATCACACTATTACCCTTAAATACGATTTTTCTGAATGCACTTACACTGATAAAACAACTATCAGAGTTTTAGAGCAACCAACAGCCAATTTCAATATAAACAAAGATACAGTCTGCATCAAAGATGCGGCACTTATCAACTACACTGGAAATGCTCCTACCGGTACACCAACATGGAATTTTAACGGTGGTTCTGTAATAAGTGGATCCGGTCTGTCACCTCATTCAGTAAAATGGAATTCATCAGGATTGAAAAATGTTCAATTATCTGTTGAAAATAATGGTTGTATTTCAAACCTGGTCTCTGTGCCAATACTGGTTCAGGATACATTAGGGGATATCTTCATCAACTGTTCACCATCAGTTAATGACGTATCTTTCTCCTGGAATACTGACCCACTTGCAGAAAGCTATAAAGTATTCATCAATGGAATTGAAGTCAGTAATTCTCTTATAAATAGCTGGAACGTAGCAGGTCTGAATCCGGGAGATAAGGTTGACATTACTGTGGTAGCATTAAATAAAGGTGTTTGCGGTTCAAAATCATCCAGTTTCTCGTGTGAAGCCAGGGAATGTCCTACATATACTATAGATATTTCTCCTGATATAAATGAAGTTTGTCTTGATGCAAATACTCAGCCAATACAATTTACTGCAGTTGTCACTTCAAGTGATGGAAGTACTGGTGGCACTTCAAAATGGAGTGGCCCTGGAATAAATCAAACAAGCGGATTGTTTGATCCTAAAATTGCTGGTCCGGGGACACATACAATTAAATATGATTTTAAGGGAATTTGTGATGCATCTGCAAACTTCAAAATAACAGTTATAGAAAGACCGGCTGCTCAATTTACAGTCGAAGATGATGTTATTTGTATTACAGATACCATTGTGGTCAATTTCTTTAGTGGAAATCCGTCCGGTACTGTTTATAACTGGAATATTGACGGAGGTACAAGAAAAAATATTAATGCTTCCAAATTTACACTTAAATGGAATCAGCCCGGAACATATGAAATCAGTTTATCAACAGACAATAAAGGATGTAAATCCACTGAAGTGAAAAAGACAGTGACGGTAGAACCAAAATTGGCATTACCAATATTAAATTGTATAAATGCCACAACAAATTCCGTAGGCATAAGCTGGAATGATATTGACTGTGCTACTAATTACCGAGTACTGGTGAATGGATCAGAAGTTGCCAATAGTACAAATCTCAGCTATAATGTACAAAATCTCGGATCTAATACTTCGGTAAATTTCACTGTAGAAGCCATTTCTGATTGTTCATGTGGCAATGTCCAGATTTCAAAAACCTGTAAAACAGAACCGTGTCCAAGTGTAGCGCTGAGTATTCAGAATCTACCTGAACATTTGTGCTCAGAATTTGCCAAAACTTTAAAGCTTGGAGTTAACATTACAGGACCTCAAAACGGAACTCTTAACTGGACTGGACCCGGAATTGCGCCTGATGGCACTATAAATTTCACAGGATTAGGTACAGGAAAATTTGTCTATAAACTTCAGTATTCTCTAGAGAATTGCAATTACAATGCAAAGGATTCCATACTCATCACCCCTGAACCTGTGTTCCAATTGTCGAAACTGGATCCTCTGTGCCATAATGAAGAAAATGGACAAATTACTGCGTCTCCATTAACTGGAGTTCAATATTCATTGGCCGGCGAAGTATCGCCAAACGGAATTTTTACAGGTCTTCAATCAGGCAATTATACAGTTTTGGGCAGGGATTCCTACGGATGTGAATCAATTGAGTCAATCGACCTAATTAATCCTCCTGCTATAGAGCCTGGTATAACAGGTAATGTTATCATCAAAGAAAATCAGAAAAATACTTTTGAACTAATAAATGTTTCAAATATCAATATAAGCAATATCGTCTGGAGTTTGATTGATGGTGGTGTTTTAACACAAGGTCCTGAAAATAAGACAGTAAACTTTGGCATTGAAAAAGACGATACTCTCTGTGTTGAAGTTTTTGATGAAAATGATTGCTCTGCAACTGCTTGTCTGGCAGTAACATTCCTTGAAAATATAGACATTGATATTCCAAATATTTTCACTCCTGATGGAGATGGCAGAAATGATGTATTCTATGTAAAAGGCGACCGGTCAGTTGAAGCAATCAAAGAAATGCGTATCTTTGACAGATGGGGTGAGTTAGTTTTCTTCCAGGAAAATGCTCCTGTAAATGATATCAATTATGGTTGGAATGGTGAATATAAAGGAAAAAAACTTAACCCCGGAGTATATGTTTATTACATTGTGTTCAAACTTAAGGAAAGAGAAGATATGAAAATGGTTGGAGATCTGACCATTGTAAGATAAGTTTTTTTTTGAAGAAGCTATTTAAATTAAATTCATTGGTTTTTTTAATTTAAAATAGATTTGGTTTATTTAGCTTTTTCAATTTTATCAGTGGAAATTATGAATAAAAATTGATCTATTAAAATTATAAATTATTATTAAAACATTGAATATGAAATACTTTATTTATTACTTATTATTAAATGTGTTAACTTTATTATCATGTTCTCCAAAAGTAACAACTGAAGAGACTCCAATTGGAAAATCAGCCACTCTTGATGCTGTAGCTAAAAATAACTTTAAGGCTGATTACAAGATATTATATAATAGTGATAAATCATTTGCAGCAGTGTATAGTGACTCTAAAACCGATGGAGATGAATATTCGAATATGAAAATTTTGCTTTTTGACAATAAAAATAACAAAATTGTATGGGGAAGAAAAGCATATAAAGGTTCTCTAATTTGGGAATCTAAATCAAAATTAAAAGTAGATTATTACGATAATAATAACAAAAAAAATACTGTAATTTACGATACTAAGAAAAAAGAAGTTACTTATTTACAATAGGGTTACCTGAACGATATAGTCCTCACAGGATCAATTCTGGACACAAGATAACTTGGCACAATCAGGATTATAAGTGTAATCAGCAAAGTTCCTGCATTGATTGCAATCAATGCAGGAATATCAACATAAACCGGAGCAACAGACAAATAATAGCTGGCTTCATCCAGTTTGATTAAACCATAATGTTTTTGGATAAAGCTGATCCCTAAGCCTAAAATATCACCAAGAATCAGGCCAAAAACTACTATAAATCCTGCATGGTAAAGAAATACTTTTCTAACTTTCCAGGTGTCAGAGCCCAATGCCCTCAATATACCTATCATCCTTGTTTGTTCAAGTATCAGAATCAAAAGCGCAGTTATCATATTAATTACTGACACGATTAACATCAAAAGCAGTATTACCTTTTCATTCAAATTCTGAAGCTTAAGCCATTCAAAGATGGCAGGAAATTTTTGCTTTGCAGTCATTGAATATATGTCCTTTGGAAGAATTTCCACATAAATAAAATCGTTTATAATATCGAGAAACTTCAGATCATTAACAAAAACTTCGAGCCCCCCAACCTGATCTTCGTTCCAGTTCATAACTAGTCTGAGTAAATCAATATTCATTAAAGCAAGCTTTTTATCATATTCCATCAAGCCTGTACTATATATACCTGCGATTTTAACTTTTTTACGTATCTGATCATTCTCAGTAATAAAATTGAGTATCACATATTGTTCAACATTTAATTTTAAACGGTCAGCTGTGAATCTTGAAATCAATATTTCCTCCCTGGATTTTTCTGATGAAAAATCCGGAATATATCCTGATTTCAAATATTTAAGTAAAGATTTATTATCAAAATCAGCTCCCACTCCCTTCATAACTATTCCTTCATAAGAATCTTTTGTTGAAATAATAGCAGGGAAAATGATGTATTTCTGAATATGCTTTATTGTAGTATTTATTGTTTGAACTTTATCTTTTTCATCAAAATAATTAATTGTATCTATTGAATATATCTCTGAAATGTATTTACTTGGGTTATTTAAAGGGCTTAAACTGATTTCACGTGTTGATTCACTTCCAATTATATCGATGTGACCCCAGAATCCAAATATTTTGTCAGATATGCTCACCTGAAAACCTTTGATCATAAAAACTGCGAGGATCATGGTACCAACACTTATTCCTATAGCTGCAATTGCAAT
This sequence comes from Deltaproteobacteria bacterium, assembly GCA_050258615.1. Lineage (GTDB taxonomy): Bacteria > Bacteroidota > Bacteroidia > Chitinophagales > Saprospiraceae > JADJGA01. Next base: position 15,166 of record JBLMZC010000002.1, on the reverse strand, counting down.
TCTGATGATAATTGAAGAGATTGAACTCTTTTTGCTAAACGCAAGTCGTCGTGCTATAAAAAATGAAAAATCCATATAAAAAACGAAAGTACAAAATAAATTTTAATAATATGAATATTTGGAAAAAATGTAATCATGATTTTTGTATCAATATGATGCAAGTAAAAGTTCAAATTTCGACAAAATTTATAATTGTCGAATATTTTGTCTAAATATTAAAATAAATTTTTATTTTCTTTTGTAAAATTGCCACATTTATATAACTTTGTACGTTGTTAATGATATGAGATCATGTATATGATTATCAATTTATAATTATTTTAATATTTAAAAGTCAAAAATTATGAAAAAACATTTACTTTTTTCTTTCTTAGCTCTGGTATTTTTAATCCAGGCAGGTATATCACAAACTTACATCTGGGGTGGACCGGGTGACAAAAACAGTGAGTTTAATGGAGGTCTTAATGACTGGGTAACAGTTGGTATATCTCCCAACGATAAAGCTAAATGGACATGGAAAGCTAATGGTAAAGCTGACAAAGGAGCCTATTTTGGCACAAGGCCTGCCATAGCATCACCTTCAGTCTCAAACGGAGCCGTTGTGTTTGATTCTGATTTCTATGACAATGCCGGTATAGCTGGAAATTTTGGCAAAGGTGACGCTGCTGCTCCACAAAAAGGAGAGCTTATTTCACCAACTTTTTCTTGTACTGGTCAAACAAGTGTTTGGGTACAATTCAATCAGTATTACAGAAATTATGAAGGAGGCACCTTTCTGGCTGTTTCAGTTGATGGTGGTACAACATGGAAGGATCCGATTACTTTGAATGGTGATATTCCGAGATATTCAGGGATTACTACTCCTGACGCTAAAGGTTTGATTGATATTTCAAGTTTAGCAGCGGGATTTGCAAACGTTAAGATAAAATTTATCTGGGATGGTGATTATTATTTCTGGATTCTTGATGATGTGTCTGTTATTACTGCTCCAAAAGGTGACCCTAAAATTATGGGCACATGGTATCCTCCAATGCACTATGGCATTCCTCATAAAATGGCAAACAGAGACTCAATGTATTTTATAATGGACGTTAATAACGTTGGTGGTCAGGCACTGACAAATATTGAAGGGAAAGTTACTCTTTTCAATGATAACCTGCAAAAAACATATTACACTGAATCTAAAAATTTTGATCTTGGAATTCAGGATACCTTTAGGGTATTTTTCACATCATTCATGCCAAAACATGATATTGATACTGGCTTGTATGTAGTCCAATATGAAGTGATCACAGATCAGGCTGCAACTACCAGTGGTAAAAAATTCATTCAATATTTCAGGATTTATCCTCATCTGTTTGACAGAAAAGTGGGAGGTCAGGATGTCACTAAAACAAAATTCAGAGACACTGATGCTTCTTCAGATGGAGCGGTTTCATTCCAGGGAAGTGGTACAGCAGGACCGGTTTATGATGCTTATAATCTTAATTACTATAAAATGGGGGATTGGGTAGTTAATCCTAACCTGAAGGTACGAGCTGTTTCGTCATCAATATCAGTTACACTTGGAGGAACCGGAAAAGTTTCCTATCCTGGCACAATCAGGGTTTTTGAGTTGGCAGATACACTTGATAATCTTTTATGGAATTTTGATTTCGGTGACGGAATTGGCCTTGACGGTAAAGACTCAAAACAATTGACTTATGTAGGTTATGGATCAAAGACTATCGAGAATGTTGATAATTATTCGTTCAATGATGTTGAAATTACAGACCTTGATGAGAATGGCTATCTTGATCTTAAACCCAACAAAAAATATTTTGTTGCTGCACTTTGGGAAAAAGGAACAAGATATTATCATGCTTATGACAATACTAACGGTAGTGGAAACAAAAGATATTTTTATTTCTTCAACAATTTATACCAGACAGTTTCTTATGTTTATTCATCAAATGATCAGAGGTTTTATCTCTTAGGTGATGATTATGGTGCATGGATTATCGATCTTAATCTTGAAATTTATCAACCTTTTAAAACAAATAATCCGGACTTACTTCTTCCTGAAAACACAGTGAGACTCCATCAGAATCCTGTAAGAAATGTATTGGCTGTTGATGTAAATTTTGAAAATAACATTGACCATGCCACGATGGTAATTCATGATCTGAATGGTTCAGTAATTGATATGAGAAACATTTATAATGTCAATCAAACTACTGAAACATTCCAGGTAGGTAATTTCCCTTCAGGACAGTATATATTTACTATCTTTACAAAGGATAAAATGCTATCCAGGAAATTTGTTGTGACCAAGTAAATAAATTCAATATACAAAATAGAAAGCCCTGCATTTTTTGCAGGGCTTTTTTTATAATATTCCCTTTCTCCTTGCAAGCCACGTACTGCTGAATATTCCGAAAATAACAATTGTTACAGAACTGATAGGCATCAGGATTGCAGCAATAACTGGCGAAAGATTGCCAGTGGCAGCATAACTCAATCCTACCAGATTGTACCCGAAAGCTATTACATAGGCAGCAAAGACAAGGTATCTAGATGACCTTATAAAACTTATAAAACGGTGAAGTATATCAAATTTTTCCGAGCTTACAATTGCATCACTGGATGGAGTAAAATTGTTTATATTTTCAGTTATGACTATACCAACATTGCTTTTATGAAGAGCTCCTGCATCGTTCAGTCCGTCGCCAAAAAATAAAACTTTTTCACCTTTCTGCTGACACCGGGATATATAATCAAGTTTATCTTTTGGTTTCTGATCAAAGTACATTTCAGTACCCACAGGAAATATTTTTTCAAGAATTGTCTTTTCTGAATCAGAATCACCACTTATCAATGACATTTTGAATTTACTTTGAAAAAAAGCAATTAGTTCATCTAATCCCTTCCTGTAAATATTACGGATTTCAAAATATCCCGGAATATCATTATCAATAGAAATAAAAACAGAAGTTTTTCTTGATTCCTGTTTTCCTGTGATATAAATCTCTGATCCTAGTTTTACAATATGTCCATCCACTAAACCGCTTATACCAGAACCGGGAGTTTCGGAAACATTTACTGCATCAGTTTTATCTCCTTTAATTCCTGCATAAATCTGTCTGCTCAACGGATGAGAAGAATGAAAAGCTATGGATTTAATTAATTTCAAATGATATTCAGACAAGTTTGTTCCAATGAACTGAACTTCATTTTTAACTGCATATGTAAGGGTCCCGGTTTTATCAAACACTACCCTGTCAATATCCTGAATGGATTCAAAAACCCCTGTATTCTTAACAAAAAAATCATTTCGTCCAAGTATACGCATACCATTTCCAAAGGTAAAAGGAATGGAAAGAGCAACAGCACATGGACATGCTACTATGAGGACAGCAGCAAAAGCAAAAACCGCTTTCTCATGATCAGTATTCCACCAATAAATAAGTGTGAGCAAAGAAACAGCAAGAACAAAATAAGTAAAATTTGTACCGATTTTATCTGCAAGATTACTCATAAACCTTTTTTCTTTTTTTTCAAACGCACTATCATTCCATAATTGTGTGAGATAGCTCTGTGAAACTCTCTTTGTAACTGTTATTTCCATATTGGAACCCATTTGCTTACCTCCGGCATATATTTTTTGTCCTGCCTGCCTCGGAACCGGTACATTCTCTCCGGTTACAAAACTATAATCGATCATAGCATCACCCTTGATCAAAATACCATCAGCAGGCACAAGTTCATTGTTTCTAATTAAAATAATATCTCCAGGCTCAACTTTATCCACTACAACAGGCTTTTCAATACCTCCTTCCTTTTTAGTAACAGCTATGGGAAAATAGGATCTGTAATCCCTTTCAAATTCAATAGAATGAAATGTTTTTTGTTGAAACCATTTTCCACACAACAAAAAGAAAATGAACCCTGCCAGACTATCAAAATATCCATGACCAATACCACTGATCGTTTCATATACACTCCATACAAATATAGCTATCATACCCAGACTGATAGGTACATCCAGATTCAGTTTTTTTTGTTTGAGTCCTAACCAGGCTGACCTCAGGTAATCAGAACCACCATAAAACAGGACTGGAATCGATATTACCAAATTGAGATAGCTAAAAAAAGTAAAAAAATGTTCGTCTGTTTCCCGTATCAGTCCAAGATATTGGGGGAAAGTAAATAACATAACATTTCCAAAAGCAAATAATAAAAAACCCAATTTATAATACAGAGATTTGTCAGCAACCTTCTTTGTTTTATCATCAAGATTTGACATATTAATTGCAGGTGTATAGCCTATTGAATCAAGGAGTTCAACCACTTTTCTCAGAGTTGTGTCTGAATTCTGAAAGTTTACAAACAACTCTTTCTTTGTGAAATTCACTCTCGAAACTGTTACCCCGGTATTGAACCGGTAAAGATTCTCCAGAAGCCAGACGCATGCTGCACAATGAATCTGTGGTAGATGAAATGTAATTTTGGTTATTTTTTCATCAGTATAATCAACCAGTCTTTCTATGACTTCACGATCGTCAAGCCAGCCATACTGGGCCTGCACTCTCCCCTTAAGGCTAAAACCAGGATTTTCTTCTATATTGTAATAGTTGCACATTCCGGTATTCTCCAGTATTTCATACACTGTCTTACATCCATTACAACAAAAGTTTTTCTCATCATAAAGAATTAAACCGGTGCTACATATATCTCCGCAATGAAAACAGACCATTTTTGAGGAAGAGTTAAGATTTTCTTGTCCTTTAACATCAATATTTTCCTGATTATTAGGCTCTACAACATGGTTCATGATACTTTCCTAAATTTTTAGTTAAAAGTTAATTTTGAAAAAAATGTGAAAATAAAAAAAAAGGGATACACTTATACAGTATATCCCTTTCAATCTAAAAGATTATTACTATTCTTCTTCCTTTTTAGCTTTTTCTTTTTTGGATTCCTCCTTAACTACAGGAGCAACTGCAGGGGTTGCTGCCACCTGTGAAGATTTAGCAGATCTCCTTCTGGTTTTCTTAACAGATTTATCAGTACCTGATTTTTTAGCTGCAAGCATGAGTTCATTAAAATCTACAAGTTCTATCATGGCCATTGCAGCGGCATCACCTCTTCTGAATCCCATTTTGAGTATTCTGGTGTAACCACCTGGTCTGTCTGCAACTTTTGGACCAATAACATCAAATAATTCGATAATTGCTTCCTTTTTACCTAAATATGAAAAAACAGTTCTTCTCGAATGTGTAGTGTTATCCTTAGATTTTGTAATAAGTGGTTCAACGTACACCCGAAGTGATTTGGCTTTCGCCAGTGTGGTTGTGATCCTTTTATGCTTGATCAGAGCGATAGCCAGACTACTGAGCAATGCAGCCCTATGTCCAGTTTTTCTACCTAAGTGGTTAAATTTATTTCCGTGCCTCATAAAAAAATTTTACGTATCACTTAGCAGATAAGAAAGCCGGCTATCTAAAACAATCTGCCTGGTTAATACAATTAATAAAATAAAAAAAGGAAAGGACTTATTCCTTTACCGGCATCTTTATTGTTAATCTTTTAATTTATATTTGGAAAGATCCATACCAAAGGTAAGATCATTAACTTCCAGTAATTCTTCAATTTCCACCAGAGATTTCTTACCAAAATTCCTGAATTTCAGCAATTCATGTCGCTCAAGTTGGACCAATTCTCCAAGGGTATCAATTTTTGATGCTTTGAGGCAATTGAATGCTCTGACTGAAAGGTCAAGATCCTCAAGTGAAGTTTTTAGCAGCTTTCTCATATGAAGTACCTGCTCATCAACATAATCCTCTTCTTTCTTTGCAGGATCATCAAAAGTAATATTTTCATCAGTTATCAACATAAGGTGCTGGATCATGATCCTTGATGCCTGCTTCAATGCCTCTTCCGGATGAATAGTGCCATCAGTTCTGATTTCTATATCAAGTTTTTCATAGTCGGTCTTTTGTCCAACACGGGTATTTGACACCTGATACGAAACTTTTTTAATAGGCGTATAAATAGCATCCACCGGTATAGTACCAATAGCCACAGCCTTATCTTTTTGCTCATCTCCAGGTACATATCCCCTACCCTTGGTAATAGTAAGTTCAATTTCCAGATTCACGTTTGTTTCCATGTTACAGATCACCAGTTCAGGATTGGTAACTTTAAAAACATTTGTGAATTTATCAATATCACCAGCAATAAAATTTTCTTTACCTGAAATAGTCAGGAAAATTTTATTCTCAACATCTTCATCCTCTTCGAGGATTTTTTTCAGTCTTATTTGCTTGATATTTAAAATTATATCAACTACATCTTCATAAACACCTTTGATGGTGGAAAATTCGTGATCAACACCAGCAATTCTCAACGAAGATATCGCATAACCTTCCAGAGAAGACAGCAAAATTCGTCTCAGTGAATTACCTATTGTTTGTCCGAATCCAGGTTCGAGTGGTTTAAATTCAAAAAAACCGTGAAAAGTATCAGCTTTTTTTAAACTGATTTTCTCCGGTTTTTGAAAGTTTAATAAATTCATATAAATTATTAATTATTGCTAAAACGTGGAATTATGAAATTAAGACCATTTACAAATCTGAAATATATCAGATAATACAAATATTACTTTGAATAAAGTTCAACAATCAACTGTACATTTATTTTTTCAGGTATTTTTTCAACCTCAGGGTAAGCAAGGAATTTTCCGATATAAGTATCCCTGCTAAATTCGATCCATCCAAACTGTGTAAAACTGGTGCTGCCTGCAACGGTATTTTTAATGAAATCCAATTCTCTGCTGGAACCTTTGACTGAGATCAGATCTCCGGGTTTTAACAATGCAGAAGGAATATTATTGACTTCACCATTTACTGTAATATGGCGATGATTTACAAGTTGTCTTGCGGCTCTCCTGGTGCGTGCAAATCCAAGTCTGAAAACTACATTATCAAGTCTTGATTCTAGCAACTGTAAGAGCACATTACCTGTTACACCACCTTTTCTACTTGCTTTAAGAAACAAATTCTTAAACTGACGCTCCAATAAGCCATAAGTATATTTTGCTTTCTGCTTCTCCAGCAACTGAACAGCATAATCTGACTTCTGTCCTCTTTTCCTTGAAGGTCCGTGTTGTCCTGGAGCATATTTTCTTTTTTCAAAAGATCGGTCAGCTCCATAAATAGCATCACCAAATTTTCTGGCTATTCTTGTTGTTGGTCCTGTATATCTTGCCATTATTTTTAAAATTGAAATTACTAAAATTAAACTCTTCTCTTTTTCGGAGGTCTGCACCCATTGTGAGGTACAGGAGTTATATCAATAATCTTTGTTACCTTAATTCCATTACCGTCAATCTCCCGAATAGCAGCTTCCCTTCCTGCACCTGGCCCTTTAACATAAACTTCAGCTGATCTCATTCCTGCATCAAAAGCCTCCTGAGCTGCCTGCTGAGCAGCAACCTGGGCTGCATATGGAGTATTTTTCTTGGATCCCTTAAAGCCAGCTTTACCAGCAGAAGACCATGAAATCACCTGACCTCTTGTATTCGTCATTGTGACGATAACATTATTGAAAGATGCCTGAACAAAAACCTTACCTTTAGGATCGACAGATACCTTCCTTACTTTTTTTACTTTTCTTGCTTTAGCCATAATCTAAATCAAAAATATTAGTTAATTATTTAATTACTTAGTTGCTTTCTTTTTATTGGCGACGGTCTTTTTCCTACCCTTTCTTGTCCGGGCATTAGTACGTGTCCTCTGACCTCTGACGGGTAATCCTTTTCTATGACGCAGTCCTCTGTAACTAGCAATATCCATCAAACGTTTGATATTCAACTGCACTTCAGAGCGTAATTCTCCTTCGACCTTAAATTCAGTCTGGATAATTCTTACAATTTCTTTAACATTTTCATCACTCCACTCATGCACTTTGGTATCTTCAGATATACCTGCCATGTCTAAAATCTCTTTAGCACGGCTTCTGCCTATACCATAAATATATGTGAGGCCTATAACTCCTCTTTTATTTTTTGGAAGATCTACTCCGGAAATTCTTGCCATAATGATTTATTTTAACCTTGACGTTGTTTATATTTAGGATTCTTCTTATTGATAATATATAACTTGCCTTTTCTCCTAACAAGCTTGCAATCTGCAGTCCTTGTTTTTATTGATGCTCTGACTTTCATTTTTATATATTTATTTCATTACGTTTTTTAATATGTAGATAAAAATATTAAATTCTATTTATACCTGTAATTTATTCTTCCTCTTGAAAGATCGTAAGGAGATATTTCAACTTTTACTTTGTCCCCAGGTAAAATCCTTATATAATTCATTCTCATTTTACCTGATATAGTAGCAATTATAAGATGATCATTCTGAAGCCTTACTCTGAACATTGCATTTGAAAGTGCTTCTTCAATAATTCCATCCTGTTCAATCAAATTCTTTTTTGCCATAAATTTAAATTGGAGCGCAAAATTACTACTTTTTTTTATATTTCTTTTAAATTTCCATTCTTTTTCACAGATTCTTCAATAATACTATGATCTGAAAGTATTTCAGCCTTTTCTTTCCTGACTACCACACTATGTTCAAAATGAGCTGAAGGCTTTCCGTCGTTGGTAACAACTGTCCATCCATCTTTTAAGACGTGTACGCTTTTAGTACCAAGATTTATCATAGGTTCAATAGCAAGGCTCATTCCTTCAATTAAGATTGTACCTTTGCCTTTTTTGCCATAATTCGGAACTTCAGGTTTCTCATGCAAATCTCGTCCGACACCATGACCAACAAGTTCTCTCACAACACCATATCCGTTTTTCAGTTCAGTATAATCCTGAATTGCATTGCTTATGTCACCAACTCTATTGCCAGCTATTGCTTTTTCAATTCCAAGATAAAGGCTCTTCAGAGTAGTTTTCAATAATTTCATTAACTTTTCATCAACATCACCTATAGCAAAAGTATATGCAGCATCGCCATGAAAGCCATTTTTAAAAACACCGCAATCTATCGATACAATATCTTTTTCTTTAATTATATATTCCGAAGGAATTCCATGTACCACAGCTTCATTCACAGAAATACAAAGTGAAGCTGGGAATCCATGATAACCTTTAAATGATGGCTTTCCACCATTGTCTCTTATAAATTCTTCAGCTTTGCGATCCAGTTCTTTTCCGGAAATTCCCGGTTTAATAATTTCTCCTATTAAAGCTAAAGTCTGTGATACTATTTTATTACTGATTCGAAGTAATTCTATTTCCTCACTGTTTTTAATGAAAATACCCTTACCCACTTCAATAAATTACATGCCTCCTATTGGATTTATTCCTCCTGTAGTTCTGCCTCTCAATTTTCCTGACTTAACCAATCCATCATATTTTCTCATCAGAAGATGGCTTTCTACCTGTTGCATTGTATCAAGCATTACACCTACCAGGATCAGAAGCGATGTTCCACCAAAGAATAAAGCAAAAGCCTGATTTACTCCCATTGCAGCTATAATAGCAGGTGATATACTTATAAAACCTAAAAATATTGAGCCTGGCAACGTGATCTTTGTAACGATAGAATCAATAAATTCTTCAGTCGATTTACCTGGTTTGACACCTGGAATAAATGCATTCATCCTTTTAAGATAATCAGCATATTGTTTTGGATTAACTACCAAAGCTGTATATACATACGTAAATATAATAATTAAAAGAAAGAATACAACATTATAAGTTACTGAAGTCCACCTATTTAATGATAATAATAATCCACTCGCATCGGTCCCTGACTTTGAAACCCATTGCATCAAAGTAACCGGTAGAAACATAATTGCCTGAGCAAAAATAATAGGCATAACACCGGCTGCATTTACTTTTACCGGAATATAATCCCTTGCTCCCGCTACTGGCATTTGATTTGTTCCTTTACCAACCATTTTTTTTGCAAACTGAACCGGAATTTTCCGAACACCCTGAGTAATCAGGACAGTAAGCATAATTATTGCAAACAAAGCGAATATTTCAATTACGAACAATATTAAACCACCTCCGCTCTGAGCAAGTTGTGACTGAATTTCAGCAAAGAATGACTGAGGCAACCTTGCAATAATACCAATCATGATCAGAAGTGAAATACCATTTCCAAGTCCTCTTTCAGTAATACGCTCACCAAGCCACATTGAAAAAACGGTTCCTGTCGATAGAATGATAATATTAACCATCCAGAAAACATAAGGACTCAAGCTTGGATCCTTTGCACCGCTGGCTACAATAGTAGTAAGATATCCTCCACCCTGAACCAGTGTAATGAGTACTGTCAGCCATCTGGTTATCTGGTTAAGTTTGTTTCTACCCGACTCCCCTTCCTTTTGTTGTAATCTCTGGAAATAAGGAACAGCAAATCCAAGCAATTGTACAATGATGGATGAAGTGATATAAGGCATAATACCCAGAGCAAAAATGGAAGCCTGGAACAAAGCACCACCAGTAAATGTATTTAACAAACCCAAAATATCATTTGCTTCCCTTCCTTCAACAGCTTTAAGCAAAACCTGTGGCATAACTCCGGGAAGAGCCACGTATGCTCCAAATCTGTAAATAGCAATCAAGGCTACAGTAAACAGAATCCTTTTTCTAAGTTCCTGAATTTTCCAAATATTCCTGAGAGTGTTTATAAATTCTTTCATCTGTTTAATTTTAAACTAAAGTAACTGAACCACCTGCTTTTTCAATTTTCTCCTTTGCGGAATCTGTACATTTATGAACAGTAACAGTTAGTTTTGATGTCAATTCACCTCCACCCAGAACTTTAACCAGATCATCTTTACTAATTATTCCATTCTGAGTTAAAAAATCAAGGTTGATATCAGTAACAGAATACTTTTCACTTATCTCCTGTAATCTTTCAACATTGAAAGGAATATATTCAACTCTGAACCGATTCTTGAAACCCCTTTTAGGTAATCTCATCTGAAGTGGAGTCTGACCACCTTCATAATTTCTTTTGCTCTTGTAGCCGGCTCTCTGTTTCGCACCTTTGTGACCTCTAGTCGATGTACCACCTTTCCCTGATCCCTGACCACGGCCTACTACCTTTTTATCTTTCTTTACAGAACCTGGTGCTGGTTTAAGATTATGTAATTCCATAATTTACAATTTTCAGATTATAATTCTTCTACATTAATCAAATGAGATACCTTATTGATCATACCCTGAATCTGAGGGTTTAATTCTTTCTCAACGGATTTACCAATCCTGGTGAGTCCTAAAGCTATAAGTGTTGCTTTTTGATTTTTAGGATTTCCGATTGAGCTCCTGACCTGTTTTATTTTAACTTTAGTCATTATATATTTTTTTCTTATCCGTGAAACAATTTTGTAAGTTCAATTCCTCTTTCCCTTGCAATATCCATTGGGTTTCGGAGTTGAGCAAGAGCTTCAATAGTAGCTTTGATCACATTGTGCGGATTTGATGAACCCTGAGATTTTGCAAGTACATTATGATAGCCTGCTGTTTCAAGCACTGCTCTCATCGCTCCACCGGCAATCACACCTGTACCCTCGGCAGCAGGTTTGATATATACGCTGCCTCCACCATATTTACCAAACTGATCATGTGGGATTGTTCCTTTGACTATTGGAACTTTAATAAGGTTTTTCTTGGCAGCTTCCGTGGCTTTTCCGATAGCTTCAGTAACATCTCTTGATTTGCCCAGTCCATAACCAACTATACCTTTTCCATCACCTACAACTACCAAAGCTGCAAAGCTGAAAGTTCTACCTCCTTTGGTGACTTTGGTCACACGATTTAAAGTTACCAGTTTATCTTTAAGTTCTGATATTTCCGTGGGTTTAACACGTCTTTTTTTAATATTTCCCATTTTTCAAATTGTAATTAATTTAAAATATCAAACCACCCTCTCTTGCACCATCTGCAAGTGACTTAATGATCCCATGATAAATATATCCGCTTCTGTCAAAAACAACTGACTCAATTTTTTTGGCTTTAGCTTTTGATGCAAGCATCTGTCCAACTTTTTTAGCCACTTCTGATTTGGTACCTTTTGTGTCAACCTCTTTGTCTTTGAAAGATGCGCTGACCAGTGTTACTGATGCAACATCGTCAATCAACTGTGCATAAATACCTCTGTTGCTTCTATAAACAGACAATCTTGGTGTTTCTGCTGATCCTTTAATTGTTTTTCTGATTCCCAGATGGATCCTTTTTCTTCTCTGAACTGAAAAACTAGTATTATTTCCCATAATTTTGTTGAATTAAAACATTACTTATTTACCACCTGATTTACCTACTTTTCTTCTGATTATCTCATCTTTATATTTCACACCTTTTCCTTTGTAAGGTTCAGGTTTTCTGAATGCTCTTATTTTTGCTGCCACCTGTCCCAAAAGTTGTTTATCAATTCCTGATAATTTTATTGTAGGGTTTTTACCCTTTTCAGCAGTTGTTAATACTGTTATTTCATCGGGAATATAAAAGTAAATAGGGTGAGAATAACCAAGGTTCAATTCTAACAGGTTACCTGTGCTGTTACCTCTGAAACCAACCCCTACCAATTCCAGTTCTCTTTCGAAACCAGTTGAGACACCTGTTACCATATTATTGAGTAGAGAACGGTACAATCCATGCATTGATCTGTGCCTGATCGAATCAGTAGGTCTTTCCAATGTCAAAACTCCATCTTCGATATTCAGTTTGATATCAGGATCAACTTGCTGGGTTAACGTTCCTTTTGCTCCTTTTACGGTTACCAAATTTCCCTTGGTAACATCAATACTCACCCCTCCGGGTATTTCAATAGGAGCTTTACCTATTCTTGACATCTTTAAAAAAATTTAATAATTAATAAACATAGCACAATACTTCACCACCGACATTCTCACGCTTTGCCTCTTTCTCAGTCATAACACCTTTAGAGGTTGATACTATTGCTATACCATAACCATTTATGATCTTCGGTAATTTATCAACTGAAAAATACTTTCTCAAACCTGGGGTACTTACCCTTTGCATTTTCTTAATAACAGGCTCTTTAGTCAATGGATTGTATTTCAGGGCAATATATATTTGTCCTGATTTACCATCTTCTTCAAACTTGTATTTTTTAATAAAACCCTGATCATAAAGTATTTCTGTAATTCTTCTCTTCATTTTAGAGCCAGGAATCACAACCATTCGGTGTCCAGCAATCTGGGCATTTCGAATTCTGGTCAAATAATCTGCAATTGGATCTGTTACTATCATACTACTTAATCTATATATATATTTTAATTACCAGCTGGCTTTTGTTACACCTGGGATTTTACCATCATTTGCCATTTCTCTGAATTTAACCCTGCAAATACCAAATCTTCTCATATATCCTTTTGGTCTGCCTGTTAAACCACATCTATTGTGTAACCGGTTTGGATTTGAATTTCTTGGAAGTTTATCCAATCCGTCCCAATCTCCTGCCTCTTTCAGTTTTTTCCTTTTTTCAGCATACTTAGCTACAAGTTTGCTTCTTTTAACTTCTCTAGCTATCAATGATTTCCTTGCCATGTCGATTAATTTCTTTGATTTTTAAAAGGCATTCCAAAATATTTTAGTAATGCAAATGCTTCGTTGTCAGTTTTTGCAGTAGTTACAAATGTGATATCCATTCCCTGGATTCTGGAAATTTTATCCATTTCTATTTCCGGAAATATAATATGTTCCTTTACTCCCATAGAATAATTACCCCTACCATCAAAACTTTTGTCATTTATTCCCCTGAAGTCTTTAACCCTGGGCAAAGCCACTGATATTAACCTGTCGAGAAATTCGTACATTTTAACATTTCGCAAAGTTACCCTGGTAGCTATAGGCATTCCTTCACGAAGTTTGAAGTTTGAAACTGAACGTTTTGCCTTTACAGAAACAGCTTTTTGTCCGGCTATAAGTGATAGCTCTTTCAAAGCTTCATCAATTATTTTTTTATCCTGAGTTGCATCTCCCAAACCTTGGTTTATTGATATTTTCACCAATTTTGGGACCTGCATAATTGTTTTATATCCAAATTCTTCCATCAATTTGGAGATAATCTCTTCCTGATACCGTTTTTTTAATCTGGGTGTATATTTCATCACTTAATAATTTCTCCTGATTTTTTTGAATATCTGACTAATTTACCATCAACTAATTTTCTTCCAATCCTTGTTGCTTCACCCGATTTAGGATCTACGAGCATAAGGTTTGAAATATGAACAGGGGCTTCTCTTTCAATTATACCACCTTGTTTATTATTAGTTGGTTTTTGGTGTTTTTTGATAATATTGACACCTTCAACAATTGCACGGTATTTTTTTGGAAAAACTTCCAATACCCTGCCCTTTTTTCCTTTATAATCCCCTTCAGTGACCATTACCTGATCACCTTTTTTAATATGGAGCTTAAATTTACTTTTTCCAGTTTCCATTAAATAAAATTTTTTCAATTATAAAACTTCAGGAGCAAGTGATACAATTTTCATATACTCTCTTTCTCTGAGTTCCCTGGCTACGGGTCCAAAAATACGAGTTCCTCTTGGTTCTCCGGCAGCATTTAGCAATACAACTGCATTATCATCAAATCTGATATATGAACCATCTCTTCTTTTAATTTCCTTTTTGGTCCTTACAACAACAGCTTTTGTTACTGTACCTTTTTTAATACCGGTAGGGGTTGAGCTCTTAACTGTCACCACAATAAGATCTCCAACTGTAGCATATCTTCTTCTGGTCCCTCCCAATACTTTTATACAGAGTACTTCCTTTGCACCGCTGTTATCTGCCACTTTTAATCTTGATTCTGTTTGTATCATGATTATTAATTTAAATTAGAACTTCCTCAATTATTTAGCCTTCTCTATTATTTGAACCAATCTCCATCGCTTATTCTTGCTAAGAGGTCTTGTTTCCATTATAAGCACTTTATCACCTATTCCAGTTTCGTTGTTTTCATCATGAGCCATGAATTTCTTACTCATTTTTACAAATTTTCCATACAACGGATGTTTTAGTTTTCGCTCAACAAGCACAGTGATACTTTTTTGCATGCGGTTACTAACCACAGTACCTACTCTTTGCTTTCGATTTTTCCTCTCGTTCATAATCGTGTAGATTTTTATTTATT
>JBLMZC010000001.1:0-23245 GCA_050258615.1 Deltaproteobacteria bacterium | reverse complement strand
ATTTAAAATATAATGCAGATGCAATAGCTGTTTAGGCCTACATAGTTGGATTATTACAGATTATTTCGGTTTAAATGATAACACGAGTTTTAATGATTTGGTAATCTTCAAAATAAAGTATAAAAAAATCCTGCCTGAAAATCAGGCAGGATTTTTTTTTCAATAAACCTCCAATTTATATTACGGAATATAAATCTAAACATAAATTGCAAAGTAAATCGCGTATCCTATGTTTTTAAAATCCACTATTTTATATTACTTAGGTGATATTCCTTAAAATGGACAAAATCACCATAATGCTTAGGATATTCCTTCTTATATTCATACCATACAATATCAAGCATAGTTACGATGCCCACCAATGTATTATTGTCATCGATAATCGGAATAGCTTCGAATAGGTTTTCAAGGAAAATCTCAGCTACCGAACCAACTTTGTCCTCAGGGTGTAATTTCGCAACATGCTTAGTCATTATTTCTCCAACTTTTACATTTTCATAATCACTGTAGCATTTCTTACATTCCCACAGATCATAAAATGAAATAATACCAATCAGCTTTCTATTCTCATCAATGACCGGCAAATGCTCAATTTTGAATTTTTTTAATACTCTGGCCGCTTCTGCTATACTATCCTCTTTGGTAATCGTGATAGGGTCATGAGTCATAATCGTCTTTACTTTTTCATTCATCATAATCTTTAGATTTTATTGCCTAAAAATACAAATTATTTTGTAAAAAAACAAAAATAAACTATATAAAAATAATATTTTGGTTAATAATTTTAAATTAATTTATATTAATTTTATATCATTATTTAAAATAATACATAATATTATACAAAACAATTGATTGTAATTATTTATAAAGATCACAAATCAGGACAGGTTAAAACATTTTTTACAGGATTTTCTCCTATCAGATAAAAACTGCTTATTTCAAATGCCCCATTCATACCGGTAATTCTTCTCAAAGAAGAAACATTAAGATCATAACTTAAGCCAAAAGTGAGTTTTTTGAACCTGAAAGAACCTGAAATTATCACATCAGAAATCTTGTTTGGACTTATAGATTCGGAGGTCCGTAAAAAAAGCCCAAAACGGACGCTGTTAACTTCAGATTCATCATAAGAAAATCCAAACTGAGCCCCTGCCATTGCATTGAACAGACCCGATTGAAAGTTGAATATCACTACTGGCAAAAGTTTAATTTCAGAGCCCATTCCGATCTGACCACCTGAAAGAAAAGAATATCTGATTTTCAATCCTGAAGTAGTCCGTTGAAAGACTGAAATATTTGCCTGATTGATATGTGAACCGGCAATACCTATGTAAAAATTATCTGAATTCCTGTTCACATAGTAAATCAAACCAGCATTAATATCTGGATAATTCCTGAAATTCGTAATAATCTCACCATTAGGAATTTTATTGTCAAAAACCTGCAATGATTTATCAAACTGTATTCCAAAACTATATTTTCCACTTTCATTATAAACTTTTCCCATTCCAAGTTGTGCTCCGAATATAAGATAGCTGTTATGTCGGTGATATCTGTTATAATTCAGCATTTTCGCATAACTGAAATTTATAAGTCCGGTTGCTCTTCCAATTCCTGCATATTTATCATCTGACAAAATAGTTCCAAATGAAATATAATCTTTATTAATTAAATTGAATCTGGCATCAAAAAAAATACTTTTTGATGAAAAATCTGTGTTTCCGGGTACATTAAAATACTGGCTTCGATAAACTCCTCCTGCGCGTAATTTTGTATTGAAAAGTCCTGTAAATGCTGAATTGGACTGTATAGCGCAAGAACCAGGTTGAGAAAAAAGCATATCCTGAGCTATCAAATCTTTATGGAAAGATAAAATCAATATCAAGGCCAAAGCAATTCTGTATTTAAATTCCATTAAAACCAAGTTTTCCTAAAAAGATGAACACTAATAAAAGTTAATCATATTAAAATGTTTTAATATATATAAAAAGCGCAAATAATCTGTAAGTATCCTTTAAAATTTTTAAACACAGTTTTTAAAAGTGTTTTAGTTGTGAATATATTAATAATTTTCCTTTTCTATTTGAGCAAAGTTACGACACCCTTGATGATTTCAGTAGTACCATCCGTGTGCCTTATTTCGAGTATCCATGGATATCCTCCTGCATTTAAATTCTTTCCTCTGAAAGTACCATCCCATCCTGTTGATTCGTCGTTAATCTCAAAATCTTTCCTATTGTAAACCTCCCCTCCCCAAATGTCAAAAACGCTGAATGAAATAATCTTGATTCCTGTTTTTCCATAAATAAAAAGTTTGCTGTTTGAATGATGAAAACTGTAAGGATTAAAAGCTTCAGGGACGAAAACTTCCTTTTGGTTCAATATCCTTATATTTTTACTATCTTCGGCTGAACATCCATTTGAATCGGTTATTTTAACGCGGATTTCTGTGTTGAATTTAATCTCCACTTCAGGAGATGGACAGTCAGAACAACTTATTTTAACTCCTTCAGGTACGGTCCATTCATACTGGACTGGATTTGTCTGTCCATTGATTTGTGGGGTTATGGTAACTGATGAACCAAAATAAACTAAGGTATCATTACCAAGTTCAATTTTTATTTGTTTCCCATTTGAAACATAAATATTTTTGATTTCGAAAATGCAAGAATTAATATCTTTAATCATTGCGTTATAATTACCACTCCTGAGGCCAACTATGACATCAGTACCATAAAATTGCCCACCATTTATGCTAAATGAATACGGGGGACTTCCACCAGTCGCTTCAAAGTGGATGGTTCCGTCATTTCCATTAAAGCATGTTACGTCATTACTTTCAGCAAAACCTGTAATTGGTTTTAATGGCTGCTGGATATCAAAAGTATCAGTAATCCTGCAATTATTGATATCAGTTACTACTATATAGTGCTTTCCTGCTGAAAGATTATCAATCATCTGTGCTGCAAGAGTATCATTCCATAATATCGAATATGGTGGAGCTCCGCCATTAATGGAAATTTCTGCAATTCCGTCAGTTCCGTTATGACATTTAACGTCTGTCAGTTTAAGTGAAAGATCGATCGGAGGTGGCTCTACAATCGTATAGGTATTTTCAACTGTGCATCCATTTTCGTCTGTAACAGTTAATTTATACAATCCTGACCTTAGGTTCATTGCCACAGAAGTATCTCCTGCTTTTGAATTTGTGCTCCATCTGAATCTGCAATTATTGCAATCAGGTACTATAACACTGATAAAACCATCATTACCCCCGAAGCAATTAACATCCTTTCTTGAATCAACTTTTGTGACTATTTCAGGAGGATTACCGATTGCAATACCTGCGCTTGATTCGCAACCGTAAATATCAATTCCTGATACAGTGTAAATATTACCACCTTTGAGGTAATATGCATATTGACCATGCTGGGGGTCAGGAGTATCCCAGACAAAATTAAATTTTGATTTTGATGTCTCACGTCCCCCGTAAAATACTTTATCAACCCAGGCTGTTCCATCAGAAAAGTCATGGCAGGTTGCAGGTTTTTGATTGAGTTCCAGCGAAATGTTATCCAATTCAGTTATTATAAAGTCATGAGAATAAACGCAGGCATTTTTATCTGTAAGTGTAAGCGAGTAAACACCTTTCCCCAGATTATTTAATACTGTTCCCTGATAACCACCATCCCAGCTCAGTTTATAATCAGACAAATAAGGAATTATCAGTTTTATACTACCGTCTGAACTCCCTTTGCAGATTGTATCTTTTCCTGTAAATTCAAAAATGATCCCTTTTTCAGGCTCATTAATTGTAAATTCCCTTAATGATGTACATCCATTTTTATCAGTTACCGTAATTTTATAATTGCCTGCCGGCAAATTAATTATATCCTTTGATTGTGATACACCTACCGGAGTAATCCAGCTATATGAGTAAGGTGGAATTCCTCCGGAGCAATCAATAATGATCTTGCCTGTACTATACCCTTTACAGCTAATATTTACTATTGAATCTTTTATTACAAGGGCATCTGGTTCTGTAATTTCAACAGAATCAAGGTATTGACAATTTCTGGAATCTAAAATTGTGAGGAAATATTTTCCACCCTTAAGTTGATCAATATTTTGTTGGGTTTTCAAAAAGTTTTGAGTTTTTTCAACCCATTTGAATTTATAGTTTCCATTTCCACCATTAACAATAGCATTTATTTTGCCATCATTTAGACCAAAACAGGAAATATCAGTCTTTGTCAATTGTACATTATACGGCTGGGGACCAGCAATTTTAAAAATAAAAGGTATTTCACAATCTGAACCGTCCTTTACAAAAATAGTATCTTCTCCGGCCCCAAGTCCGGTAAACAAACCAGAATTTTGCTCCAGTCCCTTATACCTGTACGAATAAGGCCCTTTAGTTCCGAATGCTTCGAGTTCAATAATTCCATTTTTATTGCCATAGCAGTCAATATCTTTCCTGGACAAGATCCTTATTTGTGGTGGTGGACATGGAAAGGTTTCGCACTGCTGTGATTTAATATTATTTGGGCAAAGCTGATCTTCTACCCTGACTTGGATATTGATTTTTTCAGAAAAGCCCAATCCATTCAAAATAAGCTGATTATTTTCAACTTTTTGCCAGTCACCTGAATTGTTTAATTTCACTTCATATATATCATCAGTACCTGAGGAAGACCAAAGAAATCTGATATGATCTGTTGAAATTGAATCGCAAACAATATCAATAATATCTTCTTTAAGATTTACATCAGCATAGATAGAATCCTTTACAACACAACCATAAGTATCAATGAGACTTATATTGTAAAATGTACTCTGATCAGGGAAAATATCAGGATTTAGACAATTAGTACAAGATATGCCATTGTCGGGAGTCCAATTATATGAAAGATTATAATTAGACCTGAATGTGATATGCCATGATTCAAGAGTTGTAGTCCATCCCTCTTCATCCCTGAATAAAAACAAACCCCATTCACCATTTACCTTTGTATTTTCCAGATCTTTCCAAGTACCTTCGGGCTGGAAATATCCCCGATAAGAGGGATTTAAGGGGAAATAAGTGCCAAGGGCAGCATTTCCATTATTAATACCAAGTACTGCATCTGGTGTGAAACATGTATTAATCATTGAATCGACAGTCGAACTTGCTGATGATCTGAAGCCATTGTCAGTACTAATTTCAATGAATCTATTGTCAGGGCTAACCAGATAAATATCAAGGTCATACAAGTTTTTTCCGAAAAGCTTATCTATGCAAACCTCCTTAATCATTGCAGTTTTAAGCAAGTCAGGATTAACATTCAAAATAGATAGTCCTGACGTAACTGATGTGCCCTTTGATCCTGGAAGGGTTATTTGCTGATTGCTCTTGAATGTCTTCTCATTAGCTGGCTGGTAATTATCCGGGAGTTTTGCTCCTACATTGACTGTTGTATTCTGGCACACCTGAATAGTATCAGTTAATTGTATATTTATAAGTTTATTATCAGTAATTTTAATAAAAAGCGTATCAAGATTGCACTTATCTTTCTGATACTCAATGGCTATTAATTCATCATTTTCGGTTAAATTGTCCTCCAGTGCATTTATAACAAATTGAAAATCCCTTGAACCACTTTTAATAGCTCCCTGAAACGGAAGCGAATTAAAATCCGTTACAGGAGTAGCATTAAAACCTGACAAACCGGTGATTTGTCGCAAATTCAAATTAAAGTCTTCCTTAACAGGTACATTATATTCAAATCTGATCGCTGCGGGCTGACATCCTTCTGAGATAACTCCATCAAATGAAGGAGTTTCAACTGTGACTTTCATGCCATCCGCACTGAAACTTTTGGCTTCAAGAAAAACAGCAGAATCATAAAGATTATCTACAACATCAGCGATTGCCAGTTTTATTTTATAGACAGCACAAGGTATAACTTTCGCATTAGCACTAAAAACATCAAGAAAGCCATTATAGACCATGGTACTGCTTCCCAATAAATTCTCATTATAAAACTGTACATTCTTAGCTGCGCAATTGTTTAAATATGCAGGATGGACATTATTTATACTGACAACTTCGTTTGTTCCGGGAATAAGAGCAATATTACGATTTACATACGATCCTCCGGCCGGATCTGGTCCTGAAATAAAAAAACCAAAAACATCATTATACTTGTCACATGAATATGATGGATACTCTTCAGAAGCAAAAACATACCTGAAGGAAATGGAATCAAAAAACGGTATAAAAGTGATCTCGAACCTGGCAATGTCATTAAGATTTGAATTGCCAATTGCATTGCTGAGCTCCTGATCTTTGATTGAATTTCCCGAACTTGTTGATGAATTAATGGTATTTGAATTATACTGTGATGCATGTGATGCATCTCCTGTTGCCATAATTATTCCCCGTTCGAGTGATATTGCATTCTGGCCATTGGAGAAATAACCAACTGACTTATTATCACCATCATATTTTACTTCAAGTACTGAGACCCCATCACCAAGAAATATATTATTGATAAGATCTTTAGGTGTAAACCCATTACTATCTGATAAACGAACCTGTACCTGACAATTCACAGTAAGGTATAAGCACACAAGAATTGATATATAAAAATATTTCAACATAACCGGATACAAAGATATAATTTTGTTTTAAATTTTAAAACATCTTATATCACATTTTTTTGTAATGTGTTACAATCACATCCAAAATCTCTCTTTTATTGCTTGTAAAAAGCAATCAATTGTTATTTTCATCTATGAATAACAAATGATTATCTAAAATAAATAAGGCTAACTATCTTAATACAGTATTTTTGCATCAAATTAATTAACAATTAAAAATCCGATAAAATGAGAAATTTCTTTTCAAGGGTATTTGCTTCATGTCTTGGAGTATTATTATTTTTCATCCTGCTGTTTCTGATATTTTTTATAGTAGGACTATCATTTAATCAGAAACCTACAGTAAATCAAAACTCGGTTTTACATCTAAAACTTGACGGGCAATTCAGGGAAAAAAGTGAAAATACTGATAAATTTGCTGTTTTGATGAACGAAGCATTTAATCCTGACCTGGGAAGCATAATAAAAGCAATAGAAGCAGCTAAAAAAGATGACAAAATTAAGGGAATATATGTGGAAACCGGTTTCCCGCTGATGGGATATTCGAGTGCCAATATGCTGCGGACTGCACTGAATGACTTCAGATCAAGCAAAAAGTTTGTTTACACCTATGGTGAATTTTACACCCCACTGACATATTATATTGCATCTGTTGCTGACTCAGTTTTTCTTTCCCCGGGAGGCATGGTAGAAATTACTGGATATGCTACAGCAATTCCATATCTGAAAGAACTGTCGGACGAACTTGGCGTGAAATGGAATGTTTTTTATGCAGGGCAGTTCAAAAGTGCTACTGAACCTCTGAGATTAAACAAAATGAGCGATCAGAACAGAAAGCAACTGAGGGAATTTTACAATGGTCTATATGAAAATGTCACTTCAAAAATCTTGAAATCAAGGAAAATAGAAAAAATAAGGTATGAGGATTTTGTCAGCAATTTCAAAGGCCTGTTTGCTGAGAATGCAGTTAAATATAAACTTGTAGATGCCCTGATATATAAGACAGACTTCAATAAAATGCTGAAAATCAAATCCGGATTGAAAGAAAACAAAGAATTAAAACTGGTTTCTGCAGATAAATATATAAGGTTTGGTGGCAAGATAAAAACTGACAATCATAAAGACAAGATTGCAGTGCTCTATATGGATGGAGATATTGTAAACACGGGTAAAGAGGCAGGTCAGATATCCCCTGAAAAGTTTGAGGATGCATTCGATGATATTTTGCGAAAAGACAATATAAAGGGAGTTGTTCTAAGGGTTAATTCACCCGGAGGTAGTGGTTCAGCCTCGGATGAGATCCTTGCCTATGTTGACAGAATCAAATCAAAAGGTAAACCAGTTATTGTTTCAATGGGTGATTATGCAGCAAGTGGGGGTTATTACATATCATGTCATGCGGATAAAATAGTAGCTGATTCTAATTCACTGACCGGATCCATCGGTGTATTTGCTGTGATACCTGAACTTAAACAGATGTGGAATGATAAACTGAAAATCCATTTCGACAGTGTAAAAACTCA
The DNA here is from genome assembly GCA_050258615.1 of Deltaproteobacteria bacterium. GTDB lineage: Bacteria > Bacteroidota > Bacteroidia > Chitinophagales > Saprospiraceae > JADJGA01. The sequence goes on along the minus strand of JBLMZC010000001.1, from coordinate 15,080 downwards.
TAAAATGAGTTTAGCTATTTCACCCTCATTTGAAATGGAAAACCAAATGAAAGTATATATGCAGGTTTACATAGATCAGTTTTATGACAAATTCCTTGCTACTGTGGCAAAAGGCAGAAAAATGACGAAAGATCAGGTTCATGAAGTTGCCCAGGGAAGAATCTGGCTGGGATCAAAAGCAAAAGAGCTTGGCCTTGTAGATGAACTTGGAGATCTGGACAAAGCTATAAAAATATGCGCTGAGAAAGCGAAAATAAAGGAGTATTCATTGACTAAATATCCACGAATGACGGATAACTTATTGCAGGAGGTAATAAGGAATCTTAATGAGCAGGGTGATATTGAATCAAAAATGATGAAAAACAGGCAATTAAGACAATTAAAACCTGTCATGGATATAATTAACGATAAAACCCGGATTGGTGAACCTCAGGCAAAAATGCCATTTCTGGTAGAATTCAGATAAAAAAAAAGCGTCGGAAGACGCTTTTTTTAACTTTAGTGATGGTGATGCCCATCTCTGTGAACATGGCCATGGTCAAGCTCTTCATCAGTAGCTTTACGCACAGAGTTAATTTTTCCCGTGAAATAAAGATCTTTATCAGCCATTGGATGGTTGAAATCCATAACGACACTATCCTTTTTTATTTCAGCAACTTTACCATTGAACATGTGTCCGGTATTGTCCTGTAATGGCAGGATTTTCCCAACAACAAGAAGGTCTTCGTTTACTTTGCCATCAATCTGAAAAACGGTCTTTGGCAATTCCACAACATTTTCATCAGTTGAAAGTCCATAACCTTCTTCAGCAGATATCATAAACTGAAAAATATCATTTACAGATTTACCTTTGAGATTTTCCTCAAATTTTGGAATCATCATTCCCACACCAAAAATAAACTCCAACGGGTGATCTTCATCAGTCTTTTCCACTATATGACTATCAAAACCTTCGGTCCTTAGTTCATAATTGAGTGAGACTACAGTATTTTTTTCAATATTCATTTAAAAAGTTTTAATTAAAAACTTACAAAGATAAAAATGAATTTAAATATATGCTCCTAAAACACAGAAAACAACAGGATTATAAAAATTATTTTTTTAATTCCGGTTATTATAATTACTACTTGTTAACTTTTATCAATGGATTATTCTCTCATTTGCCAGTTGCATTCGATGAACATTTCATGCATTTTTAACAAGCAATCAGTGGTTCAAGTTTTCATATTTAATTCAAATAGTACCAAACCTGCGCTATTAAAAAGCAGGCAATCAAACCCATGATAACTGGTAATAAGGTTGCCAGAGCAGTCCATTTTATGCTTTTAGTCTCTTTGTAAATGGTATAAATGGTCGTAGAGCATGGATTGTGAAGCAAACTAAACATCATCAGGTTGATGGCAGTTAGTGTTGTCCATCCACCCGCCCTGAGTATCTGACCAGTAGCCTGTATATTGTCTGTCTCAAACATCACACCACTACCCGACCCAATGCCTGCAAGACCAAAATGAAGGACTGTGAGCATCAGGATCGTGGGCAATACAATCTCATTGGCTGGTATTGCGATGATATAAGCAAGGAGAATAATACCATTCAGACCAAAAAATAATGCAAAAGGATCTGTACTGTTTATAAAATGACTTGCAATACTAATATCAGAAATTTTTATATTGGCAACTAGCCAGATGACAATTCCTGCTGGTAATGCAAAAACTACAGCTCTCCACAGTACTATCAATGTCCTGTCGTAAAATGAGGTTACAAATGTCTGCCATATCCTTGGTGGTCTGTAAGGAGGTAACTCAAGACTGAATGCCGAACTTGCACCTTTCAAAACCGTTCGTGATAATAACCATGAAACTACAAAACTTAGGAAAATTCCGAGTAATGCGATTGAAATCACAGCTAATCCAGCTGCTATACCTGCAAATTTTACCGGAACAAGAACTCCCAGGAATAAAGATGCAATCAATATTTGTGTAGGCCATCTTCCATTGCACAAGGAAAAATTGTTTGTTATGATCGCTATTAGCCTTTCTCTCGGGCTATCAATAATTCGGGTGGCAACAACACCTGCTGCATTGCATCCAAAACCCATGCTCATTGTAAGTGCCTGCTTGCCATGTGCTCCTGCGATGTGATAAAGTCTATCGAGATTGAAAGCTACTCTGGGCAAATATCCGAAATCTTCAAGCAGAGTAAACAATGGAAAAAAAATAGCCATCGGTGGCAGCATTACACTTATTACCCATGCAATAGCAAGGTATGCTCCATCAATCAACACTCCTGTCAACCACCATGGAAATCCAATTGATAAAGTAAACTCCCTGAGCAAAGGATGCAATTTATCTACAAGTAAGGAAGAAAGCAATGAAGATGGATAATTGGCACCTATAATAGTCAGCCAAAAAACCAGTGCCAGCAGCCCAAGCATAATTGGAAATCCCCATATCCTGCTTGTCACAATTTTGTCAATATCACGATCAAATTTAAAAGGTTTTTTGGTTTTATCTTCAGTTATGCATTCGTCAGATATCTTTTTTGCTGTCCTGAAAATTATTCTCATCAATTCATCATGAAAATTATCACCCAGATCCCATCTCAAATTGTTAGCGACTGAAAACAAGGATAGTCTTGCTTCATCATCAGGGACTTTCCTTTTTATAAAATCAATTACATTCTGATCACCTTCGAGTAGTCTTAAGGCTATCCATCTTGTACTTTTTGAATCCGTAACTGATTTATTGATCATTGGAACAAGAATTTCAATAGCTTTTTCAAGTTTCTCGTTATAAACAAGCCTGTGAGGCCTGCAAATGAATTTTCCGCTGACAACTTCATCAATACTTTGGAGCAAATCTGAAAGCCCTTCACCCTGTCTTGCAGAAGCTTTTATAACAGGTACCCCCAGCTGTCTGGACAGATATCTTTCATTGATCTCTATTCCATTTCTTTTGGCTTCATCGGTCAGATTTAGACAAATTACCACTTTACTTGTTATTTCCAATATCTGCAAGGTAAGATTTAGATTTCGCTCCAGACGGGTAGAATCAATAACTACTACTGTAACATCAGGATCATCAAAAAGCATGAAATCTCTGGCTACAGTTTCATCAGCGCTAATTGAAAGCAGGGAATATGTACCGGGTAAATCAACAATCTTATAAGTCTTGTCATTCATTTTAAAACCACCGGTAGCCTGTGAAACAGTTTTACCAGGCCAGTTTCCTGTATGCTGCCTCAATCCGGTAAGTTTGTTAAATACAGTGCTTTTCCCTGTATTAGGATTTCCTGCCAGAGCCAGAATATAGTCAAACTCACCGTTTTCAGCACCTAGTCTTTTTAAGTTTGATGTCATAGGCTCCGGGCATTCTGCACAGTTTCTTTTTTCATTTAAATCCATAAATTTCAGATATTATCGATTATGAAAATATTATCAGCCTGTTTTTTCCGTAATGCGATACCTGCACCAAGGATATTATAAGCTGTAGGCTCTCCTCCCGGACTTATCATCATTAAAGAAACTCTGGTTCCCGTCACAATGCCAAGATCCATCAATCTCCTTCGTTCCAAACCTCTGCACGAGGGCGATAATCCGCTGATATATGCTGTTTGTCCCTCCTTCAGACTACTTAGTTTTCTTGCTGCTCCGGAATAGTCATCATCATTTATTTTAACAACAGTCAAATTGTCAGATAACTGATAAGCAAGTATGAATTCTTCACCGTCTCCTATAAACCTTATTTTCAATTGGTCTTTTTCAGTTATATATAACATCATGCCCGGATATAGGCCCATAGCAGTAATTTGAGAGAAAACAACCGGAGGTTCATCTTCAATATGAATTATTTTGAGATAATCACCTTTTCCGAAGCTGCTGAGAGTATTACCGGTATATTCAGGTAATTCACCTGAGTCGGAGGGAATTGGGTCGCCATGAGGGTCAAAAACTGGATTCCCGATAGAAGCTGCCATTTGGTTTGCTTCATTTTCAGTTATGAAATGTTCTATTTTGTCAGCTTGCTTATGCCACACTTTTGAATCCAAACCAGTTTCTTCAGCCAGATATCTTTCCCAAATCCTGTGTATCCTGATTATTTTCAGTGCATATTTTCTGCCTTCATCAGTAAGCTTATATTCATCCTGATTTTGAGTTATAAGAGCTTGTTTTTTTAACTTTTCTATCAGTGCCTCTCCGTCATTTGTATTAATATTCAATCCTTCTTTTATTGAAGCCATAGTACAATCCAAATGTTTGTATTCAAAATTGAACATGAGTTTGAGTAAATCTTCGAGTAGTATCCTGTTGAGGTTTTCTTTAGCTGATTTCCATTTCCAGTAAAAACCCTTTTCAGGCCACAAAAAAAATAAAATGACCATTGCAAATAAAAGGATTAAAAAAATTATACCATTATCAATCATTGTATATTATTTAAGCTTTGTAATAAAATATTCTGTCCAACTTTCTCACTTATAAGAAATTCATTTCCACTATTTATTATCCATGTACTATTATCAAAATCGATTTTATCATGTATTTTGATCTTAGTATTCAGAAAAAGTCCTATTCTGCTTAAGTATTTAATCAGAACCGTATCCTGATCATAAACCCTTGCTACAAGATAATCTTCACCAACAATGGCATCAGAAAACAATGTGAGCTCCGGTACATTGGGAATATTTCCAAACCTATCAGGAATTGGTGCACCATGAGGATCAAAACGTGGAAAGTCCATAAATTCCTCAATTCTGTCAATCAGCTTTTCAGAGCTGTGATGTTCAAGTTTTTCAGCTTCCTCATGTACATCAGCCCAGTTCATCCCCAGGGTTCTTATCAAAAAAAGCTCCCACAATCTGTGACGTCTTACCACCTTCAGAGCCTCAGTTTTTCCTTTTTGCGTAAGTGTCATTCCTTTATATGGTATGTGATTGACAAATCCCTGAACTGCAAGCTTTCGTGCCATATCAGTAATTGCGGCATTTGAAACCTTAAGCTCTTCGGCAAGAAATGAGAAAGCTGTAAAAGCATTACCATTTTCCTGATCGGACCATAATTGTTTTAGAAAATTCTCTTTTGAAAATGAGATCATTACAGTAGATTTTAATTAATTTTTAAGCATGCTTAAAATTATAACAAAATACATTTGGAATAGTTTGTAAAATAATTTAAAATTAAATCCCTTCAGGCTTTATTTAATTTAAGCTTGAATTAATAAATATGCTCAAAATTTTATTTTAATTAATTTTTTTTAATTAATTTTACATTATCAAAATTATGTCAATTATTTTTTTTAACTGCTAATTATTTTATCATGAAAATCAAATTCCATTACAAAGGTTTGCTTTTATTTATATCAATATTTTCGTTGACAATGGCATGCAAATCAGGCAGGGACAGTTCAGGAAATATGATCAAACCCGATGTAGTTACTGATTTTACTCAGGGCACTATCAACACTGATGTTCCGGTTTTCATTGCCTTTAATAAGGATGCTGATGTAGCCAGTGACTCTACCATAGCGGCAGATGCATATTTCAGGCTTTCACCTGAAACAGAAGGCACTCTGGTATGGTCAGGAAACCGAATGTTGCAGTTTGTACCAAAAATGCTTAAGCCAAACACAAAATACTCAGCCACAATCGATCTAACTAAAATATTTGAAAATTACAAAGGCAAAATCAAAGAATTCACTTTCGAGTTCAGCACAGTTCCGCTTCATATTGATGTAGAATTTGATGAGTTGATGGCAGTAAGTGTTGATGAATATACCTTGAATGGTACTATTACATCAAATGATTCAATGTCAGAATCTCAGTTTAAAGATGTATTGAAATTAAAATACAATGGACAGGAACAACCTACAATACAGTACAATTATATCGACAAAAAAACTATAAATTTCATTATCAAAAATTTAAAGAGGGGAAAAGATGAAGGTGAGCTGTCTATTGCATGGAATGGAGGACCAATAGGTAGTGAAGACACCGGAGAAACACAGTTTGAAATTCCGGCAAGGGGCAATTTTAAATTTATAAATTATAAAGTTAAATCAAGTACCCCCACAATTGTAAGTCTTGCTTTTTCAGATCAGTTAAACCGGGGACAGGACATTTCCGGGATAATCAATATTGAAAAAACTTCTGAAGTTCCTAAGTTAATAATCAGGAACAATATTTTAGATCTGGAATTCAACACCTATCTGAATGGAAATTTTGACATAAGCATCGGCAAGGAACTTGAGAATATAGAATACAAAAAACTGACAAATGAGATAACGGTATCGGTCAATATCACCCCACCCTTGCCTGCTTTAAAAATGATAGATAATGGAATCATAACCCCTGATCAGGGCAGTATCAGTTTTGCATTTGAGGCAATAAACCTACGTGCAGTAGATATTGAAATACGAAAAGTGTATGCAAATAATATTATGCAGTTTCTTCATTATAACAATCTGAATTCGGAATACATTCCCGGTGAGATTTCTGATATTGTATTTCAGAAAAAAGTTCTTTTAGCTGCGCCTAATTCAAAAATAGACATGTTCAAATGGAGAAAATACTCATTAGATCTGGCTAAATTTATTAAAACAGATAAAGGATCGATCTATAATATCAAAGTTGGATTCAGGAAATCCTATAGCGATTTTAAGTGTGAAAATGACAATGAAGATCTATTCAGCTCCACCGGACTGGATAAAGAGCCGGAATATGATGAAGAAAATCAAAAGTCAATATGGCAGGATTGGTACTGGTATCGCGGATATAACTGGGAACAGGAAAAAGATCCATGTTACCCTCTCTACTACACATCGAGAAATTTTATTCAAAAGAACATTCTGGCATCCAATCTGGGGATCACTGCAAAATCGATCGGAAAAAACTCGGTGATGGTAATTCTTAACGATTTACTAAGTGCACAAGCAGTGGGAAATGCCTCAATAAAATGCTATACTTATTCACAGCAGCTTATCGAAGAAAAATCTACTGATAATAATGGCCTGGCGGTTTTCGATCTGAAAGATAAAAAACCATATTTTATTATCGCAAAAAAGGGCAGTGATTTTGCATATGTGGATATGAGTGAAGCCAAATCACTTTCGGTAAGTGAATTTGATATTCAGGGCAAAAAGCTTAACAAAGGCCTGGATGGTTATATCTATGGAGAAAGAGGAGTTTGGAGACCCGGAGATTCAATGTTTATCTATTTCATACTGAAAAGATCTGATTCCAAATTGCCTGCCGATCACCCGGTGCAATTCGAATTAATCGATCCATTGGGTAAAAGTTATCTAAAAAAAGTAAGCACAAAATCTGTTGGCAGTGTTTATAATTTCAATTGCAAAACGAATAGCAACGACCCAACCGGCAACTGGACTGCAAAAGTAACAATCGGAAATTTGGTTTTTTCAGAAAGGATTAAAATTGAAACTATCAAACCTAACAGGATGAAAATAAAGGTCGATTTTTCAAAAACCGATAAACTCAGTTTAAATGAACAAGGAAAAATCGATGTTAAATATCTCAATGGTCTACCTCCGTCAGGAGCATCTGCATCAATAAATCTGTTTCTTAAAAAAACGAAAACCACATTCAAAGGCTATGAATCCTATGAATTTGATGATCTGGCAGGGAATTTTTCAAACACAGAACAAACTGTGTTCGATGGCCCCCTGAATGAAGACGGAAGGGCTGATTTCAATTTGAATTTTGACGAGAATAATTCTTATCCGGGAATGTTGACCGGAAGCTTTGTTGTCAAGGCATTTGAAAGATCAGGAGAATATAGTTCTGACTGGTTTGTAAAAACCATTTCTCCCTATACAGAATATGTAGGAGTCCGGTTTCCCAAAAACTCATGGGGAGAAGCAGGATTAAAATCAGGAGAAGAGGCAAAAATCCCTATAGTAATTCTGAATTCAGAGGGCAAGCCGGTGAGTAACCGAAAAATCACAGCCATGGTTTACAATGCACAATGGAGGTGGTGGTGGGACGATAGTTACAATTATGTGGCAAATTATCTTTCCGATCTCAGCATTTCTCCATTTAAAACAATTTTCGCTACTACTGATGCAAATGGCAAAGCTGAATTTAAACTGAAAGTGCATGATGAGGGTGCATACCTGTTGAGGGTAAAAAATGATAAATCAGGACATAATTCAGGTGTACTTTTTTATACAGGTTATTTTGGCGGTGATGATGCTGAAAACAAGGATTTTGCCAGTAAGCTCAAATTTGATGTGGAAAAGGAAGAATATCTTGCAGGTGAAAAAGCAAGGATCAGCATTCCAGCAGGCAAAGGCAACCGGGTATTCATAGCAGTTGAAAATTCTGAATCTATCAAAAAGACTATTTGGCAAACTTCACAATCAGATGTTTTTACATATAACCTTGATATCGAAAAATGGATGTTCCCATATGTATATCTGCATGTCACAGTATTCAGACCAATTAACAATAAATCAAGTGATGTACCTATCAGACGATATGGAATTGTACCGGTGAAGGTCAATGATCCTGTAAGGAAATTAACACCTGTGGTCTCTGCTCCTGATGTCATCAAGCCAAATGCTAATTATGAGATTAGAGTAAGCGAAAAAAATAAAAAGGCTATGGCATACACTCTTGCAATAGTTGATGACGGCTTGCTGGATCTCACAAGGTTCAAAACCCCCTCACCTTATGATCATTTTTTCTCAAAATTTGCCTCTGTTGTCAATACCTGGGATGTGTATAACTACATAGTACAAAGCGGACCTGTTTTTTTCGATAAAATATTGAGCCTCGGTGGTGACGGAGAAGCAAGAGCCCAGGCTGACGGAAAAAAAGCAAACAGATTCAAGCCAGTAGTAACAGCTCTTGGGCCATTTTATCTTGATAAAGGCAAAACTGCTGTACATAAACTGAAAATGCAGAATTACTCAGGTTCTGTAAGATTGATGGTTGTGGCATCCGGGGAACATGATTTTGGAAGTGCAGAAAAAACGATTCCTGTCAAGAATGATCTTATGATGCTTTTGACTGCTCCAAGAGTCTTGTCTCCTGGTGAGATATTCGAATTACCTGTTACAGTGTTTTCAACAAATAAAACCATTAAAAAAGTTGATCTTACAATTAACAACAATGATCTCTTTGACCTCATCGGAGTAAACAACTCAGCCATTAATTTTGATAAACCCGGAGAAAAAATTTCTTACATGAAACTAAAAGTCAGAGATCGGGAAGGCACAGGTCTTATTGATATCAAGGCAAATTCAGGTGCATTTTCTGCTAACCAGAAAATTGGGATCAAAGTAGAAAATCCTAATCCTTTTGTAAAATCAACTAAATCAACCACAATAAAAAGCGGACAAAAGTCTTCATTTTCAATTGACAAAGTTGGAACACCAGGAAGCAATTCAGCTGTGATCGAATTTAGTGTAATGCCTAAACTTGAACTCGAAAGCAAAATCAGGTATTTGCTCTACTATCCTTACGGATGTATTGAGCAAACTACATCGACAGCATTTCCTTTGATTAACCTTGCTGAATTTATGGAAATGCCACCAGAAAGATCTGATAAAATTAACAGAATAATTCTGGCAGCCATAGAAAGGATAAAAAAATTTCAGATGAAAAACGGTGGATTCAGTTACTGGCCCGGAGGTTTTGAAGCTGATTCGTGGGGTTCAGTCTATGCATTGCATTTTCTGCTTGAAGCTAAAAACAAAGGTTATAATTCAAGTCCTGTACTGGAAAACGGACTGAATTATCTTGAGAAAATAGCCGGTTCTAAACTGGACACTAAAGAATCATATTATATAACTCAAAGAGCATATGCACTTATGGTGCTTGCCAAAGCTAGCCGGCCCAATCGCTCTTCAATGAACTATTTATTCAATATCACCAATATGCCTTCAGTAGCGAGATGGTATCTGGCACTTGCTTTTTCTTATGCAGGCAATAAGGATATTGCTGGTAAAATATATAGCCGGCAAAAAAATGAGATAACTGACTACCGTGATGTTTATTACACTTATGGAAGTTCATTAAGGGATTACAGTGTAAGGTTGATGCTGGAACAAAACCTTGGAATGTCGGATAGTGCAGCAAGCCTGGCAAAAGATATAATAAACAGGTTCAATCAGAACTGGTATTCAACCCATGAGATATCATATGTAATATTAGCATTAAATGATTTCCTGGTGAAAAACAATAAAGGATTGGATTTCCAGGTCACTGCAGGCAACAAAACGAGGGCAGTCAAATCATCGAAAGGTATTTACTCGATCAACCTCAGGGAGAATGAATTAAATAATTTGACTGTCAATAATAAAAACACAAAATCTCCTTTGTTTTTAAATATAATCTCTACCGGAAAAGCAAAAATGGAAACAGGTGAGGAAGCAAATACTAATATTAATATGAATATTTCATACACCGATACCAAAGGAGGCCCAATTGACATAACGAATTTGAAAATGGGCACAGAGTTTAAGGCTATAGTTAATCTTAACAGTATAAATGGCCTGAAAGATTACAGAAACCTTGCACTTAACCAGGTTTTTCCATCAGGATGGGAAATTTTGAACTGGAGAATGTCCGGTGCAAATAATAATAATACAATCGTAAACTATCAGGATATAAGGGATGACCGGGTTTATTCATTTTTTCATCTGTACAGGTCATTTACGGTAGAAATTCCGCTTATTGCAACTTATCCCGGATCATATTATCTTCCAGTTCAATTCTGTGAATCGATGTACGACAATACAATTTATGCCAGGAAAAAAGCTGGCTGGGTAGAGGTAGTAAGGTGAAATAAATCTAATAATTAATCAATAAAATGAAAGAAATAATGGGGAAAAAAAATTCAATGAATTTAAAAGAAATTCCAACAGCAGAAGGATTAAAATTTGCAGTAATCAAATCAGAGTGGAATGAAAATATTACCAACAAATTAAAGGATGGCTGCATTTTGGTATTAAAGGAAAAAGGAGTTAAGGCTGAAGATATTTTCGAATTGGATGTACCCGGAACATTTGAACTACCAATGGCAGCTTCGCTTGTAATCAGACAAAAATCTCCTGACGCAGTAATTTGCCTCGGTTGTGTTGTTAAAGGGCAAACCAGGCATGATGAATATATCAGCCAGGCAGTTTCAAAAGGTATTATGGATGTATCGCTGGCAAATAACACACCCGTGATCTTTGGAGTTCTGACAACCGAGGATATGACTCAGGCTGAAGATCGTGCCGGAGGTGAATATGGAAACAAAGGAATAGAAGCTGCTGCTACTGCAATAGTTATGGCCCGATTGTATGATGAATACGAAAAAAGTCAGTCAAACATCGGGTTTAAGCGGTGATGGGATAATTAGTTAATTTGAAAATTTGAAAATGAGTTGATTTGATGATGTGATGCTGAGATGATTTGATGATATGAAAATTTGAAAATTGAGCCCATTACGAAAAAAAATTGCAATGCCACAAAGGCACAACGACACGAAGTTACACGAATATGTGAAAATGCAGGTATAGCCTTTATAGTGGCTTTGTGAATTGGTTTCTTCCTGGCAAAAAAAATAACTTTTTTAGCAGGGGTTCAAAGTTTGAATTCATGAATTAGGCTATGTTATTGTTTTTATAGTTTGAACAGGCATATAGGACGGTCTATGGTTTTATAAATAAATTTGTATTAATAAAAATTTATGCTCAGCAATGATGAAATATACATGCAGCGGTGTTTTGACCTGGCAGCTAATGGTGGAAAAAATGTAAGACCCAATCCACTTGTTGGTGCAATACTGGTACATCAGAACAGGATAATAGGAGAAGGATATCACCACCAGTTTGGTAGCGCACATGCTGAAGTTGAAGCAATAAATTCAGTTAAAACACAGGACCGTGACCTTATACCTGATTCAACTCTTTATGTAAGTCTCGAACCCTGCAATTATCACGGGAAAACACCTGCATGCAGCAGATTGATAATAGACCAGAGAATCAGAAAACTTGTTGTAAGTACAGAGGATCCGAATCCAATAATCAAGGGCAATTCCTTACAATACCTTGAACGAATGGGAATAACAATAACCCGGAATGTTTTATTAGAAAAGGGTAAGAATCTAATAAAAGCTTTTTCAAAAAATATCAAAACATCAAAACCATATGTTATAATTAAATATGCTGAAAGTAAGGATCATTTTATAGGAAAACAAAATGAAAGAATAAAACTGAGCAATGATTATTCCGATATATTTGTCCATAAATTAAGAGATTATGCCGATGGAATAATGGTTGGCACAAATACAGCATTGACTGACAACCCTTCACTAACTACAAGACTAATTGATGGTGATAGCCCGGTCAGAATAGTTTTAGACCGTCAGTTGAAAATTCCAACTTCATTCAATATTTATAATAAAAAAGCAGGAACCATAATAATCAACCAGAAAAAAAACGAATTAAAAGGGAATATTGATTTCTGCAAAATGGATTTTGCACGATCAGATTTTCTGAATGAGCTTTTGTTAACACTATTTAGAAAAAAGGTATATGTTTTGCTTGTTGAAGGTGGAACACAACTCATCAATTCCTTTTTACACACCGGAGAATGGGATGAAGCAGTAATAATTACTACTCCTGTATTACTGAATTCAGGTATTAAAGCACCTTCATTTTCAGGTCAAAGATATCGTACTGAGGTAGCAGGAGACAATAAGATCAGTTTTGTAAAAAAAAATTAGAGTCATTTTTCATTATACAACTGTAAATCAGCTAATCTCTTTAATAACTCATTGGTGAAGCGGTTGATTACTCATGGTGAAGCCAAAGCTGTAAGATAGAGTAAAAAAATTGGAAAAGCAAAAGCTTCAAATTAAATAATATTCAGACATTTCAATGGTCCTATTTCAATTTCCAAACTTTCACCAGATCAATTTTATTTTTGCTAACTTTAATGATCCTGAATTTGAAATCTCCAATTTCATATTCCCTACCCCTGAGGGGTATTTCTCCAATACTGTTCACAATCATACCTGAAACAGTATTATAATCACCCTGTGGTAGCTCAAGGAGTTCATATTTTTCATTGAGATAGTCCAATTCCATCCTGCCCGAAAAGACATACTCATTATTTCCAAGGTATTTTTCAAAGTTATCATTATCATCAACATCATATTCATCTTCAATCTCTCCAAATATTTCCTCGGTCAGATCTTCAAGGGTAATCATTCCTGCAATTCCTCCATATTCATCAACCACAACAGCAATATTTTGCTTTTCCCTGATAAACTTAAGCAGCAGATCTTTTGCATTCATTGTCTCCGGGATGAATGAAACAGACATAAAATGATCCCCGGCAAGTTTATAGTTTTCGTTCAGCAGCTGCTGGTGATGTATATATCCAACTATATTCTCAATATCACCATCAAAGAGCAAAACCCTTGAATGTTTGGTTCTTTCAATCAAAGCTACCAGTTCTTCAACAGGTACACTTTTATCTATTGCTACAATCTCTGTTCTGGGTACCATTACATCACGGGCTTTAACCTGATCAAGATTGAGGGCTTTCTGAAACATCTCTTTTTCAATATCATGTTTACCAGTAACATTTTCTTCAATAAAAGCCTCAAGATCAGATTTAGATGCATGTAAATCAGCAACCTCAATTTTTGCTCTGAATAAATACCTGAGCAAAAATGAAGAGACCGTAGTAAAAAACATGGTTGGAGCCAAAAGTATAACCCTCAAAAGGTTTACCGGAATCGCAAGCCGGATCATCGCTTCATTAGAATAAACACTAAAAATAGATTTAGGAATAATCTCTGCAAATGTAAGTACAAATACGGCAATTATTATTGTTTTAATCAACAATATTAAAAAATAGCCTCTGAAGTAATCAGTCATGAACGGATCAATCATTTCGCTGATCAGGAAAGTGAGAATAATCAGAGAGATGTTATTGCCTGTTAGCAAAACTCCATTAAACTCCTTTGGTTTATTGTAGAATGCATTTATGATCCTTGCTGTAAGAGTATTCTTGTTCCTTTCAATCTCCATGGCCACCTTGTTGGCATTAATGTAAGCCATTTCCATTCCAGAAAACAATGCGCTCATTAAAGTAAATATTATGATTCCTGCTATCACTACTTATATAAATCAATTAATAAAAATCCCCTGTCATTTCTTCAAAAACCTTTCCTGAAAATTTCTTTTTTATCTCGAATTCTGAAAATGCACTGTTCGACCTGAAACCAAATCCGTACAAAGTATCACCCCTGGAAGGCTGTGTGATCTTAATAAATTTATTTGTAAAAAGACTCTCTGCATTTTCATCCCAGATCAGCTCTGCTGTCTGTAGTTTATCATTGTTTTTATTGAATAATTTTACATTACCCTTAACGATAAACTTACTTTCGTTCAAATCATTTATTGCTCTGTCAGCAGTCAGCCAGCTAACAAAGTTTCCATTCCTATCCATGAAACTCAGTTTTACACCCTCGGGATATTCTATATAATTTTCATTTTGATTTCTTACACTGAACATTTGTTTTCCCTCTAAAGTAAAATATACAACTGCTGAATCACTATAAATAGATTTCACATTAAATCCCTTTTCAGATGGTCTTTCATTATATGTAAATAATTTGTTCACTTCAGTCATATCTTTGTGACATGACAACAAGAAAAAAACAAAAATAACTATACTTAAAGTCAACTTCATTTTATAAACTATTCTCAAACTGCAAAATTAATTAATTTATAGGAGAAACTCTTATAAGGGCTTAATATTATTTCTCTTAATATAAAAGTAGAAATAAATTTTTTACTTTTTCAGAAATGATACTTTCATAAAATTAAGATTTGTAACATTTCATTTCTGATATAATTCCCTGTCCCTTATCTAAAGTTGACGATGATCTGAAAAGATGCAAAATTCTTAGTTATGAACTTATATTTAAAAAGCTAAAATAATGGTAACTATTCAGTGAATGTTAAAATTGGATAATAATTTCAATAGCTCGGGGTTTTAACCCCGAGTTTTAATGTGGAATTCCAATGTTTTGGCGGTATTTTTGCATTAAAAGCAAAAATAGT